>DASXOJ010000147.1:0-93553 GCA_036494465.1 Pseudonocardiaceae bacterium
GCGCCGGCCAGGCCGACCTTGGTGAACAGGAACGAGAACGTCGCCGACTGGGCCAGCACCCGAAGATCGCTGGCCAGCGCGAGCGCGGCGCCCATCCCGGCGGCGATGCCGTTGACGGCCGCGATCACCGGCAGCGGGCATTCGCGCAGCGCGCGCACCACCGAACCGGTCGTCCTGGTGAACGTCATCAGCTCGGTCGAGCTCAGGTGCTGGATCGCGTTGATGAGCTCCTCGACGTCGGCACCGGCGGAGAAGCCGAGTCCGCGACCGGTCAGCACCACGACTCGGGCTTCGCCCGGTAGGTAGGTCAACACGTCGCGCAGGTCGGCGCAGGTGTCGACGGTGAGCGCGTTGAGCTTCTCCTGGCGGTTCAGGGTGATCGTGGCGACGCCGTCGGCGATGTCGAGGTCGAAGTGCTCGGCCACGAATGCTCTCCTAGGTTCTCAGGGCGCGCCGGTCGATCTTGCCGGACGCGGTCTTCGGCAGTTCCGGATGGAACCGTACGTCCCTGGGGTACTTGTGCGGGGAGAGCCGGGTTTTCACGAAAGCCTGAAGTTCGGTCGCGGACACCGTCACGTCCGCCCGGAGCGTGACATGCGCGCGGGGGAGGACGAGACCGTTCTCGGTGTAACCGACCACCGCGCATTCGAGCACATCGGGATGGCCGATCAGGCAGTGCTCGATCTCCCTCGGCGCCACCCACACCCCGCCGACCTTCAGCAGATCGTCGGTGCGGCCCTGGTAGCGGAAGTAGCCGTCGGCGTCGCGGGTGAACAGGTCGCCGCTGCGCACCGTGTCGCCGTCGAAGGTGCGCGCGGACTTCTCCGGGTCGCCGACGTAGCCGGTCGCGGTCGTCGGGCCGGTCACTTCGAGCACGCCGGTTTCGCCGTCGGGGAGCGGCTTGCCGTCGTCGTCGATGATCCGCGCGGTGTAGCCGGGCACCACCTGGCCCGCGCTGCCCGCGCGCACCTGACCGGGCCGGTTGCTGATGTAGATGTGATACGCCTCGGACGACCCGATCCCGTCCAGCACCGGGACGCCGAACCGCGCGTCCCACTTGGCCAGCAGCTCGGCCGGGAGCGCTTCGCCCGCCGACGTGACCAGGCGCAGGCAGCTCAGGTCGTGCTCGCCGGGGTCGGCGATCATCGCGGACATCATGGTGGGCACGTTGACCAGGATGGTCGGCCGGTGTGCCGCGATCAGCTCGAAGATCTTCTCGGGCGTGCTGCGCTCGGGGAACGCGATGCCGGTCGCGCCGACGCCGAACGGGAACAGCGCCGCCAGGTCGCGGGCGTAGCCGAAGAACAGCTTCGGCACGGGGAGCACCACGTCGTCCTGCTGGATGTCGAGCACGCCGCGCGCGTAGTTCTGGAAACTGTGCAGCGGGCTGGTTGCCGGGTGCGGGCATGCCTTGGGCGAGCCGGTGCTGCCGGTGGTGAACTTCCAGATGGTCACGTCGTCCGAGGTGGTCGGCGCGGCGTCGAGTTCGTCCGGCGCCCGCGCGAGCAGCTCGTCGAACGATGCGCCGACCACGAGCAGGTTCGTCGCGCCTGCTTCGCGCATCTTCGGTGCGGTGCTCTGGTCGGCGACCACGAGGGCCGCTTCGGTGTAGCCGAGGTAGTAGGCGAAATCCTTGGCGGGCAGGAACGTGTAGACCTCCGCGCTGACCGCGCCGATCTTCTGCACCGCGTACCAGGTGGCCACGAACTCGACGCCGTCGGCGAGCGCGAGCAGCACCCGGTCGCCGCGCCGGACGCCGCGCTCGATCAGCACGTTGCCGATCCGGTTCACCAACGTGGCGAGTTCGCCGTAGGTCACGCGCCTGGCGCCGCTGATCAGTGCGACGCGATCGGGCTCGTTCCGGTCGACGAAGTAGGACGCCACGTTGAACAGCACCTCGATAGGTTACGGCGCAGTGGGCTGTGGTGTATAGAGTTAACCCATGGTCGAGGACGGTGAGCTGACTCCGCAGGAGCTGGTGACCACCCTCGCCGGTGCCTACATCGAGCCGCGCGAGACGCGGGAGGTGTGGTCCGGCGGGCTGGTCGCGCTGCTCGGCGAGCTCGGCTTCTCGCCCGGTGCGGCGCGCATCGCCCTCGCCAGGATGGTCCGCGGCGAGCTGCTCCGCCCGGCGAAGCGCGGCAGGCTGGTGCACTACACGCTCACGCCACGGATGATCGCGATCCTGGCCGACGGCGACCGGCGCATCTTCTCGATCGGTGCGACGCAACCGAGCGAGCACTGGACCGTGCTGTGGCAGGCGATCCCGGACGAGAGCCGGGCCGCGCGGGAACGACTGGTGCGCAGGCTGCGGTTCCTCGGCTTCGGCTCGCTCCAGGACGGCACCTGGATCGCCCCGCACAACCGCGAACGGGCCGCGCTCGCTCTGCTCGACGAACTCGGCGTCACCCGGCACGCGGGCCTGATGCTCGGCAAGCCGTCGCTCGCGCATGGGCTGATCAGCCGGATCTGGGATCTGGACGCGCTCGCCAACCGCTACCGCGCGTTCGTCGACCAGTTCGGTTCCGCGCCCGCGAAGACCGATCGTGAAGCCTGGCAACTGCGCACCCGCCTGGTGCACACGTTCCGCCAGTTCGCGTTCGTCGATCCTGAACTGCCCGACGACCTGATCGCCGCACCCGAGGATCGGTCGGCCGCCATCGACCTGTTCCACACCCGCTATCCCGCGCTCGCCCCCTCCGCCCAGCGCTATTTCGACGAGGTGACCACGACATGACCGAGTCCCAGGGCGCGGAAGCGCTCAACTACGCCTCCTACCTGGCCTTGGACGAGGTGCTCGACGCGCAGCGTCCGCGCTCGGCAGAGCACGACGAGATGCTGTTCATCGTCATCCACCAGGTCTACGAGCTGTGGTTCAAGCAGTTGCTGCACGAACTCGACCACCTGCAAACCCGGTTGGACGCCGGGGAGACCACGCACGCGCTGCACACGTTGCGCCGCGCGTTGACGATCTTCAAGGTGGTGGTCGCCCAGATCGACGTGCTGGAAACCATGACCCCGCGCCAGTTCGCCAGTTTCCGCGCGCGGCTGGACGCGTCGAGCGGGTTCCAGTCCGCGCAGTTCCGCCGGTTGGAGGCGCTGCTGGGCAGGCGCGACTCCCGTGTGCTCGCCTACTACCGCGAAGGCACCAAGGAGCGCGCGGCGATCAAGGAGCAACTGGGCAAGCCGTCGCTGTACGACTCGTTCCTGCGCTACCTGGTCGCGCACGGCTACCAGATCCCCGCCGAGATCCTGGACCGCGACGTCACCCAACCCGCCGAACCGTCCAAGGACGTGCAGCAGGCGTTGCTCGCGGTCTACCACGACGACCAGGGGCCCGCGCAGGTCGCCGAGCGCATGGTCGACCTGGACGAGGGTTTGCAGGAATGGCGCTACCGGCATGTGAAGATGGTCGAGCGAACCATCGGTGACAAGTCCGGCACCGGTGGCTCCTCCGGTGCGGCTTACCTGCGCGGCACCACGTTCACCCCGGTTTTCCCGGACCTCTGGGCAGTGCGGAGCGAGCTGTGAACGATCTGGCGCGGCATTACTCGCGGTTTCGGGTTGGCGAGCGGCTGCTGCTCACCGGGCATTCGCACCAGGCGTGGCCGGATGTCGCGCTCCAGGGCCAGATCGACGCGTTCCTGGACGCGGCCGAGGGAGTCGGCGCCAAGTGGGGCAAGGCGTTCGAGGTTGCCGACCGGGTGCGGGACGGCTTTCGGGCGTTGCTCGGCGAACCCGGCGCGGACATCGCGCTCGGCCAGAACACGCACGAGCTCGTGCTGCGCTTTCTGTCCGCATTGGACCTCCGGGCTCGACCGCGACTGATCACATCGGACGGTGAGTTCCACACACTGCGCAGGCAACTGGCCCGGTTGGGCGAAGTCGGCGTCGAACTCGTCGTCGTGCCAACCGATCCGGTGGAAACGCTGGCCGAGCGGATGGCCGCGCGGATCGACGAGCGCACGGCGGCCGTGCTGGTCTCGGCGGTGTTGTTCGGCACCTCCGCGATCGTGCCCGAGCTTGATCACCTCGCCGAGAACCGGCACCGTGCGGAGCTGCTGGTGGACGCGTACCACGCGATCGGCGCGATGCCGTTTGCCGCGCCCGATGCGGCGTGGGTCGTCGGCGGTGGGTACAAGTACCTGGAACTGGGTGAGGGCAACTGTTTCCTGCGGCTGCCAGCGCACGCGCAGGAACTGCGGCCGGTGCTGACCGGCTGGTACGCGGAGTTCGGTGAGCTGGCCGTGCGCCGCGATCCGGGCGAGGTCGGCTACGCGACCGGCAGCATGCGGTTCGCGGGCGCCACCTACGACCCGACCAGCAACTACCGCGCCGCGCGGGTCTTCGACTTCTTCGCCGAGCACGGCCTGACCCCCGAATACCTGCGGGAGAGCTACCTGCGGCAGACCACGCTGCTGGCCGAGGACTTCGACAAGCTGAACATCCCTGACGAGGTGGCCATCCGCGACCGAAGCAGGCCGCGCAGCGCCTTCGGCGGATTCCTCGCCATCCAGACCCCGCATGCCGCGCGCTGGCAGGAGAAGCTCGCCGAGCGCGGCGTCGACACCGACAGCCGGGGCAACAACCTGCGTTTCGGGCCTGCGCCCTACCTGCGCGACGACCAGTTGCACGCGGCCATGGCCGCCCTCGGCGAGATCGTCGCCGAAGGCGGCCACTGACCTCAGCAGTCCGAAGTGGAACTGCTGTTGTTGATCTTCAGTGCGCCACCGGACGAGGTGGTGGAGTTCTGCACGCAGTAGCCCTTCGTCGACTGGAAGCCGACGTCGAACGGGCTGCCGCTGCCGCTCTGCGCGGTCACGTGGTTGAGCGTGACCGGGCCGGACGAGTTCGCGATGATCGCGGGTCGCGCGTCGTTCTTGCTGAACGCGACCGAGCTGTCGGTGAAGCCGACCCCGGTCACGTAGTGCAGGTAGAACCCGTAGGCGGGCCGGGTGCCGATGCTGTTCGGGTTGTAGTCGCCGTTGTCGCTTGGCACACCGGTCGACATGGCGGCGTGGCCGCCCGGCAGCGTCAGGTGCACGTTGTCGAAGGTGATGTCGCTGATGTCGTGCCCGCTCTGGCCCCACAGCGTCGGCGAGTACGAACCGGCGTTGGTGCCGGTCACGTCCTCTTAGTGGATGTCGCTGATGCTGCCGACACCCGGCGAGTACGGCGAGCCAGGAGCGGTGCAGGGTGGAGCGGTTGAACTCTCCGCTGAGCACGAAACCAGTCTCCTCTCCAGAAGTTTGGCGCGAAACATAGGATGTAAACGTTTACAGTCTTAATCGGCAGGCAGGCTTACGATACCGCCGAATGGCCCATCGTCGGGGTTCCGCAAAAATCCCTACTTTTGGTGCTGGGAAGCTGGCAGACCGGTCTTTACGCTCTCCGCGGGAGGTGGCCGACACATGAGAGCTGGCCTGACTAAGCGGGGGCGTATCGGGTTATCCGTTGCCCTGTTAGGGGCAGTCGCCGCACTGGTGACCCCGTCCGTAGCGGCAGCCGCGACACCGGCACCGCTGTCCTCGGTGCGGAACAACCAGACGCAGGACGTCTATTCGTACGCCAACGCGATCCGCCAGTCGGTGTGGGTCGACACCGGGCTCACCGCGGCAGGCAAGCCCGGTGGTCACGTGCGCGTCGCGGCCGACATCATCCGGCCGAGCGAACTCGACCACAAGGCCAAGGTCCCGATCATCATGGAGGCCAGCCCGTACTACGAGGCACTTGGCCGGGGCAACGAAGGCCAGATCAAGCAGTACGACGCGAACGGCAACATCGTCAGCTTCCCGCTGTTCTACGACAACTACTTCGTGCCGCGCGGCTACGCCGTCGTGCTCGTCGACCTGGCCGGAACCAACCGTTCGCAGGGTTGCGTGGACACCGGTGGCCCCTCCGACGTCACCTCGGCCACCTCGGTGATCAACTGGCTGAACGGCAAGGGCACCGCGTACACCAGCAAGACCGGCGCCACCACCGCAGGCGCCTACTGGTCCAACGGCAGCGTCGGCATGATCGGCAAGTCCTGGGACGGCACGGTCGCCGAGGGCGCCGCGTCCACCGGGGTCAACGGGCTCAAGACGATCGTCGCCGAGTCCGCGATCAGCAGTTGGTACAACTACTTCCGGATGAACGGCTCGACGCTCGCCAGGGAAACCCCCGGCCAGCTGTCCACGTTCGTCGAGGACCAGAACGTGATCGACGCGTGCGCGTCGGTCGCCGCCGACATCGACAAGGGCTCACCGGACAACGGCGACTTCACGCCGATGTACGCGGCGCGCGACTACGACGCCAGCGCGAACAAGGTCAAGGCGAGCGTGTGGCTCACGCACGGCGCCAACGACTACAACGTCTACACCGACGACTTCGGCCAGTGGTGGAACGCGCTGCCCGCGACCGTGCACAAGCAGTTGTGGCTGTCCCAGACCGGGCACGTCGACCCGTTCGACTTCCGCCGCACCGCGTTCGTGAACGAGCTGCACAGCTGGTTCGACCACTACCTGATGGGCCTGAACAACGGCGTGCAGTCCGGCCCGCAGGCGTCCATCGAGCGCAGCCCCGATCACTGGGTCGACTACCCGACCTGGCCGATCCCGGGCACTGTGCCGCTGACCATGCACCTCTCGCCGAGCAGCACCGAGGGCGTCGGCAGCCTCGGCCTGCTGCCTGCCATCCAGCCCTCGACCGCGTCGCTGACCGACGATCCGAACAAGGACGACGACGACTGGTCGGCGAACCCGGCCCAGACCCAGTCCGACCGGATCATCTACTCGACCGGTCCGCTCAAACAGGCGGAAACGGTGTCCGGCACGACCAAGGTCACGCTGACCGTGTCCTCCTCGATGCCGGCCGCGGAGCTGTCGGCGGTGCTGGTCGACTACGGCAGCACGACCATGCGCCACTACGACAACGACAACGGCGCCGAAGGCATCGTCACGCTGAACACGCGGTCCTGCTTCGGGGACAGCACGCCGCAGGATTCGTCCTGTTACCTCGACACCGCGCCGGACACCGAAACCGTGAACTACGACGTGTTCCAGCGCGGCTGGGCGGACCTCGGCCACTACCAGAGCCTGACCAGTCAGCAGCAGTTGACGCCCGGCACTCCGTACACGATCACGTTCACCCTCAACACCACCGACCACACCATCCCGGCCGGGCACAGTCTCGCCCTGATCATCGGTGGCACGGATGGCGGACAGGGCATCGACAACCCGTTCGTCAACCCGCCGCCCGGCGCGGCGCCCACCCTGGGCGTGAACCTGAACAAGTCCTCGGTGAGCCTGCCCGTGTCCTTCTTCAAGTAGGAACTCCCCGCACGCGGAGCGTGCAATCGAGCACTTCCGCCGGGTCGGCGACCCCGACTCCCGGCCCGGCGGAAGTATCAGGCGGGCTGCGCGGTGCGCTGCGAGCTTTTCCGGACTCGCAGCGCGGCGGGTAGCACGATGCGCTGTGGCGGGAATTTCTCGCCGGTGATGCGGCGCAGCAACAGGTCGGCGGCGCGGCGGCCGATCTCGTAGGTGGGCTGTTCGATCAGGGTGATCGGGGGCGCGAGCCCGGCCCAGCTCATCTCGTCGAACCCGGCCAGCACGATGTCGTCCGGGAAGGTGACGCCGGTCTCGGCGAGCGCCTCCAGCGCGCCGACCATCATCAGGTTGTTGGTCACGAACAGCCCGTCCGGCGGTTTCGGCAGCGCCAGCAGCGCGCGGGTGGCCAGCCTGCCGCCCTCGACGCGGAAGTCCGCGCGGGCCACCAATGCCGGATCGAACGGGATCCCGGCGGTGCGCAGCGCGGCGCGGTAGCCGGCGAGCCGGTCGGAGGCGGTGGAGATCTCGGTGGGGCCGCTGATCACCCCGATCCGCCGGCAGCCTGCCGCGATCAGGTGGATGACCGCTTCCTTGGCGGCCTTCTGGTTGTTGACGGTGACGCTGTCCACCTCGACCGAACGGATCCGGCGGTCGATCACGACGACCGGGATGCCCAAGTCGATCAGCAGATCAAGGCGCGTGTCCTTGGTCGAGGCGGGGGACAGGATCACCCCGGCCATCCGCTCGGCCGCCGTCACTTCCAGATAGCGGCGCTCCTTGGCGAGGTCCTCGTCCGCGTTGGCCAGCACGACCGAATAGTCGCGTTCGCTCGCCGCGTCCTCGACGCCGCGCACCAGCGCGGTGAAGAACGGGTTCTGGATGTCGGAGATGATCAACCCGAGCACCTTGGTCGCCTGGGTGCGCAGCGACCGCGCCTGGCTGTTCGGCCGGTAGCCGAGTGTCTCCGCCGCTTTGATCACCCGGTCGTGCAACGCCTGCGCGACCCGGTGATCGCCGTTGAGCACTCGCGAGACGGTCGCCGGTGAGACTTCGGCGAGCGCGGCCACATCCCGAATCGTTACATGTGCCATTGCTTGTTGTGCTACCTTCTCCCGTTCCTGTGCCGTCCACTCTGGCCGCTGCACCGGCCTGCTGTCGAGTCCGGCGGATGGGAAATATTTCTGGTAACGGTTTCTCCAAGATCGATTCTGGGCCGTTCGGGTGCTCCGGGTTAGCGCTGCGTAGCGGGGATTGACACCGTGCGACCTCGCCCCTACATTGCTGAGAAATCGATTTCTCGAAACACGGATTTAACGGCCTGGGGAGGACTTCCGTGGCGCGGATCGGGATCTTGTCGTTATCCGATGGGCGGGACTATGTGCACTCCGACGTCAAGGACTTCATCGACGCGGCGACCGCCTCGCTCGCCGGCGCGCTGCGGGACGAGGGTCACGAGGTCATCGTCGCCCCGGAGATCGTCTGGACCAACCAGCTGGCCACGAGTCAGGCCCGCTGGCTCGCCGATCAGCGCGTCGATCTGACCGTCTTCCACTACGCGGTCTGGACGTTCCCGCACTTCACCATGCTCGCCGCCGAGGCGACCCCCGGCCCGTTGCTGTTGATGGCCAACATCGACCCGCAGTACCCCGGCATGGTCGGCATGCTCGCCGGTGGCGGCGGACTCGACCAGATCGGCCGCACGCACAGCCGCGCGTGGGGCGACATCGCCGATCCGGACACCCGCGAACGCCTCCTGGTCGCGGTGCGGGCCGCCGCTGCCGTGCAACAGTTGCGCGGGCAGACGTTCGGGCGCATCGGCGGCCGGCCGATGGGCATGTACACCGCCGTCGCCAACACCGACCAGTGGATGCGCACGTTCGGGGTGGACGTCGAAGAGATCGACCAGTGGGAGATCGTGCGCCGCTCCGAGCACGTCGAGCAGAGCCGGGTGACCGCTGGCCGGGAATGGCTGGAACGGCACGCGGCCAAGGTGCACTACGACGGCGACCGGCTCACCCCAGCGCTGCTGGAGCGCCAGATCCGCTCCTACCACGCCATGCGTGAGCTGATCGACGAGTGGAACCTGGACTTCTCCGGGATCAAGGGCCAGCCGGAGCTGACCGCGAACTTCGCCACCATGGACATCACCGAGGCGTTCCTCAACGACCCGTACGACTGGGAAGGCCCCAAGGCGACGCACGTCACCGCTACCGAGTCCGACATGGACGGTGCGCTGACCATGCAGATGCTCAAGGGCCTGTCCGGAACGCCGGTGTTGTTCGCCGATGTGCGGCACTACCACACCGATCGCGACGTGTGGGACCTGTGCAACTCCGGCCAGCACGCCACCTGGTTCGCGGCCCGCTCCGACGACCCGGCCGAGAACCTGGCGAAAACCCACCTCTACCCCGAGGTCTTCTACTTCCCGGCCGGTGGTGCCTCGGTGCGGCACCTGGCCGCGCCCGGCTCGTTCACCCTGGCCCGGCTCACCCGGCACGACCACCGCTACCGGATGCACGTGGTGCGCGGCGAGTTCGAGCAGTACGACGAGGCCACCAACGAAGCCATGATGCGCCAGTCCACCTACGAGTGGCCGCACGCGTTCGCGCGGCTGCACGTACCGGCCAACGACTTCCTGGCCCGCTTCGGCGCCAACCACATCCACGCGATCCCCGGCGAGTACGTCGCGGAACTGCGCGCGATCTGCGAGTTGCTGGACATCGACTACGACGGCCTGGGCGACGCCGCGTAGTCCCGACAAAAGTTTCGTGGAACCAACCCCTGCACATGCCTGTCCTGGAGGCATTTCATGGTTCGCAGAGTTCTGTTATCCATCGTCATCGGCGCGTTAGCCGTGCTCGGCCTGACCGTGCCGAGCCATGCCACAACCACGATATCCGCCGCTCCCAACGTTTCCCGGAGCAAGGGCCCGGTCGGCTGGGACGTCTACCGGCAGCTGGGTGAGCTGCCGCAGCTGTCCTCGGGAGTGGAAACCAAGCAGTTCTCCAGTTTTGACAAGACCGGTGGCAACAACGACTGGTGGCAAGGCCCCAACTACTGCCTCCGGACGATCAACGGCCAGTGCGTCATCGCCGAGGACAGCGGCGCGGGCGAGGTCGACGAGATCTGGTTCACCTGGAACGGTGGTGACGTCACGAGCATCGGCGACATCACCATCACCCTGGACGGCAAGCAGGTCGTGCACGCCCCGGTGCAGGACATCGTGAACGGCAAGCTCGGCGCCCCGTTCAGCTATCCGCTGGTGGGCAACGCGGACCAGAGCTCCGGTGGCACCTACATCGCGGTGCCGATGCCGTTCGCGTCGTCCATGGTGATCACCACCGACTCGTCCTCGTTCTACTACCACGTCACCTACCGGACCTTCGCCAACTCGGCCGGCGTGCGGACGTTCGACCCGACCGACAAAGCCACCGACGTGCTCGCCACCTTGCAGGCCGCGGGCACCAAGGACCCGAAGCCCGCGTTGCCGCACGCGAGCACCACGACCAGCCCGGTTTCGCTCGCGTCTGGGGCGAGCGAAACCGTGGCGTCGACGCACGGACCCGGCGAGCTCACCGCGATCAAGGTGCACCTGCCACAGGCGCCGTACGTGACACCGACATCGGTGACCGCGACGGGGCGCGCGTTCGGCAAGGGCGGGTCGAGCACGTTCACCATGAAGATCGACCCGAACAACAACGGCGTCGTGCTCACCCGCAGACTCGATCCGGGCATCGCCAGCCAGGTCGCCTCGGTTGCCGTGAATGGCAACATCGTGGCGCAGTGGGCACCCAACGCCGCCAACGGACTCGGCGAGTGGGCCGAGGAATCCGTGACCATCCCCGGCAACGTGACCTCGGGCAAGAGCCAGCTCACCATCACCAACTCGTTCGTGTCCTCGGCGCTGGACTTCAACGAGTTCACCTACTGGGCCTACAGCATCGTGAACGGGCAGAACGAGCTCACCGACCAGTTGCAGATCGGCGACGTGAACAGCGAATTCAGCCACGGCTACACGATCGTCGCGCCGACCTGGTCGGGCGTGCGCACCTACTTCTACCCGCTCAGCGCCGACCAGCAGGCACAGCTGGCGACCGCGCGCAAACTGTTGCAGGGCCTGCGGTTGCGCATCGCGTTCGATGGCAAGACCATGGTCGACTCGCCGCTTGGCGAGTTCTACGGCAGCGGTTTCGCGGTCGAGCCGGTGAACTCGCTGTTCTTCGGCGTCGACCCGGCGACCGGCTGGTACTCGGCCTGGTGGCCGATGCCCTACGTGCGGGGCGCGACGGTCAGCATCTACAACGGTTCCGGCATCGCGGTCAGCGGCGCGGAAGCCGACGTCACCTCAGCACCGAACCCGCAGGCGGCGGCCAAGCTGCTGATGGGCCAGGACGGCTACTTCGAGACCAGTTCGCACGCCGGCGCGACCACGGCCGGTCAGGACTGGTCCTACCTCCAGGCGACCGGTACCGGAAAGTTCGTCGGTGACACCGTCGACATGCTCGGTCCCGGCAACCGCGAATTCCTGGAGGGCGACGAGCACGTCTACACCGACGTGAGCAAGACCCCGCAGCTCAACGGCACCGGAACCGAGGACTTCTACCAGAGTGGCTGGTACTTCAACCGGGGCACGTACAGCACGCCGACGCACGGCAACTCCGCGCACCTGACCGACGGCACCGGCTGCGACAGCGGTTCCGACTGCACGACCGCGTTCCGGTTGATGCTCGCGGAATCCGTGCCGTACGGGTCGAACATCACCTTCGGCATCGAACACGGCGAGACCGACAACATCGCGGCGAACTACGCGTCCACCGCCTACTACTACGGCCAGGCGACACCCAGTGTTCGCCAGGCCGACCTGCTCACGGTCGGGGATTCGGCCAGCGAAGCGGCACACCACTACACCTCGACCGATCCGGGCGCGGTGGCCTCGCTGACCGAGACCTACGAAGGCAGCAACACCGCACCCAACCCGCTCACCATGACCACCCGCGCGACCAACGCGCCGGTCAGCTTCACCATGACGCTCAACCCGAGCAACGACGGCGCCGTGCTGTTGCGCACCAGTGATCAGGCGAACGGCTACCAGTCGGTCGCGGTGTCGGTGAACGGGCAGCAGTTGGCGCCGTGGGTGCAGCCGCTGAACAACCCGTTCCACCAGTGGCTCGACGACATGTACCAACTACCGGCTTCGCTGACCGCGGGCCACTCGTCCCTCACCATCACCCTGACTCCGACCTCGGGCGCACCACCCTGGTCGGCGGCGGCCTACCGGCTGCTCGCGCAGGGCCAATTCATACCGACAGTGTCCAACCAGGATGGTCAATGACCCACACAGCAACCGGTGCGCTGTCCCGGGGAACGGTCCTGCTGACCATGCGCGACGTCAGCAAGTCCTTCCCCGGGGTGCGCGCCCTGCACGGCGTCGACCTCACCGTTCACGCGGGTGAGGTCGTCGCGCTGCTCGGCGAGAACGGCGCGGGCAAATCCACGCTGTGCAACATCCTGGCCGGGGTGCACGCCGACTACGAGGGCA
The DNA here is from genome assembly GCA_036494465.1 of Pseudonocardiaceae bacterium. Taxonomy (GTDB): domain Bacteria; phylum Actinomycetota; class Actinomycetes; order Mycobacteriales; family Pseudonocardiaceae; genus CAJCJE01. The sequence continues at coordinate 12,850 of DASXOJ010000147.1, forward strand.
GCATCGAGATCCTCGGCGAGCCGGTGAACATCCACACGCCCAAGGACGCGGCGAAGCACGGCATCGCCATGATCCACCAGGAACTCAACCTGGTGCCCGAACTGTCCATTGCGGACAACGTGTTCCTCGGTGCTGAACTGCGCAACGCGCGCGGCACCCTCGATCGCAAGGCCATGCACGCCCGCACCAGGGCACTGCTCGACCAGCTCGGGCTGCGCCTGCCGCCAACGAAGCTGGTCCGCAACTGCCGGATCGCCGAACAGCAGCTCGTCGAGGTGGCCAAAGCGCTCAACCTGAACCTGCGCATCCTGGTCATGGACGAGCCGACCTCAGCACTCGCCGACTCCGAGGTGCACCGGCTGTTCCGGGTCATCCACGACCTGACCGCGCAGAACGTCGGCGTCATCTACATCTCGCACCGGCTGGAGGAGCTCGAGGAGATCGCCGACTCGGTCACCGTGCTGCGCGACGGCGCCTACGTCGGGCACCGGCCGATGACCGAGGCAACACGCGGTGAACTCGTCACGCTGATGGTCGGCAGGCCGCTCGGCGAGCTGTTCCCGCGCGCGCCGGAACAACGCTCGACCGGCACGGTCGTGCTGGAAGTCCACGATCTCACGCTCGTGCCGCAACCCGAATCGGGCGACAGCCCGTTGCACGGCATCGACTTCCAGGTGCGCGCTGGCGAGATCGTCGGGCTGGCCGGGCTGATGGGCGCGGGCCGCACCGAGGTGCTGGAATCGATCTACGGCGCGCATGGCGCGGTCGGCGGCACCATCACCGTCGACGGCAAGCCCTACCGCCCGCGCAACCCACGCCGTGCGATCCGCGCGGGCATGGCGCTGGTCGCCGAGGATCGCAAGGGCAAGAGCCTGGTGCTGGACAACACCGTCCGGTTCAACACCACGCTCGCCGCGCTCGACCGGTACCGGCGGCCATGGCGCACCGTGGACCGCAAGGCGGAACGCGCGGCGGTTGCCAAGGAGATCGCCGAACTGCGCGTGAAGACGCCCAGCCAGACGACCCTGGTGCGCAACCTCTCCGGCGGCAACCAGCAGAAGGTCGTGCTGGCCAAATGCCTGCTCACCAAGCCGACGCTGCTGCTACTCGACGAGCCGACGCGCGGTATCGACGTCGGCGCCAAGGCCGAGGTGCACGCGCTGATGAATGCCCTCGCCGAACAGGGCACCGCGATCATCGCGGTCTCCTCCGAACTGCCCGAGCTGATCGGCATGTGCGACCGCGTGCTGGTGCTCTGCGAAGGCAGGCTGACCGGCGAATTCCACCGCGACGCCGACAACGGACCGGTCGCCGACCAGGAAGCCATCCTCACCGCTGCGATGGCCCGCACAACGGTTCTCAGGGAAAACGCATGACGAACACCATCATGACCGCACCGGACCAGGTCCCGCCCGACCTGCCCAAGACCCGCCGCGAGCGGCTGGCGAGAATCCTGCCCGCGCTCGGCTCGTTGCAGGGCTACGTGGGCCTGGTGCTGGTGATCCTGGTCGGGTTGATCACCAAGGGCCAGATCTTCTGGAACCAGACCAACCTGCTCAACGCCATCACCGCGTTCTCATCGCGCGGCATTCTGGCCGTTGGCGTCACCATGGTCATCCTGACCGGGGGCATCGACCTCTCGGTCGGGTCGCTGCTCGGTGTCGGCTCGATGACCGCCGCGCTGCTGCTGGTGCACCTCGGCTGGACCCCGTGGCTGATCGTGCCCGCGTGCGCGATTGTCGGCGCCGTCTTCGGGCTGGCCAACGGCATCGGCACCACCTGGTTCCGGATCCAGTCGTTCGTGATGACGCTGGCCATGCTCAACGTGGCGCGCGGCATCGACGGTCAGGTCAGCAACAACGTCGCGATCGGCACCCAGCTCACCAACAACGCGGGCAACCTCACCTCGCAGGCCGCCGCCTTCGCCAAACTCGGCACGCCAGGGCACAACCTGGTGCAGGGCAGCTGGTTGCCGGTGCTCGGCCAGGTCGGCATCGGGTATCCGGTGATCGCGTTCGTCGTGGTCTGCATCGTGTTCCAGCTGATCCTGTCCAAGACGCCGTTCGGGCGGCACGTCTACGCGGTCGGCGGCAACCCGACCGCGGCGCGGCTCTCCGGCGTGAACGTGATGGCCGTGACCATCGGCGTGTTCGCGATCTCCGGCCTGCTCGCCGGTTTCGCCGGACCGATCGACGCCGCGTACACGTCCTCGGCGGATCCGCTCGCGGGCACCTCCTACGAACTCGACGCCATCGCGGCGTGCGTCATCGGCGGCACGAGTCTGGCCGGTGGCAAGGGAAACGTGACCGGCACGTTCGTCGGGGCGCTCATCCTCGCCCTGCTGGACAACGTGCTCGGCCTCAACTCGATCAGCTCGGACATGCAGCTGATCTTCAAAGGCCTGATCGTGGTCGTCGCGGTCGTCATTCAGCGACCCGACTTCTTCCGGTCCTTCCTGGGACTCGTGGGCCGGATCAAAACCACGTTCGGACGCGGCAACGTCAAAGAGACACTGCCTTCCAAGGAGGCAAAATGATCGATCGCGCAGGAGGCACCACCATGTCCATCACCCGGCTCGCCCGTCGCTGCCTGCTGGTGGCGACCACCGCACTGATCGGCGCCGCTGCGCTGAGCGCCTGCGCGCAGAACGCGCCCAGTTCGTCGACCGGCGGCGGCTCCGGCGGCCAGTTCGTCGTCGGCTACTCGCAGTCCAACAACGCCGAGCCGTACCGGGCGCAGCTCAACCTGCAACTCGCGTACTTCATCAAGAAGTACCCGGACCTGAAACTGCTGCCCATCACCGACGCGCACCAGGACAGCGCCACCCAGGTGAGCCAGGTGCAGAACTTCATCCAGCAGCACGTGAACGTGCTGATCGTCTCGCCCAACGAACCCGGTCCGCTCACCGCGCCTGTTCAGCAGGCGTGCACAGCGGGCATCCCGGTGATCATCCTGGACCGCACCGTCAACACGAACTGCGAGACCGCGTTCATCGGCGGCGACAACTACAACATCGGCAAACTCGCCGGTGAGGCGGCGGTGAAGGCGCTGCCCAACGGCGGCACGGTGGCGGAGTTGCAGGGCATCCTGTCCGACCAGCCACAGATCGACCGGGACAAGGGCGTCCGCGACGGCATCGCCGGGCACAACATCAACGTCGTGCTGAACCAGGAAGACAAGTGGCTGCGCACCGACGCCACCACGACCATGCAGCAGTGGCTGTCCACCGGCCAGCACATCGATCTGGTGTACGGGCAGAACGACGAAATGGCACTCGGCGCGTACAACGCGGCAGCGGGCGCTGGCAAGGCGAGCCAGATCAAGTTCATCGGCACCGACGGTCTGGCCATCCCGACCGGCGGCATCCGCGCCGTGCAACTCGGCCAGCTCTACACCACGTTCGTCTACCCGACCTGCGCGCAGCAGGCCGCCGACGCCGCCGAGGCGATCGTGAACAAGAAGCCGGTGCAGAAGAAGACCACGCTGGAAACCACCCAGGTGACCAAGGACAACGCGCAGCAGCTCTACACCAAGTTCCAGTCCGAAGCGGGCGGCTCATGACAAGCTGAATCCGCTCCTCCAACGGAAGGACGACGACCGTGCTGCTCGGAATCGACATCGGCACGTCCAGCGCCAAGGGCGTACTGGTCCGCGCCGACGGAACCCTGGTCGCGCAGTCCGTCGTCGAACACGAGGTCTCCCGACCGCACCCGGGCTGGGTCGAACACGACGCGACCCGGGTGTGGTGGGACGGGTTCCGCAGGCTGGCCGGGGAGTTGTCGGTAGCGGCGGACGAGCCGATCAGCGCGGTCGGGTGCAGCGGCATCGGGCCCTGCCTGCTGCCGGTCGACGGCCACGGCGAACCGCTGCGCCCGGCGATCCTGTACGGCGTCGACACCAGGGCCACCGCGCAGATCGCGGCCCAGCAGGCGCGCTACGGCGACGCGGTGATCGCGCGCTGCGGTTCGCCGCTCACCACCCAGGCGATCGGCCCGAAACTGGCCTGGCTGCGCGAGCAAGAGCCGCTGGTCTACGCGCGCACGACACGGTGGCACATGGCCAGCTCCTACCTGGTCCAGCAGCTCACCGGCGAATACGTGCTCGACCACCATTCGGCCAGCCAGTGTGTGCCGCTCTACGACAGCGCGAAGCACGAGTGGATCGGCGACTGGTGCGAACAGATCGCGCCCGGCCTGCAGTGGCCGCGCCTGGCCTGGCCCGGCGACCTGGTCGGCACCGTCACCCCGTCCGCTGCGAAGGAAACCGGTCTGCCGGCAGGCATCCCGGTGATCGCGGGCACCATCGACGCCTGGGCGGAGTCGGTCAGCGTGGGCGCGACCGAACCCGGCGACGTGATGCTGATGTACGGCACCACCATGTTCATCGTCGAGGTGCTCGCCAACCGGGCCAGCTCACCGCACCTGTGGGGCACGGTCGGCGCGTTTCCGGACACCTACAACCTCGCGGCGGGCATGGCCACGTCCGGCGCGATCACCGGCTGGCTCGCCGACCTCACCCGAGCCGACTACCCGACCCTGGTCACCGAAGCCGCCGAGGCGGGTGTCGGCGCGGACGGGCTGCTCATGCTGCCCTACTTCGCGGGCGAACGAACGCCATTGTTCGACCCCGACGCGCGCGGCGTCGTCGCAGGCCTGACCGTCCGGCACACCCGGGGACACCTCTACCGCGCCGCGCTGGAAGCCACCGCGTTCGGCGTCCGCCACAACCTGGCGGCGATGGCCGAGGCCGGGGGAGAGCTGCGCCGGTTGGTCGCGGTCGGCGGTGGCACCACCGGCATGCTGTGGACCCAGATCGTCTCCGATGTGCTGCACCGCCAACAGGATCTGCCCCGGCACACCATCGGCGCCGCCTACGGTGACGCGTTCCTGGCGGCGGTCGGCACCGGAGCCGCGAAGCCGCGCGACATCGACACCTGGAACCCGATCGCGCGCACGATCGCACCGAATCCAGGCCGTGCCGCCGACTACGACCAGCTCTATCAGCTCTACCTCGATCTGTACCCGGCCACCAAGGCAACCGCGCACGCGCTGGCCGCCCGCCAGCGATAAATTGTCGGTGGGCGGCGCTACGTTACTGGCATGAAAACGACAGCGAACGGTGGCCAGACCTGGCGCCGCCAGAGCTCCTGACTCTAGGCAAGTAATCCGCTCAACCAAGCCACGATCTCGTCCCGGTGCTCGTGTCGGGCGGCGGACAACGGCGTCTCGCCCGACCACGGCGCCACCCAGTTGAGGTCGGCGCCGCGCTCGACCAGGTATTGCGCGACAGCCAACTGTCCGGCGCGGCAAGCGTTCCACAACGCGGTGGACCGCTCCTCGGTGTCCACATCAGACATCTCGCGGACCTGTGTCAGCAAACCGAGCGCGGCGGCCTGCCCCAGCGTCATGGCGGCGCCGCGTTCGTGCAACCGGCGCAATGCTTTCCACTGGCCGTAGCCGAGCGCGGACTGGCTCGGCGGACCGCCGCCGAGCGACGAGCCAGGGTGCTCGATGTCCGCGCCCGCGTCCAGCAACGCGTCGATCAGCTCGACGTCATCGTTGCTGGCGGCCCAGTGCAGCGCCGTTTCCTCATGCCACATGTCGACGGCTTGCGCGTTCAGGTCGGCGCCCGCTTCGACCAACGCGGTCACCATGGCGACGGCGTTGGGCCGGTGGCCCGGCGCGTCCGCGAACAGGTGCAGCGGCCAGCGCGAGTTGATCAGACTGGTCGCCAGAGTCCGGTCCTGGGCGAGGAATTCGCGCACCCGGTCCACGTCGCCCCGGTTGACCGCGGTGGCGAACTCGAACACCCGCTGGTCGAACTCGTCGGTTGGGGAGGTGCCCTGGCGCGAGCCGAACAGCAGCATGTTGCCGTCCGGGTCGATGTGCGCGAACTCGCGCATGCCATAGTCGGTGTCGTGCGGGTCGCGGCGTGGTGGCGACCCGGAGGCGTGGAACTCGGCGGCGAGCACGTCCGCGTCGTCCACGGTCACGTAGATCCAGCCGGCGGTCCGTTTCGGATCGTGGTCGGTCTTGACCGCGAAATGCAGCTCGACGCCGTCCCGCTCGCCGATCGTGAAATCCCCGTCCTGCATGGCGAACGAGAAACCGAGCCGTTGGTAGTGCGCGATCGTGCGCGCCAGGTCGGTGGTCGGCAGGCCGGGCGCGACGCGCATCAGTCTGCCGAGCGGAACGTCAAACCTCTGCACCGCGACTCCTCTGCTTGATGTTCGCCAGCGCGCTGAGCCCGGCGCGCATCCCGGCCAGCTCGTCCGGACTGATCATGGTCGCCAGTTCGGCGTGGATCCGTTCGACCGCGGCCCTGATGACGGTTGCCGCGTCGCGTCCGCGCTCGGTCAGCGTGATGTCCAGCCTGCGCCGGTCGTCGGTGTTCACGTCGCGGGCGAGGTAGCCGCGCACCACCAGCGTGTCGATCAGCTGGCTGGCCGCCTGCCTGCTGACGCCGAGCCCGCGGATCATCTCCACCGCCGACCCGCCCTGGTTGGCCATGCCGCCGATGACGAACGGCCCGTTGCGCGGCAAATCCTCGTACCCGGCGGCGACGAGGTCGGCGGTGATCGCGTGCCCGTACGTGCCGCGTGCCGCGCGCATGAGGCCCGGAATGTCAGCTGGGTCCATGCCATCGACGTTAAGCGCAAGAAACTGGACTGTCAAGAAACTTGTCAGTCACCGAACTGCCGGTGAGCTGCCGGTGGCCTGACAGCGCGTCCCGCCATGGTGGGAGCCATGACCGACATCGACGTTCTCATCGCAGGCAGCGGACCGACCGGGCTGACCCTGGCGATCCAACTGGCCCGGCAGGGCTTGTCCTTCCGGCTGGTCGACAAGGCCGACCAGTACTTCGGCGGCTCGCGCGGCGACGGCCTTCAGCCGCGCACCCTTGAGGTCTTCGACGACCTCGGCATCCTCGACACGATCATGGCGACCGGGCGCACCGCGCCGCTGCACCGCTCCTACCGCAAGGGCGAGGTGATCTGGGAAGGGCGGATGGCCGATCCGGTCGACCCGAAGCCGGACGTGCCCTACCCGAACGCGTACTTCGTGCCGCAGTGGCTGACCGAGCAGATCCTCCGCGACCGGCTTGCCGAACTGGGCGGCAAGGTCGAGCTGGGCACCGAGCTCGTCGGGTTCACCCAGGACGAGAACGGAGTCGACGCCGTGCTCAAGCAGGGCGGCGCCGAGCAGACCGTGCGGGCGAAGTACCTGGTCGGCGCGGACGGTGGGCGCAGCGTGGTGCGGCGCACGCTGGGGCTGGAGTTCGTCGGCGAGACCGACGAGGACCTGCGCCTGATGCTCGCCGATGTCCGCGCACCCGGTCTCGACCACGAGATCGGCCACGTGTTCGGCAACAGCGACGACCCGATGAACGCGACCGCGTTCGTGGCGTTCACTCCGCTCTACGGCACCTACCCGGACGCGTTCGTGCTGGCGGGCACGCCGCCGGAGCGCGACGCCGACCTCACCCTGGACTACCTGCGTGGGGTCGTCGACCGCGCGTCCGAGGAGAACCCGAAGGTCGAGCTGACCGACCTGACCTGGTCCACGTTCTGGCGGCTCAACGTGCGCATGGTCGAGAAGTTCCAGGTCGGCCGCGTGTTCGTGGCGGGCGACGCGGCGCACGTGCACCCACCGACCGGCGGGCAGGGCCTGAACACCGGCGTGCAGGACGGCTACAACCTCGGCTGGAAGCTGGCCGCGGTGCTGACTGGCGCGCCCGCCGACCTGCTGGGCACCTACCAGGAGGAGCGGGTGCCGATCGCGCAGGACGTGCTGCGCCTGTCCAAAAAACTGATCGACGCGCACCAGCGCGGCGACGAGGACGCGCACCAGCGCGGACCCGAAACCCAGCAGTTGTCGCTCAACTACCGGGGCGGCCCACTGTCCCGCGAACTGCGCGCCGAACCGGGTGGCGTGCAGGCCGGCGACCGGGCACCGGACGCGCCCGCGCTGGACGCGAACGGCAACCCGATCCGGATTTTCGAGCTGCTGCGCGGTCCACACTGGACGGTGCTCACCTTTGGTGTGCCCGTTGGCGAGGTTGGTGTTCCGGTGTACGCGGTCGGTACGGACATTGTGGACGATCAGGGTCTGGTCGCGGCCGGCTACCAGGTGAACGGGCCGACGGTGTTCGTGATCCGGCCGGACGGCTACCTCGGTCTCGCCGCGAACGACGCGGACGCGGTGGCCGGGTACCTAGCTCTCCGGTAGGGCCAACGTTTCCGGGTTGGAGAGGGACTGGCCGCGTTCCAGGGCTTTCCGGAACGCGGCTTCGCCCAGTTCGGCCTGGCATTTCGCACGCACCGCGCGCACGTCCGGCAGGTTGGCGGTAGCGCCGCGCAACGCGGTCGCGGCGCCGACCAGCACGGCGGCGGCCTCGGCGTGGCCCTGGCCGATGCACCATTCCGCCGCCGCTTCCAGGATTCCGGCGCGGACCGGCGCGTCGACCATGGTGGCGAGCAGTTCGATCGCCCGACCGTGCAGATCGCGGGCCCCGGTCTGGTCACCGGACAACGAGAGGACGCGACCGAGGCTGCTGTGCGCGCGGGCGACGAACTGCGTGGAGAGGCCCTCAGCTGGGGTGCGGCGCGCGGCCAGTTCGGTGGACAGCCGCACGGTCGCCCGGTGCAGTCCGACGGCTTCGGCGATGTCGCCCTGGCGACGGGCGAGTTCACCGCGCGCGTGCAACACGCGCGCGGCGGCGACCGGGTCACCGAGGCGTTCGGCGGTGGCCGCGGCTTCGGCGAGTTCGGCGGTCGCGGCTGGATAGTCGCCCGCGTTCGTGTGCAGTTCGCCGGAGTGGATCAGCGACATCAGCGGCACCGGCAACGCGTCCGCGCCACCCAAAGCCGTCGCGCAGGCGCGGGCGGTAGTCAAGAATCCGGCTGCCTGGTCGTAGTCGCCGAGGTGCGACAGTACTTGGGAGAGCTGGAAACTGGCGTAGAACAGGCCCCACCGGTCGCCGATCTTGCCGAACTCGGCCAGCGCCCGGCGCAGGTGCGTTTCCGCTTCGATGGAGCCGCCTGCCACGAATTCGGCGGCGATCATGCCTGCGCTGAACTCGCCGGTCGCGTGTAGCCACGGGTCGGACTGGCTGAGCAGCCAGTCCGAGGATTCGCCGAAATGCTGCCGGATGTCGGCCAGTTCGACCGCGCTCGGCCAGCGGCCCAGGTTCGTCGCCGCGAACACCGCCGGATGCCGCCATTCGCGCAGCAGGGTGAGGTAGTCGAACAGGTCGTGCCGGTCCGGTTCCAGCAGCAGGCACAGTTCGTACTCGTGGCGGGCGCCGGGCGGCGCGGTCTCACCCGCCGCGCGCAGCGCCTCGCTGGCCCAGTGCCGCGCCTCGACCCGCTGACCGCGCAACGACCAGCGCCACACACTCGCGGCGACCAGCCGGAGCGCGACTTCCGGCGCGGGCAGGGTGCAGGCGTAGCCGAGGGCGGCGTCGAGGTTGCGCTGGTTGCCGTCGAACCGCGCGAGCGCGTCGAGCTGGTCGGCGGTGCGCAGGTGGGGTTCGAGGTCGCGGGCGAAATCCGCGAAATAGCTGGCATGGGCGTGTTGGAGTTGGGTTTCTTCGCCTGCCTTGACGAGTTTTTCGGCCGCGTATTCGCGCACGATCGCCAGCAGGCCATAGCGCCCGGTGTCGTAGCGCAGGACGACCAGGGACTTGTCGACGAGACCGGACACGAGGTCGAGCGCGTCCGGAGTCGCGCAGACCTGTTCGATCGCGGCCAGATCGGCGCCGCCCGCGAACACCGCCATCCTGCGCAGCAACACCTGCTCTGCTTCGTCGAGCAGCTCCCAGCTCCAGTCCAGTGCCGCGCGCAACGTGCGGTGCCGCGCGTTGGTGGTGCGCGATCCCTTGCCCAGCAAGCCGATCCGTGCGTCGAGGCGCTCGGCGAGCTGGTGCGGGGTGAGCGAACTGAGCCGGGCCGCCGCGAGTTCGATGGCCAGCGGGATGCCGTCGAGTTCGTGGCAGATCCGCTCGACGACGTCGGGGTCCAGCCGCAATCCAGGCGACGCGGCCAGCGCCCGTTCGGTGAACAGCTGCACAGCGGCTGAACCGAGCGGGTCGACCGGGTAGCGGACCTCGCCGGCGATGCCGAGCGGTTCGCGGCTGGTGGCCAGGATGCGCAGCCCGGCGAACCGGGACAGCAGCCGATCGGCCAGCTCGGCGACGCCGTCGACGATCTGCTCGCAGTTGTCCAGCACCAGCAGCAGCGACTTGTCCGCGAGCACGTCGAGCAGGCGTTGTGCTGGCTCGATCGTCGCGCCGGGCTGGTTCAGCTCGCCGAGCAGCCCGCTGCCGTGCCTGCCGAACGCGGCCAGCACCGTCGGCGCGATGCCGCCTGATTCGGTGACCGAGGCCAGTTCGACCAGCCAGGTGCCGTCCGGCGGGGTTGGCCCCGCAGCCGTCTCGATGGCCAGCCGGGTTTTGCCGACGCCACCGAACCCGGTCAACGTGACCAGTCGCGCGGTGCCGAGCAACTGGCGGACCCGCGCGACCTCGGTTTCCCGCCCGACGAAACTGGTCCGCGCGGCGGGCAGGTTCCCGCTGGACGTGAGCTCCACGTCAGTCAGGGCGAGTTGGTGGGCGTCGCGCAGTTCCTGGCCGGGGTCCATGCCGAGTTCGTCGGCGAGACGGGCGCGGATCCGGTCGAACGTGGCGAGCGCGTCCGCGCGGCGGCCGGTGCGCAGCAGGGCGCTGATGAGCAGGGCGGCCGGGCGTTCGCGCAGCGGGTGCGCCGCGCAGGTCTCTTCCAGTTCGGCGACGAGCACGGCCGGATCGATGACAGCGGGCGTGACCGCGAGGTCGGCGGCGATCCGGTCCAGGTGGGCGGCGTCGCGCAGCTCGGTGAGCCGGGTGCGCGGCGCGATCGCGAACTCGGCGTCCGGCGCGTCGGCCAGCGCCGGACCGCGCCAGAGGGCGAGCGCGGCGCGCAACGTGTCGGCGGCGTGCGCGGGATCGCCGCAGCGGGCCGCGTCGACCAGTTCGGTGAACCGGGTCGCGTCGAGGTTGGCCGGGGAGACGTCGAGGGCGTAGCCGGTCGGGTGCGAGCTGATCGCGGCGCGGTCGTTGCCGAGCGTTCTGCGCAGCCGGGCGATCAGGGTTTGCAGGGCGCCTGCCGGATCGGCTGGAGGAGCGCCGGGCCACAGGTCGTCGATCAGGGCGCCGGTGCTGACCACCCGGCCCGCGTCAACGGCCAGCCGCAGCAGCAACAGGCGAGGTCCGGCCGCGGTGATCTCGATCGGCGTACCGGTGGAGCCGTGCACGGTGAGCGGTCCGAGGATGCCGATCCGCACCGCCGCCTCCGCTCCTATGGCGCTACAACGACCACCCTTGCGCACCGGGCCAGGTGCACGCGGTCGCGCCCGCGTGGGTCGCCGCCTGCAACGCCTCGGTCCGGTCCGCGCCAGCGGCCAGCGCCGCAGCCAGTGCCCCCGCGAACGCGTCGCCCGCGCCAGTGGTGTCGACCACGTCGATCTTAGGCGCGGTCGAGGTAGCGCCGCCCCAGCGGGCACCCGCCGAGCCGAGCGTGACGCACAACGACTCCGGCGCGGTCGAACCGAGCTGCGCGGCCTCGTGCTCGTTGACGATCAGGGGGTCGACGGCGGCGAGGAGTTGCTCGGGCAGCGGCATCCACGGCGACGGGTTCACGATCAGCCGGATGCCGCACTCCACCGCGATCTCGGCGACCCGCAGCACCGAGGGCATCGGGATTTCCAGTTGCAGCACCAGCACATCCGCCGAGCGGATGGTGTGCTCCTCGACCTCGACGGCCTTCTCATCCATGGCCTCGTTCGCGCCCGGGACCACGATGATGGTGTTCTCGCCGTGCTCGTCGACGGCGATCAACGCGGTGCCGGTCGGCGTGTCCGGCGCGACCACCACCCCGGAGCAGTCGACGTGCCGGGCGGACAGTCCGCGCCGGTAGGCGTCACCCGCCTCGTCATCGCCGATCCGGCCGATCAACCTGGTCTTGGCGCCCGAACGGGCCGCGGCTAACGCCTGGTTGGCGCCCTTGCCACCGGGCAGCCGGGTCAGGCCCTGGCCGCGCACGGTCTCGCCGGGCGTCGGATGTGCGTTGACGTGCGTGATGACGTCGATGTTGAGCGAACCGACCACGCAAACCCGGGGTTGCCTGCTCATGCCGACACCACCGGAGCGAGCAGGGTCTGGGTGAACAGCTGGCCGTAGCGGTCACCGTCGATGCCGAGCCCGACGCTGACCCGCTCGGTGAGCAGGGGATGACCGTGGTGTTCCGCGTCGCCGCGCAACGACCTCCGGTCCACGATGGTTTGGCCTCTGGTGAGGCCGCTGGCGAGTTCGACCTGGAGGGGTAAGAGCTCGGTGCGCAGGTGCTCGGGTTCGGCGACCGCGCAGACCGCGCCCGCGTCGCCGAGGTGCGCGCCGCCAGCTCTGCCGATGCGGTGGTCGCCGCCGCTGGCGCGCAGCGCGTGTTCGAGGAGTCGGCCTGCGAGCACGGCACCGGGATCGGTGCTGGCGGAGAGGCTGGTGACCTCGGCAGCGGAGGCGGTCGCGCCGTAGAAGACGTCCAGCCCGTACATGGTCACCGGGGCGTCGCAGCCGAAGACGATCGCGGCTGACTCCGGGTCGTGCCAGACGTTGAACTCGGCGACCGCGGTGGCGTTGCCGGTGGAGGCGGAGCCGCCCATCACCATGATCTTGGCGAGCTTGGCGGTTACTTCCGGGTAGGCCCGCAGCAGCAGGGCCAGGTTGGTCATCGGAGCCAGCGAGACGAGAGTCACCGGCTCGGCGTTGTTCATGATGCGGCTGCGTAACAGCTCGATGGCGTGCATTTCGGACGGTTTTCGCTCGGATTCGGGCAGGCCGAGATCGGCCATGCCGTCCTTGCCGTGCACATGGGCGGCGTCGCGGTTCGGTTCGAGCAGCGGCCTGCTCGCGCCGCGCGCCACCGGGACCTCGCCGGCGCCTGCCGCGTCGAGCACCTTGAGCGTGTTGCGCACGACCTGGTCGACGTGGGTGTTACCGGCGACGCAGCTGACGCCGAGCAGGTTGAGTTCGGGGTGCCGGGCCGCGAACAGGATGGCCAGGGCGTCGTCGACGCCCGTGTCCACGTCAAGCAGGATGTCGATCATCGGCATTGCCTTCCTGTCCCACGACCTACCACGCACGGTAGCTCTTGCCCGCCGGTTGCCTCGCGTGCGTGCACTTTCCATCTTGGCTGGTCATGTCGGCTGGTGCCGGACCATCCGGACATGAGCGCCTGATCGTGTCGCACACAACAAGGACGGAATGACTGGCCGTTGCGGTTGGTTGGGAATTGACGCGTAAGTCCTTCACGTATCAGAACGTCGTTTTTCTCGGAGGTCGACCTTGGCGAGCAGCAGCATCCCGGCGGATCGGACCTGGCTGGTCGCCTTATCGGCAGCTTTGTGGGGCACCGACGGCCTGCTCCGCAAACCGCTGGCCGACGTCCTGCCGGCAGCCACGGTCGTGTTCTGGGAGCACGCGATCGTCTTCGTCGTGCTGCTGCCGTGGGTGCCGATGGCGCTGCGGGCGCTGCGCCGGTGCACCTGGCGGGAGCGGGCCGCCGTGATCGCGGTCGGCGTCGGCGCGTCCGCGCTGGCCACCGCCCTGTTCACTCAGGCGTTCGCGGTCGGTGATCCGGTGACCCCGCTGGTGCTGCAGAAGTTCCAGCCGATCTTCGCCATCCTCGCCGCCTGGCTGGTACTCGGCGAGCGAATCCGGCGCGGGTACCTTTGGTTCGCCATTCCGGCGATCGCGGGGGCCTGGCTGTTGACCTTCCCGAATCCCTTTCAGGTTCAGGTCAGCGCCGCCGAGTCCGCGTTGCTCGCGTTGGGCGCCGCCGCGCTGTGGGCGGGCGGCACCGTCCTCGGCCGACTGGTCAGCGAGCGGCTCTCCGCGTGGGAGGTGACCGTGCTGCGCTATGTGTTCGGTCTGCTCGGCGCGAGCGCCATCGTGCTCGTCCAGGGCGCGCCGATCGGTGTCCACTCCGGCGACATCCTCGGACTCGTACTGCTCGCGCTGGTGCCCGGTCTGCTCGCGCTCGGGCTCTACTACACCGGCCTCCAGGCGACGCCCGCGGCGCGCGCCACCCTGGCCGAGTTGGCGTTTCCGGCGACCGCCGCGGTGCTCGGCGTGACCGTGCTCGGCGCGACGTTCACGGTCAGCCAGTGGACCGGCTTCGCGGTCGTGCTGCTGGCGGTGACCGGTCTCGGGTGGCACGAACGCCGCGCCCGCAGCGCCTTGGTGGCGGCACCGATCCAGTTGGCGGCGTGATCGCACGGTGTTACGATCTCCCTCGTTACTCAAGAAATTCTGGCGACTCGGATCATGAACATCGCTGACATTCCGATGGATCCACGGGGTTCACCGCCATCGCCAACGGTGCGGTAAGCGCGGAAAAGATCTAGCTGAAGCGGGCTCAAGCAAAGGGCCAACAATAATGATCGATCAAGAGGTGTGAAATTCACCCTAATAGGGGCGAATGAAACACCTTGTGTGATCGGCATCACACCCCTATGTTTGGCTACCGAGAGATCGATCAGCTCGACCGAACTGCCCCCACCACAAATTGGTTCCACCACATGAGGAAGTGACCCGCAATGGCGCGGTCGTCCGTTGAGGTGAGCTCCGTCGCGGAATTGTTCGATCGTCGAGTGGCGCCGATCGAGGCGCTGGCCCACGATGCCACCGCGGTCGCGCGGGCGTGCCACGCCATGGCGATTCGCTTTCACCAGGGCGGAAAACTTGTCGTCTTCGGCAACGGTGGGCCCAGCACCGACGCGCAGCACGTCGCGGTCGAGTTCGTCCACCCGGTCATCGTCGGAAAACGCGCACTGCCCGCTATTTCGCTGACCGCCGATATTGCCACCATCACCGGCATAGCCAATCGAGACGGACTCGCCGAAATATTCGCCCACCAGATACGTTTCCTTGCCGAGCCAGCGGATATCGCCCTCGGTATATCAACCGACGGTGACTGCGAGAACGTGCTGCGCGGGCTGAGCGTGGCACATGGTCTCGGCATGTTGACCATTGCCCTGGTCGGCGGAAACGGCGGAAAGATCGCGGCCAGCCGCGAAATCGATCACCTGTTGATTGCCGATTCGAATGATCCCCGGGTGATCAAGGAAGTACACGTGACCACGTATCACATTCTGTGGGAACTGGTGCACGTGTTCTTCGAGCAGCCCGGCGTGCTCGCCCCGGGAGTGCTGACATGACCGAACCGCAGTACGTACCGGATCTCCAGGAAAGCCAGGAGTGCCACGACGAAGTGTGCATCACCTGCTCGGACCTCGCGGTCCAGGTCAGGGTGCTGCGCCTGCAGGCCGATGATCTGGCCATTGTGGACACTGGAAGTAGCGAGGAGGAGGTCAGCGTCGCGCTGGTGTCCGCGCACGTCGGCGACACGATACTGGTGCACGCCAGCGAGGCCATCGCGGTGATCCGGCCATGACCGAGGTCGAGGCCCTCTACCCGTTCCTCTACGCAGACACCAGCAACATCGACGCGGTGCTCCAGGAGGTCCGCAGGTCTACTGTGGACAAGGCGAACGAGATCATCGCGCTGCGCCGTCAGGTGCTCGCCGTCGACGGCGCCCGGCTCGCCGAATGCGCCGACGACATGGCCGAACGTTTCGTGGCGGGCGGACGGCTGCTGACCTTCGGCAACGGCGGCAGCTCGACCGACTCGCAGGACCTGGCCAGCCTGTTCCTCGGTCACGAACGCCCGCTGCCCGCGTTCGGCCTCACCAACGACATCGCCGTGGTCACCGCGCTGTCCAACGACGTCGGCTTCGATGTCGTGTTCTCCCGCCAGATAGCGGCCTTCGCGCGGTCCGGTGACATCGCGGTCGGCCTGTCCACCAGCGGCAACTCGGCCAACCTGTTGCGTGCCTTCGACGAAGCCGCCCGACGCGGCCTGTTGACGGTCGGCATCGCCGGTTACGACGGCGGCAAGATGGCCGAGCTGGACAGCATCGACTACCTGTTCGTGGTGAACTCCGCTTCGGTGCACCGCATCCAGGAAGCCCAGACCACGATCTACCACGTGCTCTGGGAATTGACGCTGACCCTGACAAGTTCTGCAGCATCGATGAGAGGTGATCCGTCGTGACAGCGACTGAGCCAGCCCATGCCGCCACAGCGGCGGAGGAAGAGTCTCCCATCCATATCCTCTGGATCAATGCCGGATTGAGCTGTGACGGGGACTCGGTGGCGCTGACCGCGGCCACCCAGCCGAGTATCGAGGAGATCGTGCTCGGCGCCCTGCCCGGCCTGCCCAAGATCGCGGTGCACTGGCCGTTGATCGACTACGAATGCGGGCCGCTGCAAGGCGCGGACACGTTCATCGAATGGTTCTACAAGGCGGATCGAGGCGAACTGGAACCGTTCGTGCTGGTGATCGAGGGGTCCATCCCGAACGAGTCCATCAAGCGCGAGGGCTACTGGTCGGGTTTCGGCAACAACCCGCTCACCGGCCAGCCGATGACCACCAGCGAATGGCTGGACCGGTTGGCGCCCAAGGCATTGGCGGTCGTCGCGGCGGGCACATGCGCCTGCTACGGCGGCATCCACGCGATGGCGGGCAACCCGACCGGCGCGATGGGCGTGCCCGACTACCTCGGCTGGGACTGGAAGTCCAAGGCCGGTCTGCCGATCGTGTGCATCCCGGGTTGCCCGACGCACCCGGACAACTTCTCCGAGACCCTGCTCTACCTGCTGTACCAGGCCTCCGGTCAGGCACCGATGATCCCGCTTGACGACCAGCTGCGCCCGCGCTGGTTGTTCGGGTCGACCGTGCACGAGGGGTGTGACCGGGGCGGTTACTACGAGCAGGGCGAGTTCGCCGATGAATACGGCTCACCCAAGTGCCTGGTGAAGCTGGGCTGTTGGGGTCCGGTCGTCAAGTGCAACGTGCCCAAGCGGGGCTGGATCAACGGGGTCGGTGGTTGCCCGAACGTGGGCGGCATCTGTATCGGCTGCACGATGCCGGGCTTCCCGGACAAGTTCATGCCGTTCATGGACAAGCCGCTCGGCGCGAACGTGTCGGCAACGGCGAGTGTCACCTACGGCTCGATCATGCGCAAGCTGCGCGGATTCACGGCGCGCAAGGCCGACAAGGAACCGGCCTGGCGCAGCAAGGGTGAACTCAAGACCGGCTACCGGTCCTCCTGGTAAGGGAAGCGCGATGGCAACGACCAAGGGCAACAGCGACACCGACAAACTAGTCGAGATGTCGTGGGACCCGATCACCAGGATCGTCGGTAGCCTCGGGATCTACACCAAGATCGACTGGGCGCAGAAGCGCGTTGTCGAATGCCACAGCACCTCGTCGGTGTTCCGCGGCTACAGCATCTTCATGAAGGGCAAGGACCCGCGCGACGCGCACTTCATCACCAGCAGGATCTGCGGCATCTGCGGCGACAACCACGCGACCTGCTCGGTCTACAACCAGAACATGGCCTATGGCGTGCGCCCGCCGCACCTCGCCGAGTGGATCATCAACCTCGGCGAGGCCGCCGAGTACATGTTCGACCACAACATCTTCCAGGAGAACCTGGTCGGCGTCGACTACTGCGAACGGATGGTCCGGGAGACCAACCCGGGCGTGCTGGAACTGGCCAACCGCACCGAATCCCCGCACGCCGAACAGCACGGTTACCGCTTCATCGGCGACATCATGCGCGCGCTCAACCCGTTGGAGGGCGAGTTCTACCGCGAGGCGTTGCAGGTCAGCCGGTACACCAGGGAGATGTTCTGCCTGATGGAGGGGCGCCACGTGCACCCGTCCACGTTGTACCCGGGCGGCGTTGGCACGGTGGCCACGATCCAGCTGTTCACCGACTACCTGACCAGGCTGATGCGCTACGTGGAGTTCATGAAGCGCGTCGTCCCGCTGCACGACGACCTGTTCGACTTCTTCTACCAGGCCCTGCCCGGCTACGAGATGGTCGGCTACCGCCGCACCATGCTCGGCTGCTGGGGTTCGCTGAACGACCCGGACCACTGCGACTTCAGCTACCGGAACATGACCGACTGGGGCAGGCGGATGTTCGTCACCCCGGGCGTCGTCGTGGACGGCAAACTGGTCACCACCGACCTGGTCGACATCAACCTGGGCATCCGGATCCTGCTCGGTTCCTCGTACTACGAGGACTGGGAGGACCAGGAGATGTTCGTGCACAACGACCCGTTGGGCAACCCGGTCGACCGTCGGCACCCGTGGAACCAGCACACGATTCCTCGGCCGGCAAAGCGCGACTTCGACGACAAGTACTCGTGGACCATGTCGCCGCGCTGGTTCGACGGCAAGGACTACCTCGCGCTGGACACCGGCGGCGGCCCGCTCGCCCGGTTGTGGCCGACGGCGCTGGCCGGCCTGGTCAACCACGACTACATCCGCTCCACCGGCCACAGCGTGATCATCAACCTGCCCAAGACCATGAACAAGCCGGAGGTCACCTTCGAGTGGAAGATTCCACAGTGGAGTAACGCGCTGGAGCGCAACCGCGCCCGCACCTACTTCCAGGCGTACGCGGCGGCATCGGCGATGCACTTCATCGAGAAGGCACTGGCCGAGGTGCGCGCAGGGCACACCAAGACCTGGGAGTCGTTCAAGGTGCCCGAGGAAGCCATCAGCTGCGGGTTCACCGAAGCCGTGCGCGGTGTGCTCTCGCACCACATGGTGATCAGGGGCGGCAAGATCGCCAACTACCACCCGTACCCGCCGACGCCCTGGAACGGCAGCGTCCGCGACTCCTACGGCACCGCAGGACCCTACGAGGACGCGGTGCAGAACACGCCGATCTTCGAGGAGAACACCCAGGAGAACTTCAAGGGCATCGACATCATGCGCGCGGTTCGCAGCTTCGACCCGTGCCTGCCCTGTGGCGTGCACATGTCCGTTGGCAACGGAAAGGTGCTCAACAAGCTGCACTCGCCACACGCCTTCAACAACGACCAGATCTGACGTGACGGAACTACCGGCGCCCGCGCATGCCGTGGGCGCCGGTACGCAATGGCGGAGGCGACATGGGCCAGGACGCGCACCAGATCGGCCAGCACGTCGAGCAGGCGCTGACCGAGATCGGCAAGACCGGCGACGAGAACATGCGCGCGCGGGTCGAGGACCTGGTCTCGACGTTGGTCGAGTTCTACGGTTCGACGCTGGAGCGGGTGATGGAGCTGGTGCACGAGCGCGGCGACATCGCGCTCACCTCGGCTCTCGGCGATGATCCGCTGGTCGGCAGCGTCCTTGTGGTGCACGACCTGCACCCGCTGTCCACCGAGCAACGCGTGCGGGTCGCGCTGGACAAGGTCCGTCCCTACCTCGGTTCGCACGCGGGCGACGTCGACCTGGTGGGCGTGGTCGACGACGTGGTCCAGCTGCGCCTCGCGGGCAGTTGCAACGGATGCCCGTCGTCGACGGTGACCGTGAAGCTCGCGATCGAGAAGGCGATCCAGGATGTCGCGCCCGAGATCGTGGACATCCAGGTCGAGGGCGTCGTCGACGAATCGGAGCTCGGCCCGGGCGGACACAAGCTGCTCCCGTTGACCTCGGTCGACGCGCCACCCCCGCCCCGGATCGAATCCGACTGGTTCGAGGTAACAGCCGCCACGTCGCGCGACACCGTCACCAGCGTGCGGCTCGGCGACGTGGCCACCTTGCTGTGCAACGTGGGCGATCACCTCTACGCCTACCGCGACCACTGCCCGACCTGCGGTTCGGTGCTCGCCGCGGGCAGCCTGGACGGCACGGTCCTGACCTGCCCGAACTGCGCCAGCCACTTCGACGTCACCCGCGCCGGTCGCGGCACCGGCAAAACCCACCTCGATCCGCTGCCGCTGCTGACGGAGGCCGGTCACATCAGGGTGGCGTTGCCGGTCGAGGTGCTCTCATGACCTCGGGCCTGCGTCGCTTCCGCAAGCCGGACACTCCTCCTGAGCCGGAGCAGGCCCCGCCGGTCGTCACCGGCGAGCAGCGTTGCGACATGTGCGCGACGCCGGTCAGCGAGGCAGAGCACTCGCACGTGGTCAACGTCGAGACCCGCGCGATCATGTGCACCTGTCGCGGTTGCTACCTGCTGTTCACGCATCGCGGCGCGGGCAAGCACCGGGCAGTGCCGGATCGCTACGTCCACGAGCCGAAGCTGGTGCTCGGCGCGGCGATGTGGGAGTCCGCGGGCATCCCGGTCGGCATGGCGTTCTTCTTCACCAACTCGCTGCTGGACAAGACGATGGCCTTCTACCCGAGCCCGGCAGGCGCGACCGAATCACTGTTGCCGCTGGACGCCTGGAGCACCCTGCTGGCCGACAATCCGCGCTTCGCCGACGTCCGACCGGACGTGGAAGCGTTGCTGGTCAAGCGAACCGACGACGGGTTCGCGTGCTTCCTGGTGCCGATCGACGTCTGCTACGAGCTGGTCGGCCTGATCCGGTTGCACTGGCGCGGGTTCGACGGCGGCAGCGAGGCGCGCGAAGCCATCGACGCGTTCTTCGCGCAGTTGCGGGAGCGCAGCGATGGCTGAGCTGAGCTTCGAATGTCTCGGTGCCCGCCCAGACCCCTACGGCACCAGCCCCACCTTGCTGTTCAAGCTACGGATCACCGAGGCCGACGGCGCGCCGGTGCACGCGGTCGCGCTGCGCTGCCAGATGCGCATCGAACCGCAGCGCCGCCGCTACAACGACGACGAAGCCGAGCTGCTGACCCACCTGTTCGGCGAACGCGCCCGCTGGGGCGACACGTTGAAGCCGATGCAGTTCACCACCGTCTCGATCATGGTGCCGAGTTTTCGCGGCAGCACCGAGATCGACCTGCCGGTGCCGATCACCTACGACCTGGAGGTGGCAGCCGGCAAGTACTTCCACGCGCTCGCCGACGGCGTGGTCCCGATGGCGTTGATGTTCAGCGGGACCGTGTTCAGCAAGGGACAGAACGGGTTCTGGGTGGACCAGATCTCGTGGAGCTCGGATGTGAACTACCCGATGCCGATCACGGTGTGGCAGAACCTGATGAACACCTACTTCCCCGGCGAGGCGTGGATCCGGCTGTCCAAGGCCACCGTCGACGAACTGTTGCGCTACAAGGCCAAGCACGCCATCCCCACCTGGGACGCGGCGATGACCGCCCTCCTCAAGGAGGCGGAGCAATGACCGCCGAAGCACAGTTCGAACTGGTCAAGCCGGTCGCCGACGCGGTCCTCTACGAGGGCTACCTGCTCTACCCGTACCGGGCGTCGTCGACCAAGAACCAGGTCCGCTGGCAGTTCGGGGTCTTGATGCCGCCCGCCTTCGTGGCCACCGGCAGCGGCGAACGCGACACCATGTTCGTCGACTTCCTCGCCGAACCGCGTCCCACCGCCGTCGCGCACGTACGCGTGCGGTTCCTCCAGGTGCAAACCAGACTGACCGAAGGGACCAGTTGGCAGGAGGCCGTCGAGCAGGAGGCAGACGTCTCGTTCGCGATCTCGGACCTGCTCGCCGCGGAACGCGTCACCCCGATCACCATCCCCGGCGGCACCGAAACCGACGGCGAAACCGAACGCACCCGAGCCCCGCTGACCGCCGAAGTCCGGGCCAGCGCGGCAGAACTGCCCGGCCCCTACGGCGGCGTGCGAGTCCGGCTGACCATGTCGAACACCAGCACCGCGACCGACACGGATCGCGAAGCCGCGCTGCGCACGGCGCTGATCGCCTGCCACGCGGTGCTGGTGCTGCGCGACGGCCGGCTGATCTCGTTGCTCGAACCGCCGGAATGGGCCAAGCCGGCGGTGAAGGCGTGCCAGCAGGATGGCGCCTGGCCGATCATGATTGGCTCCGAGGACGCCCGGGACATGCTGCTCGTCTCGCCGATCATCCTCGACGACTACCCGGGCATCGCGCCGGAGAGTCCGCAGAACCTGTTCGACGGCACCGAGATCGACGAAATCCTCACTCTGCGCACGTTGGCCCTGACCGACGACGAGAAGCGCGAAGCCCGCGCGACCGATCCGCGCGCCAAGGAGATCATCGACAACGTCGATGGCATGCCTGCCGAGCTCTGGGACCGCCTGCACGGCACCATCCGCTACCTGCGCGCGGTCACCGGCGAAGTCGACCAGGTGCCCGAATTCCGCGAGCCAGGCGAGTTGAAGCCACCGGACGCACCGTGGTGGAACCCGGCCGCCGACGAATCCGTGTCCCCGGAAACCGACAGTGTCGTGGTCGCGGGAAAGGCCGTCGCCAAAGGCAGCCGAGTGATCCTGCGCCCAGGTCTCAAGCGAGCAGACGCGCAGGACATGTTCCTGACCGGCCGGATCGCCAACGTCGAGTCGGTCATCTTCGACGTGGACGGCGACATCCACCTGGCCGTCACCCTGGAAGGCGATCCCGCCGCCGAGTTGGAGCTGTTGCAGGGCCGGTTCCGCTACTTCGCGCCCGAGGAGGTCGAACCGCTATGAGGATCCTGATCGCCGGGATCGGCAACATGTTCCTCGCCGACGACGGGTTCGGCGTCGAACTCGCGCAGCGCCTCGCGACGCACGACTTCCCGGACAGTGTGACCGTCGCGGACTACGGCATCAGCGGCATGCACCTCGCCTACGACCTGATGACCGGCTACGACACCACCATCCTGCTCGACGCGACCGCGCGCGGCGACGAACCCGGCACCGTCACCGTCGTCGAACTGGACGAGAACCACCCGTTTTCCGGTGGGCAGAGCGCGGTCGACGCGCATGGCATGCAACCCGACGCGGTGGTCGAGCTGCTCACCCTGCTCGGCGGCCAACCCGGTCGGATGATCCTGGTCGGGTGCGAACCCGCCGAGGTCACCGACCGGATCGGCCTGTCCGCGCCGGTCACCGCCGCGCTCGACGGTGCCGCGCTTGCCGTCATCGACCTGGTCGACCACGAGCTCGCTGTCAGAGAGGGGGTGTGATCGCAGTTGTTGCGAAGAATCATCGTGCTCGCCGCCGTGGCGTGGCTGGCGAGCGTTGCCTACCGGAAACTCGCGCCGGACGTAAAGAGATACGTCGAGATGAGCCGCATGTAACCGAAACCTGAGGAGATGCATGACATGTGCCTCGGCATTCCCGGCGAGGTGATCGAAATCCTCGCGGACAAACCGGATCTGGCCAGGGTCGAGGTCAGTGGCGTACGTCGCGCCATCAACATCGGCCTGCTCGGTGACGACAAACCCAAGCCAGGGGAATGGGTCCTGATCCACGTCGGCTTTGCACTGTCCAAAATCGACGAAGCCGAGGCGAAAGCCGCCCTGGACTTCCTGGAGAGCATCGGTCAGGCCTACGCCGACGAGATCGACGCGCTCCGCGAATCACTAATAGAATAAGGAGGTCGGGTCGAATGCGGTACGTCGACGAGTTCCGGGACGCGGACACCGCGCACGCGCTGGCCGCGAAGATCGCCGGTCTGTGTGAACCGGGGCGGCAGTACAAGTTCATGGAGGTGTGTGGCGGACACACGCACACCATCTACAAACACGGCCTCGAGGACTACCTCCCCGAGAGCATCACCCTGGTACACGGCCCCGGTTGCCCGGTGTGCGTGATCCCGATGGGACGCGTCGACGACGCCATGGCGCTGGCCTCCGCGTCGGACGTGATCATGACCTCGTTCGGGGACATGATGCGTGTCCCGGGCAGTCGCGGCTCGTTCTTCGACGCCAAGGCGAACGGCGTCGACATCAGGATGGTCTACTCGCCGCTGGACTCGTTGAAGATCGCCAGGCAGAATCCGGACAAGCGGGTGGTGTTCATGGCCATCGGCTTCGAGACGACCGCGCCGTCGACCGCGATGACGGTGTTGCGCGCGGCGCAGGAAGGGCTCGAGAACTTCTCGATCTTCTGCAACCACGTCACCATCGTGCCTGCCATCAAGGCCATTCTCGACTCGCCGGACCTGCGCCTGGACGGGTTCCTCGGGCCAGGCCACGTGTCGACCGTGATCGGCTGCCGGCCGTACGAGTTCATCTCCCGCGACTACGGCAAACCCGTTGTGGTCGCCGGTTTCGAACCGCTCGACATCCTTCAGTCCATCTACATGCTGATGATCCAGCTCAGCGAGGGCCGCGCCGAGATCGAGAACCAGTACTCGCGCGTGGTGCCGTGGGACGGGAACATCGTCGCGTTGAAGGCGATCAACGAGACCATGGAACTGCGGCCGTACTTCGAATGGCGCGGACTCGGTTTCATCTCGCACTCCGCGTTGCGCGTGCGGGAGAAGTACGCGCGGTTCGACGCGGAAGAACTGTTCGAGGTGCCCGGGGTGCGGGTCGCCGATCCCAAGGCGTGCCAGTGCGGTGAGGTGCTCAAGGGCGTGCTGAAACCGTGGGAGTGCAAGGTGTTCGGCACGGCCTGTACGCCGGAGACGCCGATCGGCACGTGCATGGTCTCGCCCGAGGGCGCCTGCGCCGCCTACTACAACTTCGGCCGGTTCACCCGCCAGCGGGTCAAGGAGGCGACGGTGCGGTGACCGAGCAGAAGAACTGGGTCGAAGAGGCGCTCGCCGAACACGAGAGCCAGGTCGACCAGAGGCACTTTTCCAAGGTGGCGCCAGGGGAACGCGAGGCGCTGGTCCTGGAACGCATCGACAGGGCCAGGCGGGCTCGCGCGCGGGTCAAGGAAGAACGGATCACCCTCGCGCACGGCTCCGGTGGCAAGGCGACGCACACGTTGATCGAGGCGATCTTCCTGGACGCCTTCCGCAACCCGCTGCTCGAACCCATGGAGGACGCGGCAAGACTCTCGATGGCGGGCGGCCGGATCGCGCTCACCACCGACAGCTACGTGGTCTCGCCACTGTTCTTCCCCGGCGGCGACATCGGTGATCTCGCGATCAACGGCACCGTCAACGACCTCGCGGTGTCCGGCGCGACGCCGATGTACCTCTCGGCCGGGTTCATCCTGGAGGAGGGCTTCCCGGTCGCCGACCTGCAACACATC
Source organism: Pseudonocardiaceae bacterium (assembly GCA_036494465.1). Classification (GTDB taxonomy): domain Bacteria; phylum Actinomycetota; class Actinomycetes; order Mycobacteriales; family Pseudonocardiaceae; genus CAJCJE01. Next base: position 37,823 of record DASXOJ010000147.1, read on the forward strand.
GTGGCGTCCATGCGCGCCGCCGCCGAGGCCGCCGGCGTACAGGTGGTCACCGGGGACACCAAGGTCGTCCAGCGCGGCAAGGCCGACGGCTGCTACATCAACACCGCCGGTGTCGGCGTCGTGCCCGACGGGCTCGATCTTGGCGTGGTCAACGCGAAACCGGGCGATGCGGTGCTGGTGTCCGGGCCGATCGGCGATCACGGCGTCACGGTGATGCTGGCCAGGGGCGAGCTGGACATCGACACCGACCTCACCTCGGACACCGCCGCCGTCAACGGCCTGGTCGCCGACCTGCTTGCCGCCGTGCCCGGCGGTGTTCGTGCCATGCGGGACGCGACGCGCGGCGGAGTGGCGACCATCCTGAACGAGGTCGCCAAGGCAGCCGATGTGAGCGTGATCGTCGCCGAGGACGACATCCCGGTGCGCGCGGAGGTGCGCGGCGCGTCCGAACTGCTCGGCATCGACCCGCTCTACGTGGCCTGTGAAGGCCGGATCGTCGCGATCGTGGACGGCGCCGTAGCAGACGCGGCGCTGGACGCCATGCACAACAACCCGCTCGGCCGCGAGGCCGCGATCATCGGGCGGATCGCCGCCGACCCGCCCGGCATCGTGCTGCTGCGCACCGCGTTCGGCGGCACCCGGATCGTGGACATGCTGGTCGGTGACCCGCTGCCCAGGATCTGTTAGTGCACGAGCTCTCCATTACCCAGAGCGTGGTGGACGCGGTCCTGGACCGGTTGCCGGACACCCGGATCGCCGGTGTGCAGCTGGAGATCGGCAAGCTGTCCGGGATCGTGGCGGATTCGGTGCGGTTCTGCTTCGACCTGGTGGTGGCCGGCACGTTGCTGGAAGGCGCCCGGCTCGACATCGACGAGCCGGGCGGCCGGGCGCGCTGCGCCGAATGCGACACCGAGTTCGATGTGGACGACCTGATTCTGCTGTGCCCGTGCGGCAGCGCGAACGTTGCCGTGCTGACCGGGCAACAGCTGCGGATTCGATCGGTTGAGGTGGTCTGAATGTGCGCGACCTGCGGCTGCGGCGACACCCACACCCACTCCGACGAGCACCAGCACCGGACCGTGCTGCTCGAACAGGACGTGCTCGCCAAGAACGACCACCTCGCGCACGCCAACCGGCACTGGCTCGCCGACCGGCGGGTACTCGCCGTCAACCTGATGAGCTCGCCGGGCGCAGGCAAGACCACCCTGCTGGAACGCACCATCCCCGAACTCCCGATTTCGGTCATCGAAGGAGATCAGGAAACCCAGTTCGACGCCGACCGGATCCGCGCGACCGGCTGCGCCGCCATCCAGATCAACACCGGCGCCGGCTGCCACCTGGACGCCGAGATGGTCGCGCGCGCCCTGCGGGAACTCGACCCGCCCACCGACTCGATCGTGATGATCGAGAACGTCGGGAACCTGGTCTGCCCGGCGCTGTTCGATCTCGGCGAGGCCGCGAAGATCGTGATCACCTCGGTCACCGAGGGCGCGGACAAGCCGCTGAAGTACCCGCACATGTTCCGCGCCGCCAACCTGGTGCTGCTCAACAAGACCGACCTGCTGCCCTACGTCGAGTTCGACGTTGACCGGTTCATCGCCGACGCGCGCAAGCTCAACCCGGACATCGTCGTGCTGCGCCTGTCCGCCACCCGGGGCGAGGGCATCGCCGACTGGCTGGACTGGCTGCGCAAACGCCTCGCCGCGCACACCTGAGCTACTAGCCAGCGAGCGCGCGCCAGCTCAACGCGCACGAGGCGTTCGGGTTGTCGGCCGGACTTTGCACGGCGACCTGGTTGCCCGTCACCTTGACAGCCATCCCCCACGGATCATCTGCCGGACTGTACTCGGCTCGAAGTGCGGTCGGTCCGCTGTTTCGTCCATCGACGGCTCATAAATCCTGAGTGATCCGGATCATGGGTGCATTTGTTCCGGCCGGGTGTTCAATTCAGTTCAGCCGAGACGCTCGGACGCAGTGCAGGACAAGGGACTTCCGGGTTCTGCGACTCGCGCGGCGCAGGCACTGGGTGGAGGCGCGACGTGACAGGCGAGACGTTGGTCGGCAGGACCGGCCGGATCGTCACGGCTGTGCGCGGCGGTTCGCGTCCGGGGGAGGTGCGGGTCGTCGTCGACGGCATCCCGCACTACTACCTCGCCTTTTGTGCCGAGCCGTTGTCCAGTGGCGCGGCGGTGTTGATCATCAACAGCCGCGGCTCCCGCCAAGTCGACGTGGAACCGTGGATCCATCCTGGCGCGGACTCGGACGTCCGCGGTGAAAGGTCGTAGCGGTGTTTGGATATCGCGTGCCCGCGCCCAATGAGGCGTTGCTCATCAGCGGGCGAAAACAGCGTGGTGTGGACCGGTTACAGTTCAAGATCGTCACCGGGCACGGCGCGTTCGTGATGCCGATCTTCGCGCGCTCCAGCAGGCTCTCGCTGGCCATGCAGGAAGCCGAAGTCTATGAAGACTGCTTCACTCAGCAAGGACTGACGCTCGCCGTGCAGGCGGTCATCGCGTTCAAGGTCGGCGACGACCACGAGTCGATAGCCGCGGCAGCGCGCCGTTTCCAGGGCGACCAGCGACAGATGGCGACGCTGGTCGGCCGGATCTTCTCCGGCCACCTGCGCAGCATCATCGGCAGCATGACCGTCGAGTCGATCATCCGCGAGCAGCAGACGCTCGCCATCGCGATTCTGGACGCGAGCACCGGCGAGATGGCGCGCATCGGCCTGGCCGTCGACTCGTTGCAGATCAGCAGCATCGACGACAAGGGCTCCGGCTACATCCGCGCGCTCGCCGCGCCGCACCAGGCCAGGGTCAACCAGGACGCGAAGGTCGCCCAGGCAGCGGCCGACCAGATGAGTGTCCAGGCGCAGCAGGAAAGCGTGCGCGCGCAGAACGCCTACGCCCGCGAAACGGCTGTGATGCAGGCGCGCTATCAGGCCGAGATCGACGAGGCCCAGCAGACCGCCGCGCAGGCCGGTCCGCTGGCGGAGGCCAAGGCGCAGCAGGCGGTGCTCGCGGAAAAGGCACAGGTCGCCATGCGCAACGCGGAACTGCGCGAAGCCGAACTGATCGCCGAGGTCGTCAAGCCCGCCGAGGCCGAAGCCGACCGGATCGTGCGGCTGGCCAAGGCGCAGGCCGACGCCACCAAACTGTCCGCGCAGGCAGCGGCAGCGGAGGGCCGGATCGCGCTCGACCAAGCCGTGATCGCGCAACTGCCGGAGATGCTGCGCGCGGCGGCCGAAGGGTTGCAGGGCTCGAACCTGACGGTGCTGGACGGTGCCGACGGCCTGACCGGCGTGGTCGCTTCCCTTGCCGGGCAAGGCATGGCGCTGCTCGACTCGGTGCGCAACGGCCTCGCGGGCAGCGTCCCGGCGAACCTGGCCGGGGTCGCCAAGTTGGATCAGGCGGACTGATCGCGGGCTGCCGCGACGGCGGCTTGGCCCAGGCTGATGCCGCCGTCGTTGCACGGTACGCGTGCATGGGTGAGTACACGGAAACCACGCGCTCGCAACGAATTCATGGTGCGCGTGGTGAGCAGCAGGTTCTGCCAGACGCCACCGGACAACGCCACCACGCCGATCCCGGTCTCGTCGCGGATCAGCGCACAGGTGTTCGTCACCGCGTCCGCGACCGCGTTGTGAAAGCGCGCCGCGATGACGGGACTCGGCTCGCCGCGTAGGAGATCATCGACGATCGCGCGGATCAGTTCCGCGCAGGGCAGAGTGTCGTGTGTGGACATCGGATAGGTGCCGCAAACAGAGGGGTCGGCATGTTGTTCGAGTTCGATCGCGGCCTGGCCTTCGTAGTTGATGGTGTCGCGAATACCGAGTAGTGCGGCGACGGCGTCGAACAGGCGTCCCGCACTGGAGGTGTGCGGCGAGTTCACCCCGCGCTCCGCCATCCCGAGCACGGCAGCCCAGTCCGGTGCGTTGCGGTCCCGCACGGCCAGATCGGGAATGCCACCCGGGTAGGCGGCCGCGAGGTGCGCGGCAGCCATCCGCCACGGCGCGCGGATGGCTGCCGTCCCGCCGGGCATCGGCACCGGGTCGAGATGACCGGCGCGGGTGAAACGGGCGAGGTCGGCCACCAGGAATTCGCCGCCCCAGATGGTGCCGTCGGTACCGTATCCGGTGCCGTCGAACGCGACGCCGATGACCGGACCGGATTCGCCGTTGTCCGCCAGGCAGCTGGCGATGTGCGCGTGGTGGTGTTGCACGGCGACCAGCTCGACGCCGTCGAGCTCCAGCGCGTACTTGGTGGACAGGTATTCGGGGTGCAGGTCGTGCGCGACGACCACCGGATCGATGTCGAAAAGGCGGCGGAAATGCGCGATGCCTTCGGTGAACGAGCGCAGCGTCTCGAAGTTCTCCAGATCACCGATGTGGTGGGAGAGGAACGCGCGATTGCCCTTCGCCAGGCAGAAGGTGTTCTTCAGTTCGGCACCGCAGGCGAGCACGGGACGCGGAAATCCGTGTGTCAGCGTTACTGGTTCAGGCACGTAGCCGCGCGAGCGGCGCAGCACGGATTCGCGACCGTCGAACGGGCGCACGATCGAATCGTCGGTGCGGATGTGGATCGCGCGGTCGTGCACCAGGAAGGCGTCGGCGATGCCGCGCAGCCGGTCGAGCGCGTCGGCGTCGCGGTAGGCGATCGGTTCGTCGGACACGTTGCCGCTGGTCAACACGATCGGCTTGGCCGCTGCGGCGAGCAGCAGGTGGTGCAGCGGCGTGTAGGGCAACATGACGCCGAGCTGTCGATTGCCTGGGGCGAGGGCATTCGCGATGGATGCGCTGGGGATGCGGGGGAGTAGCACGATGGGGCGGCGGCGACTGGTCAGCAGGGATTCGGCGAGATCGTCCACTTCGCACAGTGTGCGCGCTTGTTCCACTGTGGACACCATGACCGCGAACGGCTTGTCCTCGCGGTGTTTGCGCGCGCGGAGCGCGGCCGTCGCGGTCTGGTTGGTGGCGTCGGTGGCGAGGTGGTAGCCGCCGAGGCCCTTCACGGCGACGATCGCGCCGTCGAGGAGCAGGTCGGTCGTTGCGCGGATCGGGTCGTTCGCCTCGTGGTCGAGCAGAGCGGTGCCGAGCAGGCTGAGGTGCGGGCCGCAGGCCGGGCAGCAGGTCGGCTGCGCGTGAAAGCGGCGGTCGGCTGGATCGTGGTACTCGGCGGCGCACTCCGCGCACATCGCGAACTCCGCCATTGTCGTGAATGGACGGTCGTAGGGCACGTCGCGGACGATGGTGAAGCGCGGGCCGCAGTTGGTGCAGTTGATGAACGGGTAGCCGAACCGGCGATCGGCCGGGTCGGCGAGTTCAGCCAGGCAGTCCGCACAGGTGCTGCTGTCCGAGGACACCAGCGTCGCGCGTTCGCCGCCCACCGGGCTCGCCACGATGCTGAACCCGGGCGCGCCGGTCGGCGGGATGTCGCGGATGGCGACGCGTTCCACGCTGGCCAGCGGGGGAGCGTCCACGCGCAGCGCGGTCAGGAAATCCTCGACCCGCGCCGCTGATCCCTCCACCTCGACGAACACGCCGTGCACGTCGTTGCCGACCAGACCGGCCAGACCGAGGCGGTTGGCCAGCGCGTAGACGAACGGACGGAAGCCGACGCCCTGCACGACGCCCTCGACCCGGACCTCGGTCCGCACGTGGCTGGCCACCGGGCCAGTGTGCTCCCGATCACTACCGTTGACCAGCCAGCCGCCGCCACACCCGGACCACCGCGCCGTCGTCCTTGGCCAGGTGGTCGACGACACAGCGGCGCAGGTCGAGCAGGTCCGGGTCGTCGCGGAAGAACTCGGTCAGTTCGGTGGTGTACGCCCAGCGCGCCACCAGCGCGAACTCGGTCAGCTCGCCGCCGGTGAAACCGGTGGTCGGCAACCGGACCAGCACGGTATGCCCGTCGCCGACCAGCAGCAGCGAGCGCGGCACGCTCGGGTTGACCATGCCGGTCACGCCGGCCGGAAACGGATGCCGCAGACCGGCCGCGTCGATCAGGGCCGGGCCGCGCTGGTCGAGGTGCAGGCCGCCGTTGTGCCACCAGCCCGCGCTCGGTCGTGGCCCGTCGGCGGAGAGCCACGCGTCGACCCTGGACAGCAGCGGACCGTTCGCGGTGTCCTCGACCGGCGGGTGCGGACGGATCCAGAGCAGTGCCGGTTCGGTGCTGAGCTGGTCGGCGCCGATCTGCGGTTCGCGTTCCGCGCGACGGGCCCGGACCGTGCGCCGGATGGCGAAGCCGATCAGGATCACCGCAAGCGCCTCACCGCAGGCGAACACGCTTCGGGTCGCGACCGCAGGCAGGCGCACGGAATCCAGTAGCGCCGCCACATCGACGACGAACACCGCGATCGCGATCGCCGCGAAACCGAGCCGGGCGCCCGATCGGCGCGGGCGCCGGGCCGCTTCCCAGGTGAGCGGGACCACCAGGGCGATGGTCAGCCACGTGATCACCGCTTGCCAGATCTCGGGCATCGTCGCCACCTCCCTGCGCGACCAGGGTACGTCCGCGAGCTAGCTGATCGGCACGCCCGTGATCACCACCGCACCCTTCGTCGGATCCAGTTCGGTCGACTGGTTCACCCCGCCCGGTGTGAGCACGTCCATCGCCGCGGGCACGGTCGACGGATCGAGCGCGCAGATCGGACTGTTGTTGCCCGACGCGCACACACCGAAGCTGTAGCCACCGGGGGTCGGCGTGAACGCGCGGGCCTGGTCGGCGCTGAACCCGTCCTGTCCGGCCAGCACCACCGCGAACGACCAACCCGATGCGGGCGTGCCGAACGTGGCGGCAGGCACCGCGATGGTGATGGTCTTGGCGGTCGTGGACGCCACCACGTTCGCGGTGCCGACCGCGTCGCCGTTCGCGTCCACCCAGACCGGCGACGCGAAGCCCTGCACCTCGATGCGCTGGCTCCAGCCAGGGTTGAGCGTGTAGTTGCGCGCGGCATAGGCCGCCTGGGTCGAGCTCGTCGCGCCCGGCGTCTGCACGTAGATGTCGAGCAGCTGCGCGCCCATCACGCTGCCGAAGGTCGGCACCAGGTTGTTCAGGGTCGTGCGCAGGTAGACCGTGCCGCCGACCTGGATCACCTGGAACCGGGTCAGATCGAACGAACCGGCCGCGAAATCGGACGCGGTCGGGTACTGGAAGGTGCCGGGGCCGTTGTCGTCGCCGGTCGGGTCGGTGACGTCCAGCGTGGTGGTGCCGCCGATCACGTCGCCGGTGACCGAGGTCTGCGCGTAGCCGGTGCTACGACCGTCCGATGTGGATGATGCGACGGTGAGCACGTTGGTGCCGAAGCCGATCGGCGCGCTCACGCCGAACGTGCCGTCCGCGCCCGCTGTCGCCGTCGCGGTGCTCGATGCCGCACCGGTGTCGGTGTCGGTCGCCTCGACGACCACCTTGGCGCCGGGCTTCGTGGTGCCGGTGACCGTGGTGGTGCTGGATTCGATGGTGGCACCGGCACTGGGCGCGGTGATGGTGACCGGCAGCGCGGTCGGCGCCGGGTGGTTGACGTAACGGTCGGTGGTGATCGCCGGTTGCTCCAGGTCGCGGCCCGCGCCGATGTCCAGGATCAGCCGCGCTTCCTGCGCCTGCGCCCAGGACAGCGGCGACGCCGAACCGGCGGCTTTCCCATCAGTGAAGCCGATCGAGGCCGTGGTCGGGTCGGTGCCGTATGGCGACGCGGCGAGGTCAGGGTCCTCCCAGGCTTGTTCGGGCACCAGGCCGACGCCCGAGGAGAAGTTGGTCATGGCATTGAGCAACGTGTTCGCGCCGGAGCGGTTGCCGGTGGACAGGTCGGATTCGGCGCGCTCACCGGAAAGCACCGGCCACAGGTGCCCGGTCCCGATGTCGGTGGTCGGCCACGGCTGGCCCTGGTTGGTGCAGGAGGACTGGCTGGGCTGGTAGCAGTCGCCGTATCCGTCCGCGCTGCCCGCCGCCGCGTCGTTACCGTAGCGGTAGTAGCCGGTGCCGCTGGGCGTCTGCACCGAGATCTGCTTGTCCAGCACGGCGAGCGACGCCTGGATGTCCGGATCGTTCGCGGGCAGTTCGCCGAGCCGGACGAGTTCCTGGAAGCCGCCGTCGATGACTTGGCGCTGGTCGACCGTTGGCCCGCCGTTGCCGAGGCTGTAATTGATGGCCGCGTTCGGGTCGCCGGTCTTGGACAGCCGGATGAAGTAGCGCGGCGCGTCCGGACCGCTCGTGGTGACCGTCCAGTTCTTGATGTTGCGCTGGAAATCGTCCGCTGTCGCCTGGTAGAGCTGGGCGCGCGCGGTGTCGTGGTGCATGGTCGCGATCGCCGACGCTGCCGTGAGACCGGCGATCTCGGCGGCGATGGTGGACGGTGAATAACCGGACTGTTCCTCCCACCGCTCGACGCCGAACGACGGACCGTGCGCGACCAGGAAGTCGGCGGCGCGCTCGATGTGCTGGCTCCACAACGTGTTGTCGCCGCCGAGTCCGGCCTGGTAGGCCATCAGGATCGGGTAGGCGGACTCGTCGAGCTGGTCACCACCGGTGTCCGGCGCGAGTTTGCCGTTGAGCAGCGAGTTGCGCGGCAGTTGGCCGTTGGCCTGCTGCTGGCGGTCGAACAGGAAGGTGACCGTGTCGCGTGCGGTGCGCAGGTCGCCGTCGGTGAGCAGGCCGGTGAAGATCTCGTACAGGTCGCGGGCGAACACCTCGCGGTACGAGCCGAAGTACACCGCCTTGCCGCCGACGACCGTGCCCGCGTTCACCGCCTGACCCCACGGGCTGGCCAGCGATGCGACGACCGCGCCCGGATAGGTCTTGTCCTCGCTGGCTTTGAGCACGTTCGCGCTCAGGTAGTACGCGGCGCGGTCGTTCGCAGGCGGTTGGTGCAGCGTCGCGTCGTAGGTGCGCCAACCCTGCTGGTAGCTGGCCTGGGTGGCCGGGAACGGGGTGTTCAGCGACGCACCGGCGGTCGACACGGCGTCGGACTGGGTGCGGCCGAAACCGAGCGCGAGGGTGATCGCGTCGTTGGGGCGCGGGGTCACGTCCTCGGTCGAGGTGATGTGCCCGTTGGGCGCGGTGGCGTAGGTCGTGCCGAGGGCGTGGGTGGCGTCGAGCGAGGTGAGGCCGTCGCTGGCGGTGCCCGCGTAGCCGACCGACGCGGCACCGGACGCGCCGGCGCGCAGCGCGGCGTAGGTGGGCACGGCGTAGTCGCGGTTGATGGCCTGGCTGGTGGTGGACGTGTCGTAGACGACCGGGACGGCGGTGTTGCCCGCGCGTTGCACGGTGCCGGTGTCCGCGCCGCCGTTCTGGCTGCCGCCACCGCCGTTGCCGTTGATGTGCGCGTCCAGCCGGGCATACACGTGCAGGCCGCGCGTGTCGCCGTGCAGCTGGGTGCGCATCAGCACGGTGTCCCTGGCCGGGTCGGTCAGGTAGGTGGTGATCAGCTGGTAGTGGTGCTTCGCGCTGGTCGCGGTCACCGTGCAGACCATGCCGGTCGGGTCGGCGGCGACGGTGTAGCTGAGGTCGCGGGTTTGCAGGTCGGTGAACGTCGAACCGTCGGTGACCACGTACTGCAGGGTCGAGACGTTCGTGTTGTCGATGGTCGGCTCGTAGACGTCGGACAGCACGCCGTCCGCGACCGTGTACCAGACCTTCGAGCCGCCCCGCGCGGTGCCGACGCAGTCCTTGCGCGCGTTGTCGAAATAGGACGGTGCGCCTGGACCGCCCGGTGCGGTGGCAGTCTGTGCCGCTGCTGGCATTCCCGATACCGCGATTGTCGTCGCGACAACAATCGCGGCTGTGCGCGCGAACTTCATGGCCAAGCCCTCCCAGTCGCCAAGGCGTGCCATGCTTCCCGCCCGCTATCGCGCGCGCAAGCGGCCGATCAGGCGCTGACGGATTCGATGTGCGCGAGCACGGTGTCCAGCGCGGCCTCCAGCGCGAGCGTGTCGCGCCGGGTCTGGGTGAGCAGCAGGCCGCCCTGCACCGCCGCCAACGTGGCCAGCGCCAACTGGTCGGGATCGGCGTCGGGGCGCAGGTCGCCGCGCCGGTGCATGGCGCGCAGGCCGTCCCGGATCGCCTCTTCCCAGCGCCGGAAGCCGTCCGCGAGTTCGACCCGGGCTTCCGGGTCGCGCTCGGCGAGTTCGCTGGCCAGCGAGCCGATGGGACAGCCGCCGGAGCACTGGCGGGCGCTCTGGATGTCGACCAGCACGTCGCGCCACGCGCGCAGCGCGGTCAAGCTGTCCAGCTTGCTCAGCAGCGGCTGCTGAGCGTCGAGGATGGCCTGCGTCTGGAACGCGATCACCGCGCGCACCAGGTTCCGCTTGTCGCCGAAGTAGTGGTAGATCTGCGAGGTGTTCACGCCCGCCGCGGTCTGCACGTCGTCGGTGCTGGTGCCCGCTACGCCCTTGGCGAACATGAGCTGTGCCGCCGCCGCGACGATGCGATCCCGGGTCGCCTGACCCTTGCGGGTCAGCCGGGCGGTGGATGCGTCAGCGGCCATGGTCACCAGGATACCCGCCGTTTGGAGGGCTCAATCCAAAAGTTGAGCCTGCTTCCACTCGCTCCGCAGCACCGCGCAGACGATCTCGGACGTCCACTCGCTCTTGACCAACTTGCTCTCGACCAGGTTCGCCTCGGTGCGCATGCCCGATTTGGTCAGCACCCGGTGCGACGCGGTGTTGCGCGCGTCCAGCTTGCCGACGATCCGGTGCAGCTCGACCTCGCGAAAGCCAAGGTCGATCAGGGCGCGGGTGGCCTCGGTGGCGTAGCCGTGGCCCCAGTGCCCGGGATGCAGGGTGTAGCCGACCGTGGCGCCGCCGTGCTGCTCGCTGGTCCAGTGCAGCATGACGTTGCCGATCGCGGTGTCCGGATCGTCCTTCAAGGTGACCACCAGCGAGAGGTAGTCGCCCTCCCGCTCAAGGGCCACGTTGCCGATCCGGTCGGCCAGCAGTTCCCGCACGCTCTCCGGTGCGAGCGGCCCCTGGTCGAAGTAGCGCATCACCTCGGGCCGGGCGAACAGGTCGCACAGGGCCGGGTAGTCGGCCTCCGCGTACGGTCGCAGCAGCAGCCGGGCTGTGGCGATGGGATAGCTGGGCCGGGACATACTGGCCTCACTTCGAGAGTAGAGCCTGCTCCCACTCGGTCCGCAGCACCGCGCAGATGGTCTCCGAGGTCCACTCGCCCTTGACCCACTCGTTCTCGACCAGGTTCGCCTCGACGCGCATGCCTGCCTTCTCCAGCACCCGCCGCGACGCGATGTTGCGCGTGTCCAGCCTGCCGGAGATCCGGTGCAGTTCGGTCTCGCGGAAACCCAGGTCGACCAGGGCGCGGGCGAGTTCGGTCGCGTAGCCCTTGCCCTGCTGGTCAGGGTGCAGGGTGTAGCCGACCTCGCCCTGCGCGTGGTCCTCGCTGACCCAGTGCAGCATCGCGGTGCCGATCGGGGTGTCCGGATCCTCCGCGAGGACCACCACGAGCGAGAGGTAGTCGCCACCCTTCTCCAGCGCCACCCCATCGAGTCGCTCGGCGATCATCGCGCGCACGTTCTCCGGCGAGCGCGGCTGTTCGTAGAGGTAGCGCACGACTTCGGGGCGCGAGTAGACGTCGAGCAGGCCCTCGAAGTCGGTGGTGGCGTAGGGGCGCAGCAGCAGGCGCGCGGTCTTGATCGGATAGTCGGGCCGGAACATGCCGGGACCCTAGCAACTAGCCGGTCAGCGACGCGATCGGTTTGGCGGGCGTGGTCAGCATGGAGAGCTGATCGAGGGACAGGCCGACCGCTTCGGCGATGGCGACCACGGTGAAGAAGGCTGGCGTTGGCACCCGGCCGTGCTCGATCTTGCGCAGCGTTTCCACGGATACACCGGCCGCCGCGGCGATCTCCACGCTGGTCCGGTCGCCTCTGGCCGCGCGCAGGGCCGCGCCGAGTCGGGCGCCGCGATCGTGGTCTTGCGCGCTCAGCGGGGGGCGAACCATGACACCAATAGTAGTACCGTGATAGAAATACCGGTATAACTATTGGCAAGGAGGATTCATGGTCGAGTTGAAGACACCGAAAGAGCTGGCCGCCATGCGCGAAGCCGGGCGAGTCACCGCGACGGCCCTGATCGCGGTCGGGGAGCAGGCCAAGGCCGGGGTGTCGCTGCGCGAACTCGACCAGGTCGCCGCCGACGTGCTGCGCGAAGCCGGGGCGCGTTCGTCGTTCCTGCACTACCACCCGCGCTTCGCGCCGACGCCCTACCCGGCGGTGCTGTGCACGTCGGTCAACGACGCGATCGTGCACGCCATCCCTGGCGACTACCGGCTACGCGACGGCGATGTGCTCAGCGCGGACTTCGCCGCCGAACTCGGCGGCTTCCACGGCGATTCCGCGTTCACCATGGCGATCGGCGAGGTGACCGCCGAGGACCGGCAACTGATCGAGCACACCCGCGCCGCGCTGGAAGCGGGCATCGCGGCGGCCGTCCCGGATGGACACCTCAGCGACATCTCGCACGCGGTCGGCGTGATCGGGCGCAAGTACGGCTACGGCATCCCGGTCGACTTCGGCGGGCACGGCATCGGCAGGCACATGCACGAGGACCCGTCGGTGGCCAACGAAGGCAGGCCAGGACGTGGTCTGCGGCTGCGGCCCGGCCTGACCCTCGCGATCGAGCCGATGTTCATGGCGGGCGGCCACAACGAATACCGCACCGCGCCGGACGGCTGGGGACTGCACACCGTCGACGGCGGCAACGCCGCCCACTTCGAGCACACGATCGCGATCACCGAAGACGGCCCGGTGGTGCTCACCGCCCCGTAGAAGTGGGGTTAACTCCCCGGACAGCGGTGAACGATGCGGTCAGAATGGACAGCGCACCGCAGAAAACCCGCGCTGGAGGACGACCGTGACCGCGACAATCGCCGAGAAGACCCCGCTTGCCACGAACCACTTCAAGCTGGCCTGGTGGGGGCTGGCGCTCGGCGTCTACTCCCAGATCGGGGTCGCGCTGTTCTGCTGCGTGGTCACCTTCGTCGGGCTGATCCCGGTGTGGGTCGGCATCCCGGCCTCGCTGATGTTCTTGGGCCTCACCCAGCGCTTCGCCGACCAGCACCGGTTGTGGTCGGCGCGGGTGATGGGCGTCCCGATCGCGCGCCCGTACAAACCGACACCGGAGGGGTGGTGGCTGGCGCGGATTCGCGGCCACCTCACCGACAGGCAGTCCTGGCGCGACCTGGCCTGGCTGCTGGTGAACGCGACCGCGGGCCTGTTCCTGAACCTGCTGCCGATCTGGTTGCTGGCCGGTGTCGCGTGGTACCTGGTCCTGCCGTTCCTGTTCTTGGTCACGCCGCCCGGCGTCTTCGACACGAACTACGGCTTGTTCCGGGTGGACAGCGTCGGCACCGCGTTCCTCACCTACGCGTTCTCGATCGTCAGCTTCGTTCTGTTCTGGCGGCTGACCGGGCCGATCATGCGCCTCAAGGCCCGACTCGACCGCTGGCTGCTCGGCCCGGTGCAGAGCGAGGCACTGGCCAAGCGGGTCGAGCAGCTGACCGAGTCACGCGCGGACACCGTGGACACCCAGGCCGCCGAGCTACGCCGGATCGAACGCGACCTGCATGACGGTGCCCAGGCGCGGCTGGTCTCGCTCGGCATGAGCCTGGGCATGGCGGAAGAACTGCTGGCCAGCAACCCGCAGGCGGCGCAGGGCCTGCTCGCCGAGGCACGCGAGTCGACCGGGCTGGCCCTGTCCGAGCTTCGCGATCTGGTCCGCGGCATCCACCCGCCGGTACTCGCCGACCGCGGCCTGGACGGCGCGGTGCGCGCGCTGGCGATGGCCTCGCCGCTGCCGGTCGAGGTCACCGTCGACCTGCCCGGCCGCCCGCCCGCGCCGGTCGAGTCCGCGATGTACTTCGCGGTCGCCGAGACGCTGACCAACCTGGCCAAGCACAGCGGCGCCACCAGCGCCTGGATCCGGGTCAGCTACACGGAGGGCAGGCTCGGCGTCATGGTCGGCGACGACGGCCGGGGCGGCGCGGTCGCCGAGAGCGGCGGTGGCCTGCACGGCATCGAACGGCGTCTGTCAGCATTTGACGGAATCGTGCACATCGCCAGCCCACTGGGTGGGCCGACCATCGTGACCATGGAGCTGCCGTGCGTGTTGTCCTCGGTGAAGATCTCGCCCTCCTCCGAGACGGCCTGATCCGGCTGCTCGAAGCGCACGACTTCGAGGTCGTCGAGGCCGTGGACAACGGGCCATCGCTGTTGCACGCGCTGATCGAGCACAAGCCGGACGTCGCGGTCGTCGACGTCCGGCTGCCGCCCACGTTCACCGACGAGGGACTGCGCGCCGCCATCGCGGCGCGCGCCGAGGTGCCCGGCCTGCCGGTGCTGGTGCTGTCCCAGTACGTCGAGCAGCTCTACGCGCGCGAGCTGCTCTCCGACGGCCAGGGCGGGGTCGGCTACCTGCTCAAGGATCGGGTGGCGAACGTCGGCCAGTTCCTGGATGCGGTGCGCCGGGTCGCCGACGGCGGCACCGCGATGGACCCCGAGGTGGTCTCGCAACTGCTGGCGCGCAACGCGGGCCGTGAGCCGTTGCACAAGCTGACGCCGCGCGAACGGGAAGTGCTCGAACAGATGGCCGAGGGCCGGTCCAACGCGGCCATCGCGGGCAAGTTGTTCATCACCGAAAAAGCGGTGTCCAAGCACACGAACAACATTTTCGCGAAAGTCGGACTGCCCCAGTCGAGTGACGACAATCGCCGGGTTCTCGCAGTGCTCGCCTTCCTGAACAACTAACTCCGCCGTATGCTGCTTGCTTGCCGGATCGGAGGATCTGATGAGCACAGCGGCGGACTGGGTGCCCAGTGACATGGATGTCGGCGTACCCAGTGCGGCCCGGGTCTACGACTACCTGCTCGGCGGTGCGCACAATTTCGACGTGGACCGGATCGTCGGCGAGAAAGTGCTTGCCGCTGCGCCGAATGGCCGACAGATCGCGCGGTCCAACCGGGCTTTCATGAGTCGCGCCGTGCGGTTCATGGTGGCCGGCGGCATCCGCCAGTTCCTGGACCTGGGCTCGGGGATCCCGACCGTGGGCAATGTGCACGAGATCGCGCAGCACGCCGATCCGGACTGTCGCGTCGTCTACGTCGATCACGATCCCATCGCGGTCGCGCACAGCCAATTGATGCTGTCCGGTAATCCGCTCGCGGTCGTGGTGAACAAGGATCTGACCGACCCGAAGTCGCTGCTCAAGAATTCGACCGTGCGGAAATTTCTCGATTTCGACAAACCCATCGGCTTGCTGATGGTCGCGGTGTTTCATTTCGTGCCGGACGACAAGGAACCGGCAGAGATTGTCAAAACCTACCTGGACGCGATTCCGGCCGGCTCGTACGTGGCGATATCGCACCTGACCGCCGACCAGATGGCCGATGAGATGGCGGGTGTCGTCGAGGCGATGCGCAACAGCCGCGATCCGATGTACTTCCGGAGCTATGCCGATGTCGCCGCATTGTTCGACGGGCTGGACGTGGTCGAGCCGGGTGTGGTGAGCGCGCCGTTGTGGCACCGGGACTACGGCGACGACGTCGACCAGGAGGGCGTCTACGCCGGGGTCGGTCGCAAGCTCTGATCCAGTGTGCTGTCAACCGAGGTTGACAGCGCCCGTGGTGTCAACCTAAGTTGACACCCATGGATGGAGTTCAACTCGCCGAGCAGGCGAGCAGTCGTGATCCCGAGATCGGGTTGCGCGCCGTCCGGGCCCTGCGCGAACTGGCCGACCGGCTGGAATCGTTGCAGGTCCAGAGCGCGCGCGACGCGGGCTGGTCGTGGCAGGAGATCGCCAACCGGCTCGACGTGACCCGCCAGGCGGTGCACAAGAAACACAGCGGCCGACGACTTTTCGGCAAGGAGGACTGAGATGTTGGAGCGATTCACCGAACAGGCGCGCGCCGCGGTCGTCACGGTCGCGCAGCAGCAGGCGCGGCACGTGCCGAGTTCGCGCGACGGCGGCAAACCGGCGGTCACCGTCGCGCACCTGCTGCTCGCCATCGCCGACGAGGAAACCGGCCCGGCGGCGGAACTGCTGCACGCGCACGGCATCACCGGATCGGCGGTGCGGGACCGGATCCGCGCCGATCAGAAGTCCGAACTGGACGCTGAAGCGCTCGCAACGCTCGGCATCGACCTGAGCGCCGTGCGGGAAGCCGCCGAGGCGAGTTTCGGGCCGGGCGCGCTGGAGGGCGGTGGTACCGCACGCGGGCGGATTCCGTTCGGTGCCAACGCGAAGCGCGTGCTCGCGCTCGCCGTGCGGGCCACCGGTGACGTGCGGCGCAACCGGATCGGCACCGAACACGTGCTCTACGGCGTGCTGCGCGCCCGCGACGAGGCGACCGGCGAGATCCTGGCCGCGCTGAACGTGGACTCGACGAGGCTCGCCGACGAGGCGGCCGCGTTGGTCGGCCCGGCCGCCGCCTAGCCGACCAATCCGTTGACCGGGGTGCGAATGCCCTTCTAGGCGAGGCGTTCGCGCAGGAACTCGACGACCCGCTCGCGCGCGGTCAGCGCCGGGTGACCCGGTTGTTCGCGCACTTCTGCGGTGAGTACGGAGTGCGCGCGCTTGCTGAACCCGGTCGGGTTGCCCGGTGCCGAGTCCAGCTCGATCACGTCGAACGCGTCGCCGAGCCGGTTCTTCAAGGTGGTGAAGCGGTCCTTGGGCGAGGTGCCGTCCTCGCTGAACCGCAGCCCCATCACGCACAGGTTGTCGTTGGTGGTCCGCTGCACGACCGTGGCCAGTTCCTTTTCGGACAGGCCGGGGTCGGCGCGGTGGGCCGCGTTGATCGGGAACGGCACGGACGGCTGGCTGAGCACGGGCGCGAGCACCACGTCCTCGACGGCGACGGCCAGCGCGAACCCGCCGGTGAAGCACATGCCGATCACGCCGACGCCCTTACCGGGGGTGCGCCCGGCGAGATCCTTGGCGACCGCGCGCAGGAAACCGGTGATCGGTCGCTCGGCGTCCAGCGCGAACGCGCGGAACTCCGAGGCGACGCACAGCCTGCCGATCACGCCGAGCGCGTAGCCGGCCGTCATCGGCTTGCCGGGCGTGCCGAACGGGGAGGGCACCACGACGGTGAAGCCCTGATCGACCAGGTGGTCGGCGAGGCCGAGCACCTCGGGGGTGATCCCGGGGACCTCGGGGATCAGCACCACCCCGGGGCCATCGCCCTTCTCGTAACAGTCGTAGGTCAGGCCGGCTCCCGTGAAGGGCGCTTTGCGCCAGCCGGTCAGGTCCGAGGTGGGTGCCGTGTCGGTGGTCACGAGCGGATCATGCCACCGGTGCGATGGGCAGGCCGAGTCCGGTGAGCATGATGTCGAGCATCTTGCCCGCGCGCGCCACGCCGTCCTCCTCGGTGGCGATGGAGACCGCGTGCGCCATCCGCAGCAGTTCGACCACCTCGATGTCGCTACGCACCACGCCGGATTCCTGCAAGGGCGTGAGCAGTTCGCCCGCGGTCGCGCGCATGGCTTTGCGGCAGTAGTCGAAGTTCTCGCCGTTGTGGTCCATCGCGGTCTTGAGCGAACGGGCCAGGCCCTTGTTGGCGAAGATGAACTCGAGCTGGGCGTGCATCCAGGCACAGAGCGCCTGCTCGGGTGGCAGTTCCTCGCGCAGCCGCTTGCCAAGGTCGGCCAGCGCGATGATCTCCTCCCGGTAGATGGCTTCGATCAGCGCGTCCCTGGTGGGGAAGTGGCGGTAGAGGGTGCCTGCGCCGACGCCCGCCTTCTTCACGATCTCGTCGAGCGGCGCGTCGATGCCGTGTTCGGCGAAGACCTGCTTGGCCACGGCGACGATCCGCGCGGCATTGCGCTGGGCGTCGGCACGCATGGGTTCGATCCCTCCTCGAGTCCACATCGAGTATCCGGAGAGATTCTCCGAATAGACTTGCGCAATCGGAGAGTCTCTCCATATCGTAGGGCACGTTCAAGCGGAGAATGTCTCCGGTTGCTGTTCCGTAGGGGGAATATCCGTGACCGAGCGGACCCTGACCGCGCCCGTCAGCCAGGCGGCGCCGCGGTCAGCACGAGCCGGGCTCGTGCTGATCACCATCCTGACCTGCCAACTCATGCTCGTGCTCGACATCACCGTGATGAACGTGGCGCTGCCGCACATCCAGGTCGACCTGCACTTCACGCCGACCGGCCTGTCCTGGGTGATGAGCTCCTACACGCTGATCTTCGGCTGTCTGCTACTGCTCGGCGGCCGCGCGGGAGACCTGTTCGGCAGGCGCCGGATGTTCGTCGTCGGCGTCGCCGTGTTCACCATCGCCTCGCTGTTCGCCGGACTCGCCCAGACCGCGTCCTGGCTGATCATCGCCCGGATCGCGCAGGGCCTCGGCGCCGCTGCCGCGGGCCCGAACACGTTGGCGCTGATCACCAGCACCATCTCCGACGCCAAGGCCCGAGTGCGCGCGTTCGCGCTGTTCTCCGCCATGTCCAGCGGCGGTTTCGCGGTCGGCCTTATCGTCGGCGGGCTGCTTACCGAAATCGGCAGCTGGCGCCTTGGCATGTTCATCAACGTGCCGTTCGGCATCGCCGTCACCGTGCTCGCGCGGCGCTTCATCGCCGAACCGGAGCGCAACGCCGCCCGGCTCGACCTGCCCGGCGCGATCACCTCGACCCTGGGCGTCGCCGGGCTGGTCTACGGCTTCGTGCGCGCGGCGTCCGCAGGCTGGGGCGACCCGGTCGTGTTGACCACCCTGATCGGCGGCGCGCTGCTGGTCGGACTGTTCCTGCTGGTCGAACGCCGTGCCACCGAACCGCTGCTGCGGCTGAGCCTGCTCGCCGACGGCAACCGGGCCCGCGCCTACGCCAACATGTTCCTCGGCCCGATGGCGATGACCTCGATGTTCTTCTTCCTCACCCAGTTCATCCAGGACGTGCTTGGCCTCAAACCGCTGGTCACCGGGTTCGCGTTCCTGCCAATGGCCGCGTCGATCTTCGCGGTCAGCCGGGTCATGCCGCGCCTGCTGCCGCGCTTCGGGCCCAAGGTGCTGGTCACCGCGGGCACTGGGCTGATGGTGATCGGCCTGGTCTGGCTCACCCAGCTGGGCGTCACCAGCGGCTACTTCCCGACGCTGTTCGGCCCGTTGCTGCTGATGGGTATCGGCGGTGGCCTCGGCTTCTCACCGTTGAACGTGATCATCATGTCCACGGTGCCGGTCCGCGACGCGGGCGCGGCAGGCGGTGCGTTGCAGACCATGCAGCAGATCGGCAGTTCGCTCGGGCTTGCGGTGCTGGTCACAGTGTTCGGCCGGGTGTCGGCGACGGCCATCGCGCACCACGAGTCCGCCGGGCAGGTGCTGGTGTCCGGCATGACCAGCGCATATGTCGTCGCGGCCGGTTGCGCGGTCGCCTCGTTCATCGTCGCGCTGACGTTCCGGCGCCAGGGAAACAGCGAGCGAACCGCGTGAAGCGGGCATAAAGTCGATCGATACGGAGGTTGCTGGTAACGGATTGAGTCCGTTCAGGGGAGTGCGGTTGATGCGTCGGGTGTGGGTGTGGCCGTTCGGCTTGGTCGCGATCGCGGTGGGGATCTTCGCCGGGATCGTCGCGGTGCGGGGTGCCGTGCCCGGTTGGGCCGCGCAACCCAGCCACGGCTTCACCCAGAACAGTCCCGCCCTGCACGGCCTGCTGGTCGCGTTGCTGCTGCTCGTGCTCGGCTGGGGCCTGCTGCGCGCCAAAGCGGTCGCGCTGGTCGCGAGCGTGCTGCTGATCGGCTGGGTCACCCTGGCCATGCGGCACACCAGCTGGAGCATCCTGCCGATCGGCTACGCGCTCGCGCTCGTCCTGTGCTATCACGGCTTTCCCGCCGTGCCGGACCGCGGCCAGGTGCGCGCCGCGGTGCGCAACGGACTGCTCGCCCTTGGCGTGACCCTGCTGATCGAATGGGCGGCCCGGCACGACTGGGCCGCCCACCTCGGCCTCGCCGCGTCCACCCTGATCGTGATCGTGGTGGTGTTGATCACCACCCTGCGCGCGGCGCCCGCGCCCGCCCCGGCCACCGAGGCCGAGCGGGCCCGGATCGCCGCGCTGGTGCGCAGGCCCGGCGCGGACACGCTGGCGCCGTTCGCGTTGCGCTCGGACAAGTCCTACCTGTTCAGCGCGGACGGCACCGCCGCGATCGGCTACCGGGTGCTGCTCGGCGTCGCGGTCGTCGGCGGCGACCCGATCGGCGACCCGCGCGGCTACGACGACGTGATCGCCAGGTTCATGGCGTTGTGCCGCCGCAACGGCTGGCGGCCGGCGGTGCTCGGCGCCCGCGCCGAACTCGACCCGCTGTGGCGCGCCCAGCACCTCACCGGCCTCCAGGTCGGCGAGGAAGTCATGCTCGACGTGCCCGCGTTCGGCCTGGCCACGCGCAAGATGCGCAACGTGCGCCAGGCCGTCGGCCGCACGCACAACGCGGGCATCACCACCCGGGTCGTGCGCGCGGGCGAGCTCGAACCGGAGCTGTTCGCGGAGATGTCCGAGGTGTCCAACGCCTGGCTGGGCAAGGCGCGCGAGCGCGGGTTCTCCATGGTCATGGACGGCCTGTTCGACGCCGGCAACCCGGACAGCGTCTTCGTGCTCGCCTTCGACGCGGACCGGCACGTGGTCGGCTTCCAGCGCTACCTGCCCGCCGGTTTCGGTTACGGCCCAACGCCCGCACCGGGCGCCGCGCTGTCGCTGGACGTGATGCGCCGCGAACGCGGCCGGTTCAACGGGCTCAACGAGCGCATGATCGTCGACCTTGTCGACTACGCGAAACAACACGGCATCGGCACCGTGTCGCTGAATTTCGCCGCGTTCCGCGCCCTGCTCGACCGGGGCGCGCAGCGCGGTCCTGTGCAGCAGCTCGGCTACCGCACCCTGCACCTGCTCGACCCGTTCATCCAGGTCGAGTCGCTGTACCTGTTCAACGCCAAGTTCCGCCCCGGGTACCTGGGCAGGCGGGTCGCGTTCGGCAGCTGGTTCGCGCTGCCGGTGGTGTTGCTCGCGCTGCTCGGCCTGGAGTTCGCGCTCCCGTACGACCTGCACCGAGGCCAGCGCGCGCCCGAACCAGTCGAAGCGGACCGCTCGCGGCTGCTCGCGATCTGGCGCGTTCCGACCCGGCATTAGGGGACTGGTTAGGGGCCCCGGTTAGGGGCTGCCACCTCGGATTACCTCGGTCGGGGGACACCATCCGGGCACACCCGTGCCTGGCTTGCTTTCCGCTCACCAACAGGCGCATTGTTGCGGTTACCAAGTATTTGCGTAGCTCATGCAACGGCGTAAGGAGGTGGCGGTCGTGCTGTCTGACGTGCCCGCGATGCGGAGCTCTCATGTGGAGAACGCCGACCACCAGGTCAACGACGACACCGACGCCTGCCAGCCCGACCGGCTCGCCGCAGCGGCCGATCTCGGCAGCCAGTGCACCCGTTTCATCCGGCTGGTCCGCAAGGTCGGCGCCAGTCTCACCTTCCAGCGCCACGACGGCATCGAGTCCGCCGCGTACGCGCTACTCGCCGTCGCGGTGGTGGCCGGACCGCAGCGGTTGACCGCGCTCGCCGAAGCGGTGCACGCCGACCCGTCCACGGTCAGCAGGCAGACCGCCGCGCTCGTCCGGCACGGCCTGCTGGAACGGCGCGCCGATCCCGCCGACGGCCGGGCCACGCTGCTGGTCGCCACACCCGAGGGGGTTCGGGTGTTCGAGGACAACAAACGGCTGCGCAGCAGGATGTTGGCGACCGCGCTGGGGGACTGGTCCGTCACGGACCTTGCCGCGCTGACCGTCCTGCTGGAGCGGTTGAACACCGACCTGGAAGGCGGCATCGAGTCCTACTTCCGGGCCGCCGCCGAATCAAGGACACCGGGACAGCCGAGATGACCGCGACCAGACCGCGCCCCGGCGCTGCGACCGACCACATCGGACTGGCCCCGGTCGAACCGCCGCGCGCGGTGCTGACCCACCGCCAGGTCGTCCTGGTTTTCATCGGGTTGATGCTCGGCCTGTTCCTCGCCGCGCTGGACCAGATGATCGTCTCGGTGGCGATCCGCACCATCGCCGACGACCTGCACGGCCTGGACATCCAGGCGTGGGTGACCACCGCCTACCTGATCACCTCGACGATCAGCACGCCGCTCTACGGCAAGCTCTCCGACATCTACGGTCGCAAGCCGTTCTTCATCACCGCGATCGTGATCTTCATCGTCGGCTCGGTCGC
Source organism: Pseudonocardiaceae bacterium (assembly GCA_036494465.1). GTDB lineage: Bacteria > Actinomycetota > Actinomycetes > Mycobacteriales > Pseudonocardiaceae > CAJCJE01. The sequence continues at coordinate 60,022 of DASXOJ010000147.1, forward strand.
GTGCACCTTCGCCAACTCGATGTACATGCTCGCCGGCTTCCGCGCCTTCCAGGGACTTGGCGCTGGCGGGCTGATGTCGCTGGCGCTGGCCATCATCGGTGACGTGGTGCCACCGCGTGAACGCGCCAAGTACCAGGGCTACTTCCTCGCCGTGTTCGGTTCGGCCAGCGTGCTCGGGCCGGTCGTCGGCGGGTTCCTCGCCGGACAGTCGCAGATCCTGCACATCGCAGGCTGGCGCTGGGTGTTCCTGGTGAACGTGCCGATCGCGGCGATCGCGCTGATCGTGGTCGGCAGGGTGCTCAACCTGCCGCACATCCGGCGCAGGCACCGCATCGACTACTGGGGCGCGCTGACCATCACCATCTGCCTGGTCCCGCTGCTGATCATCGCCGAGCAGGGCCAGCAGTGGGGCTGGACCTCGCCCCGAGCGTGGCTGTGTTACGGCGTCGGCGCTGGCGGCCTGGTGCTGTTCATCGTGGCCGAGCTGCTGATGCGCGACGACGCGCTGATCCCGATGCGACTGTTCCGCTCCGGTGTGTTCAGTGTCACCTCAACCGCCAATTTCATTGTCGGTATGGGCATGTTCGGCGGCATGGCGGTTATTCCGCTCTATTTGCAGATTGTCAAGGGAGCGTCGCCGACAAAGGCCGGCCTGCTCATTCTGCCACTCGTTCTCGGTATCGCTTTGGCGTCAGTTTTTTCCGGACAGTTGACGGCCCGAACTGGTCGATACAAGATTTTCCCACTGCTCGGGACGGCGCTGATGGTCGCCGGTCTGCTGTTGTTGAACACCATCAACGCGGACACCCAACTGTGGCGTACCGACATCTGGATGTTCATTTTCGGTTTCGGTCTCGGCAACTGTATGCAGACGCTGATCATCGCGGTGCAGAACGCCGTACCCGCCAGGGATATGGGCGTCGCGTCGTCCTCGGCCACGTTCTTCCGCCAGATGGGCGCCACCCTGGGTACCGCGGTTTTTCTGTCCATTTTGTTCAGCGTGCTCGGCGGCAAGATCGGCAGTGCCTTCGCGACCGAAGCGCGCTCCGCCCCGTTCCAGGCCGCGCTGCACGATCCGGCGGTGATCGCCAATCCCGCCAACGGGCCGGTATTCGCCATACTGCATAATGGTGGAGTCGGTGCCGCTGCCGGCGGATTGGCCCAGGATTCATCGTTTGTGCAGCGGCTCGATCCGCGATTGGCGCGACCGTTCTTGGACGGTTTCGCCGACTCGCTGCATCCGGTTTTGCTGACCGCCGCCATAGTGGTCGCGGTCGGTTTCGGTGTATTGCTGTTCTTGAAAGAGGTCCCGCTGCGGATGCAGTCGGGCCTCGAAGCGAGGATGGCCGAGGACGGCGCCGGGGGCGGTGCCGATCCCGGCGATCAGCTCGGTGGTGAAGGAGGAGGCGTGAGCGCTGGCGAGTATGGCTCCGTCGAGTTCGACTCAGCGGATCTCAACGGCCGGACGGGTTTGGGCGAGCTTGCGGGAGCGATGCCGATGAGCGGCAGGGACGGGTTTGACGCCCCGGGTGGCGCGTCGATCAGCGGGCACGTGCGCAGATCGGACGGTCACCCCATCGCGGATTCCGCGCTCACCCTGATCGACATGTCGGGCAGACAGGTCGGCCGCAACGCGTCGGGCGTGGACGGCGGGTTCCACATCGTGGTGCCGGGTTCCGGTGCGTACGTGCTGATCGCGTCCGCGGGCGCGCACCAGCCGCAGGCGTCCACGGTGACCGTCGGAAACGGTCCGGTGACCGTCGACGTGGTGCTGACCGGCACGAGCAGCCTCGCGGGCACGGTCTCCATCGCGGGCCGGGGCACGCCGGTCATCGGCGCGGCCGCGACCCTGGCCGATGGCCACGGCGAGGTGGTCAGCTCGCAGCTGACCGACGCGACAGGCAGGTACCTGTTCGGTGAACTGGTCGGCGGCGTCTACACGCTGGTGATCAGCGCCGAGGGCTACCAGCCGATCGCGACGACGGTCACCGTCGAGTCGACCGGGACGACCACTCAGGACGTGCAGCTCGCCGGTGGTTCGCACCTGCGCGGCGTCGCGCGGATCGCGGACGGCCGGGTCGTGCCGGACGCGCGGGTCACCCTGCTCGACGGGGCAGGCAACGTGATCGGCATGACGACCACCGGTGACGACGGTGAGTACAGCTTCGACGACCTGCCCGAAGGTGACTACACGGTCATCGCGAGCGGCTACCCGCCGGTGGCCAGCACGCTGCGGGTCGTCGGCGGCGAATTCGGTCAACACGACGTGCGATTGGGACACCCGCAGTCATGAGCACACAACCAGAGTCGACCGACTGGTTCGGCCAGCCCGCGTCGGCGGAAACGACCTCGCAGGAACCGCCCGCCGCACCGCTGATCCCGCCCGCACCGGCTTCGGTGCCCGCGGGTGAGCCGATCGGCGTCAGCGCGACCGTGCACACCTCGGACGGCTGGCCGGTGCCCGCCGCCGTGTTGACGGTGACCGACGCGACCGGCCAGCAGGTGGCCAGGGTCGGCGCGGACGCCGATGGGCGGCTGGCGACCAAGCCGCTGCCGGTCGGCACCTACACCGCGATCGTCACCGCGCCGGGCTTCGATCCGACCGCGCGTGCCGCGCTGGTCACCAGCAGCGGCGCCGAACTCGGCACCGTCGAACTGGCCAGGGTCGCGGACGCGGAGCTGCCCGCGCCGGGCATCTACACCATCGATCCGGTGCACTCGGCGATCAACGTGACCGCGCGGCACCTCGGCTTCGCCACGGTGCGCGGCCGGTTCACCGAGTTCAGCGGCAAGATCGAGATCGGCACGCCGGTCGAGCAGTCGCGGGTGACCGCGCTGATCGAGGCGGCGAGCATCGACACCGGCAACAAGATGCGCGATGACCACATGCGGTCGGCGGATTTCATGGGCGTCGACGTGCATCCGGTGATCCAGTACGTGGGCACCTCGATCACGCCGCTGGGCGGGGAGAAGTGGCGGGTGGACGGCAAGCTCACCCTCAACGGCACGACCCGCCCGATCGCGCTGGACCTGACCTACCTGGGTGTCGGCCCGGACTCGTGGGGCGGCACGCGTGCCGCGTTCCGCGCGGTCACCGATCTGAAGCGCGAGGACTTCGCGATGAACTTCAACCAGATGGTCCGCGCCGGGGTCGCCGCAGTGGGCACCACGCTGCGGGTGGAACTGGACATCGAGGCGCTTCAGGGCGATGGTCTGCCGTCGTTCTGACCGAGTATTCCCAGCTCAGGCCCTGTCACGTCGTCTCGTGACAGGGCCTGCGTGCGCGGTGCACGTGATCGGATTCACTGTTCGTCCCAACTTTGATAGTTGTGCACAGCAAACAAAATTAGTTAGCATAGTTAAAGTAATTGGCGGGACGTAGACGAGTCATGAGCTCGTCCAGGGGAGTGGCCGTGGCCATCGCAGCACAGGAAGCAGCAGCCGGAGTACCGGGCGGTCGAGCACCGGACCGGCGCACTCGATCCCTCGCTGACCTCGGGCCGAACTACAAGTGGATCGCGCTGTCCAACACCACGCTGGGCATGCTCATCGCCACCATCAACTCGTCGATCGTGCTGATCGCCCTGCCCGACATCTTCAAGGGCATCAACATCAACCCGCTCGACCCGAGCAACACCAGCTACCTGCTCTGGATGATGATGGGCTTCCTCGTCGTCACCGCGGTGCTGGTGGTCAGCTTCGGGCGGATGGGCGACATGTTCGGCCGCGCCAAGATGTACAACCTCGGCTTCGCGGTCTTCACCATCTCCTCGATCTTCCTCGCGGTCACCTGGATGGACGGCAGCGCGGCAGCCTTGTGGCTGATCGGCTGGCGCATCATCCAGGGCATCGGCGGCGCGTTCCTGATGGCCAACTCCAGCGCCATCCTCACCGACGCGTTCCCGGCCAACCAGCGCGGTCTTGCCATGGGCTTCAACGGTGTCGCCGCGATCGCCGGTTCGTTCCTCGGCCTGATCATCGGCGGCCTGCTCTCGCCGGTCAACTGGCACCTGATCTTCCTGGTGTCCGTGCCCATCGGCGTGATCGGCACCATCTGGGCCTACATCAAGCTGCACGACACCGGCGAGCGCCAGCACTCCAAAATGGACTGGTGGGGCAACATCACCTTCGCGGTCGGCCTGATCGCGGTACTGGTCGCCATCACCTACGGCATCCAGCCCTACGGCGGCAAGTCCATGGGCTGGACCAACCCGTGGGTGCTCGGCGCCATCATCGGCGGCGTGATCATCCTGGTGATCTTCGGCATCATCGAGACCAAGGTGCCCAACCCGCTGTTCAACCTCTCGCTGTTCAAGATCCGCTCGTTCGCCTTCGGCAACCTGGCCAACCTGACCGCGTCGCTTGGCCGAGGCGGTCTGCAGTTCATCCTGATCATCTGGCTGCAGGGCATCTGGTTGCCGCAGCACGGTTACAGCTTCGCGTCGACTCCGCTGTGGGCGGGCATCTACATGCTGCCGATGACCGTCGGGTTCCTGCTCTCCGCGCCGCTGTCCGGAGTTCTCTCCGACCGGCTCGGCACCAGGGTGTTCGCCGCGGTCGGCATGTTCATCACCGCGCTGACCTTCGTCGGGCTGATCATCGTCCCGGTCAACTTCAACTACATCGCGTTCGCCGGCATCCTGCTGCTCAACGGTCTCGGCATGGGCATGTTCGCAGCGCCGAACCGGGCCGAGATCATGAACAGCCTGCCCGGCAACGCCCGTGGCGCCGGCGCGGGCATGACCGCGACCTTCCAGAACGCGGCCATGGTGCTGTCCATCGGCGTGTTCTTCAGCCTGATCATCGCCGGTCTGTCCGCGCACCTCCCGTCGGCGTTGACCACCGGTCTCACCGCACACGGCGTGTCGGCCAGTTCAGCGGCACAGATCGCCTCGCTGCCCGCGGTGGGCGTGCTGTTCGCGGCGTTCCTCGGCTACAACCCGATCCAGCAACTGCTCGGGTCGAGCATCCACACGCTGCCCGCCGCGCAGGCCAACTTCCTGACCGGCCGCAGCTTCTTCCCGAGCCTGATCTCCGGTCCGTTCGCGGACGGCCTGACCATCGCGTTCGTCTTTGCCATCGTGGCCTGCGTGATCGGTGCGATCGCCTCGCTGGCCTGCAAGCCGGCGAAGCTCTTTGCCCCCGTTGAGGACATCGGCACCGAACTCGCGGGCATCGCGGGTGAACTCGTCGACGAGGACCCGTTCGAGGTCCCCGCCGCGACGCTCACCATGACGAATGGCAACAGTCACAACGGTCATGGCGTGCACGAACTCGGCACCATGCTCGGCGGCACCGTGCTCGGTCGTGGCGGCGTGGCCGCCGCAGGCGCGGTCATCACGCTGACCAGCCCGACCGGCCAGCAGATCGAACGCGCCACCGTCGCCCAGGACGGCACCTATCGTCTCACCGGACTGCGGCCCGGCGGCTACACGGTCATCGCCAGCGCGCGCGGTTTCGCCCCGCAGGCGCTGTCCGCGCAGGTCACCGAGACCGAGTCGGCGCGCCGCGACTTCGTGCTGGAAGGCGCCGGCGCGGTCGGCGGCACCATCCGCGCCGCCCAGCAGGGACCGGGCGTGCCGGACGCGACCGTGGTGGTCACCGACGCCACCGGCGCCGTGGTCGGCCAGTCCACCAGCACCCCGCACGGCGACTACCGGATCTCCGGTGTCCCGGACGGCACCCTGACCGTCACCGCGGACGCCAGGGGACACCAGCCCGCCGCCGCGCAGGTCACCGTGCAGGGCGGTCCGGTCACCATCGACCTGGTGCTGTCCGCGGTCGGTGGCGTGCTCGGCGCGGTCCGCTCGATCAACGGCCGCCCGCTGGCCGGTGCCACGCTGACCGCGGTCGACGCGGACGGCCGGGTGGCCGCGACCGTCGTCGCCGACGACTCCGGCCAGTACCGCCTCGACGGCCTGCCGGACGGCCAGTACACCGTGGTCGCCAACCTCTACCAGCCGATGGCTCAGCCGATCCGGATCGGCCCCGGCCAGACCGTGCAGCAGGACGTCACTCTGCACCCGCACGGCGCGTAACCAACCCGATCAGCCCGGCGCCTGGCCGCACAATCCTTGTGTGGCCAGGCTTTTCGGCGTCGATGGCCAACGGATCACAGGCGTGTGAACCCCGGTTACGCGCGCCGGGTGGTCGAAGATCGTCGGTGGGCGGTCGGTCGCTGACAGGACCGGGCATGTTCCCGCCCTGGCACGGATGTCGGCTTACCGACGGCTGCCGTGCGGTGGCCGCGTGCACCCGCCGAATGGCCGGTTGCAGCCCGCAACAGGTCGATAATTCTCGTGGCGGCTAACACTTCGCCTTCCTCGTCCGAAGCACCTTACGGAGGTATGCGACACATCATGAGCACGACCACGGAAACGCGTATGGAAACTGACCAGAACACGCAGGACGACGGAGCGGAGAGACTCCCCACCGTGCCCTGCAGCGTCATCTGGAGCCGTGGTCACGCCTACGTCCTCGAACTCATCGTGAACCGCCCGCGCTGGGTAGGCCGCGACGACCGGGGTCGCCCGGTCGAGTTCAGCTGCACCGAGCTGCAGCGCCGCGGCTGGAGCCGCACCGCCGACTGAAGGTCGTGCCGCCCTGTGGCAGGCTAAGGCCGTGGGGCAGGCAGAAGACACGAAAACCGTCGCTGACCAGCGGTCCGAGGACCGCTGGTTGACCGTGCCGAACGCGCTGAGCGTGCTGCGGCTGCTGGGCGTCCCGGTGTTCCTGTGGCTGCTGCTCGGCCCGCACGACGACCTGATCGCGCTGGCCCTGCTGGTGTTCAGCGGCGTGACCGACTGGCTGGACGGCAAGCTGGCGCGCTGGCTCAACCAGATGAGCCGGCTCGGCGCACTGCTCGATCCGGCCGCGGACCGGCTCTACATCTTCGCCACCCTCGTCGCATTCGTGCTGCGCGGCATCGTGCCGTGGTGGCTCGCGGTCGTCCTGGTGGCCAAGGACGTGGCCGTCGGCCTGTGCCTGCCGGTGCTGCGCCGCGCCGGTTACCAGCCGCCCGAGGTGCACTACGTTGGCAAGGGCGCGACATTCGCGCTGCTCTACGCGTTTCCGCTGATGCTGCTCGCCCAGAGCGGCTCCATCGCGGCCACCATCGCGCGGCCGATCGGGTACGCGTTCATCATCTGGGGATCGGCCTTGTACGTGTGGTCTGGTCTGCTGTACGTCGTCCAGGTGGTGATCGCTGTGCGGCGTCCCGACCGGATTGGCTAAATTTGCGCACACAGCGAAACAGCAGCGTGAGGAGCGTTCGACGTGGTACCCGAGGAGCTGAAGTACACCCAGGAACACGAGTGGGTGGCTCGAACCGGTGAGGACTCGGTGCGGATCGGCATCACCGACTTCGCCCAGACCCAGCTCGGTGACGTGGTGTTCGTGCAGCTTCCCGAGGTGGGGGAGCAGGTCACCGCTGGTCAGGCGGTCGGTGAGGTCGAGTCGACCAAGAGTGTCTCGGACATCAACGTGCCGGTCGCCGGTGAGGTCATCGGGCGCAACGACGCCCTGGACGCCAGCCCGGAACTGGTCAATTCGGACCCATACGGCGAAGGCTGGATGATCGAGATCAAGCTCGCCGACACTTCCGAGGTCGACGGTCTGCTCGATGCCGATGCGTATCGGCAGCTGACGGAGCAGGCGTGATAACGATCTTTCGTCGACTCTTCGGCCGTAAGGGGAGTCAACGCCGGGCTGAGGCGCAGGGCACGGTACGTTGGGATGGTCACAACGAGTCCAGCAGCAGGAGGAGAGCCCAGGTGAGCACGAACGACGGGCCCGGGGTACCACCGGAGGGATTGCCGGAACGTACCTCGGTTTTCCGGGCCGACTTCCTTTCCGAGGGCGAGCCGGCTGAGACACCCGTCCCTGAACCCAGTGTCGCCGGTGTCGACGCGCTGCCGACTGGTTCTGCTCTGCTCGTGGTGAAGCGCGGCCCCAACGCGGGTTCGCGGTTCCTGCTGGACCGCGACACCACCAGTGCGGGCCGGCACCCCGACAGCGACATCTTCCTCGACGACGTCACGGTTTCCCGTCGGCACGCCGAATTCCGCAGGGAAAGCGGCGAGTTCGTGGTCATCGACGTGGGCAGCCTGAACGGCACCTACGTCAACCGGGAGCCGGTCGACCAGGCCGTGCTCGCCAACGGTGACGAGGTGCAGATCGGCAAGTTCCGGCTGGTGTTCCTGACCGGATCGAACGCCTGATCCCATCTCTGTCCGGCTCCGGGGGCGGGGCCCGGTGAGGAGTTCTGCGGTGACTGCGGCGGGGCGGCCACAACGAGACGGGTTGAGCATCGGGGCGGTGTTGGCACAACTCCGCCCCGAGTTCCCGGACGTGACGATCTCGAAGATCCGTTTCCTGGAATCGGAGGGGCTGGTGTGCCCTGGCCGGACTCCGTCCGGCTATCGGCAGTTTGCCCCTGCCGACGTCGAGCGGCTGAAGTTCGTGCTGGCCGCGCAGCGCGACCACTACCTGCCGCTGAAGGTCATCAAGGAACAGCTCGACGCGGTCGACGATGGCCGCTGGCAGGGCGCGCCACTCGCGCCCCGGCTGGCCAAGAACCTCGCCGCGCTGGACGGCTCGGGGCACGCGCCGAAGGCAGCGGATTTCCAGGCGGGCCCGGAAATCCGGATGACCAAGGAGGAGTTCCTCCGCGAGGTCGGCATCGACAACGCGACCCTGGTGGAACTGGAACAGTACGGCCTGGTCAAGCCCGGTGCCGCCGGTTTCTACAACCCGGACGCGGTCGTCGTCGCGCGCACCGTGAAGACCATGACCGAGTTCGGCATCGAACCGCGCCACCTGCGCGCCTTCCGCGCCTCCGCCGATCGCGAGGTCGGTTTACTCGAACAGATCGTGACGCCCTTACAGCGGCAGCACGACCCGGACGCCCGGGCTCGCGCCGACGAGGTCGTCCGCGAACTCGCCGCCCTCTCCGTCACGCTGCACACCCTCTTGGTAAAGGCCGGTCTGCGCGCGGTAACTGGCGGTTGATTGGGCCGGATGCGGCGCAAGAGCGCCGGTTTCGTCGGCAAAATGTCGTATCGTAACCGCGAAGGTCCAAGTAGGGGTAAGCATCTGGCTCCGATGGCGGGTAGCGTCTGAGGTAGCTGCGAAACTTGATGCGAGCAGAGCAGCACACGCTGTTGGTCCCGGTCTGGTCCTTGGTCGCTTGAGGAGGCGAAGCCCGATGAGCGAGATGCGAGTCGTCGGTGTTCGAGTCGAGTTGCCCCAGAACCAGCCAATCTTGCTGTTGCGCGAGGCGTCTGGTGATCGCTACCTGCCGATCTGGATCGGCTCGGTCGAGGCCACCGCGATCGCGCTGGAACAGCAGGGTGTCCGGCCGCCCCGCCCGCTGACCCACGACCTGCTCAAGGAGATCATCTCCGCGCTCGGTCGTGAGCTGGAACAGGTCCGGATCACCGGCCTCCAGGAAGGCACGTTCTACGCGGAGCTCGTCTTCGACGGCGACGTACGCGTTTCCGCCCGCCCCAGCGACTCGGTAGCGCTGGCGCTGCGCGTCGGGGTGCCGATCCACGCGGAGGAGTCGGTGCTCGCCGAGGCCGGCCTGATCATCCCGGACGAGCAGGAGGACGAGGTCGAGAAGTTCCGCGAGTTCCTCGACTCGGTCTCGCCGGAGGACTTCCGCGGAGCGGACACATGAGCAGAGCCGCGGAGCGGACACCTGAGCAGAGCCGCGGAGCGGATACCTGACGGAGCCACGCTCCCCAACTGACGAAGTCCGGCCGGCCCGTGCGAATACGGGCCGGCCGGACTTGTTCGGTGTGGGTTTACAGGGAGGTGTTGGTGGCCCAGACCGCGCTGTTGCCCTTGTAGATCACCACGTTGCCGTCGTCCTGGACCCACAGCGAGCACTGGCCGCCGCAGACCCCGCTGGTGCCCGACGCCCAGGTCGCGGTGCTGCCGCGGTAGACGACCAGGTTGCCGTCGCGCTGCCAGACCGCGTAGTTGGAGCCCAGCGAGTAGCCGTTCTGCCAGGACAGCGCGCCGCTGTTGTCGTGATCGACCGCGAGTTCGATGGTGGCCGGGTCCTCCTGGACCAGCTTGAGCACATTGCGCCCGTTGGGCGAGACCTGCCAGTAGGCGCTGCTGTTGTTCTGCCAGACATAGCCCAGGCCGACCTGGTGGCCTTCGCCACCCGCTGGCCGGGCAGAGGCCGGTGCGGCCAGAGCGATCAGGGCGACGGCTGTGGCCGCGATCGCGGTGAGAACTGTTCGGACGTGCGACCGTGTGGTCGACGATGACATGGTGCTACCTCCCAAGGCAGGCGGACTTTCATAACAAAACAGACATTAGCCACAATCGAAAGTCCACAAAAGCGACATTCGTAGGTTGACGGGCAGTGGCCCGGATGCGTCCGAGTGAGTGCGTGATCAACAGCCTGGCCTCGATCCGGACAGTTATCGTCCGGATCGGCCTGGTCCAGGGAGTATCGGGGTCGGCTCAGCCCATCCTTATGTGATCAACAATTCAGCCAGTCGAGCTGCTCCCGCGCGTCGCGTTGACCGGTCCGCTCACCGGTCTTACCGTCGATGTCAGTGAATCGCGGCGGTGTGATTCGTAGTAGAACGAACGACACCGCTGCGTAAGCGTGACCGGCCAACCCCCAGCGGAGGGGTCGGGGGTCGCGCGGACCGGTCCTTCGCGGGCCGGACGAGGGGAGGCAGGCGTGGTGCAGGAAGTACCCGACCGGGCCGAGAGTTCCGCCGGTGCCGCGGCCGGCGAGCAGGCCGCGCTGTTCCCGGACGCCTCGTTGCCGGATGAGCTGGTCGGCTACCGGGGTACTGCGGCATGCCAGATCGCCGGCATCACCTACCGGCAGCTGGACTACTGGGCGCGCACCTCGCTGGTCGCGCCGACGATCCGCACCGCGCACGGGTCCGGGTCGGCCCGGCTGTACTCGTTCAAGGACATCCTGGTGCTCAAGGTGGTCAAGCGGCTGCTGGACACCGGGGTCTCGTTGCAGAACATCAGGGTCGCCGTCGACCACCTGCGCAAGCGCGGCGTCGCCGATCTGGCCCGGATCACCCTGTTCAGCGATGGCACCACCGTCTACGAGTGCACCTCGCCCGAGGAGGTCGTCGATCTGCTCCAGGGCGGTCAGGGTGTGTTCGGCATCGCGGTCAGCGGCGCCATGCGCGAGATCAGCGGCACCATCCACGAGTTCCCGGCCGAGCGCGCCGATGGCGGCGAGATCGAGATGGTGACCGAGGACGAGCTGGCCCGGCACCGCAGGGAACGCCGCACGGGCTGACCAGCAATATCGGTCACTGTCGCGCGTGCCACTAGTGGGGATCGAGCGATCACCGGGTACGCTTTGCAGGTAGTCGTAGACCCCGTGCGGGAGAGTCCGGACGAGATCTGTCCGGCGCCGAAGGAGCAATTCCTCCCCGGAACCTCTCAGGCAGCCAGGACCGCGTGGGCGAGACGCCTCTGGAAAGCGGGTTCGCTGAACCCCGCCGACGGTGCAAAGCCGGTCTGACCGGCTGAAGCTCTCAGGCATCCGCGGTTATCGGGCGGGTACGGACAGAGGGGGAGGGCCGGTTCTGCGGGCGTGGTGCGCCAGCAGGACACCAGCCCAGCTTGCCCCCTGACCCGCTGGAGGCCCGCCCATGACCCGCACTCCGCTCTCGGCGCTCGAACACGGCACCCCGTTCGTCGACCGGCACATCGGCCCACGCCAGGCCGAACTCGACGTCATCCTGGAAACCATCGGCGTCGCCTCGCTCGACGAACTCGCCGACCGCGCGATTCCCGCCTCGATCCGCGACACCGACGCGGCCGACCTTGGTCTGCCCCTCCCGGCCACCGAGACCGAGGCACTCGCCGAACTGCGCGCGCTCGCCGCGACCAACCGGCCGCTGACCCAGATGATCGGCCTCGGCTACTACGGCACCGTCACCCCGCCGGTGATCCGGCGCAACGTGCTGGAGAGCCCCGCCTGGTACACCGCGTACACGCCCTACCAGCCGGAGATCTCGCAGGGCAGGCTGGAGGCGCTGCTCAACTTCCAGACCATGGTCGGTGACCTCGCCGGTCTGCCGATCGCCAACGCGTCCATGCTCGACGAGGGCACCGCCGCCGCCGAGGCGATGACGCTGGCGCGCCGTGCGGGCCGGGCCAAGTCGAACCGGTTCCTGGTCGACGCGGACACCTTCCCGCAGACCATCGCGGTCATCCAGACCAGGGCCGAGCCGCTGGACATCGAGATCGTCGTCGCCGACCTCACCGAGGGCCTGCCCGACGGCGAGTTCTTCGGCGCGCTGCTGTCCTACCCTGGCTGTTCCGGCGCGGTCCGCGACCACGTCGCGCTGATCGAGGCCGTGCACGCGGCGGGGGCCATGGCCGTGGTCGCGACCGACCCCCTCGCGTTGACCGTGCTGCGCGCGCCCGGCGAGATCGGCGCGGACGCGGTGGTCGGCTCGACCCAGCGCTTCGGCGTGCCGATGGGCTTCGGTGGTCCGCACGCGGGCTTCCTCGCGATCCGCTCAGGGCTGGAACGGCACCTGCCCGGTCGCCTGGTCGGCGTGAGCATCGACGCGGACGGCGCGATGGCCTACCGGCTCGCGTTGCAAACCCGCGAACAGCACATCCGCCGGGAAAAGGCGACCAGCAACATCTGCACCGCGCAGGTGCTGCTCGCGGTCATCGCCTCCATGTACGCCGTCTACCACGGTCCGGACGGCCTGCGCGCGATCGCGACCAGGGTGAACCGGATGGCGGCCGTGCTCGCGCACGGGCTGCGCGAACTCCCCGGCGTGCACCTGGCCACCGGGAACTTCTTCGACACCCTGCTGGTCACCGTGCCCGGCCGGGCCGCCGAGATCGTCACGGCGGCTCGCGAGAACGGCGTGAACCTGCGGCTGGTCGACGACGATCAGGTCGGCATCTCCTGCGACGAGACCACCACCCGCGCGCATCTGAGCAGCGTGCTCGCCGCGTTCGGCGCGTCCGACGTGGACATCGACGCGGTGGACGCGACCGCGCCGGAAACCCTGCCTGCCGACCTGGTGCGTACCAGCGAATACCTGACCCACCCGGTGTTCCACGCGCACCGCTCGGAAACCTCGCTGCTGCGCTACCTGCGCGCGCTGTCCGACAAGGACGTCGCGCTGGACCGCAGCATGATCCCGCTCGGCTCGTGCACCATGAAGCTCAACGCGACCGCCGAGATGGAGCCGATCACCTGGCCGGAGTTCGCGAACCTGCACCCGTTCGCGCCCGTCGAGGACGCGCAGGGCCTGTTGCGCATCGTCACCGACCTGCAGGACTGGCTGGCGGGTATCACCGGCTACCACGCGATCAGCCTCCAGCCCAACGCGGGCAGCCAGGGTGAGTTCGCCGGTCTGCTCGCCATTCGCGGCTACCACCACAGCCGCGGCGAGGCCGCCCGCGACATCTGCCTGATCCCCAGCAGCGCACACGGCACCAACGCGGCCAGTGCGGTCATGGCGGGCATGCGGGTGGTCGTGGTCAAGTGCGACGAGCACGGCAACATCGACATGGCCGACCTGCGCAGGCTCGCCGACGAGCACCGCGCCGACCTGGCCGCCATCATGATCACCTACCCGTCGACGCACGGCGTGTACGAGGACACCGTGCGCGAGGTCTGCGAGATCGTGCACGACGCGGGCGGTCAAGTCTATGTGGACGGTGCCAACCTGAACGCGCTGATCGGCCTGGCCCGGTACGGCAAGTTCGGTTCGGACGTCTCGCACCTGAACCTGCACAAGACGTTCTGCATCCCGCACGGCGGCGGGGGTCCCGGCGTTGGCCCGATCGGCGTGCGCGAGCACCTCGCTCCCTTCCTGCCCAACCACCCGTTGCAGCCCACGGCGGGTCCGGCCACCGGTCCCGGCCCGATTTCGGCGGCACCGTGGGGCAGCGCGTCGATTCTGCCGATCTCCTGGGCGTACGTGCGGATGATGGGCGCGGATGGCCTGCGCAAGGCCACGCTGACCGCGGTTGCGGCCGCGAACTACGTGGCTCGCCGGCTCGCCGGTCACTTCGAGGTGCTCTACACCGGCGCGGACGGTTTCGTCGCGCACGAGTGCATCCTGGATCTGCGCCCGATCACCAAGGCCACCGGCGTGACCGTGGACGACGTGGCCAAGCGCCTCGCCGACTACGGCATGCACGCGCCGACGATGTCGTTCCCGGTCGCGGGCACGCTCATGGTCGAACCGACCGAGAGCGAGGATCTCGCCGAGCTGGAGCGCTTCTGCGCCGCGATGATCGCGATCAAGCAGGAGATCGACAAGGTCGGTGCGGGCATCTGGCCGGTCGACGACAACCCGCTGCGCAACGCCCCGCACACCGCGGCCAGCATCGCGGGCAAGTGGAACTACCCGTACACCCGCGAAGAGGCCGCGTTCCCGGCGGCGTTGACCGGCCCGAAGGTGTGGCCGCCGGTGCGGCGTATCGACGGCGCGCGCGGTGACCGCAACCTGGTCTGCTCCTGCCCGCCGATGGACGCCTACCAGAGCTGACGCAAGCGGCCATCGAGCCGCTAACATGGTCGCCACACCCAGGCGGCTACGGCGAGTACTGACCTCAGTCGCCGCCGTAGCCGCCTAGTTTGCTTCCGGGAGTGACACGCCATGCAGAACGACCGGCCTCGGCGCGGCAAAGGTCGGAAGGGCCGCGACAATCGAGGCGGGCCCGCGGAGGACAGTGGCTTCTTCACCAACGACGGCTTCGAAGCCGAACTGGACGCGGTTGCGTTCGAGAACACCGCGCTGAACAACATGGACCCGATCCGCGAGGCGCAGCTGTTCGAGCAGTTCGAGCAGGACTACCGCTCCGGCGGCTACGAGCCCGGCACGAACGTCGACGCCGAGGAGACTCGCGAGCGGTTTGGCCCGGACCCGCGCGACATCTCCGGCTACCGCCCGCTGGCCAAGCGCACCGATTCCGGCTACCACCTGGCCCCCGAAGACCACCCCGCCGACGACCGCCGCCGCGACGACCGGCGCCCGAATGACCGCCGCGCCAACGACTCCCGCGCCAACGACCCCCGGGCTGACCGCCGCCCAGACGACCGCCGCGCCGCTGACCGTCATGCCGCGGACCGCCGCGACGAACGCCGCCCAGATGACCGCCGCGATGATCGTCGCGCCGATGCTCGTCGCGGTGATCGGCCGCGCCACGGCAGGTCCCGTCCGCCCGAGGGCGGCGCGCGCATCCCGATGTTCACCCGCAAGATCAGCCCCGCACCAGGCCAGCGACCGTCCGGCGCTAGCCAACCGTCTCCGTTCGGCGAGCTCACCGGCTACGTCGTGCCGATCGCGGTCGCGGTGGTCATCGTGATGGTGCTCGTGGTACTGCTGCTCAACCGTTAGTCGTTGTGCCTCGGGTCGGCACCGTTCAACGTCCAGTGCCGGGCGACCGAAGGCATCCAGAACTCGTTGTCGTCCCGGGTGACCGGCCGCATGCCGATCCAGCTGATCGCGAGCTGGCCGCCCTCGTGGTCGCTGTAGAGCAGTTCGACCGCGAACGGTTCGCGCGCCTTGATGACATCGCACAGCGGCTGGTAGAACTCGTCTTCCTTGTCGCGCACCGCGGCTTGCCAGTAGCTCGTGTCGCCGGCGGCGATGTAGAGATCGCGCCCCTGGGTGCGGAACTCGTCGATCTGGCGGTGCTCCGGCGGTGAGGCCGCGTACGGGATGGTCAGGTACCAGCCCTGGAGCACACCGATGCCGGAGCCGACGTTGCGCAGCGAGATCGCCAGGTAGATGTTGTCGTCGTCGATTTCGGCGATCCCTTGCCCACCCCGCAGATGCGCCCAGTGCCGGTCCTGCCAGATCAGTTTCTCCTCCGGGTCGCCCGCGCGGGAGGGCACCAGCACCGGTTTGAGGGTCTGCAACAGCGCGCGCTCGGCCACCCGCGCGGACCGGTTGGCTGAGCGGATCGAGGCGAACGTGGCCACCGCGAGCACCAGGGTGCCCAGCGCGGTGGCCAGATTGGACAGTGTCGCGACATCGGGCACGCAGCGAACTGTAGCGGGCAAATCGCCAGCTTGGGACCGGATTCAGCGCTACGCGAGCCGAAAGTCGGCGTAGTCGAACCCGGGGGAGACCACGCAACTCATCAGCGTGTCCGCACTGACACGCTCGGTCGACTGCCACTGCCCGGCCGGGATGTGCACCTGCGGCCGTTGCCCTGACTCGATGTCCGGGCCCAGCACCACCTCGGTCACCGCGCCGGGATCGGCACTCTCGCCGCCGAACCGGAGCGTCACGGGCGCGCCCCGGTGCCAGAACCACAGTTCGTCCGAACGCAACTGGTGCCACGCCGACTGCTGACCTTGTTCGAGCAGGAAGTAGATCGCGCTGGCGACAACGCGCTCGCCGGGAAAACCGGCCGGTTCGACGGCGTGCGCGGATCGCCAGGTCGCGGCGAAGAATCCGCCCTCACCGACCAACGGCGTCAACCCCAACTCCGCTGCCCACTGTTCCATGCCGACCGAGCTTAGGGCGCCTGGGCGCCGGTCCACGCGGTGACCAGCCGCTGCGAGGTGTCCGGATCGGTCGGCAGGGCGGTCGTGTGCACGGTGCCCCAGTCCATACCGGGCGAGGGCACCGGCCGCTGGCTGCCGCTGGTGGTGCGGAAGCCGGACTTGGCCAGTTGCTGCTGTTCGGCCGGGCTGCGCAGGAACGCGCGGAACATCTGCGCGGCCTGGCCCTGCGAGCTGTTCACCCAGTTGCCTGCCAACGGCACGTACGGGAAATCCAGGCACGGCCCGCTGCCGGTCAACCGGACCTCGTCGAGCACGTTCTCGGGCTTGGTGACGCCGTCGGTGCCCAGATTGCGTTCGTAGAGCGACACTTCCGGCACCGGCACCGCCGAATACGGCGCGCCCTGCACACCCGGCGATTTGGCCAGCGCGATCAGCGCGGTCAAGGTGTCCGACGGCAGGCTCTGCGGCTGTTTGGTCGCGACCGTGGTGATCGCGCCCGCGACCGGCGCGGAGGTGAGTGCGTCCGGGGTCAGCGGGGTGTTGCCGGGGTCGACCATGGCTTCCAGCGCGAGTTGGCTGGCCGGGTTGGTGGCCGGATTGGGCAGGTCGACGGTGAACGCACCCCAGGTCGGTTCGCCGAGGCTGGACCAGCCGGTGTCGGAGGCGAGCAGGTTCGGCAGCCCCGGCCAGGACAGTTGCGCGGTCCCGGACATCGCCCGCGCCGCGTCCGGCGGCATGGCGAGCACGATCGGGCTGGTGGCGACCGACTGGACCACGTCCCCGACCAGCGCGCCGTGCTGGCTGACCAGCTGGTTGGTCCACAGCGACGAGTCCGCGAGCCACGCCTGCGGCTTGGGCCCGTACTTGGTCGCGTCCCAGGTGCCGGTCAGGCCGGCCAGTGCCTGCGCGGGGTCGACCGCGCTGACCTGGATCTGCACGCAGTGCTCGGCGACGACGATCTGCTGCGCGTTGTACGCCTCGGCCGCGTTCCTGGTGGCCACCGCGATCGACGGAGCCGCCGCCACCTGGACGTTCATCGGGCCGTCGTCGCAGGCGTGGGCCTGGGCTTCGTTGCGCGCCTTGAGCACGCCGCCCATCCACATCCAGGCCACGCCGCCCAGCAAAACCAGGATGACCAGCGCGACCACGACGATCGGCCAGCGCGCGATCCGCCGCAGGCCGAGTGGCGACCGCGCCTGGCGGCGCATCGTCCACTTGTCCGACCGGTGTCGCGACATTGTTCCCCTTGTTCCCCTTATGACAGAGCTGAATCGGCGTCACGCTAACAGGTGACGGTTGTACTCCGGATGAAACCGCGCTCAGTAGTCGCTTATTGGCGGCCAGCGTTCAGTTCGACGGTACGGGCGCCAGCAGGTCGGCGCAGACGGCGAGCAGTCTGGCGCGCAGTGGTGCCGCACCCCGCGCGAACCCCGCCTGTTCGCGGGCGTATTCGGCGCGGCCCTGCGGGGTTTCGATCGGCACCGGTTGGTAGCCGAGTGAACGCAGATCGTAAGGACTGGCGCGCATGTCGAGTTCGCGCACCCGCAGTGCCAACGCGAAGCAGTCCGCGACGAGTTCGGCGGGCACGTACGGGTCCAACTTGTAGGCCCATTTGAATAAATCCATGTTCGCGTGCAAACAGCCCGGCTGTTCCAGTTCGGGCTGACGTGCCCTGGTGGGCTGGATCGTGTTGTGCGGGACCGCTTCCGGCGTGAAGAACCGGAACGCGTCGAAATGCCCGCAGCGCACCGTCAGGCTCTCGACCACCGCGTCGGTGCCGGTCGAACCGAGCCGCAGCGGCCAGTCGTGGTGCCGCACGTCCTCCTGGCCGATCCGGTACACCATCGCCCACTCGTGCAACCCGAAACAGCCAAGGTGCGGCGGTCGAGACGCGGTCGCGGCGAGTAGTCCCGCGATGAACTCGGCGGTCTGCACCCGGGTGGGCGGCAGCACCGGGTCGACCATGACACCGTCGTCGGTCTCGACGAAACCAGGCCGTGCCAGCAGAGAACGAGCCGCATCGCCGCCAAGGACCACCCCGAGCCCGGGCGTCCAGCGCAGCAGCCGCGCCGGACGTTGCGAGTAGTAGGTGAACAGGAAGTCCAGCACCGGGTGCTTTTCCCCGCGCGCCTTACGTTGCCGGTGCGGCTCCGTCCACTGGCGAACGCGGTCCTGGTGTGCGGCCCGCCGGGCCAGCCATTCCCCCTCTTGAAGAGTCACCGCGGGTAGCAGAATCATGCCGGGAAGTGCTTGTCCAGCCAGGTGGTCACGATGGTGAGTGCGTTCGCGCGGACCGGGGGAGCGGACAGGAACAGGTCGTGCATGCCGCCCGGAATCGCCACGCTTTCCGTGTTGGGCCCGATCTTCGGCGCCCACTGGTGGATCTGATCGACATCGAGCACGGCGTCCGCGTGCATGATCGGTTCGGTCCACTTGAGTTGGCGCAACAGGCTCTTGTCCGAGTGCATGACCAGCACTGGTCCGGGCACGGCCAAACCCTGGTGCAGTTCGTGATGCGCGCGCCGCACCGCGGCCAGCCACCCCACCCGGACCGGCACTGCTGGCAATGGTTTCCAGTCCAGCCGGTAGTCCCACGCGCCGTGGTGGTCCTGGTGCAGGCTCTCGCCGTAGGCGGTGCTGGACGTCGGCCGCAGCGCGTACATCGGCGCGAGCTTGCCGAGCAGCTGGATCAGCGGACTGGCCAGCACCCGGGTGTGCCACGGTTCGGCCAGTTCCAGCCAGGGACTGTTCAACACCAACCCGTCGACGACCCCGTCGGCGCGCCGCGCGTGTGCCCACAAACTCGTGACCAGTCCGCCGGTGGAGTGCCCGAACACGACCAGTCGCTGATATCCGGGTACCGCGCGGATCAGTTCGGCCGCCGCGTCGAGTTCCTCGAAGTAGCCGTGCATGTCGGTGCTGAAGTTGATTTCCTGGCCCGGCCGGATCGACCGGCCGTACCGGCGCAGATCCAGTCCGTAGACGTCGAATCCGAGCGCGGCGAGTTGCCCGGCGAGCTCGCCCTGGAGGAAGTAGTCGGCCCAGCCGTGCACCAGCAGCAGAGAACCCCGCCCCGGGTTCGCGGTCGCGGGCAACCGAACCAGGGTCGCGACCACGTCGCCGTGCGCGTCCGGCCGCAGCGGGATGGTGCGCGCCTGGAAGTCGCCGCCGAGCGCGGCATCCGGCTGCCAGCCCTCGGTGGTTCCCTCAGTGGTTTCAGTCTCGGTCATGATCGGATCGCCTCGGAGGAGTCGCGGGTCACGTGGGTGCCATCGTGCACGGTACCGACGTATTCCTCCACCAGATCTTCCAATGCCACAACGCCTGCCAGTGACCCGTCCGGGCGTACCGCGCTCGCCAGGTGCGAGTTCGCCCTGCGCAACGCGGACAGTGCCTCGTCGAGCCGGGCATCGGTGGGCAGTTCGGGCAGGCCGCGCACCCGGTCGGCGGGGACCGGAGTGGACTGTTCGGCGTTCGCGATGTCCAGGATGTCCTTGACGTGCAGATAACCGGCGAGATGACCGTTGGTGCGCAGCGGGAACCGGGAGAAACCGGTCTTCGCGACCAGGTCCTCCACATCGCCGACGGTCGGCGCGGCAGGCAACGTGGCCAGCTCCGCCATCGGTACCACCACGTCGGCGACGGTGCGGTGCGTCGAGGACAGCGTCTGGGCCAACCGCCGGTGCTCCGAACCCTCCAGCAGCCCTTCGCGTCGCGACTCGGCGATCAGCGAAGCCAGCTCGTCCGGCGTGTACGCACTGTCCAGTTCGGACTTCGGGGTGACCCGGATCAGCTTGAGCACGCCCGATGCGATCGCCGTGTAGAGGTTGAGCAGCGGCCGGGTGAACTGGCAGAACCGCAGGTGGATCGGCACCAGCCACATCGCGGCCCGCTCCGGTCCGGCCAGCGCCAGGTTCTTCGGCACCATCTCGCCGAGCAGCGTGTGCAGCATGGTGACGACGCACAGCGCGATGGCGAACCCGATCACGTGCACCACCGCGTCCGGCACGCCCAACGCGGTGAACGGCCGCTCCAACAGGTCGGAGACGGCGGGCTCGGCCAGCGCACCGAGACCCAGCGAGCACAGCGTGACGCCGAGCTGCGCGCCCGCGATCAGCAACGGCAACTGGCTGCTGCCGCGCAACGCGGTGCGGGCCCGCGCCTTGCCCTCGTCGGCCAGGATTTCCAGCCGGTCCCGGCGCGCGGTGATCACCGCGAACTCGGCACCGACGAAGAACGCGTTGCCCGCCAGCAGCAACACGGTCAGGAACAGGGCGAGTCCGGTGCTCATACGACACCGCCCTCGGCCGGTCGGGTCAGCCGCAACTCGGCGACCCGGTGCCGGTCCATGCCCATGACGGTGATCCGCCAACCGTCCACTCGAACCTCATCGCCCACGTCCGGGATGCGACCCAGGTGCGCCACGACCATGCCGGCCAGGGTTTCGTACTCGCCCTCGGGCATCTCGAACCCGGTCGCTTCCTCGACCTCGTCGTCGCGCAACAGTCCGGAGACCATCCAGTTGTTCGGTCCGAGCGGGCGCACCGGCGCGGTCTCCCGCCGGTCGTGCTCGTCGCGCACGTCACCGACGATCTCCTCGATCAGGTCTTCCAACGTGACCAGGCCAGCGGTGCCGCCGTACTCGTCGACCACGATCGCGCACTGCAACCCGGACGCGCGCACCCGATCCAGCAGCGCGTCCGCGGGCAGCGTTTCGGGCACCGTCGGCACCGGACGCAGCAGCGCGGACACCCTGGTCGTCGCGCGTTCCGCGATCGGCACACCGAAGGTCTGCTTGACGTGCACCATGCCGCGCACGTTGTCGAGGTCGTCGTCGTGCACCGGGAAGCGGGAGAACCCGGTCTGCCTGCTGGCCTCGATCAGGTCGAGCACGGTCGCGTCCGACTTCAACGACTCGACCTGTACCCGGGGCGTCATCAGCTCTTCCGCGTCGCGATCGCCGAAGCGCAGCGACCGGTCCAGCAGCGTCGCGGTGCCCGGGTCGAGCGTGCCCTGCTGGGCACTGGAGCGCACCAGCGAGCCCAGTTCTTCCGGCGAACGCGCGGAGCGCAGTTCCTCGGCAGGCTCGACGCCGAGCCTGCGCACCACCCAGTTCGCCGACCCGTTCAGCGCGTTGATCAGCCAGCCGAACACCACCGAGAACCAGGTCTGGAACCCGGCGACCGCGCGCGCCGTGGCCAGCGCTCGCGCGATGGCGAGGTTCTTCGGCACGAGCTCGCCGAACACCACCGACAACGTGGTGGCCAGCAGCAGCGCGATCACGTAGCCGATCACTTCGGCGACGCTCTGCGACAGCCCGATCTTCGCCAGCACCGGTTCCAGCAACCCGGCGATGGCGGGCTCGGCGAGATAACCGACGGCCAGCGTGGTCAACGTGATGCCCAGCTGCGCGCCGGACAGCTGGAACGACAACGCTCCGTGGGCCTTCGCGACCTGCTTGGCGCGCCGGTCGCCGACCTGCCGGACGTGCGTGTCGACCTGGAGTTTCTCCAGGGTGGTCAGCGAGTACTCGGCCGCGACGAAGACGGCGGCGGCCGCGGTCAACACGATGACGAGTACGACTTCGAGGGCGTCGAGCACGGTCCCGGTCACCGCGACACCCCCAGTGCGCGGTGATCCGGGTTTGGATGGCAACCAGGACTGGTGTCGCCAGGGCCTGATGTTGATTCAACACAGCGCCCCGGCTGACTACTGCCAGGTGTGGGTGCGTCGCGCACCGAGGAACTCACTCCCCAAGAAAACTAAGCTCGGATTGAATGACCCCGAGCATAGTTGTTCGCGTCGCTGGTTGCCGCGATCTCCACCCCAAACCGGGTCTGTGTCACCTCGTCGAGGAGACCAGCACGCTGTACGGCGCCCCGCCGAAGGCCGGATCGAGCACCCGAGGCACCTTCCGGCCGTATTCGACGGCGAGCCCGGCCGGATCCGATGCGCACGCCCGCCAGCCTTCCCCGGTCAGCCACTCGGCAGGTTCGGCGGCGAGATCGCCAGGCCAGAGCCGCTTCGGCGCGGCGTCGATGCCCTGCGCGGCTTCGGCGAACATCGGCAGTTCGCTCAGATCCATCCGGACATGCTCGGTCGCCAGCCTGCTGCCCTCGGCCGATGCCGCGGTGAGCTCGCGAAGCAGCCGCTGGGCACCGTCGTCGCCGAGATAGGGCAGCAGTCCCTCGACCGACCAGGCGATCGGCTCGTCGGTGCGTAACCCGGCGGCGCGCAGCGGCGGCAGCCAGTCCTCGCGCAGATCCGCGCCGACGGTGACGCGCTCGCAGGTCGGCTGTTGCCCGGACGCGTCCAGCACGCGTTGCTTGAACCGCAGCATCACCGGCTGGTCGACCTCGAACGCGGTAGTGCCCACAGGCCAGCCGAGCCGGTAGGCCCGCGCGTCCAGCCCGGCCGCCAGGATCACCATCTGACGCACACCCGCCTTCGCGGCTTCGGCGAAGTAGTCGTCGAAGAAACGAGTGCGGATCGCGATGAAGTCGGCGAGCAGGTGCAGAAAACCATCCTGCTCGGGTCCGTCGATCGGCGGGATCTCGGTCGGTGCGTGTGGCGCGACCGCGGCGACGAACTCCGCGGCCAGCGGGTCGTCGAACAACCGGTCGGCGCGCACGCTCTCCCTGGCCCGCGTCCAGGCCACTCCGAACGCGGTCCAGCCGACCGCGTTGATCTCCTCAGCCAGGTCAGTCACGCGCGAACAGTATCAAGGACGCAAATCGGTCAAGCTGGCACCGAGCGCACCGCGCGTCCTGAATCGACAGAGCCCCGTACCGGGAGGTGCAGCACTCCGTTGATGTTGCGGGAATGCCGCCTTCGTGGCCGCCCCGCCAATGCCAGGTTCGGGTACCGCGTGAACAACGCGCGCAACGCGGTCGCCGCCTCGATCCGGGCCAGTCCCGCACCGAGGCAGTAGTGCACGCCTGCCGAGAAGGCCAGGTGGTCGCGGTTGTTCGGCCGGGTCGGGTCGAACCGGTCCGGGTCGGCGAACACCGAGGGGTCGCGGTTCGCGCCGGCCAGCAACAACAGGATCGGCTCGTCCCGTTTGAAGTCCACCCCGGCCACGGTCACCGGCTCGTGCGCCAGTCGCATGGTGAACTGCACCGGCGGATCGTGCCGCAGCACCTCTTCGACCAGGTCGTCCGCGCGATCCGGGTTGGCAACGAACCAGGCCAGCGCGTCCGGGTTGCGCAGCAGCGCGAGCACCGCGTTGCCGATCAGGTTGACGGTGGTCTCGAAGCCCGCGACGAGCAGCAGTTCGGTGCTGGCCAGCAGATCCGCGTGCAACACCTCAGGTTCGGTGTCGGCGGCCGCGACCAGTTCGCTGATCAGGTCGTCGCCGGGTTCGGCCCGGCGGCGTTCGATCAACGTGGTGAAGTACTCGGACATCTCCTCCAGGGCGGTGCTGAGCCGCTGGTACTCGTCGACGGTGCGCACGTCGTCCAGGGAAGCGCCGAGGATGGCGCCCCACGGCAGGAACTTCGGGTACTCATCGCCCGGTACGCCGAGCAGGTCGCAGATGACCTGGACCGGTACCCGCACCGCGAAGCCGTCGATCAGGTCGAATTCCTCGCGGTCGCCGAGTTCGTCCAGGAACCCGTCGACCACGCTTTCGATCCGGTCGCCGCGAGCGCGCAGCGCCTTCGGGCTGAACCAGGGTGCGACCATCTTGCGCAGCCGGGTGTGTGTCGGCGGGTCGAGCGACAGGAACGAGTCCTCGATCGGGTGCACCGCCCTGCGCGCGCCGAGACCGCTCTGGAACGACTGCCGCGCGATGTCGTCCGCGGTGCGTACCCCGAACCGTTGATCGCGCAGGATCGAGTTGACCACCGAATGCGACGCCGACGAATACATCTGCAGCCGGCTCCTGCTGATCTCGCCCTTGGCCCGCACCCGGTCGTAGAGTCGGTAGGGCACGGTCTTGGGGCGGCGCGCCAGCACGGCAGCGCTCGGATCGCCGAGCAGGGCGTGGCCGCGCAGGATCGAACGGAACATCAGCAGACCGAAGCGGAGCCGGGCTCCCACGGGTTGGGCCATCAGTCGACCTCCGGCGGCTTGACGAGACAGTGGCGATGGTCAAGAATCTTACTGACTAAACTAGATGAAACATTAGTGTCCGAGGAGCTCCCGTGCCATCCCCGTCCGATTCTGCGCTGCCCGAGCCGTCGCGTGATGTGTCCGTGCTGCGCATTTCCGACGCCGACCGCGAGCAGGCCGTTGCCGTGTTGAACGAGGCGGTGGCCGACGGCCGGTTGACCTGGGAAGAACACGCCGAGCGAGTCGACCTGGCGCTCAAGGCCCGCACCAGGGCAGAGCTCGCGCCCTACCTCGTCGATCTGGGCAAAGCGGCGGTCGCGAAGCGCAACGTCGGCGAGCCGCAGCTCGTGGTCGCGCGCGGCAGCAAGATCATCCGCTCGCCCGAACCGGGTCGCCGTGTGGTGGCCCGCGCCCTGTTCGGCGCCGTCTACCTCAAGCTGACCGAGCTCGAACCCGGCACCGAGACCGAAGTGGACGCGTCGTCGTTCTGCGGCAAGGTCGTGCTGATCGTCGGCGAGGACACCACCGTGATCGACGATGGCCAGGCCGTGCTCGGCAAGCGCAAGATCCTCACCGAGGTACCGTCCGGGGACGGCCCGATCATCCGGATCACCGGTCGCAGCACACTGGGTCATCTCAAGGTCGTCCAGGAAGGCTCGGACTGGTGGGGTCACTGGCACGCGCGCTGACCCGCTGATGCGTGCTCGGCCCGCCGACCAGCCAGCCGAGTCCGGCAGCCACCAGTTGCATCACCGCGACCACCACGATCACCTTGCCCGCGCCGAGCCCCGGCGCGAGCACGCCACCCAGTACGGATCCGAGCGCGAACGCGCCGATCTTGAGGCTCGCCCCGGTCGTGCTCACCTGGCTGAGCAGGCCGGGCGGCGAGTACTGCTGCCGAGCCGCGAACAGTGCGGGCAGCGTCGGCCCGGACGCGATTCCGGCCAGCAGCAACAGCGGCAACGCGACCAGCAGCGACGACGCCAACGGCCAGCTGAGCATCATCAGGCCGAATGCCGCCGTGGTGATCAGCACCCGCCGCTCCGGTCGCCGGGTGTCCTTGCGGGCCATGGTCAACGTGCTGACCAGACAACCAACTTCCAATGCGGTCCACAGGTAGCCGCTGTACGTCGGCTGCCCGCCGACCCGCGCCGCGTACAGCGGCAACACCACCGCGAGCATGCCGACCGAGCCCCAGCCGACCGCGCTGGTCAACGTCGCCGCGCGCAGCGGCGGCTCGCTCACCACCTGACGCAGCCCGGCGCGTACGGCAGCCGCGATGCCGACCGGCCGATCGCCGGTGCGCGGCGCACCGGGCGGAATGGTCAACGCGGCAGCGGCGCCCAGGGTCGCGATACCGCATACGGCTAGCAGCGCCTGCGCGGGTCCGATGGTCGCGGCCAGCGCACCGGCCAGCGCCGGTCCGCCGATGCTGCTCAGGTTGAAAGTGGTTGCGTCCATCCGGTTCAGCTTGTTGAGCGCGGCACCCGGCGACGCCGACCCCGGCGCAAGACTCGGCACCAGACTGGTGAAACCACCGGTCGTTCCCGGCACCACGACACCGCCCAGTGCGGCCAGCACCACCGGCACCACGATCGGCGTGCGCCCCACGGTGAGCACCAGCGCGAGCGCGCTCACCGCCACCACCAACTGGCCGGCGGCAAGCGCCCGAGCCCGGTGCCGCAGCCTGCCCAGCCAGGCGCCGAACACCGGCCCGGAAACCAGCGACGGCAGCGTCCACGCGCCCGTGACCAGGCCGACCTCCTGCGGATGCCCGGTGCGCAACAACACCAGCAACACCAGACCGGGCGTGAGCATCTCGTCGGCCAATCGGGCCAGCGTCGCGGCCGTGCAGTACCGGCCAAGCATGCCCATCACACACCTGCCCCTGCTTGTAACGGCTTTAGCGAAGATAGCCGTTACAGTGCACATGTACATAGTGATTTCGTGGAGGTTGGAGCGCATGGCGAGGTCGATCCGGGACCCGAAACGGTTCGTCCATCTGGCCGTCGACCTGGTGAACACCGCCCGCGACGGCCACGACTTCATGGTCACGCCGTACGACCTGCATGCGTTCCTGCTCGAATCCGGCGAACCGGAACCGTTCGACGTCAACGGGACCGACGTGGCCGAGGTGCTCGAACTGCGCGGGCGGCTGCGCAGGGTCTTCATGGCATCGTCCGAGGACAAAGCGGCCAAGGTGCTCAACGAGGTGCTGCACGAGTCGGCGACCGCGCCCTACCTGTCCCGGCACGACGAGGTCGGCTGGCACCTGCACGTGGCCAAACCGGACGCGGAGTGGGCCGAGTGGCTCTCCGCGCTGACCGCGACCGGCCTCGCCGAACTGGTCAGTGGTGGCGGCTTCGACCGGATGCGGGTCTGCGCCGCCGACGCCTGCGACCGCGCGTTCATCGACGAGTCGCGCAACCACAGCCAGCGCTTCTGCTGCCAGAGCTGCGCCACCCGCACCAGGGTCAACGCCTACCGCGCCCGCCAGGCCCCCGATGGAGACGAAGCCTTCTAGGCGCGGCGCCGCACGCTCGTCTCGACCAGATCGAGCACCGGTTCGAGGTTGTCGGCCGGCAGGCCCATGGCCAGGTGCGAGACCAGGCCCTCCAGCACCAGCTCCAGGTAGGCACTGAGCACCTCGACGTCGACGTCGTCGCGCAGCTTGCCCGCCGCGCGCTGGCGCAACAGCCGCTGCCGGGTCGCCGCGCCGAGTTGTTCGGAGCGCTCCGCCCACCGGGCCCGGAAATCCGGATCCGTGCGCAGCCTGCGCGAAACCTCCAGCCGGGTGCCCAGCCACTCGGCCGGGTGCGCGCCGTCGTCGTCCTGCCGAGGCGCGAGCAGCTCGCGCATGACCTGGACCAGGCCCTGCTCCGCGACGACCTCGGCCATTCGCAGCGCGTCCTCCTCGGCGAGCGCGAGGAACAGCGACTCCTTGTCGCGGAAGTGGTGGAAGATGGCGCCACGCGAGAGCCTGGTGGCTTCTTCCAGCCTGCGAACCGTGGCACCCTCGTAGCCGTAGCGGGCGAAGCAGGTGCGCGCGCCGTCGAGGATCTGTCGTCGACGTGCGTCGAGATGGTCCTGGCTCACCCGTGGCATTTCACGATCGTCCCAGTAGAGCACCATCCGCCGCAAACCGTACGTACGGTTGGACAAGGCGGAACCCGCTCAGCGCCCCGTCAGTTCTGACGCTGTGTGCGCAGCGATCCCACGCAGTGTGGCCGCGCTCTGTTGTCGGCCCCGAAGATTGTTCACAGGTACGAAAGGTTCGTGCCCCGGGCGAGTGTCAGACCTCGCGTGTAGCTTCGATTGAAGGTTCCTCGACAACCACACAACAGAACCACACCACACACCGGAAGGGGTGAGAAACATGACCATGCTATCGGACAAAAACACCGAACCAGCGGCGACCATTCTGCACGACCGTGCGGCAGCGGAAACCTATGTGGCATCGGTCTGTTTCAAGCACGGCCCACCAAGACTGCTCGGCGTCGAGTTGGAGTGGACCGTGCACCACGCGGACGACCACAGTCGGTACCTCGACGCTCAACACCTCGCCGACGCACTCGGCGCGCACGCGCCAACCAGTTTGAATCCGGACAGTCCCCAGTTGCCGTTGCCGGGCGGCAGCCGTATCACCGTTGAACCGGGCGGCCAGGTCGAGATCTCCTCGGCGGTCAGCCCGTCGCTCGCTTCCCTCATCGCGACCGTGTCCGCGGACATCGCCCTGTTGCACGAACGACTTCGTGAAAACGGGCTCACCGTCGGAACTCGAGGAATCGACCCCTATCGGGCGCCTCGCCGGTTGCTGGACACTCCCCGCTACGCCGCCATGGAGGCCGCTTTCGAGCCGATCGGCCCGGACGGCATCGCCATGATGTGCAGCACGGCCGGACTTCAGGTCTGTGTCGACGCGGGGGAAGGCGATCGGGTCGCGGCCCGCTGGGCCGCGGTGCACGCGCTGGGTCCGGTGCTCACCGCGTTGTTCGCCAACTCCAGCCAGGTCCGGGGACCGTGCAATCCCACCTGGGCCTCCGCGCGACTGCGCACGTTACTCGGCACCGATCCACCCAGAATGCGGCCGCCCGCGGTGTTCACCTCGGATCCGGCCGCGAGTTGGGCGCGGCACGTGCTCGACGTACCGGTGATCTGCGTGCGCAGGCCAACGGGCAGCTGGCAGCCACCGATCAAGTTGAGCTTCGCCGACTGGATCGACGGCGCGTTGCCCGGCCCGCCGACCACCGAGGACCTGGACTATCACGTGTCCACGCTGTTTCCTCCGGTGCGCCCGCGTGGCTACCTCGAGGTGCGTTATCTGGACGCACAGCAGGGGGAGGGCTGGATAACCCCGGCCGCCCTGCTCGTCGGCCTGTTGGCCAAAGAATCCACTGTGGACGAAGTACTGGACATCACCGCACCCGCCGCGAACCGGTGGCTGCACGCGGCTCGGTACGGCCTCGAAGACGCGCGGATCGCCACGGCGGCGCGCGGCATTGTCGAGCTGGCCGAGCAGGTGCTCGCCGACGGAACCGACCTCGGTGCGGAACTGACCGCCTCGGTGATCAAGCAGGCGCACGAACGGATCGCCGGCGCGCGAGGGGAGCACGCGTGACCATCGAAGACCTGAATCCCGAACGACTGCGCGACAAGGTAGCCGAGAACCTCACCAGGAGCCGGGCGCGCAGCATCACCCTCACCGACGCGGTCGACGACGACGAACTGGTGCGCCAGCACTCCGAGCTGATGTCGCCGCTGGTGTGGGATCTCGCGCATATCGGCAATCAGGAGGAACTCTGGCTGGTGCGCGACGTGGGTGGGCGGGAGCCGCTGCGCGAGGACATCGACAACCTCTACGACGCGTTCCAGCACGCCCGTTCCGACCGGCCTGCGCTGCCCCTGCTCGATCCGGCGCAAGCCCGCGCGTACGTCCGCGAAGTCCGTGACAAAGCGTTCGACGTGCTGGAGAAAACTCAGCTGGAGGGCAGGCGACTGGTGGAGAACGCCTTCGCCTTCGGCATGATCGTCCAGCACGAGCAACAGCACGACGAAACCATGCTGGCCACCCACCAACTGCGCACCGGCGCTCCGGTACTGCACGCGGAACCGACCCCGCACGCGGACAACGCGACGTTCCCAGCCGAAGTGCTGATCCCAGCGGGCCGCTTCACCATGGGCACGTCGACCGAACCCTGGGCGCTGGACAACGAGCGTCCAGCGCACACCGTGCACGTCGACGCGTACTTCCTGGACACGGTCCCGGTGACCAACGGCGCGTACCAACGGTTCATCGCGGCGGGCGGCTACGACAACCCGAAGTACTGGAGCGAACCGGGCTGGGCGTACCGCAACGAAGTCGACCTGGTGGCCCCGCGCTTCTGGCAACGTGACGGCGACCGCTGGCTGCGCACCCGTTTCGGCAACGTCGAGCCCATCCCGGCCGACGAACCCGTTGTCCACGTGTGCTTCTACGAGGCCGAGGCATACGCGAACTGGGCAGGTAAACGGCTCCCCACCGAGGCCGAGTGGGAGAAAGCCGCGCGCCACGACCCGGCGACCGGCCGATCCCGCCGCTACCCCTGGGGCGACGAAGATCCCGGCTCCGAACACGCCAACCTGGGCCAACGCCACCTCAGCCCGGCCCCGGTGGGCGCGTACCCGGCAGGCGCGGCGCCCAGCGGCGCGCAGCAGCTCATCGGCGACGTGTGGGAGTGGACCAGCAGCGATTTCCACGGTTACCCCGGCTTCACCGTGTTCCCGTACCCGGAGTACTCGAAAGTGTTCTTCGGGCCGGACTACAAGGTGCTGCGCGGCGGGTCGTTCGGCACGGACTCGGCAGCCTGCCGGGGCACGTTCCGCAACTGGGACTACCCGATCCGGCGGCAGATCTTCGCCGGTTTCCGCTGCGCGCGGGACGCCCGAGCCGACGAGCTGGGCTGAGGCGACGGTGTGCCGACACCTCGCCTACCTCGGTCCGCCGGTGCCGTTGGCCGACCTGCTGCTGCACCCGGAGCACTCCCTGCTCAAGCAGAGCTGGGCGCCGGGTGACATGCGGCAGGGCGGCACCATCAACGCCGACGGCTTCGGGGTCGCCTGGTACCCAGAGCAGGAGGGCCCGCCGGTGCGCTACCGGCGGGCCACCCCCCTCTGGAGCGACGACAGCCTGCCCGGACTGGCGGAGACCGTCCGGTCCGGCGGGGTGCTCGCCGCCATCCGCTCGGCAACGGTCGGCATGCCGGTCACCGAGATCGCGTCGCAGCCCTTCACCGAGGGGCCGTGGCTGTTCAGCCACAACGGCGTGATCGCAGGCTGGCCCGGGTCCGTGGCAGAGCTGGCCCGCGACCTGCCCGTCACCGACCTGATGACCCTCGACGCGCCAACCGACGCAGCCGTCCTCTGGGCCCTGATCCGGCACCGCCTCCGCGCCGGTTCGACACCCCAGGAAGCGGTAGCCGAAGTCGTGACCAAGGTCGGCGTGCAGGCGCCGGGCTCCCGCCTCAACACCCTCCTCACCGACGGCACGACCGCCGTCGCGACGACCTGGTGGCACTCGCTGTCCGTGCTGAGCACGGGGGAGCGCACCGTCATCGCATCCGAACCGCTCGACTCCGATCCAGCCTGGACGCCGATCGCGGATCGGCGCCTGCTGGTGGCCACGCGTACCGGCGTCGACCAGTACGCCCTCTCCTGAACAAAGGGACTTCTCCGATGCCTGACTCGGACATCACCATCGACAACCACCTCAGCGCCGACCACCTCGACGGCGCGCTCCGCTCCGACGTGCTCGCCGGCCTCACCGCCGACCCGAAAACCCTGCCGCCCAAGTGGTTCTACGACACCCGAGGCAGCGAACTCTTCGAGCAGATCACCGCGCTGCCCGAGTACTACCCGACCCGCGCCGAGCGCGAAATCCTGTCGACCAACGCCGCCGAAATCGCGAGCACCACCGACGCGACAACCCTCGTGGAACTGGGTTCCGGCTCCTCGGAGAAAACCCGCCTCCTCCTCACCGCCCTCCGCGACCACGGCACCCTCGACACCTTCGTCCCCCTGGACGTCTCCGGCTCTGCCCTCCGCGAGGCAGCGGCGGCGATCGGGGCCGACTACCCCAACCTCACCGTGCACGGCGTCCTCGGCGACTTCACCGAGCACCTCGACCTGCTCCCCGGCTCCGCGCCGAGGGTGGTCGCCTTCCTCGGCGGCACCATCGGCAACCTGGTCCCCGCCGAACGCGCCAAGTTCCTGGCAGGCGTCCGCTCAGTGCTCAATGCCGGTGAATGGCTCCTGCTGGGCACCGACCTGGTCAAAGACCCCGACGTATTGGTGCGCGCCTACGACGACGCGGCAGGCGTCACCGCCGAGTTCAACCGCAACGTGCTCCGAGTCCTCAACCGCGAACTGACCGCCGACTTCGACATCGACGCATTCGCGCACGTCGCGCGCTGGGACACCGAGCACGAATGGATCGAGATGCGGCTGCGCGCCACCCGCGCCATGCGCGTGCACGTCACCGACCTCGACCTCACCGTCGACTTCGCCGAAGGCGAGGAACTCCGCACCGAGGTCTCCGCCAAATTCCGCAAAGAAGGCGTCCGACGCGAACTCGCCGACGCCGGCTTCGAGCTGACCACCTGGCTCACCGACACCGAAGGCCGGTTCGCCCTCTCACTCGCCAAAGCCGTCCGCTAACGCCGGGTGAACTTTCGCGCGCCTCGCGCGGTACCTGTCAATGCCTCCGACCGGCGCATCTAGACTGCCGCCAACTGGACTCAGCGGCGGGCTGTTGCACAGGAGGCTTGATGGCCGAGGCGCACGTGGAGCTCCCGAACGCCATCTGGCATGCCGCCGCGCTGGTGGAGACCGCGCACCCGCCGATCCTGGTCCGGGGCTACCTGGACCTGCTCGGCGGGGAACAACCGGTCACCACCGGCGTGGTCGGCGCGCTGATGCGCACCAAACTGGTGCCGAGTATCTACGAGCGCTGGTGGCGCCCGGTCTTCACCCAAGCCGCCAAAGGCCCCTTCGGCCCATCCACCGCAGGCGAATTCCGCCTCGCCAAGGACTATCTCGACCTCGAACCCGGCGACGTAGTCCTCGACGTAGCCTGCGGCCCCGGCAACTTCACCAGAGCCCTGGCCGAATCAGTGGGCGACCGCGGCCTGGCGGTAGGCGTGGACGCCTCCCCGACAATGCTCGAACGCGCCGTCGCCGACACCCACTGCGACAACGTCGCCTACGTCCACGCCGACGCCACCGAACTCCCGCTCCGCACGGGTGGCTTCGACGCCGTCGGTTGCTTCCTCGGCCTGCACCTGTTCGACGACCCCGTCCTGGCCGTGGAACGCATGGCCGCCATCCTCGCCCCCGGCGGCCGACTGGCCCTGTTCACCAGCTGCGGCCGAGCCGAACCCCTCAGCCGCGCCCTCACCGCCCCCCTCTGCCACCTGGGCGGCGCCCACCTCTTCACCCGCCGCGAACTCACCAACCTCCTGGCCGGCCTCGGCTTCACCGACATCCGCCAACAAGTCCACGGCTTCGTCCAATTCGTCGGCGCCCGCAAACCCACCTGATCCGAGTACGACCGAGGTCTGCATCGGACCCGCCAGCGCGCCTTTCGAAAGACCATTACGAAGCGCAGTTCGCCCGCTTACGCGGTCACGCAGAATCCGAACGGGACGGTTACGTTGTCGGTGGCCGACATCACCGGGGTCGGTGGGACGGTGCAGACGATCAAGTACGGATCGCAGACCATGCAGGCATTCAGTTTCGCGGGTAGCGGCCTGGTGACGGGTACGCCGCCGACGTGCATTCGGCCCGAACCGCCAATATCCCACTGACAAGAAGAAACGGGCGGGGCATCCATTGTGGACGCCCCGCCCGTTCGGTCGAGCTGGCTCAGCCGCGGAGCATCTTGCGCAGCACGTACTGCATGATGCCGCCGTTGCGGTAGTAGTCGGCTTCGCCGGGGGTGTCGATGCGCAG
>DASXOJ010000148.1:0-31599 GCA_036494465.1 Pseudonocardiaceae bacterium
GGCGTGGTCGTCGGCGCGGCTGTGGTGGTGGACGACGTGGTCCCGCTTGAGGAGTCGTCCGGCGAGCAGCCCGCGATCGCCAGCGCGGCGATCGCGACAACTAAGACGCCGATCCGCATGATGTGGCCCCCTTGTCTGAAAGCTCCCCGAAGTGTAGTCAGCGGGTCGTCGTGCAGGTGGGCCGGTAGGGGATGCCGGGAAAATACCGGGCCCAGTCCTGGGAGCGCAGCTCGTAGCCGAGGAACGGATCCCGGTCGCAGTTCTTCGGTGGTCATCGGCCCGACCAGCAGTTGACCGTCCTGCAACAACGGCACCAGCTCGGGATACGCGGTGAGCTGCGGGTAGAAGTCCAATCGGACGCCGATCACGATCCGCGTGCGGGTATCCGGTGCGCTGCTCGCGCCGACCAGTGCGGCGATGAACGCGGCGCGCTCGCTTTCGTTGTCGCACAATGTGAACAGTTCCTCGAACTGGTCGACCACGAGTACGGCGTCCGTGTCCTCGGACCGCTCGTGCAACACGGCGCGGATGCGCAACCGCAACGCGTGCGGCTCGGCCCGCAACTCCTCGGCGAGACCAGCGGGCGACTGACCGGTGCACGCGGCAAGCGCCTGCCGTGAAAGCGGCTGCTGTCCTCCGGCTGGAACGAGACCAGACCGACATAGGGCGACGATTGTTTCCGGCGCGGTCTCGTCGGTTTCCGCCGGGGAGATGTCCTCGGCAACGGTGTGCCAGCGCATTTCCCATTCGGAGATATCTCCGTCGCAGGCCCGGACAGAGGTGATCGGTCCCGCTACGGAGGGAGGGGGCGCAGCGGGACCGATCACCGACAACGTGCGGCTTCGCAGGCGTTCACTCGGCGGATTTGGCGGCGGCGAGCAACTGGGCCCAGTCCGAGATCTTGACTCGTTTCCGGCCGCCCGAAACGCCGAGCGCCATTTCGGCCGCCTCGATCGCGATCCAGCCCGGCCAGTCGACGACGCCGACGTTGCGCGCGCGCAACAGGTCCAGGATCGCGTCCGGGTCGCGGTGCGGGGCTTTCGGCAGTTCGGCGAGATCGGCGAGCAGGGTGGTCACGGTTTCCTTGGCGTCGCTCTTGTTGGTGCCGATGACGCCGGTCGGGCCGCGCTTGATCCAGCCGACCGCGTATTCGCCGACCGAGGCGACGCCGTCGCGCAGCACCCGGCCCTGCTCGTTCGGGATCACGCCGGTTGACGCGTCGAACGGCACGCCGGCCAGGCCGATGCCGCGATAACCGACGGCGCGCAACACCAACTCGGCCGGGATCACGTCCTCCCCGCCTTCGGCGTCGTTGTGCTTCAGGACCACGGCTGCCACCTGGTCCTCGCCGAGCAACGCGGTCGGGCTGCGGCGAAAGTGGAAGTGCACCCGGCGCGGCTTGCCGGTCAGCGGCTTGTCGATCCAGCCGCGCATGACATCGACGTTGCGCTGGGCGATCCGGTCTTCGAGGAGTTCCGCTTCGTCGGTCTCGGTCAGTTGGAACTGCGCCGGGTCCACGATGACGTCCGCATTGGCCAGTTCGCCCATTTCGCGTAGTTCTTTGGTGGTGAACTTCGCCTGCGCGGGACCCCGCCGGGCGACCAGATGGATGTCGGTGATGCTGCTGCCGGAGAGCGCGTCCAGCACGTCGTCGGACATGTCGGTGACCGCACGCAGTTCGTCGCTGGTCTTGGCCAGGATCCGCGCCACGTCCAGCGCGACGTTGCCCGCGCCGACCACGACCGCGCTGTGCGCGTTCAGCACGAACTCGGGGAGCCGGTCGGGGTGACCGCAGTACCAGGAGACGAAGTCCTTGGCGCCGAAACTGCCGGGCAGGTCCTCGCCGGGGATGCCGAGCCTGCGATCGGAACCGGAGCCGAACGCGTAGACGACCGCGTCGTAGTAGTCGCGCAGCTCGTCCGGCCGCAGATCCGTGCCGATCTCCACGCCGCCGAAAAACCGCACGTCGGGCCGGTCGAGGATGCGGCGCAGCGCGGTTTCCAGCGTTTTCATCTTCAGGTGGTCGGGGGCGACGCCGTAGCGGAGCAGACCGTACGGGGCGGGCAGCCGGTCGAAGACGTCCACCGCGACATCGCCGTGTTTGGCCAGTTCCTCGACGGTGTACAGCCCGGCCGGGCCGGACCCGACGACGGCGACCCGCAACGCATCGGACACCCCGCACCTGCTTCCTGCCGGTGGTTGTCTTCCCGCTCCCGAGCCTAGCTCTCGATCACGGCGTCGTCGGCAGAGATGGCGTCACGGGGTCGGGATCGGCGGAGAAGTCGTGGTCAGCCGGGTGGTCGTGGTCACCGTCGTGGTCACCGTCGTGGTCGGCGCGTTGTTCGGCTGGAGATGATCGACGGTGGGGGAGAGCTTCGGCACGGTGTGCGTGATCGGCACCTGCGTCGTCGAACCCGGCCCGGCGGGCAGGACCTGCGGACGCGCGAGCGTCGCGGTCAGGATGGCGGCCACCGCGATCACCGCGACCGTGCCGCCGATCGCGGCCAGTTGACGGCGCCGCCGGTGCACGCGCCTGCCGCGCGCCGCGATGTCCTCCGCGGAGATGCCCAGGCCGGGGCCTGCGTCCGGGTTGGCCCGCGCGAACATGTCCCGCACGTCGTCGTCACCGGTGCGCATCAGTTCACCGCCTCTGGGTTGGGCAACGCGATGTGCTGGCGTACCGCGGCCAATCCGCGCGCGGCCTGGCTCTTGACCGTGCCGACCGAGCAGCCGAGCGCAGTGGCCGTTTCCTCCACCGACAGGTCGTGCCAGTAGCGCAGCACCAGCACGGCGCGCTGCCGAGGCGGCACCCCGGCCAGCGCCTGCGCCATCGCCAGCCGGCCTGCCACGTCCTCGTCGGCCTGACCGGCCTCGGGCAGTTCGTCGGTGAGGTGCTCGCGCCGCCGCCACAGCCGCCGGTTCTCCGCGAGGAACGTGCGCACCACCACCTGACGCGCGTAGCCGTCGAGCTTGTCGCGCTGTTGCAGCTTCGGCCAGGCCAGGTACAGCTTGGTCAACGCGACCTGGGTGATGTCCTCGGCGCGGTGCCAGTCACCGCAGAGCAGGTAGGCGGTGCCGCGCAGGGCATGGGCGTGGCCAGCGAAGAACTCGCTGAACTCGCTGTCCCACGGTGACCGCACGATCCGTCCTCAAAATCGCGTGCAACCCGCTGTTCGTCTCACGGCATGTGTACCTGTGCAGCGGGCGCCGAGGTGGCGTTCGCCAAGAGTACCTGGCGAGGACCGTAGATGAGCCAAGCGCCGTCGATCGACGCTGACCTGAGTTTGTTCCTATCCGAACAGGACGACGAGCCGCGCCGCGACCGCTGGTGGGAACCGGGCGCGGTGTTCCTCGGGATCCGCCTGGTCGGGGTGTTGATCCTGGCCGGAATCGGTGCCGCGAACGGACGTTCCCTGGTGCCGACGCTGAAGTCGTGGGACGGCGATTGGTACCTGCGCATCGCCGCGACCGGTTATTCCGCGCTGAGCGCGGGCGTCGACGCGCACGGTCACGTCGCCATCGACACCACGATGGCCTTCTTTCCCGGCTATCCGGTACTGATCGGCCTGGTCGGCGCGTTGACGCAGCTCGCGCCGGTCGGCGCGGGCCTGCTGATCAGCGCGGTCGCGGGCATCGCCGCCGCCTATGGTGTGGCGCGGATCTGCGCGTTGCAGAACTATCCACAGTGGACCGGACTGGTCTGTGTCGGGCTGTTCGCTGCGACGCCCATGTCGGTCACGCTGTCCATGGTGTACACCGAGGCGATGTTCACCGCGCTCGCGGTCTGGGCGCTGGTCGGCATCATCCAACGCAACTGGCTGCTCGCCGCCTGCTGCTGCGGCCTGGCGGGGCTGGTCCGGCCGAGCGCCGCCATCCTGGTCGCGGTGCTGGCCGTCGCGCTCGTGGTTGCCGTGGCGCGCAAGCACAACCACCCCGCCGTCCTGCTCTACGCGCTGCCGGGCGCGAGCGGACTGGTCGGCTACTACGCGTTCGTGGTGAGCCGCACCGACAACATCACCGGCTGGTTCGAGTTGCAGAAAGCGGGCTGGGGGACCGCGTTCGACTTCGGCAAGGACAGCGCCACCTTCACGTGGCAGGTGCTCACCTCGGACGCGCCGCTGATGGAAACCGCGAACGTGGTCACCATGCTGGGCGTCATCGCGCTCGTGGTCATCGCGTTACGCGAACGCCTGCACTGGCCGTTGGCCGTGTATGGCATCGGCATCGTGGTGATGACCATCGGATCCAGCGGCGTCACCTATTCTAAGATGCGCCTGCTGATTCCGGCGGTCACCCTGCTCATCCCGGTCGCGGCGGGACTCGCCCGCCGCAGGCCAGCCACGATCATCGCGGTGCTGGCGGCGGCCGCGCTGGCCAGTGGCTGGTTCGGCGCCTATGCCCTCACCGACTGGCGCTATGCCATCTGATCCCGCAGATCGAGCCGCGCGACCTGCTCCAGCGTGAGCTCGACATCCAGCGCGACCAGCGACGAGCGGGTCTCGTCCAGCGTGCGCGGGCCGATCAGCGGGAAGGTCGGGAACGGCTGGTGCAGCACGTAAGCGAGCGCGACCGCGGTCGGCGGCACACCGAACTGCCGCGCCAGTTCCCGAACCCGGCGCAGCCGCTCGAAGTTCGCGTCACTGTAGAAGCACCGCACCAGCTCCGGGTCCGAGCGATCCGCCGGATCGGCGCGACCGGCGAAGAACCCGCGCGCCTGGCTCGACCACGGGAACAGCGGCACCTGACGGTCGGCCAGCCATTGCCGCGATTCGGCGTCGCTGACGTGTTCGCAGTTCGCCCACGGCAGGTCGTACGCCTCGGCAAGGGAGAAGTGGTCGCTCAACGCCGAAAACGGTTGCCTGCCAGTACGTTCCGCGTACGCGTTCGCCTCAGCGTAGCGAGCCGGGGTCCAGTTCGACCCACCGTACACGCCGATCCGCCCGGCCCTGCGCAACTCGTCGAGCGCGTCGATGAACTCGCCGACGGGGATGTCGGGGTTGTCGCGGTGCAGGAAGTAGATGTCCACGTGATCGGTCTGCAACCGGTCCAGGCTCTCCGTCAGCTGCCTGTCGATGGATTCCGGGTTGTTGTGCGGCGTGTGCGCGCCCTTGCCGATCACCACGACCTCGTCCCGCACACCGCGATCGGTCAGCCACTGCCCGAGCAGCGCCTCCAACCGGCCCGCGCCGTACATGTAGGCGGTGTCGAAGGTGTTGCCGCCGCGTTCGACGAAGTCGTCGAACATCACCGACGCGTGCACCAGGTTCGGTTGGTTGTCCACGCCCATGACGAGCCGCGACACCGGCTTGGCCACCCCGTGCACCTTGCCGTAGCGCATGGTGTCGGTGCGTCGCGCGGGCCCGAAACCGGTGTACACGCCGGTTTTCCGCTCCTGCGGGTACACCAGGCCGATCTCGGCACGCCACTTGTCCAGCGCCGCCATGTTGCCCAGCGTGTCGGCCCAGCTCATCTCGGGCGCTTGCCGGTCGGCGATGTGCGCGGCGACCGCGTCCGCCTCGGCGGCGTACAACCCTTGCGGCGCGACTTCGATCTCCTCGACCTCGGCGCCGACCCGGTGCACCTCGATCGTGGTCGGCTCGGTCGCGCTCGGCAGCCACGGCTCCGCGACCACCAGGTACCCGTCGGAACCCAGTACCCGCAGGGTGTTCTCGCGCTTCAACCGGATCCCGCAGCTCACCGACGCGGTGATCCCGCCGGCGAATCCGAGCGAGGCGGTCGTCCACTCGTCGACCCCGGTCTCACCGATCCGCCCCACGGCCGAAACGGAAACCGGATCCGCAAACGCTTGGCCGGTCGCCGCGCCCGCGATCAGCCGCGCCATCGACACCGGATAACCGCCGACGTCCAGAATCCCGCCGCCGCCGAGCTCCGCGTCGTAGATCCGGCCATCGGTGCGGAAATCCGCGTGGAAGGAGAACGACGATTCGACATGTCGAACCTCGCCGATCGCGCCATCGCGGACCAGCTCGACGATCTTCTTGGTCTGCGGGTGGCAGCGGTACATGTACGCCTCCATCAGGAAGACGTCCGCCCGCCGCGCCGCCTCCACCAGCGCCATCGACCAGGCGTGGTCGAGGGTCAGCGGCTTCTCGCACAGCACGTGCTTTCCGGCCTGGATCGCCCGCAACGACCATTCGAAATGCCACGGGTGCGGCGTCGCCACGTAGATCGCGTCGATCTCGTCGTCGGCCAGCAGCGCGGCGTAGTCGCCATAGGACCGCTCCGCGCCGAACTCGGCCGCGAAATCCGCCGCCCGCGCCGTGTCCCTGCTCGCCACCGCGACCAGCCGACCGGTGCCCGACCGGGGCAGTTGCCCGGCGAACGCCCGGGCGATACCGCCCGGTCCGAGAATTCCCCAGGCGAGCGTGCGGTCAGCCACGAATCGACTCCTCTCGGCGGATCAGCGTCCCTGCCATCTCAGCAGAATTCCGCCCACTGCGAAACGGTGGCGCGGCTCACCGGGTCTTGGCGATCATGCTGTCGATCGCGTTGATGACGACATCGGGACGGTCGATGGGAACATCGTGCGAACTCCCTGCCGCGGTGACGAGAGTGCGGTTGGGCGCCGCGGCCGCGAACGCCGTTTGCGCGTCGCGCCAGCGTTGCGCATCGAGCGGGGAGGTCTCGAACGGTGTCTTCGCCGACGCGATGACGACCGCCGGAACGTCCTGCGGCCAGGCGATCTGGTGGTAGGCGGTGTGCATGGGAACGTAGTCGGCGGCGACCGCGAGCAACTGGCGGTTGGCTTTCGTCGATGGCTGGTTGCGCAACGCCGCGATCTGGGGCTGTTCCTCGGCTTCGATCCTGGCGATTTCGTCGTCGGTGTAGAACTCCGGCAAGCTGGCGTCCACCAGCACGGCGTCGGCGACAACCCCGGGGTGCTCGCGCACGAAGTAGGTGGCGATCTCGCCCGCTTCGGAGTGTGAGACCAGGATCACGTCGTGAGTCAGGCCCAGGTGAGTGAGACCGGCGTGCAGATCCGACACCGCGTCGTCCACGTTCCAGGGGCCGGGAACCTCATCGCTGGCACCGAGTCCGGCGCGATCGTAGGTGATGATCTCCGATCCGGTGCTCTTTGCCAGCGTTGGCACCAGGTTTTTCCAGTAGGAGGCGTCCAGGCCGCCACCCGAGTCGAGCACGATGGCGGGCAGCTGCCCTGGGGTGACGTAGAAGGCGAGCTTGTGCCCCTGGCTGTCGATCACGTGTCGGGTGGTGGCAGTAGTAGTCGGCGCGGTAGTCGGCGCCGCGGACGCTCCGCACGCGACGATCGTTGCGGTCAGGGCCACCAGGAGAGCCGCGAGCACAGCAGTCTGCTTGACGTGCGGGTGCGGGCGGGTTCGTCCAGTCATTCGGATTTCCTTTGTGAGTCGGCTCGAATGCCACCATCGTCCGAGCTCTTCCCCGGTGAATCGATGGGCGTAGCCCGCGCAGTCCTGGTGGGGAAAAGCCCACCTCCGCACCTCGTTTCCGAAACGGGCTCCTAGGCTGACGGCATGGAGCCTGCTGCCGCGTATGCCGCGATCGTGTTCGACCTCGACGGCACCGTCGCGGACACGCCCGACCTGATCACCGGGATCATGGCCGGCATCCTCACCGAACTGGGCGCGTCCGCCGACCGGGCCGCGATCCGCGCGACCATCGGTCTTCCGCTGGTGGACAGCTTTGCCAAGCTGATGGACTCGCAGGTCGGCGACGCGCGAGTCACCGAGGCCACGCAGCTTTACCGGGGCCGGTTCGACGCGGGCGCCGAGGCACGCGGCACCGAACTGCTGTTCCCGGGTGTCGTCGAGGGGCTGGCGAAGCTGCGCGCGGCGGGCGTGCGGCTGTCCATCGGCACGTCCAAATCGTTCGCGGCAGCGATGCACGTGCTCGACGTATGCGGAATTTCGGACCAGTTCGAGACCGTGGTCGGCTTCGACAACGTCGCGAACGGCAAACCAGCGCCGGATACCGCGCTGCTCGCCGGTACTCGTCTCGACATCGAGCCTGCCCGGTGCGTCGTGGTCGGCGACGCCATCGGCGACATGCGGATGGGTGTCGACGCGGGCATGCACACGTTGGGCGTGTCCTACGGTGTCGGCTCCGCGACCGACCTCTACGCGGCGGGCGCCGAACACGTCGTCGACGAGTTCGCGGACGTCGTGTCATACGTGCTGGGGCGCTGACGTTTCATCGAACTTTCATGGGCCGGCCCTAGCGTTGCGTCGACAGGCCGAAAGCGTGTCGGCCGACGTGCCTGCTGACTGAAAGAAGGCATCCCGTGATCCGCTTACCCCGTCCATCCCTGCGCGCGTCAGGGGTGGTGAGCGCCGCCGTCGCAGGACTCGCCATCGGCGTGGCGCCTGGCGCCGTCGCTCCCGTCTCGACCGCGGGGCCCGTGATCCCGGACTCGCCCGCCGTGCACTCCAAGGTGCACCCGCTCAACTCCACCACAGAGAACTGGTTCGGCTACGTCGCCCACGGCGGCACGTACACCAGCGTGGCATCCACGTGGGTCCAGCCGGCCGTGGACTGCTCGAAGGGCGACGGCTGGGCCTTTTTATGGGTCGGCCTTGACGGCTGGGGCAGCCCCACCGTCGAGCAGACGGGCACCGGGGCCCTCTGCTCCGGCGGCCAGGCGTCGTACACGGCCTGGTGGGAGACCTTCCCGAACACCTGGACGCCCTACAAGGACACGGTCAAACCAGGTGACACGCTCTCCGCCGAGGTGACGTTCGAGGGCAGCGGCAAGTACGACCTCCACCTCACCGACCAGACCCAGGGCTGGACCGAGGACAATCTGCAGCAGGCCGCCAGCGGCGCCACCAACGCCAGCGCGGAAGTCGTCGGCGAGACGCCCACCACCATCTTCGGCACCCTCACCGGCCTACCCGATTTCGGAACCGTCACGTTGACGAACTCACGGGTCGACGGTCAGGCGATCGCAGACTCGAACCCCGAAGCAGTCGACCTGGCCCGCAATGGCCACACGCTGGCCACGACCGGGGGCCTGAGCAATGGAACCGATTTCACCGGAACCTGGCAGGCGAATTCCTGATCGTGTGTCGGGATCAGGAAATCAGCACGCAGTCGCC
This sequence comes from Pseudonocardiaceae bacterium, assembly GCA_036494465.1. Taxonomy (GTDB): domain Bacteria; phylum Actinomycetota; class Actinomycetes; order Mycobacteriales; family Pseudonocardiaceae; genus CAJCJE01. The sequence goes on from DASXOJ010000148.1 coordinate 9,096, forward strand.
GCACACGGCGCCGCGGCTCGGTTCGGCGGCGGCCAGGTAGATCAGGCAGCAGCTGCGGCGCTGGAAGCTGCCGTTCGCGCGGCGCGTGTTCGTGTCGCGTAGCAGCGGAGTACTCAGCAGGTCGGTCGCGAGCTGGGTGGCGCGGTCGGCCAGTTCTGGGCTGGTGTTCGCCAGCATGGTCGCCGCGCCGTTGATCGCGGACGCGACGTTGCCCCACAACACCTTGCCGGACACGTCGAACTCGTCGGTCAGTGTCCGCAGTGGACCATCGACGAACGCGGCGGCACTGCCGCCCGGCCGGTAGTACGCGGAGAGCGGGAAGGTGCCGCCGAGTTCCGGCTGCCACCACACGTCGGCCAGGTCGAGCGCGGGAAACTCGCCGTTCATCGCGGCGATGCCGAGCGTTGGCGAGACCAGCCGCGCGACCAGGCCGAGGTGCGTGACCGACGCGGCCACCCGCACCGCCGGCTGGCCACCGCCCGCCGCGAGATAAGCCTGGATCGCGGCGATCCGCCCGGTCAGCACGGCCGGATCGTCGACGAGTTCGCGGAACGGGCGCCATGGCGCGGTGGGAGCCGCTCCGGCCGGGTGTTCGTGGATCGCGAAGAACGGATTCACCCGACAGGCACGGCTTCGACCGTCTTCGCGGGCTTCGGGTTGAGCACCCGCTCGGCGAGCGGGCCGAACACCAGGGCGAGCGTGGTCCACAGGATCAGCTGCGCCCCGACCGAGTAGAACCGGAACAGGAACAGCGTGTCCGCGGGGAAACCCGGGTAGACGATGGTGCCCTGCGCGTTGCGCAGCGGTAGTGGTGTTTCCGTTGACTGCAAGCCGAACTCGCGCACGTTGTCGGCCAGATGACCCAGCGGCGGCAGGATCGCCATGACGACGCCGATCACCACGATGAACGCGGCCCCGGCCAGCAGCACCGCGTTCCAGTTGCCGAGCCGCTTGGCCAGTCGCCGGCCGAGCCACAGCGCCAGGCTCAGGAACAGCACCGAGCACGCCACCATCACCACGTAGAGCGCGCCGCGCAGACCGATGGTGTCCGGGTGGCCGATCGACGGCGGATTGGCGGGGTACTTGATGAATGGCACCAGGTAGATGCCGAGGAATCCGCCGCCCGCGACGAGCAGCGCGAGGTTGCGCGCCCGCACCTTGCCGACCCGGCCGAGGCACACCGTGTAGACGACCGCGAACAGCAGGCCCACCGCGACGCCGAACAGGATCATGCCGGTGCCGATGCCCACGTTCGCCTGGATGGTGCGGCTGAAGATGTCCGGGCCAGGCGGCTCAGGGGGCAGTCCGGCGGCCTTGTCCAGCAGGGCCTGCATGTTGTCGCGACCGCTCTCGTAGTCGATCGCGGCCTGGATCTGTGGCTCGGCGAAGATCCGCGCGAACACGAACGCCAGTAGTCCCGCGATGGCCCCGGCGAGCGCGCCACGCAGGATGAGCTTCTTTTCCACTGTTTGTCGCTCAGTGACAGGGGAAGCCGAGGAAGTGGCGGGCGTCGTGCACGAACTCGTGCACCACCATGCTGTTGCCGAACACCGATGTGGCGCCCTCGTCGACGCCGATGAAGTAGTAGAGGGCGAGCGCGATGAACACGGCGCCGCCCAGCCACAACACCGCCTTGGACACCGGCAGAACAACCGGGGTGGCGGCAGAGGATGCGGGAATGGTGGTCACGGAGAGCCTCCTTGGGGATCGTGCGTCCCGGTGCGGTTGGGCGTGTGATGGCGACGTGTCTGACTCACCCGCGAACGGGCACACAGTGGCGCGACCGTGCTGGATTTGCACCAGCTTCCGTGCACCATCACTCGGGCGAAACGTACCATGTCTCGTGCCGCTTGTGACGACCTTGGACGGAACCCGCATCGCCTATCAGGTGCGGGGCAGTGGACCAGCGCTGGTGCTGCTCGCAGGCCAGTCCAACAACCACCACTGGTGGGACGGCGTCCGCGAGGATTTCGGCGAAGACCACACCACGATCAGCATCGACTGGCGCGGCACCGGTGAGAGCGACAAACCGGATCAGCCCTACAGCACTCAGGAATTCGCCACCGATGTGCTCGCCGTGCTCGATGACCTCGACATCGACCAGGCCGCCGTCTACGGGACGTCGATGGGCGGCCGGGTCGCGCAGTGGCTCGCCGCCGACCATCCGGAGCGGGTCGCCGCGCTGGTCCTCGGCTGCACCTCGCCCGGTGGCAGGCACGCGATCGAGCGCGACAACGCGGTGCGCGTCTCGCTGTCCCGGCCAGGCACCATCGAGGGCCGCGACGCGCTGATCGACCTGATGTTCACGCCCGCCTACGCGGCGGCACACAGCGGCCGGTACACGGTGCTCGGCGATCCGCGCATGCCGCTCTACGCGCGCAAGCGGCACCTGCTGGCCAGCAACGGACACGACGCCTGGGACGCGCTGCCGCGCATCATCGCCCCGACGCTGATCCTGCACGGCACCGACGACCTGCTGAACCCGACCGGCAACGCGAAGCTGCTCGCCGAACGCATCCCGCACGCGCGGGTCGAGCTGGTGGAGGGCGCGCGGCACGCCTACTTCGTGGAGTTCCGCGCGGTCGCCAGTCCCGCGGTGCTCGAGTTCCTGCGCGAAGCGCGCCCGTAGCGGGTAAGCATGGGGACATGGCAACCACTCCGGACTCCCGCACCATCGGCACCCTGCTCGCGGCAGGCCGACTCGCCATCGGCACCGCCGCGTTCGCCTTTCCGGAACTCGGTGCCCGGTCCTGGGTCGGTGAGCAGGGCAGGGGACCGGCGGGCAAGGTGCTCGGCAGGGCGCTGGGCGCGCGGGATCTCGCGCTCGCCATCGGCGCGCTGACCAGCCTTGAACAGGACGACCAGTTCTGGCGCTGGATCCGGCTCGGCGCGTTCGCGGACGCCGGTGACGCGATCGCCACCGTGTTCGCCTGGCGTTCGTTGCCCAAGCGCAGCCGGATCGGCGTGCTCGGGGTGGCCGCCGGTGCAGCGGCCCTCGGCGCGGTGCTCGGGCGAGGTCAGGCGCTGCGGTAGCGCGGGTTGGTGATGTGCCATTCGGCGCCACCGCCCATCCACGCCTTCGCGCCGCGCAGGAACCGCTGCAACTGCGGCGACGGCACGGCGGCCAGGCCGCGCGCGTTCTCCTCGAAGTCGCGGACCAGGTTGTTGTGCAGGTCGACGGTGATCGCGGTGGCCTCGGCGATCGAGCAACCCCGGTCGGCGGCGACCTGCAACACCATGTTGCACACCGGGTTCTCGTCGGCCGCGTCCTTGGCAACCGAGACCAGGTCGTTGAGCATCACCGCCGCGGTGCCTGCCTGGGTCAGCGCCTGGCGCACCCGGGGCTGGTAGTACATGCCCGCGTCGAGCTCATAGCCGCCGACCGCGTCGATCAGCGTCATCGACGTGTAGAAGGTGTCGTGCTGGCGCGTGGCGAGGTACTTCCAGGCGGGCGGGTAGGCGCCGGTGTAGCGCCAGGCCGCGTAGGCGTTCCAGCTGACGAACATGGCGAACGTGCTGTAGCAGACGCGCTGCACCTGGGCGGGCGACGCGTGCCTGCCCAGGTGTTCGATGCCCGAGCTCAATCCGAGCAGCACCGGATCGGAGCGCAGCGCCTCATCCAGCGGTACCGAGAACTCGCCTGCCGGCGCGACCGGGTCCATCGCGGCCATGGCCAGCGCCAGCCGGGGCGGCAGTTCGGTGGGGATGGCGCCCTGTTCGGTGTCGTCCGCGTACAGGTCGTCGGCTGCCCACCAGGCGGCGTTGAGCTGGGCGGCGATCAGCAGCCGGTCGGGGTCATCGGTGTCGGCGTGGGTCAGCATCACGAGCTTGCCGAAGCCCGCCTTGCCCAACATTTCGACCTGGTCCTCGGTGAACCCGCAGTCCGCCGCCCAGACCAGCAGCCTGCGATCGATCTCCTCGGCGAGCGCCTCGTTCTGGCGTTCGGCGACCGGGACGTAGAGGGGCGGGTGCGAGCCGTCGCCCCATTCGCGGTGGACGTAGCCGGGTTCGGCCGGGGCGAACAGGTCCGAAATGTGCGTGGCCGCCGTGCCGAGTCCCGATGGCAGGCCCCAACTCGTGTTCGCCAGCGCGGCGTCCGGGTTGGGCGGCACCGGGCAGTCCCTGGTGGTGGGCACGTGCCCGGGCGCGTTCGCGGACTCGGTGGCCGGCTCGGTTGCGGGGACCGTCTCGGTCATCGCGTTGCCCCTCGTGTCGACGGCGGTGCCCGTCGAGCCTGTCAGCCCGGCTGGTGCGGAAGCATCCGCCATCGTGGGGATGGCCGGGCACGAACGGGTGATGCGAATACCGCTCGGTATCTACTGACGATGACGAGCGTTGGTTGGTTGGTTCTTGACCCGATCGGCGGTATGTCGGATTCCTGGCCGATGTCATCGTCGTAGCTGGTGCATGGAGATGCACTTTTCTGATCTGAACCTCCAAATTTTGAGCATGTTTCAGCGGTGCAATCTAGTTTTGAAACGTTATAAACGGTATAAGGGGAGGAACATCATGAAAAAGTTAGTAACCATGGGGAGAGCGGCGACTATGCTCGCCGCCGTCGCGGCAGCCGCGCTGGTCACCGCCGGATCCGCGACGGCGAGCCCGGTCGCGGTGGCGAGCCCGGTCGCGGTGGCGCCGAACACCGAAGGCGCGGCGGCCGCCGCGCACCCGTCCAGCGTCGCGGCACCCTTCGCGGCCTCGGACCTGTGCGCCCAGGTCGCCAGCGCGGCCGGGTTCTCCGGCAACAACCTGCTGATCGCGGTCTCGGTCGCGCTCGCCGAATCCAGCTGCAATCCCAGCGCCGAGAACCACAACACCAACGGATCGACCGACTACGGCCTCTGGCAGATCAACAGCATCCACAACCAGTACACGGTGGCCTGTCTGCTCGACGCGCAGTGCAACGCGGGCGCCGCCTGGGACATCTCCAGTCACGGCACCAACTGGAACCCGTGGGTCACCTACACCAACGGCGCCTATCGCAGCCACGAAGCCGAAGCCCAGGCCGCCATCGACCGGCTGGCACCGCCACCGCCGGTGATCCAGGACGTGTTCGACAACGACCTGCGCCCCAACGGCGGCGGCTGGACCGGACCGGCCATTTCGGACGGTGGCGGTCACGTCGCGCAGATGGCGGTGGCCGGTATGGCGGATGGCACCGTGCACCTTGAGACGTTGAGCAACGGCATCGTCTACGACAACACCCGGCGCACCGACGGCACCTGGACCGGCGCTTCCGTCTCCGACGGTGGCGGCCACGTCAGCCAGATCGCGATCGCGAGTCTGCCCAACGGCAGCCTGCACCTGGAGACGTTGAACGCGGGCATCGTCTACGACAACGTGCTCACTTCACAGGGCTGGAGCGGCGTTTCGGTCTCCGATGGTGGCGGCCACGTCGCGCAGATGGCCATAGCGGGCCTGAACGACAACACGCTGCACCTGGAAACGTTGACCAGCGGCAACAACATCGTCTGGGACAACGTGCTCGGCCCGAACGGCTGGAGTGGCGCGAAGCAGGTCGACAACGGCGGGCACGTCGACCAGATCGCGGTGGCGAGTCTGCCCAACGGGACCATGCACCTGGAGACGCACACCAGCGGCAACAACTACGTGTGGGACAACACCTGGAGCCCGGGCACCGGCTGGAGCGGTCCGTCCATTGCCGACGGTGGCGGCCACGTCGGGCAGATCGCGATCACCGGCATGCCGGACAACTCCATGCACCTGGAAACCCTGACGACGGGCAACAACGTCGTCTGGGACAACACGTTGCGTGCCAACGGCGGCGGCTGGACCGGCCCGGCCGTCGCGGACGGCGGCGGGCACGTCATCCAGATCGCGGTCACCAGCAGGCCGGACGGCACCATGCATCTGGAGACCCTCACCTGATCGACTCGCGCGAACACGCGGCGGTCGCCCACCCGGGCGGTCGCCGCTTCGGCAATATCGTTCGACCCGAACGGTATGGTGGGTCTCGTGGTGGTCGAGGACGACGTCTCCGGGTGAGCCCGGACGCACGCGAGCGGTTCCCGTTGATCGGGTGACCGCGCTGCCGCGTGCCCTCTCGTTGTCCAGTTGACCGTTCGGGCCGCTGCGCGCGCCCGCCATCGCGGATGAGGGTTTCTCCGTGTCAAAGACTGCTGTGGTCTGCTCCAACCTGTCCTTTTCCTGGCCGGACGACACTCTGGTGTTCGCCGACCTGAGCTTCACCGTCGGCACCGGCCGCACCGGCCTGGTGGCGCCCAATGGCGCAGGCAAGAGCACGTTGCTCAAGCTGATCGCTGGCGAGTACCAGCCGCGCGCCGGCTCGGTCACCGTGGCGGGGCTGGTCGGCTACCTGCCGCAGACCCTGCCGCTGACCGGCGAGCCGACCGTCGCGGAAGTGCTGGAGATCGCGCCGGTGGTGGCCGCGATCGCCGCGATCGAGTCGGGCGACACCGACGAGGCGCACTTCGGCGTGGTCGGGACCGACTGGGACATCGAGGAACGCGCGCGCGCCGAACTCGACCGGCTCGGGCTCGGCGATGTCGCGCTGGACCGGCGGCTCGGCACGCTCTCCGGTGGACAGATCGTGTCGCTCGGGCTTGCCGCCCAACTGTTGAAGCGGCCGGATGTGCTGCTGCTGGACGAGCCGACCAACAATCTCGACCACACCGCGCGCGGCAGGCTCACGGCGGCGCTGGAGGACTGGAAGGGCACGCTGCTGCTGGTCAGCCACGACCGCGAACTGCTCGACCGGATGGACCGGATCGCCGAGCTCGACCGGGGCGAGCTCAACCTCTACGGCGGCAACTTCGCCGAGTACGAGGCCGCGAAAGCAGGTGAGCGCGAGGTCGCTGAGAAGAACATCCGCGCGGCCGAGGCGCAGGTGAAGCAGGAGAAGCGCGAACTGCAACAGGCGCGGGAACGTGCGGCGCGGCGAGCCAGCGCAGGCGCCCGCAACAACGCGGACATCCCGCACATCATCCAGGGCGGGCTCAAGCGCCGCGCCCAGGAATCCGCCGGGCGTGCCAACGAGATGCACACCCAGCGGCTCGAATCAGCGAAGGCGCGGCTGGACGAGGCCGGTCGCGCGCTGCGCGAGGACAAGGTGCTCGCACTGTCCCTTCCGGACACGACGGTGCCTGCAGGGCGCACCGTCTGCCACGCCGAGCGGGTGCGCGTCCGGCTTGGTGCGCGGCAGGTGCTGGACGACGTCGAGCTGGACATTCGCGGACCGGAGCGGATCGCGTTGACCGGCGCGAACGGGGCTGGCAAGTCGACGCTGCTGCGGTTGCTCGCCGGGCTGGCCGAACCGGACAGCGGCACGATCACCCGCGCGCAGGGCCGGGTCGCCTACCTCTCGCAGCGCCTGGATCTGCTCGACCTGGACCTGTCCACGTTGGCGAACCTGCGCGCGTTCGCGCCGGAACTGGCCGAGGGGGACGCGCTGAACGCGTTGGCCCGCTTCCTGTTCCGGGGTCAGCGGGTGCACCTGCCGGTCGGCGTGCTCTCCGGTGGCGAACGGCTGCGCGCCACCCTGGCGTGCGTGCTGCTCGCCGAGCCCGCCCCGCAGCTGCTGCTGCTCGACGAGCCGACCAACAACCTGGACCTGGCCAGCGTCGAACAGTTGACCGGGGCGCTCAACGCCTACCAGGGCGCGTTCGTGGTGGTCAGCCACGACGAGCGGTTCCTGGCCGAGATCGGCGTGGTCAGGAGGCTGCGGCTCAGCGGCGGCCGACTCGCGCATCAACCGATCGGTTGATCCCGCGAATCAGCCGCTGACCCGCTGGATCTGGCTTGCCGGTCGATGTGGGGAAGGGGCGGTGACTGCGAATCTTGGTGCATCGGACGACAAGGGGTCGTCCAGCGAGAATCCCGGAGAGGGAAACCCGACATGATGACCACGCAGAACCGCCCCACCGCCCCGCGTGCCACCCTCGATGCCACCCACAGCGGCCGGTTCCGCACGATGAAGGCACTGGTCGCCACCTACTTCGGCGTCAGCATCGCCACCGTGGCCGCCGACGTGCTGATGGCAGGCAACACCACCATGGTCACCTCCACGGTCTGGACCAGGACGGTCATCGTGCTGCTCAGCTCGGCGCTGATGCTGTCCATGGTGATCCGCGCCGCCAAGGGCGTGCGCCGCTCGTTCCTGCGGCTGCGCCTGACCTCCGGCGCGATGCTCGTCGCCATCGCGGTGATCATCTCCCTGCCCGGCCTGCTCCCGCTGTGGGTCAAGCTCGAACAGGGCTTCTGCGGCCTGCTCCTGCTCGGCGTGGTCGCCCTGGTCAACGGCAAGGCGCTGCGCTCCGCCTTCGCCACCAGGTGAGCCAGGACCAGCCATGTTGACGATCGTGCTCAGCCTCGTCTGTGCCGCTTCCGTGCTGGCGGTCGGCCTGCTCACCGCTAGATTGTCCGGTGGGGGACGGACTTCGTCGGAGAGGGCGGCGCAGATGAGCGAGCCGATGCCGCACACGTGGCTGGACGACGGCTCGACCCGGCGCTGGATTCGGATCGGCGGCGTTGTCCCGTACGCGCTGCTCGTCGTGCTCGCGGGTTTCTCCATCGCGCAGAAGAACACCGAACCCCGGTCGCTGCTGATCGACCTGACCCTCTGCCTGGTCGCCGCGGCGTGGATCTTGTTCATGTTCACCCTGCGGCCCGAAGCGCAGGACCGGCCGGTGCCGATGGCGGTGTTCCTGGCCGGGATCCTGGTGCTCACCGGGGTGCTGATCTTCCGGGGTTCGTGGTTCGGCGCGTTCACCCCGGCCGCCTACTTCTACTCCTTCCGCGTGCTCCGCTGGCCCTGGTTGCTGCTGGGCGTCGGCGCGACCGCGGTGCTCGCGGGCAGCGCACAAGCCTCCGGCATCGACGTGAACACCACGATCGGCGTCATCGGCTACGTCGCCGTCGTCGTGGTCAACCTGGTGCCGATGTGCGGGCTCGCCTGGTTGTCGTGGCGCGGGGCGCAACGCACAGAAGAACGGGAAAACACCATGCAGGCGCTGAGCGAAGCCAACCGCAGGCTCACCGCGACGCTGGCCGAGAACGCGGTGCTGCACGAGCAACTGCTCGACCAGGCCCGCCAGGCCGGCATCGCCGACGAGCGGCAGCGGATGGCCCGCGAGATCCACGACACCCTGGCCCAGGGCCTGACCGGCATCGTCACCCAACTCCAGGCGGCCGAACACGCGAGCGGCGACTCGCAGGCGTGGCAGCGGCACATCACCGCAGCGACCGGCCTGGCGCGGGAGAGTCTGACCGAGGCGCGCCGTTCGGTGCACGCGCTGCGCCCTGAACCGCTGCGCACCGCACGTCTCGCCGACGCCCTGACCGACGTGGCGAACCGCTGGTCCGCGTTGAACGGCATCACCGCGCAGGTCACCACGACCGGCACCGTGCTGCCGCTCGCGCCGGACGCGGAGGTCGCGTTGCTGCGCACCGCGCAGGAAGCGCTCGCCAACGTGGCGAAGCACGCGCACGCCAGCAGGGTCGGCGTCACACTGTCCTATTTGGAACACGAGGTAGCGCTGGACGTGCGCGACGACGGGCGGGGCTTCGACCCGGCGCTCGACCGGGAATCTGTGGCGGAGGAGACGCAGATGAGCGGCGGATTCGGTCTGATCGCGATGCGACAGCGGATCGAGGGCCTGCGCGGCACGTTGCAGGTGGAGTCCGAGCCGGGCTTCGGCACCGCCATCTCGGCGTGCGTCCCGGCCGTCGCGGCGGGAGCGAACGCGTGATCAGCCTGTTGATCGTGGACGACCATCCGATCGTCCGGGACGGCCTGAGTGGCATGTTCGCCACCGACCCCGGCTTCACCGTGCTCGGCGAGGCCACTGACGGCGCCGAGGCGATCCGGTTGGCGCAGGCGGTCAAGCCGGACGTGATCCTGATGGACCTGCGCATGCCCGGCATGGACGGCCTGGCGGCCATCAGGGAACTGGCCCGGTTGCGGGTGCCCGCCAAGGTGCTGGTGCTGACCACCTACGACACCGACGACTATGTGTTGCCCGCGATCGAGGCGGGCGCCACCGGCTACCTGCTCAAGGACGCGCCGCGCGCCGAACTGCTCCGCGCCGTGCAGGCGGCGGCAGCGGGCCAGTCCGTACTCTCGCCCACGGTGGCGACCCGGCTGGTCACCCGGGTTCGCACGCCGGAACAAGATCCGCTGAGCCAACGAGAACTGGAAGTCCTCGAACTCGTCGCGGCGGGCACTACGAACCGGGAAGCGGCGGCGAAGCTGTTCATCAGCGAGGCGACGGTCAAGACACATCTGCTCAACATCTACGCCAAGCTCGGGGTGAGCGACCGCGCGGCGGCCGTTGCCGAGGCGTTCAACCGGGGCCTGCTCACCCCCAACCGGCAAAATCGTCCACAGTAGAGAGTGGCGCATTTGTCCATAGTGGACCGTCGGTCGCGGGCCGCGTCATGGACACGGCGCGGCCCGCGCCCAGTGGTCAGGAGTTTTTCTTCGACGGAAACAGCGTCGGTCAGGAACAATTCACCGTGGTCACCGGTGATGCGCCGAACAGGGCACCCTCGTTGTTCGTGTCGCTGTTGTATTCGTCGTAGTCGTAGAAATTGAACGAGATCGTGTCGCTGCCACAGGCGGAATCCGCGAGCACCTCGTAGGTGAGGGTGACGGTCTGCGTCGCGCTGGGCGCGATGGGCGGATTGTCGTACCAGGCAACGGATTGGCCGGACGCGCCGCACCAGCTGTCATCGCCGGAACAGGACTGGAAGGCGTAGTCGAGCCCGGTTTCGTTACTGGTGGTCCAGTCGGCGGACAGCGACTGGTAGATGAAATTAACGTCCGTGGCCTGCGTATTCGTGAACTGGACCGTGATGGTGACGGTTTGGCCTGGTGTTACCGACGTCGAGTTGACCGTGACGGAGATATCCGGGCTGGTGTCCGCGAACGCGGGTGCCGAGAAGCCGAGTAAACCGGCGAGGACGGCGACGACAAGAACAAACAATCTTCGTCTGAGGCGAGTTTTTGTTGGCATGGAAGAGAAGATATAGACGGAATTGGCTTTCGTCTGCCGCTGAACGGATGTAGTCGGCTCCGCCGCGCCGGGGCCGAGCCGGGCCGTTAGCACGCTGGGGTGACCGGGGCGTTGGCGGCTCCGGTGGCGCGGGGCTCGCGGGGCTCGCATATTGTCGTCCGACAGGCGCCATGGCACGGACGGGGCGAGTGAACCGGACCTATTACGAACTTCTGGGTGTCGACCGGAACGCGAGCCGGTCCGACATCAAATCGGCATACCGTGCGAAAGCCCGCAGCATTCACCCGGACGTGGGAGGCAGTGCCGCCGACTTCGGTGTCTTGAACGAGGCCTACCAGGCACTTGTCGACCCGGCCCGGCGCGCCGCCTACGACCGCTCGCTGCGCTGGTCCACGCCGATGCCGACGCACCGGGCCGGCACCTGGTCGACCGCGCCGGTGCGGCGGCGGACCGGCCAGCCCGGGCGGCTGCGCGAATTCGGCGAGGACAGGGACTTCCAGGCGCCCGCGCTCGACCTGGACACCGCCACGCTGCCGTGGTGGGAGCAGGGCGGGCGGGTGCGCCAACTGGCCAGGTCCGGGTCGAGTCGCGAACAGGTGCTCGCGGTGCTCGGCGCCTGGTGCGCGCTGGCGCTGCTGGCCGCGTTGCTGCCGGTCGACTCGATCCCGGTACTGGTCGTGCTGTGGACGTTGGTCGCGGCAGGCGCTGTCACGATCCAGCGGCTGGCGCGCCAGTACCTGCTCACGCACCGCGCCGAACGCGCCTTCCTGCTGGAGACCGGCGGACGCGTCGAGTTCGGCCGACCCGGCGACGAAGCCGACCAACTGGCTGAACGACTGACCGCGCAGGCCATCGACGACTACCTGTTGCGGCTGCCCGGCACCAAGGTCTTCCACGGCCTCACCCGACCGGGTTCGGTTTTCGCGGACGTCGACCACGCTGTGTTGCGCGGGCGGCGACTGGTGCTGGTCGAGTCCAAGCTGTGGCTGCCCGGTCACTACGAGGCCGACGACGACGGCGCCATCTACCGCAACGGGCACGTGTTCCACGGCGGTACCGCGCGACTGCCGGAGAGCCTGGCCGCCTACCGCGAGTTGCTGCCCGCTGTCGAGGTGCGCGCCGTGCTGGTCGTGCACCCGAGCCGGCTGGGACTGTTGAGCACCGACGTCGAGGACGAGGTGCTGATCCCGCCGCTGACCGCTGAGGGGTTCGTGCGCACCATCGGTGCCTGGCTCGCCGACGAATCGCCGAATCTCGATCGGGGTATTTTCCGAATAGTTCTTGGTCAACTCGCCGCGCCGGAGTCCTGATTCCTGTCAACTGTTGACTCGAAATAGGCCGACAGGTCTAAACCACATTACCCAATGGCTGGCTACTCTTTGTAAATCTATTTTACTTCGCTACTACCGGCGAAGGCGGTCGACATGGTTCGGGCCGTTGTGCAGTACCGAAGACGGTTGCTGGCGGAGGCGCTCGCCCAGTGGCTGGCAGGCACGCCGGGCGTCGCCGTGGTCGGGGTGACCGACAAGCTCGCCGATGTGCCACTGCTGTGCGAGCGCTGTCAACCGGACGTGGTCCTGCTCGACATCGAAGCGGCCGGTCCGGTGCCGATCGCGTTGCTGGCCAGGGTGTGCGTGGCGGCGAGCGGCAGGCAGCAGGTGGTGATCGGGTTGCACGACGGCGGCGACGCCACGAGCCTGCTGCGCCGCTTCGACGGCCAGGTGCACCGGATGGTCAGCGTCGGCGCCGGGCTCGTCACGTTGCGCGGCGCGTTGCGGGACGCGGTCGTCGGCGGATCGACCGGGCTGACCGGACGCGAACACGAAGTCCTGGTGCTGGTGTGCGCAGGCTGTTCCGTTGTGCAGATCGGCCGCGCGCTCGGCATCAGCGGACACACGGTGGTCAACCACAAACGCAGGATCTTCGCGAAGTTGGGCGTGCAGAGCCGCGCCCAGGCCACCGCCGAAGTGACCCGGCTCGGCCTGGTCGACCGGGACAGCATGCGCTCGGCGTGGCTGCTCGCGGTGCGCGCGCCACTGGCCCGGCCGGTGATCCTGACCAGGCGCGAGCGCGACATCCTGGCGTCGATTGCCTGCGGTGACACGGTTCGGCAGACCGCGCAGGGACTCGGCATCGCGATCAAGACCGTGCAGAGCGAGCAACGCCAACTGTTCTCCCGGCTTGGCGCCGCCAACCGCGCGGAGGCGCTGGTCCTGGCCAGCGGGCTGGGTCTCGTGGGAGTGCTCGACGCCTAAGGGATTCGTGTCAGCCTAGGGGATTCGCGTCATACACCGTGGCTGATCGCACTCCTAATTTTGTTCCATGTCCGATCACGGCATCTCCCGCAGAACGCTGTTGCGCACCTCCGCACTCGCCACCGCGCTGGCGACCCTCGATCTGGTCGGCAAGGCGTCGTTCCTGCCGGTCAGACCGGCGGTCGCGGCGCCGGATGCGTTGCCCGACATCCAGTTCGACATCGGCAAGTACATCTCCGCGCCGAGGACCATCGACAACATCGTCGTGCAACTGCCCCCGGTGAACACCAGCTTCCTCACCGCGCAACTGACTCGTACGCCGACGAAACAGGACCAGGCCGCGTTCACGAATGCCCTGGCCGCGCTGGAAACCAACTACCCGTTCGCGGCGGGTGGCGTGATGACCTTTGTGGCGTATGGGATTCCGTACTTCAACCGGCTGCCCGGATCGCTCGTCGCAGGCAACATTCCCCGGCTTGCCAGCAACCACAACCGGTCCGTGCTGGAAGAGGCGGTGCCGAGTCCGACCGATGTGTCGCCGGGCAATCCCGGCATTGTCAAGCAGAGGTTCAACGTGCCGGTGTCGATCGAGCACAACGACGTGCTGATCACGATTCGCGGCGACGACTCGAGTTACGTCGCGGACGTGGTGTCCTGGTTCGGTGGTGCCGAGCGCCGACTTCTTCACCACCATGCGGTCCAACCAGGCGGCGCAGGACCTGTCCAAGCAGTTCGCGATCGACCAGAACGACAACGGCCTCGAACGCTTCATCACCGCGACCCGGCGGCAAAACTACCTCGTCCCGCCTCGTCGGCACCGCGCGTTCCCGCTGATCGAGCTGACCTGACCCTTGTAAGTGGGCGCACACTTACTTATAGTCGAGGTTATGGCGCTCCCGTTGACGATCCGGCCGGCCCGATCCGTGCCCGGCCTCACCCCGGCGGTGTTCATGGCCGCCGCGCTCGGCTGGATCGGCGGCAGTTATCCGTGGCCACACGGTGGGTCCGTGCCCACCGTGCTGGTCACGCTCGCGCACCTGGTACCGGTCGGCGTGGCAGTGCTGGCGGTGCAGCTGGTCGTGGCCGGACGGCGCGCGGGCCGGGTGGCGTTGACCGTGCTGGCCTGTGCGGTCAAGGCGATGACGGTGTTCGCGATCGTCTGGGCGGTCACCCACCCCGACGGCTTCGGGCCGCACGGTTTTCTGGACTGGGTGCCGATCGGCCTTGCCAACGCGGCAGGCGGGCTCTGGCTCAAGTCGGTGCTGTTCGGCCGGTCACGCGCGTGACCCGGATGTCCGCCGACGACCGGCGCGCGCAGATCGTCGCGGCGGCGCGCGAACTGTTCGCCCGATCCGGCTTCGACGCGACCACGACCAGGGAAATCGCGACCGCGGCCGGGATCAGCGACGCGCTGATCTACCGGCACTTCCCGGACAAGCAGGCGCTGCTGCACGCGATCGTCGACGACGGCATCACCCGCTTCGCGAGCATGAGCCCGCCACCAGAGACCGAGGTGCCGCTGGACGTGTTGCTGATCGGTCTTGGCAGCGCGTTCCTCGCGGCCATCGACGAGCAGCGCGACCTGATCAGGCTGCTGGTCAGCCAGCGCCACCTGCTTGGCGAGGACACCCGGTTCGTCACGTTCGTGGACGCCGCCGCGACCAATCTTGGCGCGCGGATCGACCATCAGTACCCGGGCGAACCCGGTCGCGGTTACCTGCTGGCGCGCGGTTTCATGGGCAGCCTGATCGCGTTCGTGATCCTCCAGCACGACCTCGGCCTTGATGCGGTCCACGCGGTCGACGCGGACGCCTACCTGCGCACGCTGGCGACCACGCTGGTCACTGGTCTGGCCTGACCGCGCGCGGGCCGAGCACGTCCGCGCCCAGCGCGTACACCCGTCCGCGCAGTTCGCGGTCCGCGGTGACCACGGCGCACGGCCGGTCCGCGCCCTCGGTGCGGACCAGGTCGACCATGGTGTCGTCACCCGAGCCGGACGCCGCGACCACCCGCACCGTCGCCGACCCGGTCACGCCCTTGGCGCGCCCCTCCACCACGAGTACGACCTCCAGCGGTGGGGGCTGTGACCAGTCGGGCAGACCCTGCTCCGCGAGTGGCGCGATGGCGTCACGCAGCCGCTCGGTCGCGCCAGCGCGATCCCGCCACCAGCCATCGGGCACCGAACCGACCACGTTGGCCGCGTCCACGATCAGCAGCGGCTTATTCGGCTCGCCCAGGCCCGTCACCGGGTGCAATGTATACGAAGAGTCGATATTGGGTACCGAGGTTCCGACAAGACAAGTCGATCGAGGGAATCAGGTGGTGGCATGGCGGAGACGGGCGAACAAGCCGAACAGGAACTGACGCCGCACGCGCGGTCGTTCCTGCGCAGGATGACGGCGGCCACCGGCGGTGGCATGTTCATCGACGGGTTCGTGTTCGCCACATTCGCCGCCGCGCTCGCCGGGCGAGCGCACGACGCGTTGGGCGTCAGCTCGATCTGGGAGATGTGGATCTCCTCGTCGGTGCTGATCGGCACGTTCTTCGGTGGACTGTTCCTCGGCTACGTCACCGACAAGATCGGGCGGCGGCCGATGTTCACCATCGACCTCTCGGTGTTCCTCGCCTGCGCGGTGTTGCTGTTCTTCGTCGTCTCCGCCTGGCAGGTCTTCGCGCTCGGCCTCGTGATGGGCCTCGCGGTCGGCGCGGACTATTCGATCGGCTCGCCTCTGCTCGGTGAGTTCGCCCAGGCCAAGACCAGGGGCAACTTCCTCGGTCTGCTGGAGATCGCCTGGAACGTCGGCTACGTGATCGCGTACCTGATCGGCTACCTGATCAACACCTACGAGCCCGGCGCCTGGCGGTTCATCCTCGCGGCGAGCGCGGTACCTGCGGTGATCTGCCTGATCATGCGGCACGGCCTGCCCGAGTCGCCGCGCTGGCTGGTCGCCAAGGGACGGAGCGACGAGGCCGAGCAGATCATGCGCACCCGCATGGACACCACCGACCTCGGCGATCTGCTCCAGGAGGAGCAGATCGCGACCCGCTGGGGCCTGCTGCTGTCCAAGGAGTACCTGCGCAGGACAGTGTTCGCGTGCACGTTCTGGAGCGCGATCGTGCTGCCCTACTTCGCGCTGACCTTCTTCCAGCCGGACATCCTGCGCAGCATCGGGCTCGGCAGCGGCGCGCTGCTCGGGGCGTTGCTCGGCACCATCATCGCGCTGGTCGGTGCGACCATCGGCTGGTGGCTGGTGGACCGGGTCGGCCGCCGCAAGATACTCATCCCGCCGATGTTCGTCTGCGGCGCGTTCCTGCTGATCGCCGCCGCCTACAGCCATCTGCCGACGATCGTCGGCGCGGTCGCGTTCTTCGGCTACCTGTTCTCCTACGGGATCATGTCGATCCTGCCCGGGATCTACCCGGAGGAGGTCTTCCCGAGCTCGGTGCGGGCTTCCGGCGTCGGTGTCTCGACTGCTGCCAGTCGCGCCGCCGCCGCGATCGGCACGTTCCTGCTGCCGATCGTGCAGGCCGGGCTCGGCACCGCGTGGGTGCTGATCATCATGGGCATCGTGTCCGTGATCGGCGGGATCACGTCCTACTACTGGGCGCCGGAGACGAACGGCAAACCGCTCACCGCGACCTCGCAACGGACCGACCCGCACACCTACCGCCGCCGGCCCTCGCAGCCGACCACGAGGATGGCTGCCTGACGGCGGCAGGCGTACGGAACCTGCTCAGCTCACGTTGATCGCGGTGTCGTCCACCACGAACGAGGTCTGCAACTCGTAGTCCTCGGTACCGGTGAACTGCACCGTGATCGTCTGCCCCGCGTAGGCCGCGAGACTGGCGGTGTGCTGGGTGTAGCCGGTGTTGTGGTTGGCGTTGGAGTACGTCGCCACCGTGCTCAATACCGCGCCCGTACCGCTGAGCACCTGGACGTTGAAGGTGTCGTACGCCTTCGTCCCGGTCTCCGCGGTGTCGATGTGCAGCCAGTAACTGAGCTGGTAGGACGAGCAGCCGGTGGGCAGGGTGACCGTCTGGGACAGGGTGTCCGTGGTCGCCTTGCCGTAGCCGTCCAGCCACGCGTCCCAGGTGCCGCCATGCGGCGGCTCCTTGCTGTTGTCCGCGATCACGCTCGCGGACACGGTCCAGGGCGCCGCCGTGCCGGTCTCGAACCCGGGATTGCCGAGCAGTTGCGCCGAGGTGCAGCCGCCACCGCCGCCGCCGGTGTTCACCGTCCAGCTGAACGACGTGCTGCCGGTCGGACCGGTCGAATCCGTCGCGGTGACCGTCACGTTCGAGGTGCCGGTCGCCGTCGGCGTGCCCGAGATCAGGCCGGAGGACGCGTTGATCGACAACCCGTTCGGCAGCCCGGTCGCCGAGTAGGACAGGTTCCCGCCCGCCGTGTCGGACGCGCTGACCTGCACGCTCGTCGCGGTGCCGACCGTGCTGGTCTGGTTGCCCGGGTTGGACACCGTGACCGCGCCACCGCCGCCGCTGGGCGTCTTGTTGAAGTCAGCCGTGAAAGTAGCCTCGACACCGCTCATCACGTTGGCGTCGTTGATGATCAGGCCGAGTTCCCGGTTGTGGTTCAGCGAGTTGTCCGAGAAGTTCTCCGAACCCAGGAACACCTTCGCCGTCGACGTGCCGTAGTCGGCGACGATGTCCTTGGCGTGGATGTAGAAACCCGTGCTGGAGGTGTAGGTGGTGACCTTGCCGCCTGCGGCGGTCACCTCGTTCAGCTCGGTGGTGTAGCTGCTGCTCTCGTTCTCCGCGACCACGCGCACGGTGACGCCGCGGTTGGCGTCCGCCACGATCGCGTTGACAAGGGCCGTGTCGCCGAACTCCTCCTCCTGCACGTCCAGCGTGTGCTGGGCGCCGTTGATCAGGCTGAGCAGGTGCGACTGGGAATCGGTCGGCGACCAGACCAGGTCGTCGCCGTCGGTCGGCGTGATCGTGGTCTTCGCGTAGTCCGCGTTGAACACGGACACCACCGCCGACACGTCCGCCGAGTCGGTGTCGTAGACGCCGTAGTCGCGGGAGGTCGAGTAGTAGGTGGTGTCCAGGTTGCCGGTGCTGATGTAGGACTCGGCGTTGTCGACCGTGATGGTCTTCTGGTGGGTGTAGACGAACGAGGTGGACGACCAGGTCACGCCGACGCCGCCGCTGGTGAGCGCGGTGTAGGCGGCCTGGTCGACCGATTTCTGCGCGTTGTCCAGGATGACCCGGACGTTGACCCCGGCCTTCTCCCTGTTGACCAGGTCGGTGGTCATCGTGGTGTCGCGTAACTCGTACATGGTCACGTCGATCGAGGACTTCGCGGTGTTCACGAAGTTGTAGATCGCGCTCTCACCCTGGTCCGGCAGGATCTGCAGGGTGTAGGTGCCTGCCGCGTGGGCCAGCACCGGGGTCAGACTCGCGGCGATGGTCGCCGCGCCGGCTAAGACGCTCAGTCCTAATCGGCGGGTACGGGTGCGAAGCATGCAGGTGCTCCTCAGCTCGTGGTGAATAGGGACAACCAACTGGAATACCGAAGTGCGCCGATTTCCGGAACCGCCGGTGGCATGTTCATGAACAGTGTCGGCGCCCTTCGGTTGATGCGATACAGCGCGATGAGGCCGCAAGCAGGCAAATGCCCCGGCTCGCGGCCTCACGTTTCAGCGTCGATCGAGCTCCGGCAGCACCGCCGTGTGTTCGATCCGCACCGCCTGCAACGCGTTCGGGTCCAACCCGAGCAGGCGCAGGATCGTCGGGGCGATCTGGGTGGTCTCGACCGGTTCGCGCACCACCGAACCACCGGCCAAGGCGTCCGCCGAGGTCACCACCAGCGGCACGTTGCGGTCCTGCTGACCGGCGCCACCGTGCTCGGCGATCTTGGCCTTGCCACCGGTGTAGACAACGCCGTGCTGCACGACGCCATACAGGTCCGGCACGCGCGGATCACCCGGTGCGACATGGAAGTAGCGCGCGGCCTCGGCGCCCGCGTAGAGCGTCTGCAGGCCGGACGCGGTGAACGGCTTGGGCTGCCCGTCGATGCCGTTGCCGGTTCCCCTCCGCGCCAACAGGTAGCTCTTCGCGAAGCTGGTCGCCGCGGCCGAACGGTCGTTGAGCCACATCATGATCGCGTCGTCGTCGGTTGCCTGCGCGACCAGCGGGCCCGCGCCCGGGTGCGCCGCGTCCCACGCCGAGTTCAGCCCGTCGATCAGCGGGCCGTCGTCGATCCTGGTCAGCGCGGTCGGCTGGGTGGGGGACTGGCCGTGCTTGGCGGACAGGATGATCTCGGTGCTGCGGTCCAGATGATCCTTGCGCAGTTCGCTGACGAACGCGGTGAGCTGGGTGTTGAGCCAGTCCAGCGAACCGGCCAGCAACGGACCGGGTGTGACCCCGTCGGCGAGGTAGCCGCCGGTCAGGCCGTCCGAAGTGGGCAGTTTCTGCGCCGTCGACACGGTCTGGAAGTTCATCCCGAAGATCGCCGGGGTGCCGACCTGGTGGGTGCGGCTGTGGTCGTAGCCGTCGATTTCGTTGAGCACCGCCTGCACCTTGTAGCCGTCGTACTGGCGGGTGTACGCGTTGTCGGTGGTCCAGTCGCTGCCGGCGGGCCCACCGGGCACGGAACTGTTGATCTCCGGGGAGAACATGTCCTGCACGCCGGTGCCCGAGGGGCCGTTCAGGATCTGGTAGGCCGGGTGCTTGTCCGACCACGCGGTGCGCAGACCGGCCTTGGTGGCCACCTCGAAGATGGTGTTCACCTTCAGGTAGGAGTTCGGGTAGACCGGCTTGCAGGTCTTCGGATCGACCGGCAGCTTGGCCGGGTTGATCAGCGTGGTCGGCGCGCCGGTCATGCGCAAAATGCTGTTCGGCAGACCGGAAAGGCCCTGACCCGCGTCGATCGAGGTCTTGTTCAGGTCGGGGTCTTCTGTGAAGTCGATTTCGGTGCCCGGCTTGGCGTTCGCGCAGTTCGTGGTGCCCGCGGGCAGTAAGGCGTGGTTGTAGGTGTCGTCGTAGTAGACACCGGTGGCGGCCGGGTCGCCGCCGGTCACCTGGCCGACCATGCCGGGGAACGAGTCCGACGGGATCGGCGTGCTCGCGTTCGGGTACTCGACGCCGCCGTGCACCAGGTTCGCGATGGTCGAGTGCGGGCGCTGGCTGACGTACCAGGCCAGATCCTGCTGGTGCAGACCGTCGACGGACAGCAGCAACACGTGCTGGATCCCGGCTGGACGGTTGTTCGCGGCCGCGGTGGTGGGCAGCAGGGCCGCAGCGGCAAGGGCGGTCGCGCCGATCGCGACCGCCCTCGCGCGCCAATGCGTGGTTCTGGACACCGGGTCCTCCAGGTCTGGGTACGTGCCGTTCGCTGAAGTACTCCTACATGGTGTAGGTGAACGCCACGTGTCGCCCAGCTGACGAGTCCCTTGGTCAGAAGCGGGGAATCGAGAACGTCGCCGCCGTTGTCACCCCATCCGCGTTCGTGGTCAGGTGGATCGGGTTCTTGATGCGCAGCAACTTGTCGCAGCCCAGGTTGGTGAACGAACCGGACAACCGCTGCGCGAGGAAGGTGAACAGGTTCGTCCCCGCGCCGGTGTCCGGCGACGGCGCAGCGCTGGTCAGCGCCTTGTCCGCCTGGGTCCGCCTGATGCCGACGGTCAGCATGTCCCGGCAGTACTGGCTCGGCGACTGGCTGGACCTGCCCACCACCGGCTGGTCGACGCCTGCCCGGTACAGATTCGTCTTCGCGGTGCTGAACCCGCCGTCTATTTCGGACATCGGATCGTTCAACGGCACCAGCGCCGACGGTGCCGGTTGCCGCGCCGCCGCCAGCAGTTCGTCCAGCGCCAGCGAGGACACCGTGCTGCCCGGGTTCGTCAGGTCCGGCACGGTGAACGACTGGCAGCCGATCGCCGGATTCACGAAGCCGTCCAGCAGCAGGTTGTCGCTGCCGTTGACCAGCACCTGCGCGTCGGCCAGCTGCTTGGTGTTCGCGCTGGTGTTCTGCGCGGTGCGCCCGTTGGCTGTGACCAGGTAGCTGGTGTTGACGTTGTCGCTCTGGTCCTGGTCGATCAGGCCGAAGTCACGCGTTGTCATGCACGGTTGGCCGTCCTTGCCGGTACCGAGCCGCGGAACCGTCAGTTTGTGGTGCGAAATCGCTTTGTTCGCGGCGGTGAAGAATTGCGCTCCGTTGCAATACGCGACCTGGCCGAACAGCGAGCCGCGCAGACCGTTCACGCATTGTGCGGCCCCAGGGCCACGCAACGTGAGATCGCCCGCGTTGAACCCGAACCACAAACCGACGACGGCGCCGTTCGGCAGTTTCGGCACGACGGTGGCGGCACCGGGCTGGGTGCCCTGGTCGATGATCAGCGGCCGGTACACCGACAACGCGCCGGTCGCCGGGTCCAGAATGGTTGCTTCGACAAACGCGGACTGGCCGGTGTTCGCCTCGTTGCAGGGCCCAGCTTTGCGCTGGGTCGCGGTGAACTGGTACGGGGTGGCGAGTCCGGTCGCGGACAGGGGATTCGCCGGCACGACGAGCGTGCAGTTCTGGTTGGGATCGGCGTCGGCAGCCGTCGATCCGGCACCGTGCGCGTTGCGCAAGGTGAACACAGCGGCCACCGTGGCGACGATCGCGAGCGGCAGTCCGATGGCGACGATCAGTCGTCCCTTGTGGCGTCGTCGCTGGTCGGTCACCCGGTGGAAATCCGATATGTCTCGCAGCGTCATAATTCACTTTTCTGGGCGTCCGAAGACCAAAGTCGATACGACATTCGGCCTATTTCGATCTAATCTCATTCAGATCACGGACCGGAAACCTAGCACAGCGTTCGCGGTCAGGTAAGCCCTTCGAGCGGCACGGCGACGCGGCCGATCCCGAACAACGGCGCCGGGCTCGCGCTCGGCAGCCCCATCGCCGTGCGGAACACGACGAGTTCGCCGCCCGCTACCAGCGCGGTTGGCTTCCACGTGCCCAGCACCATCCAGTAGCCGCCGTCGCGCCGGGCGACGCTCGGATCGGCCACGTTGGCCATGTTGCGCAGGTGCGCGATGCCCCAGTCCGTCCGCGCCCCCGAAGGCCAGCGCGCGCGGGTCATCCCCTTGTTCGAAGAGTAATTCGTCAGATAAGATATACGAACTTCGCACGAAGGGACGACGTGATGGCGGAATCGATCACCGACCTGCTGCTCGTGCAGCAACGAGCCGCCGCCCTCGGCGCCGTACTCAACGACGTCATCGCCGCCCGGATCGGCATCGGCGGTACCG
>DASXOJ010000149.1:0-11592 GCA_036494465.1 Pseudonocardiaceae bacterium
GCGGCGGCGACGCCACCGGCCGCGTGCACGGCGTCTTCGAGCTCGCGGACCGGGCGGGTCCTGATCGCGGCCGCGAAGGCGTCGTGGTCTTCGGGGACACCGAGGGCGCGGGCGGCCGCGGCGGCGTGGTGCGGAAAGTTGGCGTGGATCCTGATCCAGCCGTCAGCGCCCGCGTAGTCGCCGGAGACCGACGCCCACAAATCGCCGACCGGCTCGCCGTTGAGGCGCAGGTAGCGCTCGCTGCGGAAGGCGTGCGCGGCATGCCGCACGTCCACCGCGACCTCGCCCGGCTCGCCGCCGCGGTCACGGAACAGCTCGGCAGCGGCCGATGTGGTCGAGCCGACGCATTCGGCAGCGGCGGTGCCGACCAGGAACCGGCCGGGCAGCACCGGATCGGCGCCGGTGACGCGGAACATCAGGGCAGGGTGGTGACCAGTTCCGCGGCGGGCACCCGGGTGCCGGTGTAGAACGGGATCTCCTCGCGGACGTGGCGGCGGGTCTCGCTGCCGCGCAGGTGCCGCATCAGGTCGACGATCCGGTGCAGCTCGTCCGCCTCGAAGGCCAGGATCCACTCGTAGTCGCCAAGCGCGAAGGACGCGACCGTGTTGGCGCGCACGTCCGGGTAGTCGCGGGCCATCTTGCCGTGTTCGGCGAGCAGCGCGCGGCGCTCAACGTCGGGCAGCAGGTACCACTCGTAGGACCGCACGAACGGGTACACGCAGACGAACTTGCGCGCCTCCTCGTCCGCCAGGAAGGCCGGGATGTGGCTGCGGTTGAACTCGGCGGGGCGGTGCAGCGCGGTCTGGCTCCAGACCGGCTCGGCGGCACGGCCGAGCGCGGTGCGCCGGAAGCCGGTGTAGGCGGCCTGGAGCTGCTCGATCTCCTCGGCGTGCCACCAGATCATGAAGTCCGCGTCCGCGCGCAACCCGGCGACGTCGTACACGCCGCGCACCACAACGCCCTTGGCACCAAGTGATTCGAGGTACTCCTGCGCCTCGGATCCGGCACTGGACCGGTCGCTGGGCAGCACACCGGGCCGTACCCGGAAGACCGACCACATGGTGTACCGGATGGTGTCGTTGAGTTCGTTGTAGTTCAGACGCGCCATGCGTTCCATCGTGCCACGTGGTAACCAGAGTTCATGTACGAGATGACTCGATCGCAGTGGTGGGAATTCGCACTCACCGGCACCCGGACCGGGAAGATGGCGGTCACCAGGGCCAATGGCGCCCCGCACGTGACCCCGATCTGGTTCGTCCTGGACAGCGTCGACGGCGCGGACTACGTGGTGTTCACCACGGTGGCGAAGTCGGTGAAGGGCAAGGCGTTCCAGCGCGATCCGCGCTTCGCCATGCTCGTCGACGACCAGGCGCCGCCCTACTCCTACGTGTTCCTTGAGGGCGAGGTCACCCTCTCGGAGGACCAGGGCGAGCTGGTGAAGTGGGCGACCAAGCTCGGTGCCCGCTACATGGGCGAGGACAAGGGCGAGGAGTTCGGCAGGCGCAACGCGGCACCCGGCGAGTTCCTGGTGCGCGGCAAGATCACCAAGGTCACCGCGCGCGGCGCTATCTCGGACTGAGCGCGGTCAGCTGGTTCGCCAGCGTGTTCGCGGCCGCGTCCGCGCTGGCGATGCACCCGGGCAGGCCGATGCCGCGCAGGTAGGCGCCCGCGACGGCGATCCTCGGCAGCGCGCCGACCGCGCGTTCGACCGTGTCCACCAGGTCCAGGTGCCCGACGCCGTACTGCGGCATGCCGCCGCCCCAGCGCTGCACGACCGCGTCGATCGGCGTCGCGGTGACCCCGGTCAGCTCGGCGAGGTCGGCGCGCACGGCGGCGATCAGGTCGGCGTCGTCGCGTTGCAGCGTGCTGGTCTCCCCCGCGTACCCGACCGAGCCGCGGATCAGCAGATGGTCGCCGCCGCCCAGATGCGCCCATTTGCGGCTGGAGAACGTGAACGCCTTCGCGGTGAACGGCTTCCCGTCGGGGTGGTGCTCGCGCGAGGCGAGCAGGATGCCTGACGAGTCCGGGATGGCCGCGTCGACCGGCAGGGCCAGCGCGACGACGCCGACCGAGGCGACCTCGATGTTGCCGAGCGCGGACGCGGCGGTCGCCGACAGGTCGGTGAGCAGCTTGCGCGCGGCGGGTGCGGGCACGGCGAGCAGGACGGCGTCCGCGTCAAGGAACTCGGGCGCCGGCGCGCTGCCGATCTCCAGTTGCCAGCCGGTCGTGGTCTGGCGCAGCGCGCGTACCGGCAGGCCGGAGCGCAGTTCGATGTTCGCGGCCTCGGCGAGCCGGTCGGTGAGGGTTTGCAGGCCGCCGCGCAGCGTGCCGAACACCGGCGTGGGCCTGCTGCCCGATTCGGGTGCCTTGGGCAGCAGCGTCGACGCCGCCTCGAGCAGGGAGGTGGCGCCCGCGTCGAGCGCCTTGGCCAGTTCGGGCATGGTCGCGCGGACGCCGAGGCTGTCCGCGTGCCCCGCGTACACGCCGCCGAGCAACGGATCGACCAGCCGGAACGGCACCTCGGGACCGAGCCGTTCGCGCAGCAGCGCGCCGACCGAGACGTCGCCGCCGTCCAGCGCGATCGGCGGCAGGTCCGCTTCGGCGGCGACCCGTGCGACGCCCTCGTCGGAGAGCACCCCGGCGACGGCATCGGCCGACGCGGGCACGCCGAGGAAGGTCTTGGGGGGGATCGGGCGCAGCGAACCGCCCGCCAGAATTCCGGCCCGTGCGGTGGTCGGATGGGTCAGTTGGCCGGCGAGGCCGACCTCGGTGAGCAGCGCGGTCGCCTGTGGGCGCCGGGACAGGAACGCCTCAGCGCCGACGTCGTAGCGCGAACCGGCGAGTTCGATGGTGCGCAGCTTGCCGCCGAGCCGGTCGGCCGGCTCGACCACGGTGATCTTCGCGTCCGGACCGAGCAGCGTGCGTAACCGGTAGGCGCCGGCGAGACCCGAGATGCCGCCGCCGACAACGGCGACGTGTCTGCCAGTCACTGTGTCCATTGGTTCGCTCCGCTCACAGGGAGTGCACCAGTTCGGTCACCCGCGTGACGACGTCCGGGTCGGTCTGCGGGAGCACGCCGTGGCCGAGGTTGAAGATGTGCCCGCCCGCAGCCTTGCCCTCCTCGTGGATGCGGCGCACCTCGCGTTCCAGCACCGGCCAGGGCGCGAACAGCAGCGCCGGGTCCAAGTTGCCCTGCACGACCGGGGCGGGCCCGTCCGGAATGGCAGCGGTGAGGCGGTCGACGGCGGTGTCCAGCGGGATGCGCCAGTCGATGCCGACCACGTCCGCGCCCGCCTCGCGCATGGCGCCGAGCAGTTCGCCTGTGCCGACGCCGAAGTGGATGCGCGGCACGCCGGCATCGGCGAGGCCGGTGAGCACCTTGCGCGAGTGCGGCAGCACGAACTGGCGGTAGTCCCGTTCGGAGAGCGCGCCGGACCAGGAGTCGAAGAGCTGGATCGCGTCCACGCCCGCGTCGATCTGGTTGCGCAGTGAAGTAAGAGTGATGTCGGCGAGCCGGTCGGCCAGCGCGTGCCAGGTGTCCGGTTCGCCGTGCATCAGGGCTTTGGTCCGTTCGTGGTTGCGACTTGGGCCGCCCTCCACCAAATAGGACGCGACGGTGAACGGTGCACCCGCGAAACCGATCAATGGGGTGTCACCCAGTTCACTGACAAGCAAACGCACCGTGTCCGCCACCGGCTTGACCTGTTCCGGGTCGAGCGTGGGCAGCGCGGTCACGTCCGCCATGGTGCGCACCGGCTTCGCCACCACCGGACCGGTACCGGGCACGATCTCGATGTCCAGGCCCGCCGCGTAGAGCGGCACCACGATGTCGCTGTACAGAACGGCCGCGTCGACCCCGTACCGGCGCACCGGCTGCATGGTGATCTCGCAGGCCAGATCGGGCGTCATGCACGCCTGCAACATGCCGATGCCCTCGCGGACCTTGTGATATTCCGGCAGCGCGCGGCCTGCCTGGCGCATGAACCACACCGGCAGGTGGCTGGGCTTTTCGCCGCGCGCGGCGACCAGCAGCGGCGCGGTGGCCAACTCGCGGCGCGACGGCGGCGCGGTCGGCTCGGTGTCGGTCATGCTCTCCTCCAACATCGCAGGCCCCGCCCCGCGCGAAGTTCGACGTATCTCGATCAACCGTATCGGTGCACCTGGACTCCTCCGGCGCGCCTCCCCGCCTTGCCCGACCGGGTGGCTCTACAGTCACCTCACGTGACCGGGTACTGAAGCGGTGCCCGGCCACGAACCATGGGCGGGCGGGCCCACCGGGGGTCAGTGTCGATAGGTACGGACCGAATTATCGGTCGGTATCGATTCTGCCAGTACGCCAGCGAGGAGGGCCGGTGACGACTACACCGGAAGGACCCGAACTCTTCCGGCGGGCGGCGGCCTCACTTGCTGCGGTCCGCCCTCGTCCGGAGATCCAACTGGACGTCGTGAAGGCGCCGCAGCGGTTGGCGCCGTGGTCCTTCGCGCTCGCCGCGGAGGTCAACGGGCCCGCGGACGAGTTGGCGACCGGACGGCTGGTGCTGCTGCACGATCCGGAGGGTGAAGCGGCCTGGGGCGGGGTGCTCCGGCTGGTCATCTACATCAGGGCCGAACTCGACGCGGAACTTGCCAGCGATCCACTGCTGCCGGATGTCGGATGGTCCTGGCTGACCGACGCGCTGAGCAACTGTGATGCTGATCATACCGCCCTCGGCGGCACGGTCACCCAGACCTCCTCGGCCCGCTTCGGCGAGATCTCCGGACCGTCCAGAACCGACGACCTCGAACTGCGCGCCTCCTGGACCGCCCGGGATGCCGAACTCGGCGCCCACGCGGAGGCGTTCTGCGAACTGATGGCGAGCACCGTGGGACTGCCCCCAGTAGGGGTGACGCTGTTCGGACAGCATCAGGCGGCACGCCAGCTGCGCTGACCAGGAGACCCGGAATCGATCCGGACGAGGACTGTCGAGGCACCCGCCCGGCAGTCCTTTTTCGTATGTTCTGTCCGACTCGGCAAATGGCGGTCGACGTTCCCGCCGATGAGGCGGAAACTGAGTCGGAACTTGGTGACTCCTCAACAACTTGAGCAGCCCATCTTAGGATGTCGTTGTGAGTGTCCTTCGCGTTAGCCGATTCGGCTCTTGTCCCCCAAAAGAGTTACATGTTCGGCTGAGAGTAACCATCCGATCGGGACAGATACCCAATTGATCGTCCCGCTGACCCTCTTGGGCGGCTACGCTGCCTTCGTCGACACCACTTTCGGTCGATCAGTGGCGCGGCTGATCGGACGAAAGTCCCGGTGCTGGTCGGGGGGCACGACCGACTCCAGGGAGGTAGTGACGTGGCTGCCGTCGGCTTAGGTCAGGCCGTTCGAACCACGCCAGCCGGCGCGTTGCCGGCGAACATGGTCCCGCACCCGCGGGAAGAACTGTTCTCGGTGCTGGTGGTCGATGACCATCCACTGCTGAGGGAGGCGATAGCCGCCCGGCTCACACAGATGGGCGCGGGCACTGTTCACGAGGCCGCTTCGGTTGCCGAGGCAAGGGCGCGAGCCCTCGCCACGGGTCCGTGCGATCTCGCGATTCTCGATCTCGGGCTACCCGACGGTAGCGGTATCGACCTGGTCACGGAGTTTCGTGCCCACGGTTGGCCGCGCATCGTGGTACTCGCGTCCTCCGACGACCCATACGCGGTCCGATCGGCCTTCCAGGCAGGCGCACAGGCCTACCTGCTGAAGTCCGCATCGCCGATGGTGGTCACCGACGGGGTTCGCCGAGTACTCGACGGAGGGGTGTACGCCGACCCGAGTGTGGCGCCTGTGCTTGCCACGGGCACCCGGGTTCCCGGTACCGACAACACCCCGCGCGAACTTTCCGCGCGGGAGGTCGAGGTACTGCAACTCGTCGCCGATGGGCAATCCAACAAGGAAATCGGCGAAGCACTCAACCTGTCGGCGCTCACGGTGAAATCCCACCTGTCCCGGATCGGGCGCAAACTCGGCACAGGTGATCGAGCACAAATGGTCGCATTGGCAATGCGAGCTGGCGTTATTCGTTAGCACCAAGGTGCTAGGGCGCGATTAACAAGAGTTCGGCCAGTCGTCAGCGGCATCCGTCCGGTACCCACCAGGGGCCCGGACGGATGCCGAGCGATATCTGCACAAGCTGTGCGCTCCCGGGTCTCACGAGGCGACGCGGGAGCGCTTCAGCCTGTCCGCAATCGTTTGCAATTCGATAACGAGATCGATTCCGATGTGATCCAACCGGCACCACGCACTGAACAAGAGCGGGACAGGCCACGTAGGGTCAGCCTCTGTGGAGGTACAACCCGTCGACGACGCACCGGCAAACAACGCACCCGATGTCCAGGAGCGAACAGCGATCCCGCTGATCACACCGGCGGAGGGTGTGCCACCGGTCATCGCCGACGCCGAGGATCTCGCCGCCGCCGCCGCCAAACTCGCGGCGGGCACCGGGCCGGTCGCGGTGGACACCGAACGGGCCTCCGGTTACCGCTACTCCCAGCGGGCCTACCTCATCCAGCTGCGCCGCACCGGCGCCGGCTCCTTCCTGATCGACCCGGTCGCGCTGCACGGGCAGGTGGAAACCCTCGCCGAGGCGCTCAAGGGCACCGAGTGGGTGTTACACGCCGCCTCCCAGGACCTGCCGTGCCTCGCCGAACTCGACCTGCACCCCGACTCGGTGTTCGACACCGAACTGGCAGGCCGCCTCGCCGGGTTCGATCGGGTCGCGCTGGGCACCATGGTCGAGCGGCTGCTCGGCTACCTGCTGGAGAAGGGCCACGGCGCGGCCGACTGGTCGCAGCGCCCGCTGCCCGAGGACTGGCTGACGTATGCCGCGCTGGACGTCGAGCTGCTGATCCCGCTGCGCGACGAACTCGAACGCGAACTGGCCGCGCAGGGCAAGCTGGACTGGGCGCTGGAGGAGTTCGAGGCGGTGCGCACCGCCGGTCCGCCCAAGCCGCGTCCCGAGCCGTGGCGCCGCACGTCCGGCATCCACCGGATGCGCAACCCGCGCCAGCTCGCCGCCATCCGCGCCCTCTGGGAAGCCCGCGACCATCTCGCCCGCGAACGCGACATCGCGCCCGGCCGGGTGCTGCCGGACCGCGCCGTGGTCGAGGCCGCCAGCCTTGACCCGGTCAGCGAGGCCGAACTGATCAAACTGCCGGTGTTCCGGGGACGCGCGCAACGCCGCCTGGCAGGCACGTGGGCGCGCGCACTGAAGACCGCGCGCGAACTACCCAAGAACCAGCTACCGGACCCATCACCGGCGCACGACGGCCCGCCACAGCCCAACCGCTGGGCCGACCGCGACCCGGACGCGGCAGCGCGCCTGACCGCGGCCCGCGCCGCGCTGACCGCGATCGCCGAGGCGAACCGGTTGCCGGTGGAGAACCTGCTGCAACCCGAGCTGGCCCGGCGCCTGTGCTGGACCCCGCCCGAGGACGGCTCGCCGCAGGGCGTCGCCGACGCGCTGCACGCGGGTGGCGCGCGGAACTGGCAGATCGAGCTCACCTCGGCGGCCCTGGCGAAAGCGCTCACCGCCGCCCCTCCCGCCGCCCAGTAGCTCCCCGGCTCCCGCTGGCCGGGCGTCGCGCCGCGCGCTGCTACTCGCGCTGCCGGGGCCGCGCGCCACTGCTCCCGCCGCCGCGCCGTTCGCCCAGCGGGCACCATGGGCCCGGGCACACCCGCTGGTTACCGACGGGTAACTAGCGCTAAGGTGGCAGTTACCAGCCGGTAGGGTGCCTCGCGCCACACCGGTATGCCTCATCGCTGAGCAGCAAGGAGGAAGCCGTGGCCGCATTCGCCGCGTCCACCCCGCGCGCCGTCCGGAACGTGGTCTTCGTCGAAGGCGTGCGCACCCCGTTCGGCAAGGCGGGCCCCAAGGGCATGTACGCCGAGACGCGCGCGGACGACCTGGTCATCAAGGTGATCAGGGAACTGCTGCGCAGGCACCCGGAACTGCCGCCGGAGCGGGTCGACGAGGTCGCCATCGCGGCCACCACGCAGATCGGCGACCAGGGCCTGACCATCGGCCGCACCGCGGCGCTGCTGTCCGGCCTGCCCAAGACCGTGCCCGGCTTCGCCATCGACCGGATGTGCGCTGGCGCCATGACCTCCGTGACCACGACCGCCGCGGGCATCGCCTTCGGCGCGTACGACATCGTGGTCGCGGGCGGCGTCGAGCACATGGGCCACCACCCGATGGGTGAAGGCGCGGACCCGAACCCGCGCATCCTCGCGGACAAACTGGTCGACCCGTCCGCGCTGGTCATGGGCCAGACCGCGGAGAACCTGCACGACCGCTTCCCGGAGATCACCAAGCAGCGCTGCGACGCCTATGCCGCGCGCAGCCAGGAGAAGTTCGCGGACGCGGTGAAGGCGGGCAAGATCGGCCCCGAGCTGGTCCCGGTCGCCACCCGCTCCGCCGAGCTCGGCTGGGGCCTGGCGACGCAGGACGAGCCGCCGCGACCCGGCACCACCGTCGAGCAGCTGGCGGCGCTGAAGACCCCGTTCCGCCCGCACGGCCGGGTGACCGCTGGCAACGCGGCCGGTCTCAACGACGGCGCGACCGGCTGCATCCTGGCCGACGAGGACACCGCGCGCGAGCTGGGCCTGCCGGTCGGCATGCGGCTGGTCGGCTTCTCGTTCGCGGGTGTCGAGCCTGAGGTGATGGGTGTCGGCCCGGTGCCCGCCACCGAGAAGGCACTGGCCAAGGCCGGGTTGAGCATCGAGGACATCGGCCTGTTCGAGATCAACGAGGCGTTCGCCGTGCAGGTGCTCGCCTTCCTCGACCACTACGGCATCGCCGAGGACGACCCACGCGTCAACCAGTGGGGCGGCGCTATTGCCTGCGGCCACCCGCTGGCGTCGTCGGGCGTGCGGCTGATGACCCAGCTGTCCCGCCAGTTCGCCGAGCGGCCGGACGTCCGCTACGGCCTCACCACCATGTGCATCGGCATCGGCATGGGCGGCACCGTTATCTGGGAGAACCCGCTCTATTCGATCTCTAGGGGAGATGGGAGCGTCAAGTGACTCTGTCCATTGAGGACGCCAAGGCCGCGTTCCCGGACGAGGTGGTGACCAAGGCGACCACCCGGCTGGTTTCCGTGCCCGGCCTGGCCAAGCAGGTCGCGCTGATCACCCTCGACAACGGCCACGACCACACCCGCCCGTCCACGTTCGGCCCGCAGGGCCTGATCAGCCTCAATTCCGCGCTGGACGAGGCGTTCGCGGCCGACCCTGCGGCGATCGCGGTCACTGGCAAGCCGTTCATCTTCGCGGTCGGCGCGGACCTCTCCGGTGTCGAACAGGTCGCCTCGCGCGACCTCGCGTTGCAGATCGCCGCGACCGGGCACCAGGTGTTCAAGCGCCTCACCGATTCGACGATCCCGACCTTCGCGTTCGTCAACGGCGCGGTCATGGGCGGCGGCCTGGAACTGGCGCTGTCCTGCCACTACCGCACGCTGATCAGCAACGCCGCCGCGATCGCGTTCCCCGAGTGCTTCCTCGGCCTGTTCCCGGGCTGGGGCGGCACGCAACTGCTGCCGAACCTGATCGGCGCGGACGCGGCGGTGCAGGTCATCATCGAGAACGCGTTGAACCAGAACAAGATGCTCAAGCCTGCCGAGGCGGCGTCGCTGGGCATCGTGGACGCGCTGCTCGACTCCGCCGACTACCTGGAACAGTCGCTGCTGTGGCTGGCCGGTGTGGTCAACGGCGAGATCCCGGTGCCGCGCAAGGAGATCGACCGGGGCGACGCCTGGGATGCCGCGCTGGCCAAGGCGAAAGCGATCGCCGATGGCAAGACGCACGGCGCCTCCCCCGGTGTCACCAAGGCGGTGGAGCTGCTGGAACTGGCCCGTGCCAACGACTTGGCCAAGGGTTACGCCGCCGAGGCCGAGGCACTGGCCGACGTGCTGATGACCGACGAGCTGCGCTCCGGCCTGTACTCGTTCAACCTGGTCAACAAGCGCGCCCGCAAGCCTGCCGGTGCCCCGGACAAGAAACTGGCGCGGCCGGTCACCAAGGTCGGCATCGTCGGTGCCGGTCTGATGGCCAGCCAGTTGGCGCTGCTGTTCGTGCGACGGCTGAAGGTGCCGGTGGTGCTCACCGACGTCGACCAGGCACGCGTGGACAAGGGCGTCGGCTACGTGCACGGCGAGATCGACAAGCTGCTCGCCAAGGGCCGCACGTCCGCCGACGACGCCAACCGGTTCAAGGCGCTGGTGTCCGGCTCGCTGGACAAGGCCGCGTTCGCGGACGCCGACTTCGTCATCGAAGCGGTCTTCGAGGAACTGTCGGTCAAGCAGCAGGTCTTCGCCGAGGTCGAGGAGTACGTCTCGGACACCTGCGTGCTGGCCACGAACACGTCCTCGTTGTCCGTGACCGACATGGCAGGCAAGCTCAAGCATCCGGAGCGCGTGGTCGGCTTCCACTTCTTCAACCCGGTCGCCGTCCTGCCGCTGCTGGAGATCGTGCGCGCGGGCAAGACCGACGACGCGACGCTGGCCACCGCGTTCTCGGTCGGCAAGCAGCTGAAGAAGTCCTGCGTGCTGGTCAAGGACGCGCCCGCGTTCGTGGTCAACCGGCTGCTCACCCGGTTCCTGGGTGAGGTGCTGGCCGCGGTCGACGAGGGCACTCCGTTCGAGGTCGCGGACACCGCGCTGGCGCCGCTGGGCCTGCCGATGAGCCCGATGGTGCTGCTGCAACTGGTCGGGCCCGCGGTCGCGCTGCACGTCGCCGAGACCATGCACGGCGCGTTCGGTGACCGGTTCTGCGTCAGCGCGAACATGCGCAAGTTCGTCGAGGCGGGCAAGACCGCGGTGTGGACCTGGGACGCGCAGGGCAAGCAGTCGCTCGACCCCGAGGTCGCGGCGCTGTGGACGTTGGGCGACAAGCCATCCACCGCAGAGCAGGTCCGCGACCGCGCGCTGAACGCGATGGCAGAAGAGGTCGCGCTGATGCTCGCGGACGGCGTCGTCGCCGAGGCGCAGGACATCGACCTGTGCCTGCTGCTCGGTGCGGGCTGGCCGTTCTGGCTGGGCGGCATCACCCCGTACCTGGACCGGGCCGGCGTGTCCGAACGGGTCAACGGCAAGCCGTTCCTGGCCCAGGGCGTCGCCTCGGTGCCCGCCAGGTAGTCCGTGTCGTCAGGGGGCGGGGCCGGTCTGCCCGGCTTCGCCCCCTGAGTCGACGCACCGGGTGACCCAGTCCTGCAGCACGACGCTGATAACCGGGAATCGTCCGGTCAGCCAACCCGATAATCGACCTTCCATACGATCAGTATCAACCCAACCAAACCGGACGTAACAGATTCAGAGCGGGTAATCGCGGGTTTCCATCGGTTCGACGCGACCGCCGATCTCGATGGTGCCGCCCGACGTCGGCCGCACCACGATCTCGGAGCCGACGCCTTGGCGGATGACCAGCGGACGGCTCAGCGCCTGACCAAGCCGCAGTGCCGCCGCGCCGGTCGCCTCGTCCTCGGCGATGCCCATCGACGTGGGGAAGACCCGCACGCGCACGCGGCCCGCCGCTTCGTCTTCCCAGGCCCAGACCTGCAGGTGCGCGTC
>DASXOJ010000150.1:0-12730 GCA_036494465.1 Pseudonocardiaceae bacterium
GCCACCGGCCTTGCCCCGGCCACCGGTCTTGACCTGGGCCTTGACCACGACCGCGCCACCGATCTGCTCGGCTGCCGCGCGGGCGTTGTCCGCGGTTTCCACCACCTGGCCGGGCAACACCGGCACACCATGCGCAGCGAAGAGGTCCTTCGCCTGGTACTCGTACAGGTCCACTCAGAGTCTCCTTGACTACGTGCTCACTTCAATCAACGACTTCGCCTCGCGAGCACCACACGAACGATGTGTTGCGATTTGTGGTTGGCACCGGCAGCCGCCCGAAGGACGTGCAGTCGGACGGCCCGACCCTATCGACCTGCGTGGACGGTAGGGCTACGGCCATCGGTGAACTCCGTCACTCACCGTGGTGAGTTCGCTCACCGAACGCCTTCGCCGGTTACCGGCTGGTTCGGTTGCCGGTCGAATGTGTTGCCCGTGCTCACTGACATGCTTACTGACATCTGCTGACAATCGCTTGCTGACACTTGCGGATTCACGCCTCGGCGGCAGTGTCCACAGCCGCACTGTCCACGGCGGACTGGCCGTCGGTCTCCGCGTCCGGCGCACCGAAGTGTCCGTGCACCCACGCCACGATCTCCTGCGTCGTCGCGCCCGGTGTGAACACCCGCGCGACACCGAGCTCGGCGAGTTTCGGAATGTCCTCGTCCGGAATGATCCCGCCGCCGAACACGACCACGTCATCCGCGCCCTGCTCGGCGAGCAACTCGACGACCCGGGCGAACAGCGTCATATGCGCGCCGGACAGCACGGACAAGCCGACCGCGTCGGCGTCCTCCTGCAGCGCGGTATCCACGATCTGCTCGGGCGTCTGGTGCAGTCCGGTGTAGACGACCTCGACACCCGCATCGCGCAGCGCTCGCGCGACGACCTTGACGCCGCGATCGTGCCCGTCAAGACCCGGCTTGGCCATCACCACCCTGATCCGAGGACCCCGGCCGCGTGAGCCTCCGCCTGTGGTCTGACCCACCATGGCTCTACCCCTCTTCGTCGAGGACTGCATCGAGGACCGCGATGGCAACGTTAGGCCATCCCGACCAGGGATCTCCCGCTGTCCCGCATGCATGTGACCTCCGTCCCGTTCGCTGCCCCTCGATCGGGGGAACGGGCCGACGCCGATTCGATTCAGCAGGTCGAAGGCCAGTCAACCAGCCGAGCCGGGCTCAGCGGCGGGGCCGCGCTCAGCAGCAGACCGCGCTAGACCACGCTCAGCGGCGGGCGGCGGTGCGGGCGCGACCGACCAGCCCAGCGGGTTCGCGAATCGCGATCGTGATGGCAGCGCCTGCCGCAACGAGCAGGACGACGAGCGAGGCCACCGCGAACCACAAACCCGGCCCCGCTGTTGAACCAACGATCCTGCCGCTGGTCAGCGGGAACTCCAGCACCCGCACCAGCAGCACGGCCGCGGCACCGATCAGCAGCCCGGCCGCCCGCATCGGACGCGCGCGCGGCGCGACGAAACCAGTGATGATCACCGTGACCAGCGCGAGCAACAGCCCCCAGGACGTGACCTGGAAGTTCGTCACGATGCCCGGCTCGGCATACCCCGTCGCGCGCGCCACCGGCAGACCGAACGCGCCGACCGCCAGCAACACACCCAGCACCGACGGAACCAGCACAGTCGAATGGGTGGTCACCGAGGTCAGGTCGACGTCGTCCCGCTCGACCGCACCGGCCAGCGCGGCACACACCGCGCCCACCGCCGCGGTGACCAACGCGAGCCCGGTGAACCAGGGCGCCGGTCCCAACGTGACACCGTCGATCCCGCTGCCACCGAACGCCGCGTCCAACGCCTCGGCGCCCGCCAACGGCACCGCGGCGAACGCGACCGCCAGCATCGGACGCAACGTCGGCGCCCACGACCGGCCCAACATGACCAGACTCAGCACACCGACGATCACCGCCGTCGGCAGCAATCCCCGCTCCGCGAAATTCGGCGGCGTGGGAATGCCTGCGGGCAGCACGAAGGTGCTGCTCACCGAGCCGAGCACTGCGGCCAACGCGGTGACCACACCGAGGATGGCGACGGCCACGTGCAGCCGCGCCGCCCCAGGCAGCTCCGGTTCGACCAGATCGCCGCTCGCGTCGCCGCGAGCCACGCGCAGCGCGGCCACGGCCGCGACGACCATGCCAACGGCACCGATCAGGGCGAGATACGGGCCCGTGGTCTCGTGCAGACCCGGCACCGCGAACCCGGCCACCAGCGACGGCAACGCCACGGCGACCAGCGTCGCCGCACCGCCGAACAGCCACCCCATGGTCAACTCGGAATCGGCCATCGTGACCGCCATCGTCGCCACGACCGGCACGGCGGCGGCCAGCAGCAGCCCACCGACCAGCGGCCACACCGGACCATTGAGCAGGTCGGGCTGGATCATCCACGGGGTGGTCGAGTCGAACGGCACCAGCAGCAAGCCGATCGCGCCCACGATGCCGACGATCACCGCCAGCGCCAACGTCGTCCGAGGCCGCTCCGCGCGGTCCGACTCCCCGGCCCGATCGCCCTGGCCGATCATCAGCACGCCCGCGACCAGCGTCACCACCTGCCCGGCCAGCAGCAGCCACAGTCCGAGACCGGCGTGCAGCGTGCCGGACGTCGGCGTGGTCAGCAGCAGCTCGGGACGTTCGGCGAGCTTGGCGTCGACGAGGAACTGGAGGTCCGTGAACAGCCGCCCTGGCGCGAAGATCGCCGCCGCGATCAACGCTCCGCCCGCAGCCAACGGGCGACCCAGCGCGGCGAACACGACCGCGACCGCCACTGGCAGGACGCCCAGGATGAACAGCAGCGGTCCGGACGAGAACCCGGGTGGCGCCGCCGGGCTGCTCACCGGCAGCAGCGACCCGATCGAGGTCAGCAGACCGCCGATCACCGCGATCACGAGTGCTTCCCACAGTCGAGCGGGAATCGCCGACCGCCCGATGGTGCCGAGCCCGGTTGCGTTGCCTGGCTCGTCTGTCGAGTGGCCTCGTGCAGATGGGGTCCGCGAAATCACCTGACCGACGCTAGCAAGGCCACTCTGGCCCGGCTGGCCGCCATAGGCTCATTCGGACAGCGTTACTGGTGGGGCTCCTGGTTCGTCATGCGCATGTTCAGTTGTTCGAGTCGTTCGTTGGTTGTCGTGGTCAGGTGAGCTGCTCCTTTCCCGGGATGTGGGCGGAATTGCCACACTCCGGCAATTGGTGACCTAAATCACATAATGTCGTTGCGATGTGCGATCCCGGAACGTCGTGATCGATCTCAGGGGTCCGTAGTTCGGGCTGACCTCGGACGGCGAGCCGGCACTGATCAATGGTCTCGATCTTGTCGACAAGTGGTCAGAAGTCGTTTTACGACAGCGAAACCGAGGACATCGGACGGAAACGCGCCGAAGATCGTCGAACTGTTGCCGAGAACCACGCGGTTTCGTTACTGTCCCGAGGTTCACAGTCACGGTCCGGTCACGGAGAGAGCACGGCGTCGGTTACTTTGCGTTTGCGAGGCCCCCGACAATGCTGCGCCCCGTAATCGGACGCAGCGGCACCGGCCCGACCGGATGCCGCGCGGCACGCCGTGACGTGAACCGCAAGCAGGAGCTGGATACCGAGTTCTCGCGAGGGAAGGACAGGCTTTGGCGCCCTACCGTTATTCCGGCGGCCAAGACTCGTCCACCGCGCTCGATGATCGGTCCGAAACCTCAGCGCGGGCATCATCGCCCGGCCGCCCAACGCGACGCGTACAGCCGCCCGCCCTGCGGGGCCGGATGGTGATGGCCGCCGTCGCGATCGGCGCGGTCGCCGCGGCCACCGCGGGCCAGTCGCTGCTGCCGAAGCTGCCCGACCACGAACAACCGGTGGCCGACCCCGGCGGCACCGTCGCCGTGCTCGGCTCGGCGGCCGACAACCAGCAGGCGCTCGAAGTCCAGCCGATGGCCAGGACCGTCGACCAGTCGGACGTGGCAGCACAACTCGCGGCGAGCCAGCAGGTCACCAACGGCTCGACCAACGCGCAGAACGTGGACGACGTCACGTTCGCCAAACCTGCGGACGGTCCCGTGATCTCGACCTTCGGCGGGCAGTACGGCACCCTGCACTACGGCATCGAGATCCAGGGCAAGAAGGACGCGCCCATCTACGCCGCCGCCGACGGCGTGATCATCGCGGCCGGGCCCACCAGCGGCTTCGGCCTGTGGGTCAAGGAAAAGCTCTCCGACGGCACCACGTTGGTCTACGCCCGGGTCGACGACTACTCCGTGCAGGTCGGGCAGCACGTCGTCGCCGGGACCCAGATCGCCAAAATGGGCGACCGGGGCTTCTCCAACGGCTACACCCTGCACTTCGAGGTCTGGGAGCCGAACGGCACCAAGATCGACCCGGTGCAGTGGCTGAGCACGCGGGGCGTCACGGCCTGAACCAGCCGGGCCCAGGAAATCCGAACCCAGCAAATCAACGTCCGGGAAAGCCAAGCCCGGCGAATCCCGGTCCAGGACCGAGACCAGCGCAGCCACTTCCAGGGAAGCCGATGCGTTTTCGGCTCGCGGGATCGCAGTGTGCCGCGCGCGCGGAGCGGGGTGCCGCGTGCGCGGAGCGGGGGCGCCTCGGATTTGTTGGTGCTGGCCGCTTGAGCTGCCGGATGCCTTGCAGAGTGGACTGATCAGATGCAGCGGGCTGACCGGAGTTGGTTCGTGCCAAGGCTTTTCGCGCGACGGCTCCGGCCAGGGTGGATCGAGCAACCATGGATCATGCTGAGTCAGATCGCGGCTTTGCTTTACTGCCAACAGGTTGCGGCGGAAGTCGGACAGACGATGGATGGTCACCTGGGTGCTGGATGGCGACATCGGACTCTCCCTCATAGACGCTTGTTCGAACATGTGTTCGATAGCCAGTTGACCACATCGCGTCCGGAAAGTCGATCAGAAGTCGATCACTCGATCGGTTGATCATTGTTGAAAAGGCTTGCCAGGGCACGAAAACAGGGCCCGGTCGTGGACCGGGCCCAGTCGACGAACGGAACTGTCAACGAACGGAACCGTCAGAGCTTGGTCATCGGCACGCTGCCGATCAGCATCAGCCGCACCGTGCCCGAGGTGCCGAAATCGATGGTCGCGGTGGCCCGGGGACCGTCGCCGTCGGCGGCGACGACCGTGCCGAGACCATACTTGTCGTGGCTGACCCGGTCGCCGACGTCCAGGCGCATCGCCGGAGTGTCCTGCCAGCCCTTGAAGTTCGTGCTGCGCATGCCGCGCGCGGCAATGCCTGCCTGGGCCGAGTCGCCGCCGATCGCCGACGATCCCCGGCGCCAACTGGTCGGCGCGCTCGGCGCGGACCTGCGGGGTTCGACCCTGCGCCAGTCGAGCAGTTCGGCCGGGATCTCGTCGAGGAAGCGCGATGCCGGGTTGGTCATCGGCTGGCCCCACGCCGAGCGCACCAGCGCCCTGGACAGGTACAGCCGCTCCCTGGCCCTGGTGATGCCGACGTAGGCGAGCCGCCGTTCCTCGGCGAGTTCGGTCGGGTCACCGAGGGCGCGCATGTGCGGGAAGATGCCGTCCTCCCAGCCCGTCGAGAACACGACCGGGAATTCCAGGCCCTTGGCGGTGTGCAGGGTCATCAGGGTGACCACGCCGTCGTCGGAGTCGGGCACCGAGTCGGAGTCGGCGACCAGCGAAACGCGCTCCAGGAACGCTTCCAGGCTGCCTTCGGCGGGGCCGTCGATGTCCGGCGGGTCGGCGGGTTCGATGACCGGTTGAGCTTCGGTGCCCTGTGCTTCGGCGTTCTGCGCGGGCGTGCCCAGGGCGGGCGCGACCGCGAGGCCTTCG
This sequence comes from Pseudonocardiaceae bacterium, assembly GCA_036494465.1. Lineage (GTDB taxonomy): Bacteria > Actinomycetota > Actinomycetes > Mycobacteriales > Pseudonocardiaceae > CAJCJE01. Next base: position 5,808 of record DASXOJ010000150.1, read on the forward strand.
GTGAACTCCCTGGCCACGGTGACCAGTTCGGTCAGGTTCTCCACGCGGGTGGCGTCCTGCGGGTCGTCGCTGGCTTCGAGTTCGCCCCGGTAGCCGGTGCGTTCCAGCACGGCTTCGGCGATGTCGCCGACCTCGACCCCGGACGCCGCGTACTCGCGCAGATCGTCGAGGAGTGCGATGAAACCGGTGATCGCGTTGCGGGAGCGCGGGTTGAGCAGTTCGATCCTGCCGTCGGCGGCCAGGCGCAGCGCGTCGACGAACGGGATGCGTTCGCGCTCGGCGTAGGTGGACACCACGGCTTCCGCCCGGTCGCCGATGCCGCGCTTGGGCACGTTGAGGATGCGCCGCAGGCTCACCGTGTCCGCTGGGTTGGCGATCACGCGCAGGTAGGCGAGGGTGTCGCGGACCTCGCGGCGTTCGTAGAACCGGACGCCGCCGACGACCTTGTAGGGCAGGCCGAGCCGGATGAAGATTTCCTCGAACACCCGGGACTGGTTGTTGGTCCGGTAGAACACCGCGATGTCGGCATTGTTGGCGTCGCCGCCGTCGACGAGGCGGTCGATCTCGGCGGCCACGAACGCGGCTTCGTCGTGTTCGTTGTCGCCGACGTAGCCGACGATCTTGTCCCCGTCACCGGATTCGGTCCACAGCCGCTTGTCGCGCCTGCCCGCGTTGCGCGCGATGACCGCGTTCGCGGCGGACAGGATCGTCTGGGTGGAGCGGTAGTTCTGCTCCAGCATGATCGTGCGGGCCTGCGGGTAGTCCCGCTCGAACTCGACGATGTTGCGGATGGTCGCGCCGCGGAAGGCGTAGATCGACTGGTCCGCGTCGCCGACGACGCACAGTTCGCCAGGCTCGATGTCGTTGTCACCGACGCCGACCAGTTCCCGGATGAGCATGTACTGGGCGTGGTTGGTGTCCTGGTACTCATCGACGAGCACGTGCCGGAAGCGCCGCCGGTAGTGCTCGGCGACATCTCGGAAGTTCTGCATCAGCTCGACGGTGCGCATGATCAGGTCGTCGAAGTCCAGCGCGTTGGATTGCTGGAGCCGGAGTTGGTAGCTGGCATAGACCTCGGCGACGCGCCGTTCCAGGTCGTTGGCCGCGGCCGAGGCGGCCTCCTCCGGGCTGGTCAGCTCGTTCTTGAGGTTGGAGACCTGCACGGCGAGCGTGCGTGCCGGGTAGCGCTTGGGATCCAGGTCGAGATCGCGGGCGACCAGGGTGATCATCCGCCGAGTGTCGTCGGAGTCGTAGATGGAGAAGCTGGAGGTCATGTCCAGGGTTTTGGCTTCACGCCGCAGGATGCGCACGCACATCGAGTGGAACGTGGAGACCCACATGGACTTCGCGCGCGGACCGACCAGGTCGGCGACGCGTTCCTTCATCTCGGCGGCGGCCTTGTTGGTGAAGGTGATCGCCATGATCTGGCCGGGGTGCACGTCGCGTTCGGCGAGCAGATAGGCGATGCGGCGGGTGAGGACCCGGGTTTTGCCGGAACCCGCGCCGGCGACCACAAGCAGCGGCGAACCGGCGTGTTCCACGGCCTGTCGCTGCTGCGGGTTGAGATCGTCGAGCAGCCGGGCCGCCGTTGAGGGGCGCCGGGCGGACGGAACGTCAGGGTGCAGTTCGAACAGAGCGCTCATTGTCTTCCCACGGTACCGGTCGGGCCTGACAGCGAATGGCAGGCGGGCCCTCTCACATGGCGAGAGGCTTCCTCGACCGATTCACCGCCGGTATGCCAAGATGGAGATGTGCAGCGGCATTGCTACGAGTTTTTCTACGGGAACCGGATTCCGGCTCCCGTGGTCGCGTAGCGCGCACAGACACCACGAGCCCCGGAGTCCGACTGGACCCGGGGCTTTTTCGGGTTCAGGACTCCGGACAAAACCAGAGCCAGGAGACCAGGATGACCACCATGACCCCCAGCGACGGGCAGGCGGCGGACGCGACCGACGAGCAGCAGGCCATCGAGAAGATGGACATCGCCGAGTTGCGCAAGGAGATCGACTGGTTGGACGCGGAGATCCTGCGACTGATCAAACGCAGGACCGAGGTGTCCCGCACCATCGGCGCGACCAGGATGGCGGCCGGTGGCACGCGGATCGTCGTCAACCGCGAGATGGACGTGATCGCGCGGTTCCGCGACCTCGGTCCGGAAGGCCGTCAACTGGCGATGTTGCTGCTCAACCTGGGTAGGGGCCGGCTCGGTCGGTGACTCGGGGTCGGGTCAGGGCCATCACTGATGGCGAGGATGCCTCGAACGCGAGCACACTGGTGTCATGTTCGAACTCATCGCCGTGATCATCGCGCTGGCCGGGCTCGTCGCGGCCCTGGCGCATGACGGCTATCTCGCCATGTTGGGGTCGGCCGCCAACAAGCGCGCCGGCGGTGCACCGATCTCGCAGTACGTCCGCAGCCGGTGGGTGGTCGCCGGGACGACCACTGCCGCAGGGCTGCTGTCGCTACTGCTCGCAACCGGTGGAGGTTTCGCTGAGGTGGTGGCGATCATCCTCGGCGCGGGCACCGCGGGGGTGGCGGCCAAGGCCCTGCAGTCCACTCGGGAGCGGTTCCACACCGGCGACTGAGGCCCCCTCCCGACGCAGCTGAAGAAAGTTCACTCGTTCGTGTGGCGAACCGAGTGACATCGGATACCCGCGCCTCACCAGGGATTTCGGCCACTTAGGCTGGGCCCGGTGACGGTGCGGAGGATTGCTGGAAGGTCCAACGCGCTGGCCGTCGCCGCCCGCTCGGGCGGTGTTGCCAATGACGTTGATCGTGGTGTGCGGCACCCGGTTGATCGTGCGGCCAGGCGTGCCTGTGGATCGACCCCTGATGACCCCGGACGGCGCAACGCGGTAGCGCTGCGTAACGGATTTTCGGCCTCTGCGCCTGCTGAATTGTTCCAGGTGGTGAAAACCGGCTGAGGACGCGGCAAACGGCGTAAGGATGGCTGGGAACAGGGGTCTTCTGAAACATGGCAGGCGGATCGGGCTCCGCGGGCGACGCGGCGGCGAAGCAATCCCTCCAGGGGCGGCACTCGCGCACTGGCGGGGGTGAGTTCTGGACCCCTGCGGTGCCGGTCCGGCCACGCGTCGGCGAGCCACGCGCGTCCCGGCACGCCAGGCCGATGGTCAGCCCGATCGCTGCCGCCGCTCCGCTCGTCCGGATCGAGCAGCCCACCTGGCCACCCGCATTCGGTCAGTTGCCGACCAGCGACGAGGCCAGCCTGGATCTGGTGATCGACACCGGCCCGATGGGCCTGCACAAGTTCGACCTCGGCTACATCCCTGCCTCGGTGACGCCGCCGAGGACGTGGCGCAAAGCGGCCTGGTTCACCGTCTTCTGCTCGGCCGCCGCCCTGGTCGGCCTGATGTTCGTGACCTCGGAACTGGTCGGCCCCGTGCACGTGGCCAGCGACATCGACTCGCTGCCCGGCCTGCCGACGAACCTCCCGTTCAATCAGGGGCCCACATCCAGCACCACGCCACCGAGTTCCCGGCACAGCCAGCCACCGAGCCGGCTCGGCCAGGCGCCGCGCTCCGGCCTGCCGGGCAACCCGGTACAGCCGACCGACGCGCAGGGCAACCCGATCACCACCGACGACGGGACCGGGTCCAGCGACAGCGCCCCGCCTTCCGGCGGCGCACCGGTCAGCGGGGGCGCACCGAGCACGGGCGCGACGTCACCGTCGACGGTGACCACGGTGAACAACGGCCCGCCCTCGGTCGACCCGACCAAGCTGGGCACGCGCACCGAGCAGTTCTTCAGCCAGGTGGTCACCAACGTGGACGCGGCCGCGAACATGACAGCGGACACGGTGCACGACAACGCCAAGGCGATCATCGAACAGAACTACGGGGATGTCTCGACCATCCAGATCAAGAGCGTCTCGGTCGACCCGAGCAGCGGCGTGACCGTGAGCCTGTTGCAGGTGACCAACAAGGACGGCTCGACCAGCACCCAGCAGCGAACGTTGCAGTTCACGCTGTCCGGCGACCCGAAGATCGAGAACCCTGGTGGCTGAGTAGTCAACTACCGATCAGTAATCGTTGGGGCGATCGTGACGGCCGGGAACGCGTGCGCAACCCTGTGCGTTGGCCTGACTACCCGAGCACGGTGCGCCACGGCACCCCGCTGCTCCAACTGAGTGACACCGTACGACCGTTTGTCGCCACGTACGGGTTGTCCACCGACAGGCACTGGCATCCACCAGCGAGCGCACGGTACGAGTTGCCGTAGTCCACACACGCACGGAGGCAAGTAAGCGTGGAGCGTCCGAGAACCGCGCACGGGTCCGACCACGAAGGTTCGATCGCGGTCGTCGACCTGATCCGACGGCAGAACGTCGGGCCGGTCCGCATCCCCTCCATCGAGGAGGCCGACACCGACGCGCTCCTCACCGAGCTACTCGGTGAGGAGATCGAGCCGGGTCGTCATCGCGGCAAGATGGCCAGGGCCGCCAAGCTCGTCGGGCTGGCCGTCGGTTCGATCGTGCTGTGCGGCTCGGTCGCCACGGCCGCCACGCTGGCCCGCAGCCGTCCGCCCGCCAACCCGCCTGTCGCGGCCGCGCCGACCCCCATCACCGGCATCGGCGCCCTGCGGCCCGACACCCTGGAAGCGCAGCTCTCCGACCACGGTGGCGCCGCTGCCGCGCCGATCACGTCGGCCAAGCCAGTAGCCTCGGTCAAGGTCGCGCCGCCCGGGGGCAAGGCACCCGTCGCGGCGAGCAAGCCAGCCCCACCCGCTGCCGCCAGCCCGCAACAGCTGGTCCGCGAGTTCTACCAGCTGGTTGAGAGCCAGCCCGCCGCCGCGGCGCAACTGCTCTCCCCATCGTTGCTGTCCACCGACCCGACCGGCTTCATCAACGCCTGGCAGTCCGCCGCCAAGGTCGAGGTGGACAGCGTCCAGGCCAACCCGGACGGCACCGTGCAGGCCGTCGTCCGGATGCTCCAGGCGGACGGGAGCTGGCTGCGGGTCGTCGAGCTGCTGCACGTCACCCAGGGCAGTCAACCCCTGATCAGTGGGGCCCAACTGCTCTCCGCGCAGAACGGCTGACCTGCCCGGACAAGCTCGCCGGACACCTCACCCCGATCGATGCGGCACTCGCTACCGCCCGTGAGATTTCGAGGTCGGCGGCGGTAATGGACTTATCCGGCGAAGCTGGGGGCACGTCCGGGCACGATCGGTGAACGCATACCCTATTCGCCGTGAGTCAACCGGGACGTCAGCGGCCGGGCGGCCGGGACATCCAGGCCGCTGGGCCAGTATGCCGAGGTCTTTGGCCACGTAAAGCAGGTTGGGGGATGTTGAGTGGCTGTGGCTAACGAAGGGCGGCTGGTCGGCGGTCGGTACCGGCTCGACTCGCGCATCGGCAGTGGCGCGATGGGCGTCGTCTGGCAGGCCTACGACACGCGGCTGCGCCGGACCGTCGCGGTCAAGCAGCTGCGACTGGAATCCAGCCTCGAACCGTCCGAGGCCGAGGACGCCCGCGCCCGCGCCATGCGCGAAGGCCGGATCGCGGCCCGCCTGCACCACCCGAACGCGGTCGCCGTGTTCGACGTGGTCGACGAGGACGACGCGCCCTGGCTGGTGATGGAGTACGTGCCGTCGCGCAGCCTCGCCGCCGAGATGACCGAGCGTGGCGTGCTCCAGCCGGAGGAGGTCGGCCGGATCGGCGCCCAGATCGCGCACGCCCTCTCCGCCGCGCACGCGGCCGGAATCGTGCACCGCGACATCAAACCCGCGAACATCCTGCTCGGCCAGAACGGCACGGTGAAGATCACCGACTTCGGCATCTCCCGAGCCACCGGCGACGTCGCCGTCACCAAAACCGGCCTGATCGCGGGCACCCCCGCCTACCTCGCCCCCGAGGTCGCCTACGGCCGTGACCCCGGCGCGGCGGCCGACGTGTTCTCGCTGGGTTCCACCCTGTACGCGGCGGTGGAGGGCACGCCCCCGTTCGGCCTCTCCGAGAACACGCTGAGCCTGCTGCACGCGGTCGCGGCAGGCCGGATCATCCCGCCGCGTCAGGCAGGCGTGCTCACCGACGTGCTGATCCGCCTGCTCGACGCCGAACCGGAACGACGCCCCAACGCGGCCATCGCAGGCCGGTGGCTGGAGGAAGCCTCGCGCGGCTCCCGGCCGAGCCTCTCGCCGATCAGCACCGGCACCACCGCGATGCTCGCCGAGCCGCCCACCCACCAGCTGCCCCCCGGCCCTGCCGCGACCCGCCTGGCAGGCAGCGGCTACCGCCAGGGCGGATCCGGCTATCGACCGCCGGGCGGCAGCGGCTACCGCGACGCCGACGACCGGCTCTCGCCCTCCGGCTACCGGGACGAGCCACCGGCCAGGAACACGCGGCCGATGGTGTTCGCCGGGATCGCGCTCGTCGGCGTCATCGTGGTGGTCGGTCTGCTGTGGATGGCCGGTGTCTTCGGCGCCGGAAAGCCCAGTACGGACACACCGTCGAACACCAGTCCGGACAACGCGCCGACGCTGACGCAGGACACAACCATTCCGAACAACGGTGTTCCGTACACGGACACGTACACGCCGACGCACCACACGACGACGCAGAGCACCACCACCCAGGAAACGACAACGGAAACCACAACGACCACCACGACCACCACCACGTCGTCGAAGCCGACGACCACCACGACGGCACCACCGACTGATGATTCGGCACCGCCGTCGCCGGGCGGTGGGAGCAACAATGGTGGGAAGTAGAGACTGATAAGTGGTCGTGAATCGCGCGATAACGTGCGACCGATGGCTGATTCACCCGTTAGTGTTCGACGGTAGATCCGTCAGGCGCTGAGGAGATGCGCTCGGGCCGAGGAGGATGTGGGAGCAGCGGTGAGTGACGTCGGTCAGTTGGTCGCCGAACGCTACCGGTTGACGCAACACATCGGTAGCGGGGC
>DASXOJ010000151.1:0-48519 GCA_036494465.1 Pseudonocardiaceae bacterium
GCGCAGCAGCACCCTGAGCGGGTCACTGAGGTGATCGTCCCGTCGGTGACGATGTGCAGCCGGTCCGAGATCGACTGGCTCTATCGGGGCGCCGGACGGTTTTATCCCGAGGCATGGGACCGGTTCCGTGACGGCGTTCCCGAAGACGAGCGGGACGGCGACTTGCTGGCGGCCTACTCGCGGCTGATGGAAAACCCTGACCGGGCGATCCGGGAGAAGGCCGCTGCCGACTGGCTCGCCTGGGAGGACGCGGTGATCTCCGACGAGCCCAACGGCACGCCCGGCGTCTACAGCGACCGCGAGGTCGACGAGCAGATCGCGATGGTGCGGATCTGTGCCCACTTCTTCAGCAACGGGGCATGGCTGGCGGAGGGCCAATTGCTGCGCGACGCCCGCAAACTGGCCGGGATACCGGGGGTGCTGGTGCACGGCAGGCACGACATGGGCTGCCCGGTACAGACGCCGTGGGAACTGGCGAAGGCGTGGCCGGACGCGCGGCTGCACATCATCGAGGACTCCGGGCACGGTGGCAGCGATGCGATGTCCGCGACGACTCGGGCAGCCATCGAGGAGTTCAAGAACCGGTGATGCGCACCCGGCGGGTGAGTTCTTTCGCGGGCCGCCACCGGTATCGGAAGCCTCGGCGACTATGTGCGGCGGACGACCGTGACGCCTTGGCCGGGGCGCCAGCTCCGGATGACGAGTTCTTCCGCCTCCTGGTCGACCGAGGTGAGCACGGCTTCGGTCAGGCTCACGACGAACGCGTGGGAGTCGCCGGGTGGTTGCTCGCCGGTGCGCAGCGCGTCCTTCTCGGTCGATCCCGTGACTTCGGTCGCGACTCCCGCGATCTTGGCGTCGCCTTCGGTCGCGGGATCGGCCGGGTGCGCGTGGATGGCGAGCCGGCCGTCGCGTTGCAGATCGCGAGCCTTGACCGCGCCCAGCATCGAACCGAACGAGAGCTCGTCACCGCTGAAGTCGACCTCGGAGCCGCTGACCCGGGGCGAGCCGTCCTTGCGCAGCGTCGCCAGCACGTGCGTTTCGTGCGCCTCGAACCTGCTACGGATCTCCGCCGCCAACTCCGGTGCTTCCCGCGCGAACTGCTGCCATGACGTCATGGCAGCAGCTTGCCAGCGCTGTCTGACGAAACCGGCTATCGACCGAGCCAGGACGTGTCCGGGTCCGGACCGATGAGCCGTCATTGGTGTGCACGTGGTTCTGACGCTTCAGGGTGGTCCATCTGCTGCAGGTGACTGTGCTCGTTTTCGGGCGATCCGCCCATCATGCGCAACATGGGCAGGCCGCCGGTGCGCACGAACCGGTAGATCAACACGGCCGCGACCAGCAGGAACACGATGTTCAGCCAGCTGGTGTAGTTCCAGCTGACGCCGCCGTCGGGCAGGTGCGCCGAGGCGCGCGACGGGATCCAGTGCAACCAGCTGAACAGCAGTTCGACGAGGTACCCGGCCAGGGTCGCGGTCGCGTAGAGGGCAGCGCCGAGCAGCAGTGCGGTCCTGGTGCCGTAGTAGCGGCGGTAGATGTTGAGGATGGGCAGGATGATCAGGTCGGCGAAGATGAACGCGACCACGCCGCCGAAGCTGATGCCACCGGTCCACAGCACGACCGCGAGCGGCACGTTGCCGATCGAGCAGACGAAGCTGAGGATCGCGACCAGTGGGCCGATCAGCGGGCCGACGATGCTGGACCCGGTCGGGTCGTGCGCCAGGAACAGGCTCTGCCAGAACGAGTCGGGCACCCACGCCGCCAGCACGCCGGAGATGATCAGGCCGATGACGAGGTCGCGGAGGACCGCGGCCCATTCCATGACGAACACGTTGGACACCGACGTGTAACCGGCGGGGGAGAACAGTTTGCGCCAGAACGGCGCGTCGCCTTCGACGGACATGTCCATGGCGGCGTGGCCCTCCATGGAGCCTGCGATGCCCCGCTCGGCTTGGTCGCGGGCGGCGCGTACGAGCGCGGGGCGGACGAGCACCCGCAGCAGCAACGCGAGCAGCACGATCATGATCGGCCCGCCGATGAATTCGGCGACGGTGAACTGCCAGCCCATCAACAGCCACAGGATCACGCCGAGTTCGATCACCAGGTTGGTCGACGCGATCATGAACGCGTTGGCCGCGACGAAGTCGGCGCCCTTGCGGAACAGGGCACGGGCCAGCGCCGCCGCCGCGTAGGAGCAGGAGGACGATGCCGCGCCGAGCAGTGCGGCGACGGCCAGGGTGCGCGGTTTGGCGTTGCCGAGCAGCCGGATGATGGTGGATTTCTTGACCAGGGCTGCGATGATCGAGGAGAGGGCGAAGCCGAGGATCAACGCCCAGAGGATCTCCCAGGTCATCGACCCGATCATGCCCAGTGCTCTGCCGATCGCCGACACGATGACGCTCCTTCCGCAATTACCCCCTGGGGGTACCCGAACATGCAGTTTCATACCCCCAAGGGGTATGTTTCGTCAAGCTTGCTGATACCTCGGCGACCGGAAATCGCTCGAACGGGGCGGTCAACCGAGAGTCTCCGCACCGGGATGTCCGACTCGGCGTTATGGTCTCCGGGTGTCCACCGCCCGCGCAGAACGCCTTGTGAACCTGGTGCTGTGTTTGCTGTCCACCCGGGCCTACCTTGCTGCCGAGCGGATCCGCGGCATCGTGCCCGGCTACGCGGACGCGCCCACCGACGAGGCGTTCTTCCGCATGTTCGAGCGGGACAAGGCCGAACTCCGCGATCTCGGCATTCCCCTGGAGACCGGTCGCAATTCCGCGTTCGACACCACCGACGGCTACCGCATCGCGCGCCGCGACTACGAACTCGGCGAGATCGACCTGGAACCCGACGAGGCCGCCGCGGTCGCGCTCGCGGTGCGGCTGTGGGACTCCCCGGAACTGACCGGTGCCGCGCACGGCGCGTTGCTGAAACTGCGCGCGGCTGGCGTTGACGTGGACGACGACGCGCCGTCGGTGGTCGAACCGAAGGTTCGCACCAGCGAACCCGCGTTCGGGCCGTTGCTGGCCGCGGTCGAGTCCGGCCGGGCGGTCACCTTCACCTATCGTCGCCCGTCCTCGGCGGAGCTGATGAAACGCACGGTCGAACCGTGGGGCGTGGTGTCCTGGCGTGGTCGCTGGTACCTGGTCGGCCAGGACCGTGATCGCGACGCACCGCGCTGCTTCCGACTGTCCAGGATGGTCGGCGACGTCGACCTGATCGGCAAAGCCGGCGTGGTGCGGCGGCCGGAATCGGTGAACCTGATGGAGTACGTGCTCGGCGCGAGCAGCGACGACCGCAAGACGACCGCGCGGGTGTGGGCGGCGGCCGGGCGCGCGCACGGTTTGCGGCGGCGCGCCAAGGTGGTCGGCTCGCGGACCGTTGACGGGGTCGACGGCGACGAGCTGGAGATCGAACTGTTCCAACTGGAATCCGGCGCTGGCTGGCTGGCCGGGCTGGGTCAGGACGTGGTGGTGCTGGAACCCGAGGTGCTGCGCAAGAGCGTGCGGGAACACCTGCTCGGCGTGCTGGACGCGGGCAAGCGCGATCTCGCGGTTGAGGGGTGGCAGGCATGAGTACCGCCGCTGACCGGTTGCCGCGCCTGCTGGCGCTGGTGCCCTATCTGATCGCCCGGCCCGGCATCCCGGTCGAGGAGGCCGCCGCCGATTTCGGGGTGAGCGCGCGGCAGCTGCGCAAGGACCTGGAACTGCTCTGGATGTGCGGTCTGCCCGGTTACGGCCCCGGTGACCTGATCGACCTCTCGTTCGAGGGCGACACGATCACGGTCACCTACGACGCGGGCATGCGCAGGCCGTTGCGGCTGACCGCGGCCGAGGCCACCGCGTTGCTGGTCGCGTTGCGCGCGCTCGCGGAAACGCCGGGAATCGACGATCCGGACGCGGTACGCCGCGCGCTCGGCAAGGTCGAGTCGGCGGCGGGTGCCGCGCAGCCCGCCGGGGTCGTGGTCGGCCTGGCGATGCGCGAGGAACACATCATCCCGGAGGTCCGCGAGGCCGTGCGGGACGCGGTGCAGCGCCAGCGGGCCGTGCGGATGACCTACTACACCGCGTCGCGCGACGAGATCAGTGAGCGCGTCGTCGACCCGATGCGGGTGCTGCTGGTCGACGGCCGCAGCTACCTGGAGGCGTGGTGCCGCTCCGCCGAGGGCGTGCGCCGGTTCCGGCTGGACCGGATCGAGGCGATCGAGGTGCTCGCCGAGCCCGCGGTGCCGCCGCCGCACGCGGAGCAGCAGGACGTCTCCGAGGGGCTGTTCCGGCCCGCAGCGGACCAGCAGGAGGCCCAGCTGGTGCTGGAGCCGGACGCGCGCTGGGTCGCCGAGTACTACCCGGTCGAGGACCTGGAGGAGCTGCCGGGCGGGCGGGCACGGGTGCGGATCCGCTACTCGGACACCTCCTGGATGATTCGCCTGGTGCTCGCGCAGGCCGGTGAAGTGTTCGTCGAGGAGCCCGCCGAACTGCGCGAAGGCGTGCTGGACCGGGCCCAGGCCGCGTTGCGCCGCGCCGACTCGGTCCTCGCGGGCTGACATTTTCCCAGCTCAATCGGAGTCGGTGAAGTTTTGACCCGAGTGGATCACCAATCGGTTCCTGGTACCGGCTACGGTTGAGTGCGTGTCGTACCTGCTCATCCTCGGGCTGATCATCGCCGCAGCGATTGTTCTGTTGTTGTTCATCGCAATCCGACTGCGCGGGGGGCTCCGAAGGTTTGGCATGGTGCGTGGCTGGCTGAACGATCAGCTGACCGACCGGGCCGGCATGTTGCGGGCACGTTCGGCCGCCTTGGCCATCGCGGTCGAGGACTTGAGACGACCTGGGGCAACCGGGGACGTCTCGCGTATCATCTCGGATCAGGACCGTTAGGAGGCCCGCCAGTGTTCAACGCGCTAGAGCCGTGGCACATCATCGTGTTGGCCGTCGTGCTCATTGCCCTGTTCGGTTACAAGCGTCTGCCTGCCGCCGCGCGTGGTCTCGGCCAGTCCATGCGGATCTTCAAGTCCGAGGCGAAGCAGATGCGCAGCGAAGGCGACGAGTCCGCCGATGGGCAGCAGCAGGCGCCGCAGGCGTTCGCGCAGCCCCAGCAGTACGCGCAGCCGCAGTTCGCCGCCCCGCAGCAGATCGCGCCGCCGCAGCCGGTGGCCGCTCCGCAGCAGTTCGCGCAGCCGCAGCAGTACGCGCAGCCGCAGGCCGCCCCGGTGCAGCAGCCCGCTCCGGTCGCCGCGCAGGCTCCCGCGCCCGCTCCGGCCCCGGCCGAGCAGCCGCAGCAGCCCGCGGCAACGCCCGAACAGCACTGACAAAGGACGGTCGGACTGGTGGAGGAGGACACGCTCCGCCCCAGTGGCGGTCGTCGCGAGAAGAAGGCCAGGCGTAGCCGTCGGCGTAATCCCGAAGGCACGATGACCCTCGTCGAGCACCTGTACGAGCTGCGCTACCGGCTCGGGTTGGCGATCGTCGCCGCGATTCTCGGTGCGATCATCGGCTTCTTGTGGTGGAGCTACGGGGTCGGGCCGATCCCGTCGCTCGGGCACCTGGTGCAGCAGCCGTACTGCGATCTGCCAGTGGGTGACCGGATCAGTTTCGGCAGCCTCGGCACCGGACAGGATTCCTGTCGGTTCCTGCAACTCAAGCCGTTCGAGGGCTTCTCGGTGCGGTTGAAGGTCGGTATCTCGGCGGGCATCGTGCTGGCCAGCCCGGCTTGGCTCTTCCAGCTGTGGGCCTTCATCACGCCCGCGTTGCACAAAAACGAGCGCAAGTTCGCGGTCATCTTCGTGGTGTTCGCGACCGTGCTGTTCGCGATCGGCGCGCTGCTTGCCTACATCGTGGTGCCGGAAGCCCTGAAGGTGCTGACCAACGTCGGTGGCAGCGACTTCGTCGCGGCCTTCGCCGGTTCCGAGTACATCTCCTTCATGCTCTCGCTGCTGGTGATCTTCGGCATCAGTTTCGAGTTGCCGCTGCTGGTGGTGATGCTCAACCGGATCGGCGTGCTCAAGTACGCGAAGCTCAAGAAGTGGCGCCGCGGCATCATCTTCGTGCTGTTCGTGTTCGCGGCCATCGTCACCCCTGGCCAGGACCCGATCTCGATGGTCGCCCTTGCCGGTGCGCTCACCCTGCTGTTCGAGATCTCCATCCAGATCTCGCGGGTGCACGACAAGCGCAAGGAGCAGAACGACATCGACAACGGCTGGGCCGGTCTGTCCGACGAGGAAGCCTCGCCGCTCAACCACACCCCGGAACCGGTGGCTCCGGCGACGTCGACCGAGGAGCTTGAGCGGACCGGCTTCGACGACGCCACGTGATCGCGGCGCTGTTGGTGTCCCCGGCGGCCGGGCGCGGCGTCGCGGCCCGGATCGCCGGTACGGTCGCGCAGCGTCTGCGCGGCTCGGTCGATCGGCTGGACACGCTCGTGGCCGACTCGGCGGCGGGTAGCGCCGCATTGGCGAAAGACGCGGTGGCCGCCGGGGTCGACGTGCTCGTCGTGCTCGGCGGTGACGGGCTCGCGCACACCGCGGTGCAGGCGTGCGCGGGCAGTCCGACCGCGTTGGCGGTGATCCCGGCCGGTACCGGCAACGATCTGGCCAGGGCGCTCGCCGCACCGGGCGATCCGCTGGCCGCGACGCTGCTCACCGCGGACGCGCTGCGCACCGGGCGCACCCGCTCGATCGACCTGGGCCGGGTGTCCGGCGGGTCCTGGTTCGCGACGGTGTTGTGCGCGGGCTTCGACTCGGCGGTCAGCGAGCGGGTCAACACACTGCGCTGGCCGAACGGTCCACGCCGCTACGACGTCGCGATCGTCACGGAAATGGCGCGGCTCACGTCGAAACCGCTGGTGGTGGAGACCGACGACACCACGCTGCGGCTGGACGCGACCATGGTCTCGGTCGGCAATTCGCGCTTCTACGGCGGCGGTATCCCGATCTGCCCGGACGCCGAGCTCGACGACGGCCTGCTCGACGTGACCGTGGTCGGCGCGACGCATCGGCGCGACCTGCTGCGCATCCTGCCCCGGTTGCGCACCGGTCGGCACATCGAGCATCCGGCCGTGACGACGATGCGTGCCCGTTCGGTACATTTGTCCGGACTCAATCATTGGGTCGCCTATGCGGACGGGGAGCGGCAGGCCCGGTTACCGCTGACGATCCGCTGCCAGCCTGCCGCGTTGCGCGTGCTGGGGGAGTGAGTGAGCGAATACCTGATCACCGGCGGGTTCGTGCTGACCATGGACGCCGAACTCGGTGATCTACCGGTGGGCGACGTGCACGTGCGCGACGGCGAGATCGTCGCGGTGGGGGAGCGGCTGGTCGCACCGGACGCGGAGCGCATCGACGCGACCGACATGATCGTCCTACCCGGACTGGTCGACACCCACTGGCACATGTGGAACACGTTGCTGCGCGGCCTTTCCGACGGACGCGACGACGCGCCGGGTTATTTCCGGATGACCGGCGCGCTCGGTTCGTCGTTCGCCGCGCAGGACTGCGCCGCGGGTGTGGCGTTGTCGTGTGTCGAGGCGATCGACGCGGGCTACACCACCGTGCACAACTGGGCGCACAACATTCGCGGCCCCGAGTACGCGGACGCGCAACTGGCCGTGCTCGCCGAATCGGGGCTGCGCGGGCGGTTCTCCTACGGCTACGCCACCGGTCAGCCGAACACCGAGCCGATGGATCTCGCGGATCTGGCGCGGGTGCGCAAGTCCTGGCCGTCGGACGGCTTGTGGTCGCTGGGCATGTCGTGGCGCGGGACCGGCGGCAGCAATCCGGCGATGCGGGTGGCGCCCGCGATCTACGAGGCGGAGATCGCGGCGGCGCGCGAACTCGGGATTCCGGTGACCGTGCACGCGAGCGGTCCGCCGACCGCGCGCGGTCAGGTCGGTGTGCTGGCGGCTGCCGGTCTGCTGGGGCCGGACGTGCAGGTGGTGCACGCGAACGTGGCCGAGCCCGACGAGATCGCGGTGATGGCGGAGACCGGCACGACGATCAGCGTGTCGCCGTTCACCGAGTTGCAGATCGGCTACGGCATGCCGCGCACCGGCGAGTTCCTGGCGGCGAAGATCCCGACCGGGTTGTCGGTGGACACGACGGCGTTGTCCGGCAACGCCGACCCGTTCGCGATCATGAAGCTGACGCACGCGGTGGAGAACGGCCGCGCCGAGCACGAGTTCGCGCTCTCCGCGCGGCGCACCCTCGAACTCGCCACGATCGACGGCGCCCGGTCGATGGGGCTCGGCGATGTGGTCGGTTCGCTGACGCCTGGCAAGCGAGCGGACCTGATCATGGTGTCCGAGCGGGCACCGAACATGATGCTCCGCACCGATCCGGCCCGCCTGCTGGTGACCGCGGCCCAACCATCCAATGTGGACACCGTGCTGGTGGACGGCCGGATCCTCAAGCGCGACGGCCGACTGACCGAACTCGACGTTGCCGAGGTCGGCGCTCGGGCACGGACCGCGTTGGCGGACGTGCTGAAGCGCGCTCACTGGTAGAGCACGTCGCGCGCCGCTGCCTCGACCGATTCGGCGAGCGCCGCGAGCGCCGGCGAGTCGAGTTTCCACTGGTGCCAGTACAACGGCACGTCCAGCGGCCGGTCCCGGGCGAGGTCCACCAGCCGACCGGCAGCCCGATCCTCCTCGGCGTGTTCCTCCGGGATGGTGCCCCAGCCGAGCCCGTTGATCACCGCCTGCCGGAACGCCGCCGTGGACGGCACGTAGTGCCGGACGGTGGTGGCGGAGCGGGCGGCGCCGACCACGCGGGCGAAGTTGTCCTGCACCACGTCCTTGCGGTCGAACTCGATCACCGGCGCCGTCGGCAGCACTGGTGCCAGTGGACGGCCGGCGAACCAGGTGGCATGGAATTCCGGGCTGGCCATGGCGAAGTAGCGCATCCGGCCCAGGTTGCGCACCAGGCAACCCTGTACCGGCTGCGCGACCGAACTGACCGCGGCCATCACCACGCCCTGGTGCAGCAGTTCGATGGTGTGGCCCTCGTCCTCGCGGATCAGTTCGAGGTTCATCGGCGTGCGCCGCACCGCGCGCGCCATCGCGGGCATCAGCCACACGTCGGTCGCGTCCGCGCTCACCGCGATCGGCAACCGTGCCGGTTGACCGGTTTCGGGCAGTCCGAGTTCGACGCCCGCGTCCTGTTCCAGTTGGGCGAGCTGGCGGGCGAAGCGGACCACGACCTCGCCGGACTCGGTGAGCTGGATCGGTCGGGTGCGCAGCAGCAGGACCCGGCCGATCCGCTGTTCGAGCGACTTGATCCGCTGGCTGACCGCGGACGGCGTGACGTGCAGGACGCGCGCCGCCGCGTCGAAGGTGCCCTCGTCGATGGCGGAGAGCAGGGTGCGGACCTGGTCCAGCGGCAGTTCGGACATCACACTGGCTAATGGTACGTAAGAAACATTAGCTGGCCTGTTGATCGGCGGGAACCTAACGTCGATGACGTGCTGGGAGCCGCATTGGCCGGTCTGGGGACCGGGTTGTCGTTGATCATCGTCATCGGGGCACAGAACGCGTTCGTGCTGCGGCAGGGGATCCTGCGCGCGTACGTACTGCCGATCGTGATCATCTGCGCGGGCTCCGACCTGGTGCTGATCGGGGCCGGGATCGCGGGCATCGGCGCGGTGGTGAAGGCGTTTCCGCTGGCCATCGACGTGGTCACGATCATCGGCGCGGTGTTCCTGATCGGCTACGGCCTGCTCGCCGGGCGCCGCGCGCTGCACGCGGAACGGCTGGCCACCGAGAACGGCGGGGTCGGGTCGCTGCGCACTGCCGTGCTCACCTGCGTCGCGCTGACCTGGCTCAATCCGCACGTCTACCTGGACACCGTGCTGCTGCTCGGGTCGGTCGGCAACAGCTACGGCGCGGACCGCTGGGCATTCGGCATCGGCGCCGGACTGGGCAGCGTGCTGTGGTTCAGCGGGCTCGGGTTCGGCGCGCGACTGCTGCGCGGCCTGTTCGCCAAACCGCTCGCCTGGCGGGTGCTGGACCTGCTGATCGCGGCGGTGATGATCACCCTCGGGGTGCTGCTGTTCACCAGGATCTGAGACGGAACACCTGGTCAGCATTACTGACGGGCGAAGAGTCGGCCCGGTGTGACAGTCTGGTCACGTGGCTGATCGCGCCGCGCGGACCCCGGCCGAGGCTTACTCGGCGTCCCGGGAACGCGCCACCTATCCTGAGCTGGCTGATTTCGCCGGACTGCTGTCTTTCGAGCTGGACCCGTTCCAGCGTTCGGCCTGTATCGCGCTGGAGAACGGACACGGCGTGCTCGTGTGCGCGCCGACCGGCGCGGGCAAGACCGTGGTCGGCGAGTTCGCGGTGCACCTGGCCCTCGCCGAAGGCCGCAAGTGCTTCTACACCACGCCGATCAAGGCGTTGTCCAACCAGAAGTTCGCGGACCTTTCCCGACGTTACGGGCCCGACAAGGTCGGTCTGCTGACCGGTGACACCTCGGTCAACGGGGACGCGCCAGTCGTCGTGATGACCACCGAGGTGCTGCGCAACATGCTCTACGCCGGTTCCGGCGCGCTGGAGCGGCTCGGTTACGTGGTCATGGACGAGGTGCACTACCTCGCCGACCGCTTCCGCGGCGCGGTCTGGGAAGAGGTCATCCTGCACCTGCCGGAGCGGGTGCGGCTGGTCAGTCTGTCCGCGACGGTCAGCAATGCCGAGGAGTTCGGCGAATGGCTCGTCGCGGTGCGCGGCGACACCACCGTCGTGGTGGACGAACACCGCCCGGTTCCGTTGTGGCAGCACATGATGGTCGGCGGTCGCATGTTCGACCTGTTCGCTCAGGACAGTGTTGGTACCGACCCCCAGAAGGGGGCCCGCCCCCTCCGGGACGAGGACCGGATTCGGCTCAACCCGCAACTGTTGCGCCGCACCGAGGAACTCGGCCGCTACGCCGTCCCGGGCCGTGGCTATCGCGGTCGCGGCTCGGCGCCGAAACCCAGGTTCAAGCCGACCTCCCGGCTCGACGTGGTGACCCGGCTCGACTCGGCCGGGCTGCTGCCCGCGATCGTGTTCGTGTTCAGCCGCGCGGGATGTGACGCCGCCGTCGAACAGTGCGTGCGCTCCGGCATGCGGCTCACCGGACCGGACGACGTCGACGCGATCCGCGAGATCATCGACCGGCGCACCGCCGGCCTGCCCGAGGCCGACCTGCGCGTGCTGGGCTTCTGGGAGTGGCGCGACGCGCTGGAGCGCGGCTTCGCATCGCACCACGCGGGTCTGCTGCCCACCTTCAAGGAGACCGTCGAGGAACTGTTCGTCCGGGGCCTGGTGAAGGTGGTGTTCGCGACCGAGACGCTGGCGCTGGGCATCAACATGCCCGCGCGCACCGTGGTGCTGGAGAAGCTGGTCAAGTACAACGGCGAGGCGCACGTCGATCTCACCGCCGGCGAATACACGCAGCTGACCGGACGCGCGGGACGGCGCGGCATCGACGTCGAGGGGCACGCGGTCGTGCTCTGGCAGCCCGGCATCGACCCCAAACAGGTCGGCGGGCTGGCGTCGACCCGGACGTATCCGCTGCGCTCCTCGTTCCGGCCCGGCTACAACATGGCCATCAACCTGGTCGGCCAGTTCGGCGCGGACAAGGCCCGCGACCTGCTGGAGCAGTCCTTCGCGCAGTTCCAGGCGGACCGTTCGGTGGTCGGGCTGTCCCGGCAGATCGACCGCAACAACGAGGGCCTCGCCGGTTACGCCGAGCAGATGGACTGCCACCTCGGCGACTTCAGCGAGTACATGAAGCTGCGCCACCAGATTTCGGACCGGGAAAAGTCGTTGGCACGGCGGAACTCCGCGTCCCGGCGGGCCGAGGCGGCGGCGTCGCTGGAGCGGTTGCGCAAGGGCGACGTGATCGCGGTGCCCGCTGGCCGGCGCTCCGGGCTCGCTGTCGTCGTCGACCCTGGCGTCGATCCGCTGGTCGTCACCGAGGACCGGTGGGCGGGGCGGCTGACGGTCGCCGATTTCCCGAGCCCGGTGGAGTCGTTGGGCCGGATGCGGTTGCCCAAGCAGGTCAACGTGCGCTCGCCGCAATCGCGCCGGGATCTCGCGTCCAGCCTGCGCAACACCGGCATCGACGTGCCATCGCGGGAACGGCGCCACTCGAACGCCACCGACGACGCGGAGCTGAACGCGTTGCGCCGCGCCTTGCGTCAGCACCCGTGCCACGGCTGTGAGCAGCGCGAGGACCACGCGCGCTGGGCCGAGCGCTACTACCGGCTGGAGGCGGACACCGAGCGGATCCGGCAGAAGGTCGCGGCCACCACGCACTCGCTGGCCCGCGCGTTCGACCGGATCCGGCGCCTGCTCACCGAACGCGACTACCTGGCGGGCGACGGTGACCAGGTCACCCCGCACGGTCGCCGGCTGGCGCGGCTGTACTCCGAATCGGATCTGCTGGTCGCCGAGTGCCTGCGCGAGGAGATCTGGGTCGGGCTCGGCGCGGCGGAACTGGCCGCGGTGGTGTCCGCGCTGGTGTTCGAGGCGCGCCGGGAGTCGCCGGTCGACGCGCGCGTGCCGGACGGCGCGGTGGCGGACGCGCTGTTGAAGACCGTCCGGATCTGGGGTTCGCTGGAGGCCGACGAGGGCAGGCACAGACTGCTGGACCGCACCCGCGAACCCGACGCCGGTTTCGCCTGGCCGATCTTCCGGTGGACGCGCGGCGAAGCGCTGGAGAAGGTGCTGCTCGCCGCCGAGACCAACGGACAGGAACTGGGCGCTGGCGATTTCGTGCGCTGGTGCCGGCAGATCGTCGACCTGCTCGACCAGATCCGCGACGTGCTGGACGCGAACGATCCGGTCGGCATCAACGCCGGTCGTGCGGTGACCGCGATCCGGCGCGGTGTGGTCGCGATGGGCATGAGCTGATCGACAGCCCGAGCTCGGCACGATAAAGGTGTGTTCACGATGGCCGGGCGAGTGGGGCAAGCCGGACGAGTTGTGGTTTGATCGGCCAGACGTGAGCGCGACCTGGGAGGCAGAACATGACCAGCCCGTACGGCCCGCCGGGCGGGAATGATCCACAGCAGTGGGGTCAGCAACCGTCCTACGGTGGTCCGCAGCCTCCCGGTGCCGAAGGCACGCCGGGTTCGGGCGCATTCCCGGCCCAGCAGCCCGGATATGGTCAGCAGCAGCCGGGTTACGGCCAGCAGCCCCAGTATGGTCAGCAGCCGCAGTACGGCCAGCCCCAGCCGGGTTACGGTCAGCAGCCGGGCTATGGCCAGCAACCGCAGTACGGTCAGCAGCCCCAGTATGGCCAGGACCCGCAACAGCAGCAGGCCTACGGGCAGCAGCCGAACCCGGCGCAGCAGTACCCGGGGTACGGGCAGCAGCCGGGCCAGCCGGGTTACGGCCAGCAGCAGTACGGTCAGCAGCCCTTCGGCGACCAGGCGGGCGGCGGCAAGAAGTCCAGCATGTGGATCATCATCGCGGTCGTCGCGGTGGTGATCATCGCGGTGCTGGCGATCCTCGGCTTCGTGTGGCCGGGCTTCTTCAACAAGCAGGTGCTCAGCCAGAGTGCGGTCCAGGACGGCGTGACCAAGATCCTGACCCAGAACTACGGTGACAAGCCGACCAACGTGTCCTGCCCGTCGGACGAGCCGGTCACGGTCGGCACCTCGTTCCAGTGCACCGCGACCATCGGCGGCCAGACCAAGCACATCCAGGTCACCGTGAAGACGGGCGACGGCCAGTACGAAGTCGCTCAGCCCAGCTGATCGTCGACCACCAGCTGTCCATCCACATAGGACACTGCGCTCAACGCGGGCACGATCACGTCCGCGGCGCCGAGTTCGTCGGCGCCGTGCGACGTGGCCACCGCGATGACCGTCGCACCGGTGGCCTTGCCAGCGCGAATGCCGGCAGGCGCGTCCTCGATCACCACGCACCGCGCCGGATCGACACCGAGCTGGCGCGCAGCGAGGAGGTACCCCTCCGGATCGGGCTTGCCGTTGGTCACCGAGTCGGCCGTGACCAGGACCTGCGGCGTCGGCAGCTCCGCCGCCTTCAGCCGCGCGGTCACCAGCGGCAGGCTGCCGGACGTGACCACCGCCCACGGCAGACCAGCGTCGCTGAGCACCTCGAGCAGCTCACCTGAGTTCGGGTAGGCGCGCACACCGGTGGTGTCGTTGACCTCCAGGTCGTCCAACCTGGTCAGTGCGGCGCGGAAACCGTCGCCCGGCACCAGTTCGATGATGGTCTCGGCGGACGGGCGACCGTGGCAGACCGCCAGGATCTCGTCGCCGTCGAAGCCGTACTCCGCCGACCAGGTTCGCCAGGCGCGTTCCACGGCGGGAATCGAGTCGATGAGGGTTCCGTCGGCGTCGAACAGCACGGCAGCGCAGGTGAACTTCATGCATTCAGACTACGGCCCGGCAGGCAACGGGCCACGCTGCTTGGCGGCCGATGTGAGGAAGCACCCGGTGCTGACCTGGAGATACCGGCGGGGCTGGGAACTCACCAGCACCTCGGCGCCGTACCCGTCCCGGTAGCGCGCGCTGCCCGGGTCGGGGCTCTGGATCCGGGTGAAGCCCCGCGCGGTGACCAGCGCGTCGACCGAGGCGAACTGGTCGGCGGTGACCGTGCCGTCCGCCCCGTTGAGGAACAGGGTCTGCTGGGCGTCGTCGCCGACGATGCCCAACGGCGGATCGCAACTGCCCGGTGACTCCGAGGGCGGCGTGGCCCACGGCGCCGAGCCGAGCTTGGCCTGGACATCGGCCGCGAGCTGGCGGTAGCGCGGCATCATGGTCTCGAAGTCGGGCCGCTTGGTGAGTTGGCCGTACGCGGCGTCGACCTGGACCGGATCGGGCGGCAGCGGATCGGCGGAGCCGAGGCTCATCGCGACCACCACCGTCACGACGTAACAGCAGGCCGCACCGCCGAAACCGATCGCAGGTGCCCGGTTCCACCTGCGCGCCAACACGATCCCGGCGATCGCGGCGACCAGGCCGGCCACGACCCCAACCCAGGGCAGTCCGGGCACCAGCCATTCCCCGGTCGGGGAACACTTGAACCGCCGGTCGTAGCTGCCGCAGCCGTCCGTGGACATGCCAAGCGGCAGACTGATGAACAACGAGAATCCGATGCCGAGTACGACGAAAACGGCGAGCCCGACGCCCCAGCCACAACCGCGACCGCGCGGCTTGTCGGTCACGCTCGATGCGGGTTGTTCGCCAGTGCCTTGGTCAGCCGCTCGATCGACGTGCCAAGGCCCCACCGGTCGCGCAGCTCCGCCAACCGGTCCGGGTCGACCGGCTCGGCAGGCAGCACGTCGTCCGGCCGGTCCAGCACGATCGGCGCGTCGGTCACCACGTTGACAACGCCCGGCGCGGCAGCGAGGTAGGCGGCGGCCTCTTCGAGCCTGCTGATCGTCTTGGCGGGCAGCCGCTTGTCCTTGTCGATCGCGGCCTGCAACACCCCGGTCAGGCTGCCGAACTGGGTGATCAGCTTGGCCGCCGTCTTCTCACCGATGCCCGCCACGCCGGGCAGACCGTCGGAGGGGTCGCCGCGCAGCACCGACATGTCCGCGTAGGCCGGACCTGGATGCGTCGCGGGCAGCGCGTAACGCTCGGCGAGTTCGGCGGTGCCCAGGGTTTCCGCCTTGGCCCAGCCCTTGCCGACGTAGATCACCACGGCGCGGGTCGGCTCATCGCGGATCACCTGGAACAGGTCGCGGTCGCCGGAGATCACCTCGACCGGCGCGCGATCCTCGATCGCGGCGAGCGTGCCGATCACGTCGTCCGCCTCGTAGCCCGCCGCCTCCGCGGTGGCGATGCCGAACGCGGCCAGCACGTCGCGGATGATCGGCACCTGCGGGGTGAGCGTGTCCGGCACTTCCTCGACGTCCGCGCCCTCCGGCGTTTCCTGCGCGACCCGGTGCGCCTTGTAACTGGGCAGCGCCGCCACCCGGAACGCGGGCCGCCAGTCCGCGTCCAGGCACGCCACCAGCCGGCTCGGCCGCCGGTCGGTGACGATCCTGGCGATCGTGTCGGTGAAGCCGCGCACCGCGTTGACCGGCGTGCCGTCCGGCGCGGTCATCGAGTCGGGCAACGCGTAGTAGGCGCGGAAGTACAGGCTGGCCGAGTCGAGCAGAGCCAGTGGTGCTGCGGTCACGATGGATCCCCCTTGATCACGCCGCGGTAGATCGCGGCCATGTCGGTCTCGCCATAGCCCAGTTCGGACGCGCGCTCCAGATGCCGCAGTGCCGCGACCGCCGCGCCAGCGTCCACGTCGTCACCGGCGGCCTCGACGATCAGCCGGGCATCCTTGACGGCCAAGTCGAGCGGGAAGGACAGCGGGTAGTCGTCGTCGATCATGGCGCGACCCTTGATCCGCACGTACGGACTGTCGGCGGCGCCACCGGAAATCGTCTCCAGGAACAGCTCCGGGTCGACGCCGAGCGCGCGGGACAGGCCGATCGCTTCGGCGCCCGCGTTGGTCAGCCCCAGCACCCAGCCGTTCACGACCAGCTTCAGCTTGCTGGCGGCGCCGGTTCCGGACAGCCGGATGATCTTGCGGCCGATCGCCTCGAAAACCGGTACGGACCGCTCGATCGCGTCGTCCGGCCCGGCCGCCATCACCACGAGTTGCCCGGTCTCGGCGGGCTGTTTCGTGCCGAGCACCGGGGAATCGAGGAAGGTGACACCCGCGTCGTCCGCGAGCTTCGCCAACGCCTCGATGTGCGCGAGCCCGACGGTCGCCGCCTGCAACCAGATGGCGTCCGGCGCCACGGCGGGCAGGACGTCGCTCATCACCGCGTGCACGGTCGGTCCGTCGGCCAGCATGGTCAGGACGAAATCGGCGCCGCGCACGGCATCGGCGGGAGAGTCCGCCGCGATCGCGCCCCGTTCGACGAGCGGCGCCGCCTTGCTCGCGGTCCGGTTCCACACCCGCACGGTGAAGCCAGCGTCCAGCAGCCGGCCGGCCATCGGCGCGCCCATGATCCCGGTGCCCAGCACCGCGATCGTGGCCTGATCGGACACTGGTATCGCTCCCGTCTCGCGTTCGTTCCCGGCCCGGTGATCGCAACCTACGGCGTCCCGTCCCGGCGCGCCGCCCGGGGGTTACGGCGGTCGATCTGCGGTGTCATGGAAGTTTCATGCCGCGCTGTTAGACAAATCGTATGCGAACGAACCGGACCAAGATTGCCGCCCGAGGCGCGATCGCCGCCATTCTGGTGACCGCAGGCCTGGTGGGTACGGCGGGCACGGCGTCGGCCGCCACCGCGGTGGACACCCTGCAGGCGGCGGCACAGCAGGGTGTCGCCAACGGCTACCCCGGGGTGATCGGGCTGGTCGAGGAGAACGGCACCGCCACCGATGTCAGCGCCGGGGTCGGCAACCTGTCGACCAACGCGGCGGCCGACCCGACCGCGCAGTTCCGGATCGGCAGTGTCACCAAGACGTTCATCGCGGCCGACCTGTTGCTCCTGGAATCTCAGGGCAAGCTGTCCATGGACGACACGGTGGCGAAGTGGCTGCCCGGAGTGGTGAACGCCAACGGCAACGACGGCACCAAGATCACTCTCCGCGAGCTGCTGAACATGACGTCCGGGATCCCGGACTTCTTCGCGAAGATACCGGCGGCCGACTGGACCTCGACCAGCACCCAGTACACGCCGCAGCAGCTGGTGAACATCGCGCTCGCCTCGCCCCCGACCTCGGTGCCGGGCGCTGCCGTCAACTACACCAACACCGCCTACATCCTGGCAGGCATGGTGATCCGGCAGGTGACCGGCAACGATCCCTCGGTCGAGGTCGCCAGCAACATCATCAAGCCCCTTGGGCTGACCAACACGAGCTTCCCGACCACCGACCCCGACATGCATGGCAACTACCTGCACGGATACGAGCTTCCGCTGTTCTGGTTCGGCACGCCGCCCTACACCGAGACCAGCACGAGCAACCCCACGCTCACCTGGGCCGCCGGTGCCATGGTGTCCACCGAAGCGGACCTCGCCACGTTCTACCGGGCGCTGTTCACCGGCAAGGTGCTGCCTGCCGCGCAGCTCAAGGAGATGGAGACGGGCGCGCGGGAGGGCACCACCAACAACTACTTCGACCTGGGCATCGAGACGATCTCAACGCCCTGCGGGCCGATGTACTCGAAGAACGGCGCCGTGCCCGGCTACGCCAACCTCGCGGTGTCCAGCGGGGATGGCAGCAAGCAGATCATGATTGCCGGCAACGAGTACAACCTGCACCCCGGTCAGGGATTCGACGCCATCGTCACCGGCGCGGAGAACGCCTACTGCGCCACCTGAACGGTGTGGCGCACCGGGAAGTGTTCGAATCCGCGCAGTACGCGATTCCCGCGCCGCACGGGGGCACCGCCGGTCGCCAGGTCCGGGAACCGGTCGAACAGCGCCTCCAGCGCGGTGGTCGCTTCCAGCGTGGCCAGCTGCGCGCCAAGGCAGTAGTGGATGCCAGCGGAGAACGCGAGGTGCTCGGCAGCGTTCGGGCGGGTGACGTCGAACCGGTGCGGGTCGGTGAACACCTCGGGGTCGTGGTTGACGCCGCCGAGCATGATCACGACCGCGCGTCCCTTGGGGACCTGGCGCCCGGCGACTTCGGCATCCGCCCGTGCCTGTCGCACGGTGACCTGGACCGGGGAGTCGTACCGCAGAACCTCGTGGACCGCGTTGGCCCAGCCACGGGGCTCGGTGCGCAGCGTGGCGAGCTGGTCGGGATGCGCCAGCAGCAGCGGGACCGCGTTGCCGATCAGGTTGACGGTCGTCTCGAAGCCCGCGCCGAGGATCAGCAGGGCGGTGGCCCGCAGTTCGACGTCGGTGAGCCGGTCACCGTCGTCGACAAGGCGCACCAGCTGGCTGAGCAGGTCGCTGCCCGGCGCACGCCGGAGCCGGGCGAGGTGTTGGTCCAGCCATCGGTGCAGGTCTCGCAGGGAGCGTTCGGCACGCCGGTAGTCGTGCCACCGCAGACCGGGATCGAGGGTCAGCGCGGCGTCGTTGCCCCACTGGAGGAACTGCTCCCGCATGGTGGTCGGCACGCCCAGGATTTCGGCGATCACGATCACCGGCAGCTGCGCGGCATAGGCGTCGATCAGGTCGAACGTCGCCGGTCCATCGGCGATCCGGTCCAGCAGCTCGTCGGCGATCTCCCGGACCCTGGTGCCCAGCGCGGCGATCGCCCGTGCGGTGAACGCGCGCGACACCAGCCTGCGGATCCGGGTGTGCTGTGGCGGATGGATGGTCAGCAGTGACGGCGGGTCGACCGGACCGAGCGCGGCCGGATCGAGGATGGCGGTGAGCAGCCGGTCCAGTGTGGCGGTCGGCCCGGCACTGGGGCTGGCCACGAACCGCTCGTCGCGCAGTACCGCGTTGGCGACCCGGTGCGTCGCGGTCGCGTCGACAATGCGATTGGCCACCAGCGGGCCCCGGGCACGTAGTTCGTCATAGGCGGCGAACGGCTGTTCGCGGATGCCCGGGTCAATGGCCAGCCTGGCGATGAGGTCACCGCGCCGGGCCGCGCCGCGCAACGCCAGACCTGGCAGGCCGTAGCGAATGCCCCAGATCGCCGTCGATCGCACGTTGTTCATGCCACCCTCCCAGTCAGCGCTGCCAGCTCGTGCCGCTCGATCGTCTGGACGAGGCCGGGATGGGCATCGGCCAGTTCGCGTAGCTCCTCGTCGGGATGCTGCTCGACCTGCGCCTGCACCAGCACCTGCCAGCGTCGCGACAGGGCGAGCAGCAGACCGTGCCGGTCGCCGAAGATCTCCGCGTACTCCGCGCGCCAGGGCAGCACACCGTCGCCGGCGTGGTTCAGTTCCTCTTCCACCGTGCGCAATGCCGCGTAGTAGCGGTGTGTCTCCGGCCAACCCATGCGCCGACGCTATGCCCGCGACCATGGTGTCCGCTTCGGGCTGCGGTACCCAATCGGCTTCCTACCCTGGTAGCAAGCCGAAGCGGTGCCCTGGGTGGATGCGGTCCGCCCGGATGGTTCCTACCATTGCGTTCGTGCGACTGGACGCGAGAGCGGAGCGGATTCGCGCCGCCATCGAGGCGGACTGCGCGCGGATGGGCGTGCCGTACCCGTGGTGGATTCCGGTGTTCTCGACCGCGGCCATGGCGGTCATCGCCGTCGCCGCCGTGCTCCAGCGGCACGCGCTCAGTCCGCCCTCGCCGATCGCGCTGGGCGGACTGCTGGCGCTCGTGCCGCTGCTGACCTGGGTGAGTGTCCGGCGGATGCTGCTGCCGCCGTGGCTGAAGCCGGTGATCATGACGGCGGCGACGGCCGTGCTGCTGTTGCACTCGGTCGTACCGGACTTCGCCCCGTTGCTGATGGTGGTGAGCGTCGCCGAGATAGGGGCGATCTATCGCCTGGTCGTCGCGCTCGCCGTCACCGCGTTCGGGGCCGCCGTGCTCGGCCTGGCCGATGTGTTCGGCAGGCTCAACGGCCTGCCGCTGTACCTGGTCGCGTTGTTGCTCGGGCTCTGGGTCGGCATCGCGATGCGCTGGCAGGTCCGCGCGTTGCAGGCGGAACGCACCGCGCGGGTGGCCGAACACGAACAGGTGGCCCTCGCGGAACGGCAACGGATCGCCCGCGAAGTGCACGACGTGGTCGGCCACGCACTGAGCATCACCATGCTGCACGTCAGCGGCGCCCGCATCGCTCTCCAGCAGGACAGCGACATCGCCGACGCCATCGACGCGCTCATTCAGGCGGAACGCATCGGCCGGACCGCGATGACCGACGTTCGCCGCTCGGTGGGCATCCTGTCCAGCCCGCGATCCGAAGACCTGCCGGATGTCACGCCGTTGCCTGGCATCGACGATGTCGAGGCACTGGTGGAGCGAACGAGGGCAGCCGGACTGCGCGTGCGGTACGAGCAGCACGGCGATCTGGGGGTGGTGAGCCCGTCCGGCGGGCTCGGCCTGTACCGGATCGCGCAGGAGTCGCTGGCCAACATCGTCAAACACGCACCGACGGCGAGTGCGTCCGTACTGCTGGCGGTGCACCGGGACTGCGTCCGGCTGACCATCCGCAACACCCTCCCGGCCGGCACGCCTGAGCCGCGCCAGGGCGGCACCGGCCTGGACGGCATGATCGCGCGCGCCACGCAACTGGGCGCGCGACTGACCGCCGGACCGGACCAGGGGCACTGGGTGATCGACCTGGTCGCGCCGCTCACCGAGGTGGGGACACCCGGCTGTCCCGTACGGCAGGCACTGTCATGATCACGACCCCGCCGGAGATCCGGCTGATGCTCGTGGACGATCAGGAACTGGTGCGTTCCGGGCTGCGCCGCATCCTGCGCCGACGCGCCGGGTTCGTGATCGTGGCCGAATGCGCGGACGGCGAAGAGGTACCAGCGGCCCTTGCCGAGGCCGAGCCAGGTGGCGAGGTGGATGTCGTCGTGATGGACCTGCGGATGAAACACGTCGACGGCATCGAGGCGACGCGACGGCTGCGACAGCGGGGCGAGGTGCCGAGGGTGCTCGCACTGACCACGTTCGACGATGACGCCCTGTTGTCCGGCGTGCTGCGCGCCGGTGCCGCCGGGTTCGTGCTCAAGGATTCACCACCGGAGGACCTGATCCGCGCGGTGCGCGCGGTCGCGGCGGGCGACTGCTGGCTCGACCCGACGGTCACCGCGCGGGTGCTCGCGACCTACCGCCAGGTCGCGACGGCGGCCACCCCGGCAGAACCACAGGGGAAGCTGACGATCCGCGAACGGGATGTGCTGCACGCGATCGGCCAGGGCAGGTCCAACGCCGAAATCGCCGCCGTACTGTCCATTTCGGAACTCACCGTCAAGAGTCACATCGGGCGGATCTTTACGAAACTCGGCCTGCGAGATCGCGCCGCCGCCATCGTGTACGCGTTCGATCACGGGATCGTCGCACCCAGCCTGGACGGGTAGCGGCCCTCCTTCTGGTGATCTTCACCGAATCCATCGTCTAGGCTTGGCGCTCATGTCGACACTGTCTGCCGCTCTTGACGTGCCGGCGCTGCGCGCGCGGCTGCTCCGCGCCCGTCAGGCCGCTGCCCACGCCGGGGTGGACGCCCTGGTGGTGGCGCCCGGTTCCGACCTGCGCTACCTGCTCGGCGCCATTGGCTCCTCCTTCGAACGGCTGACCGCGTTCGTGCTGCCCGCCGACGGCGTCGACGCGCAGCCCACGCTGATCGTGCCCAAACTGGAGGCACCCGGGTACGCGGACGTGCCGACCGACGAGCTCGGCGTGCTGGTCAGCACCTGGGTCGACGGCGAGAACCCGTACCAGCTCGCGCACGGCGTGCTCGGCGCCGCAGCGCGGAAGCTGGCCGTGTCCGACATGACGCCCGCGTTGCACGTGCTCGGCCTGCGCGACGAGGCACCCGGAGTGAGCCAGGTGCTGGCCGGACCGGTGCTGCGCGAACTGCGGATGCGCAAGGACGACATCGAGATCGCCGCGCTGCGCGAAGCGGGCGCCGCGATCGACCGGGTGCACGCCCGGGTCGGCGAATGGCTGCGCGCCGGGCGCACCGAGGCGGAAGTGGCCGCCGACATCGCGGCCGCGATCGTGGCCGAGGGCCATACCGAAGCCGAGTTCGTGATCGTCGGCTCCGGACCGAACGGCGCCAGCCCACACCACGAGGTGTCCGAGCGGGTCATCGAAGCGGGCGACGTGGTGGTCGTGGACATCGGCGGTCCGGTCGCGTCCGGCTACAACTCCGACTCCACCCGCACCTACGTGCTCGGCGAGCCGGGCTACGACGATGTGGCTGCCACCTACGCGGTGCTGCAACGCGCCCAGCAGGCCGCCGTCGACGCCGTCCGGCCCGGTGTGACCGCCGAGGCGATCGACGCGGCGGCGCGCGAGGTCATCGCGGACGCCGGGTTCGGCGAGTACTTCATCCACCGCACCGGGCACGGCATCGGCCTGGACGTGCACGAGGACCCGTACATCGTCGGCGGCAACAGCATGCCGGTCGAGCCGGGCATGGCGTTCAGCATCGAGCCCGGCATCTACCAGCCCGGCCGGTGGGGTGCGCGGATCGAGGACATCGTGATCGTCACCGAGACCGGTGTCGAGTCGGTCAACAACCGTCCACATGGGCTGGTCGCGGTATGAGCAGCGCAGGGTTGGAACCCATTGACAGAGCCATTCTGCGCGAACTCGTCGTCGACGGGCGGTGCAGTTTCACCGACCTCGCCGAGCGGGTCGGGCTGAGCGTGTCCGCAGTGCACCAACGGGTCCGGCGGCTCGAACAGCGCGGTGTGCTGCACGGTTACGCCGCGCGTGTGGACTACCCCGAACTCGACCTGCCACTGACCGCGTTGATCTCGCTCACCCCGATCGACCCGGCTGCGCCGGACGACTATCCCGCGCGCCTGCACCACCTCCCGCAGATCGAGTCGTGCTACTCCGTCGCCGGCGACGAGTCCTACGTGCTCGTGGTCCGGGTCGCGTCGCCGTTGGCGCTGGAGGAACTGCTCCGCCAGATCCGCGAGGCCGCGAACGTGTCCACCCGGACGACCGTGGTGCTCTCCACACCGTTCGAGGCACGCCCGCCTGCGGTCTGAGGAGAGCCCGGCTCGCTGACCTCACGGCTACGCCGTTCGAGTTACGCTCGCGCGCACGTGACTCGACGGTGACGTCGGCGCCGGATCATGGCCGGTTATGGTCTCTCCTTTTCCTGCCGTGAAAGCGAATCCGGCCCATCCCACCGCGCTCTCCTACCCCGGCGCCCAGCCGATCCTGCGGGTGCGCTTCCCCAGCGGACACGAGGGTTGGCTGGTCACCCGTTACGAGGACGCGCGGCTGGTGCTCGCCGACCCCCGGTTCAGTCGTGCCCTGCTCTACGACGGCGCGCCGTGCATGATCCAGCCAGGCGACTTCGCCACCGGCGAGCGCAGCATCCTCAACCTCGACCCGCCCGACCACACCCGGCTGCGAAGACTCGCGACGCAGGCGTTCACCGCACGCAGGATCGCCGCGCTCCGCCCGATGATCGAACGCATCTCCGACCAGCTGCTCACCGCGCTGGCCACGCAGGATCCACCGGCCGACGTGATCGAGCACTTCGCGTTCCCGTTACCCACCGCCGTCATGTGCGAGATCCTCGGCGTGCCCTTCGCCGACCGCGACCGGTTCCGGCTCTGGTCGCAGGTGATCGTCGCACCGCTCGAATTCACCCCCGAACTCGTCGAGAAGGCCCGCGCCGACGGCGCCGACGACATGCTCGACCTGGTCGCGGCCAAACGCGCAGTGCCCGGCGCGGACATCCTCAGCTCGCTGGTGCACGCGCAGGAGGGCGACGACCGCCTCACCGACGCCGAACTCGTCGACCTGGGCACCCAACTCCTGTTGGCAGGCCACGAAACCACCGTGACCCTGTTGGGTTCCGGTCTGTTCCTGCTGTTCACCCACCCCGAGCAGCTCACCGCGCTGCGCGCCGACCCCGACCTGACGCCCGGCGCGATCGAGGAGATCATGCGCTTCGACGGCCCGATCGAGAACTCGCTGCTGCGCGTGCCGCTGGAAGACATCGAGATCGGTGGCACCGTGATCAAGGCGGGTGACGGCGTCGTCGCGCTCACCTCGGTCGCCAACCGCGACCCGGCCGTCTTCCCGGACCCGAACCGGTTCGACATCGGCAGGCGCGGCGCCGCGCAGCTCGGCTTCGGCCACGGCATCCACTTCTGCCTCGGCGCCGCGCTCGCCCGCATGGAGGCCGACGTGGCGTTGCGCGCGTTGCTGGCCCGGTTTCCCAGCCTGGACCTGGCGATTGCGCCCGAGGGGATCAAGTGGCGACCACCGCTGACCACGCGCGGTCCGGTCAGCCTGCCGGTCACCTGGACTACGTGACGTTCGTCCGAAAAGGGCACATCGTCGGTATAGCTATGTTTTACTCCTGCGCGTGAAGAAGATCCTTTTTTCTGCTGTTGCGGCCCTTGCCGCTGTCCCGATGACGATCCTGAGCGCCGGCGCGGCCGAAGCCGCGCCGGCCGCGATCAACTACTGGCGGGACCCAGAGCATCGAAGACTTCGCCGGGGCCACCTTCGGGCAGAGTGGCTTGGACGGTGCGGGGAAGCGGGTGAAGAACGACGCGGCATCGGTGTACAACGGCTCGAATCTCCCGCTCTGCGTGTACTACGACGAGCACTTCCAGGGCCGCTACGACGTGATCGCGCCGAGGAGCGCGGCGAACCTGGTGCAGACCTGGAACAACAACGCCTCCTACCAGGTCAGGCACGGCGGCTGCTGACTCAGGCGGCGGTGCGCTGTCGCACCGCGTCGATGTCGACGCCGAGCCGGGCGAGGGGTTCGCGGGCCGAGTCGTCGATCGCGACGGCTCGGTTGCCCGTCAATCGCAGCCAGCCCGCGTCGACCGCGCGGTGCAGCAGCGCGGCGGGCAGGCTGCCGCTCAGGTGCTCGCGCCGCTCCGTCCAATCGAGACATTCCTTCAACAGTGGCCGCCTGCTCGCCGGAGCTGGCTCGATGCCCAGCGCGGCAAGGGTTTTCGTGCCGTTCTCGGTCAGGTTCAGGCCGTGCGCCACGTCGACGAGACCGGCATCGATCATGCCCGCGCGCAGCGCGACGCCGAGTTTGCCTGCCAGGTGGTCGTAACAGGTGCGGGCGAGCGCCAGCCTGCCCGCGCGGATGCTGGCGCGCAGGCCGCGTGGCGGGTGGTGGTCGGCGTGTTCGGCGAGCCGCTCGATCAGTTCGGCGACGCGTTCGTCCTCGATCCGCACGTACCGGTGCCTGCCCTGCCGCAGCGTGGCCACGAAACCGGCTTCGGTCAGCCGGTGCACGTGCTCGGTCCCGGTCGAGGGCGCCACGTCCGCGGCCTTCGCGAGTTCGCCGACGGTCCAGGCGCGACCGTCGAGCAGCGCGAGGCACATGGTGGCCCGGCTCGGGTCGGCGAGCACGGCGGCCACGTCAGCGAGCCCGATGGTGTCCATAACCCCAGGCTAGGCCGGTCATCGTGCGGCCACGACCGAAACGTCAACCGCCCGAGGTCATGGTGGGCGCCGGGCGCAGCACGCCGTCCGAACCGGGCAGGCAGGTCGCGGCCTGGTTGGTGGTGGGCAGGAACGCGGAGAGGCACCTGGCGAACGCGGTGTAGCCCGCCGCGTTGGGGTGGAACGAGGACTGTAACGCGTGGCCCGCGCGCTGCGTGTTGCTGATGTCCTGCCAGGCCACCGTCAACCGGGTGAACCATTCGCCGGTTGCCTTGTCGCCGCCGGAGCACGCCTCGTGGCCGTCGCCCGCCCCGGACAGGTCGAGGAACCGCGCGCCGGACGTGTGCGCCGCCTTGGCCAGGCCGTTGTCCAGGATCTCGATACCGGTGTTGCGCACCCACTTCAGATCCGCTGTCTGGAATGGACACCCGGCGAGGCTGTCAAGGCCGGGCGCGATGTCCGGGCCGATCGGCGCCGCGTAACCCTGCAAGACGAGTTGGTAGCTGCCGGGAGCGTAGCCCGCGTGCGTCATCACGGTCGTGATGTCCCGCAACACCTTCTCGACCTTCGGCACCATCGCGTCGACCTTCTGCTGCCACAGGCCGGTGAACCCGCCGCTGCACCCCTTCGCGTCGCGCGAGAAGAACGCCTGGATGCACGAGTTCACGATCTGCGAGAAATGCGGGTCGTCGTTGGCGCCGTCGCCCACCACGATCGCCACGATCCGGTTGCGCGCGGCGATCGGCGCCAACTGCGCCGCCTGCGACGGTTCGGTGTAGTGCGTGGTCTTGCCCAGCCCGATCACCGGCGAGTCCGCGCCCGAGCAGGCCAGGTTGAATCGCTTGGTCACACCGAGAACCGCGATGTCCTCGATCTCCGCGTGCGGCGAACGGTGACACCAGTCACCGTTCGCCCCGTTCGTGCTCGCCGTGTAGTCGCCAGCGCCCTCGCCGGAAATGGTGGAGTCGCCCATGGACACCACCGCCAGCGGCGCGTTCGACGGCGGGCCGACATGCTTGACCGGGGTGGGTGCGACCACCGGTACATCGGTGACCAGCGCGAACGCGGCCAGCACCAGCACAGCGACCAGCACGGACCATTTCAGCCGTTGGTTCGGTGATCGCACCAGCCCAGTCTAGTGATCTACTGCTCGGCCCAGTGCCGCTGTCCCGCTTCCGGCAGCGTGCCGATCGGGTCGTAGTAGGGGTACTGGCGCGCCAGGGCTTCCGCGTCGGCCAGTTCGATGCCGGTGCGGTAGTTCTTGGTCCAGTACGAAACGCCCTGTTCCCGGTCGTACGAGGCCAGTTGGTGCACCCAGCGCTTGCCGACGTAGGGCACGTCACAGACGATGCGCGGGGTCGCGTAACCGGGCAGGTAGCCCATGATCGCGTGCTGCAGGTCCTGCGCCTCCCACACCGCGGTCCGCCAGTGCTCGGCGTTCGGGATCATGTCGCACATGTAGAAGTAGTACGGCAGGATGTTCGCCTCGCCCTGCAACGCGAAGCACAGGTCCAGCAGGTCCTTCGGGGTGGCGTTCACGCCGCGCATCAACACGCCCTGGTTGCGCACGTCCCGCACGCCCGCGTCCAGCGCCGCGTGCGCGGCCTCCGCGACCAGCGGGGTCACCGACTGGGCGTGGTTGACGTGCGTGTGGATGGCCAGGTTGACGCCGCGCCGCCGGGCCGTGCCCGCCACTCGCGCCAGGCCCTCGACGACCCTGGGCTGCAACCAGTGCTGCGGCAGCCCGGCCAGTGCCTTGGTGGCCAGCCGGATGTCGCGCACGGTGTCGATGTCCAGCAGGCGCATCAGGAACGCCTCCAGCTGGTGCCACGGCACGTTGGCCACGTCACCACCCGAGACCACCACGTCCCGCACACCCGGGGTCTTCTTGAGGTAGTCGATCATCGCGTCCTGGCGGTCGACCGGCTTGAGCGTGAGCTTGTGCTTGTCGACGGTGCTGGTGGAGTTGCCGACCAGGTCCATCCGGGTGCAGTGCCCGCAGTACTGCGGGCAGGTGGAGAGCAGTTCGGCCAGCACCTTGGTGGGGTAGCGGTGGGTCAACCCCTCGACGACCCACATCTCCGCCTCGTGCAGCGAGTCCCGCGTCGCGTACGGGTGGCTCGGCCAGCGCACGTCCCGGTCCGATTTGACCGGGATCATGTACCGGCGGATCGGGTCGGCATAGAACGCTTCGGTCAGTGTTGCTTTTGTCAGGCAGGACGGGTCGGCGTCCGGCACCATCGTGTTGAGCATCTGCGGCGGGACCAGCATGGACATCGTGGCCAGCTGTTCCTGGTCGGCGGCCAGATCGTCGTAGAAGCGCTCGTCGAGCAGCTCCCCCATCAGTGAGCGCAGCTGCTTGATGTTCTTCACGCAGTGCACCCGCTGCCACTGCGCGTCCCGCCACTGGGCCTCGGTGACGTCCCGCCAACCGGGGAACCGTCGCCAGTCCGGTTCGACGAGTTCGTGCCGGACGTACTCATACGGTTGGTGACCGGCTTGTTCGACAGCGTCGGCCACGGTGGTGGCGCCGCTGGTAAGTTCGACGGCGAGCGTCATACCTTCTCCTCAGCGTCTGGATCGCGTAAATATATTCTGTCACAGCGTCCAGATGACGTAAATCTTATCGCCGAAGGTGTGATCGTGTCGGTGGGATACCCGGTGGCAGACTGTGTACACATGACCCGCACGACACTGCTGCTCGGCGGCCGGATCTACGCGCCCTCGGCGCCGGAGGCCACCGCCATGGCGGTCACCGACGGTGTGATCACCTGGATCGGCCTCGACGAACCCGGCCGCGCCATCCACCCGGACGCCGCCATCGTCGATCTCGACGGGCACTTCGTCACACCCGCGTTCGTCGACGCGCACGTGCACGCCACCGCGAGCGGCCTGCTGCTCGACGGGCTCGACCTGCGTGGCTGTGGCTCCCTCGCGGACTGCCTCGACCTGGTCGCCGACCAGGTCGGCGCGCAACCGGGCAGGCTGGTCTGGGGGCACGGCTGGGACGAGACGAACTGGCCGGAACGCCGCCCGCCGACCCGCGACGAGCTCGACGCGGTCTGCGGCGCCGCCCCGGTCTACCTCTCCCGCATCGACGTGCACTCCGCGCTGATCTCCTCCGCGCTCGTCGACCTGGCCCCGAACGCCGCCACCAAGCCCGGCTGGTCGGACCAGGGGCCGTTGACCCGCGACGCGCATCACGACGTCCGCGCCGCCGCACTCGCCGGACTCGACCCGACCCAGCGCCGCGCCACCCAGCTCGGCTTCCTCCGGCACGCCGCGGCCAAGGGCGTCGCCGCGGTGCACGAGTGCGCAGGCCCGAACATCTCCGGGCGCGCGGACCTCGCCGAACTGCTCGAACTCGCCGCCGCCGAGGACACCGTGGACGTGGTCGGCTACTGGGGCGAACTCGGCGAACCCGGTCTCGCCGCCCAACTCGGCGCGGCCGGACTGGCAGGCGACCTGTTCGTGGACGGCGCGTTCGGCTCGCGCACCGCCGCCCTCACCTCGCCCTACACCGACGACCCGGACAACCTCGGCGCCAGCTACCTCTCCGCCGAGCAGGTCGCCGCGCACCTCGTCGCGTGCAGCGAAGCCGGTATCCAAGCAGGCTTCCACGCCATCGGCGACGCGGCCGTATCGGCCATTGTGGACGGTTTCGCGCAGGCCGAGAAAACCGTTGGCCTGACGAAACTCGCGGCGCGCGGGCACCGGATCGAACACCTGGAAATGGTCTCCGCCGAACAGGCGCAACAGCTCGCCAGCTGGGGCGTGATCGCCTCGGTCCAGCCGCTGTTCGACGCGACCTGGGGCGGCGAGCACGGCATGTACGCGCAGCGCCTCGGCACCAAGCGCGCGGCGACACTGAACCCGTTCGCCGCCCTCGCGTCGGCGGGCGTGACGCTCGCGTTCGGTTCGGACACCCCGGTCACCAACGTCGAACCCTGGGAGACCGTGCGCGCCGCCGTCGCCCACCAGACCGACGGGTTCGGCATCTCGGCGCGGGCCGCGTTCACCGCGCACACCAGGGGCGGCTGGCGCGCCGCGGGCGTACGCGACGGTCTCACCGGCACGCTCGCGCCCGGCGCGCCCGCCACCTACGCGATCTGGCGGGTGGGGGAGTTGGCCGGACCGGCGGCCGACGTCCGCGTGCAGCGCTGGTCCACCGATCCGCGCTCCGGTGTGCCACCGCTGCCCTCGCTGCGTGCGGAGGACGAGCTGCCGGTGTGCCTGCGAACTGTCAAGCGCGGCACCGTGATCTACCAGCACGGCGCATTCGGTCCTTGACGTCCTCCCTGTGCTGAACCACAGAGATTCCAACTACGCGACCGAGGAGGTCTCGTGTTGAGGTTCACGGTTCACCAGCCCAGCCAACACCGGGCCTCCCCGCGCAGTCACGACACGCCCTGCCGCGATGTTCCTCGCCGCATTCAGATCAGCGTTGTTGGTGTATCCGCAGGCGACACAGCGGAAGAGAGCTTGGCTCTTGCGACTCTCCGCGGCGACATGCCCACACACCGAACAACACTGACTCGTGAACGCGGGACTGACTCGTTCCACCCGACCGGCGGCCTTGTCCTCCAGGCGGGTGGCGAACGCCGTCCACGCGGCATTGAGGATCGACCGGTTCAAGCCCGCCTTCTGCGCCACGTTACGTCCGGGTTGACCGGTGGTGCCCCGCGCCGAGCGGATCATGTTCGCGACCCGCAGATCCTCGATCCGGATCAGGTCGTACTGGCGGGCGGTGATCGTGGAGGTCTTCTCGACGAAGTCCCTGCGCCGATCCGCCGCGCGTGCATGCAGTCTCGCCAGCCGAGCCTTCGCCCTGGCTCGCCGGTGCGAGCCACGCCGACATCGGGACAGCGCGCGAGCAGCTCTCTGGACACCCAGCGGCGGTGGCGCTTGATAGGTGGCGCCGTCGGACAGGGCCAGCGTGACGGCGACCCCCCGATCGATACCCACCACGCTGCCATCGCCAGGCCCCTCCAGCGGCGCGGGAATCACCGCGAAAGCGATATGCCAACGCCCGGAAGGATCCAGCGTCACGCGATAGGACTTCCACTCGGCCAGGGCTCGGCAGCGCCGCAATCGCACCCAGCCAACCTTCGGCACCGCGACCCGCGACCAACGCCGATTCAGCTGCTCCACCCGCAGCGCTTGTTGACCCACGATCCGGAAACCTTCGTTGCGTCCTCGCTTACGCCAGGTCGGCCGCCGATGGGTACCGCCCCGCCAGTTCGCCATCGCATGGGCGAAATCCCGCAACGCCTGCTGCTGCACCGTTGCCGAACCCGCACCCAACCACTCGAACGCCGCCCGAGCCTCAGTCAACTGCTGGCTCTGCACCACGTAACTCGGCAGAGGCTGGCGATGAGACCGATACCCGAGTTGTTCCACTGCGAGGTTCCATATGAACCGGGCGTGCGCGCAATGCTCCGCGAGCAGCACTTCCTGCTCGCTGGTCGGATACAGGCGAAACCTCACAAACGGAGGCTAACCATGCACCCTGACAATTCCGGATTCCGCCCTGCCCGGAAGAGCGGGGTATCCACCCGTGACGTTCGATGACGGTGCGCGCGATCCAGATCACCCGGGTCTACGACCTTGCGCAGGCGCAAGGCGACCTTGTGCTGGTCGACCGGGTCTGGCCGCGCGGCGTCAGCAAGGAGAAACTCGCGGGCGTCACGTGGTGCAAGGACGTCGCGCCCTCAGCCCAGTTGCGCACCTGGTACGGCCACGACCCGGTCCGCTTCACCGAATTCGCCGACCGCTACCGCGAAGAACTCGACACCGACGAAGGCCAGCAGGCGCTGCGCGAACTCGCCGGACACGGCACCTCGGCCACGCTGACGCTGCTCACCGCCACCAAGGACGTCGAGCACAGCCACGCGACCGTGCTCGCGAACCTGTTGCGCCAGCCCGGAAAACCGCGCGATGAGGGCGGCGACCCGGTCTGCTGGCTGACCTCGGTCTGCCCGGACTGCGGCCGGTTCGCCGAAGCCCAGCCACCGACCCACTGCCCCCGCTGCGGCGCCGAAATCAACCCTGACTAGGAGTTTCTGCCGTCGTAGGCGCGGTAGAACTCCAACCCGCACGCGGAAACCGTGGTGCACGCCCGCCGGTCGCCCTCCAGCGTCGCGTTGCCGCGCGCCCAGCCGCAGATGATGTTCAGCGCGCCGCCGAGATCCATCATCGCGTTCACCAGCTCGGTCACCTCGTCATCGTCGAGCGGGTCGCTCGCCAGCTGCGCCGCGTCGATGTGCACCGGTTCGATCTCGGCGGGCAGGCTGGTCGAACCGCGCAACGCCCGCACCATCACCTCGGCCCAGCCGGCCGCGTCCGCGTAGGCGTTGCTGGATTCGTCCAGATAACCGGAGATCACGCCGTCGACGGCGGTGCCGGGGTTGTGCAGCTTGGCGAGCAGCTGGCTGACCGACTGGCAGATGCTCACGGCGTTCCACGCCGCGGTGAGCGTGGCTGTCATGTCCTCGACCGGGACATGACCAAGCGCGCGGATCGCGTCACCAGTCAGTTCTTCGACTGGGCGCGGCCGGCGCTTCTGTTCGGGCATGGTCACCACCGGGGCATCGGCACCGGACGACCCGGGCTGAACAAGTTGAACACGACCAGGCGATGTGCGCGCGGTATGGACACTTCACGATCCAGTCACGGCCAGCTGACAATTCAGTCATCGGACCGGTCCAGCACGAGCTCCGGTATGAACCCGTGCTTGTAGAGCCGGTGCCTGCGCGACTCGTGCGCGTAGGAGACCGACATGAACAGGGCGCCGAAGAACACGATGAACATCATCAGGAACAAGGTGCCCGGGTCGGCGGGCAGGAGCAGCAGCAGGAACGCGGGCAGGCACTGCACCAGGGT
Source organism: Pseudonocardiaceae bacterium (assembly GCA_036494465.1). Lineage (GTDB taxonomy): Bacteria > Actinomycetota > Actinomycetes > Mycobacteriales > Pseudonocardiaceae > CAJCJE01. Next base: position 32,798 of record DASXOJ010000151.1, read on the forward strand.
CCGGCACACGTGCCGGACCAGCCAGCCTCTGCTGGTCAGGTCGTGCAGGACCCATTGGGCATAGCGGGCCCCGAGTCCGCCGCCGTAGGCGTAGTACAGCCAGCGGAACACGCCAGGCCGTTTGACGACCATGACAACCGATTCTAGGGGCTTGCACAAGATCGGGAACCGGCGGTGCTGGCACGTACGTCAGTCATCGGTGACACTAGGGTTCAAGGAGGAGTGACCTGCCGACGTGAGCAATGAACCGTTCGACGACCCGGATTGGCCGCCCCGGCCCGCGGATATGGCCGCATGGCTGCGGGCGGGACTGCGACGCACGGACGCGCTTGCCTGGCACAGATGGAACTTCGGCCTCGAGGCGGCGCTGTCCTGGATCGCGGCGGGCGTGCCGGAGGCGCTGGCGGCGGCACAGTGGCAGACGGCGGGCGTCAGCCCGGGCACGGTGACCCGCTGGAACGCGGCAGGCATCGACGCCACCGAGGCGGTGCACTGGCACGAGCTCGGCTTCGATCTGGACGCGGCTCGGGAGCACAAGGCGCAGGGCAGGGATCCGCAGCAGGCCTATGGCGAGGACCGGGCGGACTGGTTTTCGCCGGGCGTCGCCCCGCCGGAGCACCCGGCCGCGATGCTCAGCGGATCCGGCGACGCGATGCGGCAGTTCCTGCGCGCAGGCGTGTCCGGCAACCTGATCGGCGGCTACCTCCAGGCGCAGTGGGTCGACCCGGAGGCATTGGTCTGGGCCAAGCACGGCATCTCAGCGCACGACGCGGCGATCTGGCGCGAAATCGGCCTGACGCCCGGCGAGGCCACCGAACTCGCCGAATCGGGCACGTCTCCGCTCCAGGTGATCCGGGACTGGTGGCGGGCCGGTATCCCGTTCGACGAGGTCGCCGACTGGATCGGTGCGGGCCTGGACGCCCGGCAGGCGGGCGCCCAACGCGAACAGGGGGTCACCGCCACCGACGCGGCGCAGTTACGAGCCAGGCGCAGGCTCGACCCACCAGCTCCGTGATGGTTATCGGGTCGTGATGTGGTTCGGTCATCGAACATGACGCGGGCGCAACAACTGCCTCCCGTACGCTTGGCGCGTGGTAGCACCGCGTCTTAGCCGACCCCCTGCAGGGGGCCCACCCCCTCCGGCCTTGCGTCCGGCCGACGTGGCAGGCAAACCCGAGCGTCCGGCTGAGCAGGTCGCCCGCCGTCGGCGGCGTCGCCCGCATCTGCCCACCTGGCCGACCCTTGCCCGGCTGGTCGCCGCGCTGGCAGGCGGGATGGTGCTCTACGCCAGCTTCCCGCCCCGCACCGTCTGGTGGCTCGCGCCGGTCAGCTTCGCCATGCTCGGCATCGTCGTCTACGGCCGCCGCGCCCGTGCCGGGTTCGGCTACGGGTTCGTGTGGTCGATGGGCTTCATGATCCCGCTGATGTACTGGACCGGGTCGTTCGTCGGCGTCATCGCACCCTGGGTGCTCTGCTCCTTCGAGGCGCTGATCATGGCGCTGGGCACCGCGGGCATCGCGGTCGTGTCCCGGCTGCGCGGCGCTCCGCTGTGGGCGGCGCTGCTGTGGGTCGCGGACGAGGCGCTGCGCGCCCGCTTCCCGTTCGGTGGCCTGCCCTGGGGCAAAGTGGCGTTCGGACAGGCGGACGGCTCCTACCTCTCGCTCGCCTCGCTCGGTGGCACCCCGCTGGTCGGTTTCGCGGTCGTGCTGACCGGGTTCGGCCTCGGCGCGCTCGCGCTGGTGTTGTGGCGCAAGAACAACACCGAAAAGCGGCGCGCCGCGCTGATCACCGGGCCGGTCATCGCGATCCTGGTGCCGCTGCTGGCGGGCATCGCCGCCTGGCCACTGGTCGGCACCGACGCCAACGCGGGCACCGCGACCGTCGCCGCGATCCAGGGCAACGTGCCCCGGCTGGGACTGGACTTCGACACGCAGCGCCGGATCGTGCTCGACTACCACGCGCGCGAAACCCAGCTACTCGCCGACGAGGTGCGCGCGGGCAAGGTCAAACAGCCGCAGCTGGTGATCTGGCCGGAGAACTCCGACGACGTCGACCCCTACGTCAACCCGGATGCCTACGCCGAACTGGCCCAGACCGCGTCGGACATCGACGCGCCGATGGAGGTCGGCGCGGTCGTCTACTCGCAGGGCCCGCAGCCCAAGAACACCGCGATCCTGTGGGAACCGGGCAAAGGCCCGACCCTGGAGTACGTCAAGCGCAAGCTGATGCCCTTCGGCGAGACGATGCCGTGGCGCTCGTTCTTCGCCTACTTCGACCCGATCGCGAACACCGCGGGCAACTTCGTGGCCGGTGACAAGGCGGTTCCGTTCCCGATGGGACCGGCCGTCGTCGGCATCGACACCTGCTACGAGGTCGCCTTCGACGACGTGGTCCGCGACTCGGTCACCGACGGCACCAACCTGATCGCGGTGCCGACCAACAACGCGACCTTCGGCAAGACCGAGATGACCTACCAGCAGCTCGCCATGGACCAGGAACGTGCCGTGGAGCACGGTCGGTCCGTGGTGGTCGCCGCCACCAGCGGGGTCAGTGCCATCATCGATCCCAACGGAACCATCACCCAACAGACTGAGTTGTTCACCCCGGCGGCCCTGGTTGCCACCGTGCCGCTACGGTCCACGATTACCCTTGCTGATCGGCTCGGGTCCTGGCCTGAATGGGTCATGGTGGTAGCTGCGTTGCTCGCGTTGCTGTTCGGAGTCCGCTCCAACATGTACCGGGCTGGGATGCGTCGAGGCGCCGCCGCGCTCGCCGCCGCCAAGGCAGCCGCCGCGACGGAACGCGCCGACACCGCTACGAGCGACACTGACAAGCACGACGATTGAGTACGTCCGCCGGGGATGGTGGACGAGGAGGACACACGGATGGCCGAGGCGCGTGAGCAGGGGTCGGACCTTCAACCTGTGCTGGTGGTGATCCCCACCTACAACGAGCGTGAGAACATCGGGCCGATCGTGGCCAGACTGCACGCGGCGCTGCCCGCGGTACACGCGCTGGTCGTCGACGACGGCAGCCCGGACGGCACCGGCGAGCTGGCCGACGAGATGGCCGCTGCCGACGAGCGGGTGCACGTGCTGCACCGGACCGAGAAGGCCGGCCTGGGCGCGGCCTACGTCGCCGGGTTCGGCTGGGCGCTGGAGCGCGACTACGCGGTCATCATCGAGATGGACGCGGACGGCTCGCACGCGCCCGAGGACCTGCCGCGCCTGCTGGACGCGCTGTCCGACGCGGACCTGGTCATCGGTTCCCGGTACGTGCACGGCGGCCAGACCGTGGACTGGCCCAAGTCGCGGGAAATGATCTCCCGGATCGGGAACCTGTACTCCCAGATCGCGCTGGGCGTGCGGATCAAGGACATCACCGCCGGTTTCCGGGCGTTCCGCCGCCCGGTGCTGGAGAAGCTGAGCCTGGGCAACGTGGCGTCGGCGGGCTACTGCTTCCAGATCGACCTGGCCTGGCGCACTCTGGAAGCCGGTTTCGAGATCGTCGAGGTGCCGATCACGTTCACCGAGCGGCAGATCGGCGACTCCAAGATGAGCGGGTCGATCGTGCGCGAGGCCATGCTGCGGGTCGGCTCGTGGGGCGTGCGGCACCGGGTCAACCAGGTCAAGCGCCTCTTCGGTGGGGGAACGCCAGCCAAAGCCACGGAAGACGCCGTCAGCAGCCGCTGAGCATCCTTCTGACGCGAGAAAGGACCGCCTCGTCGAGGCGGTCCTTTGCTCATACTGTGCGCGGGAGGCGCTGGTCTGGTGGGTGATCCCGGTCGGTTCGGCTGATTGACTCAGGCGGTGCGGCTACGCCGTCCGCGCAGTTCCTCGAGTCGTTCGGAGAGCAGTTCCTCCAACTCGGGGATGGTCCGGCGCTCCAGCAGCATGTCCCAGTGCGTACGCGGCGCCTTGGCCTTCTTCTGCTCCGGCTCCGACCCGTCGATCAGCTTGGACACTGAGCCGTGCAGGCGGCACTCCCAGGTCGGCGGAATCTCGGCGTCGTCGGAGAACGGGACCTCGAAATCGTGTCCCTTGGGGCAGGCGTAGCTGGTGGTGCGACGGGGGGCGAGGTCGTGGTTTCGGTCGGTCTCGTAGCTAACTGCTCCGAGCCGGCTACCACGAAGAACGCGGTCGGCCATGGCGGTGTCCTTTCGCTCGGCTCAGGGCCCTTGCCCAGGTCTGGTGCTCACTTGTTGTAACGGCCGAGAAAGGGAGACAATTCCCGTCCTCCCGCTCCGGTCGCGCTGAGTGAGCAGTTTCACTCGTCAACGAAGTGTTCCTCCATTGAGAGGCAATCGAAACGGAGGCATGACGCGTTATCGCCCTACAGATGACATACATCACCCTCATGGGGGAGTGACATGACGCAGCAGTGCCAAAACCGGATAATTGCGACCCGATCGAGTCTGGCGTGTTTCCGCGGTTTTCACACCGATGCCTTCTCGCGCTGCGGGGTCATCAGGTTCTGGGGTACCTGATTACCCGCCGTGGTCACCGCGCGCGGCACGTTGACCGGGATCAGCAAACACAGGCCGACCACGAAGAAAACCACCAGCGACAAGATCGAAACCCGATAACTCCCCGTGAACTGGTAGGCCAGGCCGAACAGCAACGGCCCCAGCGCGCTCGATCCCGAGCTGGAGATCTCGTAGAGGCTGAAGTACTCGGCCTCGGCACCGCGCGGGATCATGCTGGAGTACAGCGACCGGGACAGCGCCTGCGAGCCGCCCATCACGATCGACAGCGCCAGCGCCAGCACGTAGAACTGCACGGCCGAGCCCTTGCTCAGGAAGTACGCGGCGGTCACGATGCCGACCCAGATCACCAGGCTCCACGCGATCACCCGCTTCGCGCCCCACCGGTCCGCGAATCGGCCGAGCAGCAGCGCACCGCCGAACGCGGCGAACTGCACGATCAGGATCGCGGTCAGCAGCGTGCTGTCCGACAGGCCCAGTTCGTCCGCACCGTAGGTGGCCGACAACGTGGTCACCGTGTTGATGCCGTCGTAGTAGACCAGGTACGCGACCAGGAACAGCAGCGTCATCGGGAACATCCTGGCGCCGCGGATGGTGTGCCCGAGCTGCCGGAACCCGGCGGTGAACATGGACCCGGACATCGGCACCTGGTGCTCGTCGGTGCGTGGCGGGTTCTTCAGCCTGCGCAGCGGCACCAGCGCGAAGATCGCCCACCACACCCCCGCGGCCAGCAGCGAGATCCTGGCCAGCAGCGCGGTGTCGGTGATCACGAACGACGCGACGAAGCTCGCCGCCAGCACGATGCCGCCGCCGATGTAACCGGCGGCCCAGCCGATCGAGGAGATCCGGTCCCGCTCGTCCGCGCTGGCCAGGCTGGGCAGGAACGAGTTGAACACGACCTTCGCGCAGGTGTAGGTCAGGTACGCGAAGATCATCAGGAACGTGCCGAGCCCCCAGTTCGACCCGGTCACGAAGAACATCGCCATCACGCTCAGCGCGCCCAGGTATCCGAGGGTCAGCATGAGCTCGCGCTTGCGGTTGGTGCGGTCCGCGATCGCGCCCACGATCGGCATCAGGAAGATCAGCACGATCGCGGTGAACGAGACCACGTAGGCGAACAGCGAACCGGCCGCGATCGGGATGCCCAGCACGTGCAGCGTGCCGGTCTTGCCGACCGCGTTGTCCGCCACCGCCACCAGGTAGCGGCTCATGAACACGGTGACCACGCTGGTCTCGAAGGTGTGCGCGCCCCAGCCGTAGGCGTACCAGGCCATCCGTTGCCGACGCAGCTCCGCGTCCGGCTTGTCAGCCGTGCTGGTGGGGACATTGCGGGCCATGTCCTGGTGCCGCCTTTCCGCTGATGTCCGCAGCTTCGGGCCGCGTGCGAGGTGACTGTATCGGGCGTCACGCCTACCTGGTGCCGGGTCGGCGGTTCCTATGCCGGTTCGCATCGCAACGTTGATGTTTCACTCAGCCGAGTCTTCCGGTTGTGACTGGCGAGCAGGCCCCTTAGCGTCCAGCTCCATGGCATTCAGACTGGTCAGACGGTTGCTGGTGATCGTGATCCTCGCCGTCGGCCTGCAACTGCTGTGCTCCGGCCTGTCCGCGGGCGCGGACCCCGGCACCGGCCAATGGCTGGCGCTGCGCAAGTGCGAGTCCAGCAACAACTACTCGGTCGTCTCCGCCAACGGGCTCTACTACGGCGCCTACCAGTTCAACCTGAGCACCTGGCAGAGCGTGGGCGGCTACGGCCTGCCCACCCAGGCCAGCCACGCCGAACAGGACTACCGCGCGCTCTACCTGTACCGGATGCGCGGCTGGCAGCCCTGGACCTGCGCGAACAAGCTCGGCCTTCCCTCCGACGCGGACGCGGCCAGTCGCGTGGTCCCCGCCCTCCCCGCGAACGTCGCACCGACCTGGCCCGGCGCCACCTACGCCTACGGCGACTGCGCGCCCGCGCTGCGCACCTGGCAACTGCGGATGAACGCCTACGGCTTCGGCTTCGAGGGCACCGGCTGCTACTACGACAAGACCAAGACCGCCGTCCAAGCTGTCCAAGCCGCCAACGGACTGACCCAGGACGGCCAGATCGGCCCCGACACCTGGCGCGCCGCCTGGGAAGGCAAGGCGCCGCCCAAACCCTAGATTCGCTCGGCCAGTGCGGCTCGCGACGCGGGCGCGTCGAACGGATCGGCGAAGTACTGCGTCTCGTGCACCATGTGCTCGTCGGCGAACTCCATGATGCTCACCGAATACGACGGCGTCCCGTCGTAGGTGATCACGCACTCGCCGCCGCGCTGCGCCGCGATCCTCGCACGGCCCCGGGCGTCGGCGTCCATCTCGCTCATACCCGCTCCGCCAGTACCTCGCGCAACAGATCCGGCCGGTCCGTCACCAGCCCGTCCACGCCCCACTCCAGCAGTTCGCGCATCTCCCCGGGCTCGTCGACCGTCCAGACGTGCACCTCTTGCTCGCGCTTGTGCATGAACTGGACGAACCGCGGCGTCACCACCGTCAACGGACCCTGCTTGCGCGGCACCTGCGCCATCCGCCCCTTCGCCAACGCGCCCAGCGGCAGCCCGGTGCCTGCCGCAGCCCACACCGCGGCCACCGAACCCGGCCCCATCGACGTCAACAGCTCCGGTCCGCCCAGCTTCCGCAGCCGCGCCAGCCGCGCGTCCGAGAACGACGCCAGGCACACCCGGCCCACCGCGTCGCACCGGCGCAGCGTCGCGATCACCGCATGGACGGCCGAGTCCGCCTTCACGTCGATGTTGATCAGCGCCTCGGGCAACTCCTCCAGCAGCTCGTCCAGCCGGCACACCGGCTCCTTGCCGCCGACCTTCACCTCGCGCACCACCGACCACGGCTGGTTCGCCACCGCGCCCGCGCCATCGGTCGTCCGGTCCAGCGCGTCGTCGTGCTGGATCACCACGACCCCGTCCACGGTCGCGTGCACGTCGGTCTCCAGGTAGCGGAAACCCTCCTGCGCCGCGCGCCGGAACGCGCTGAGCGAGTTCTCCATCCCGGTGAGGTCGTCAATGTGCCAGCCCCGGTGCACAAAGGCGCGCGGGTATGGCCCGGACAGGTAGGGGTGACGGTCGCTTGGCACCCTTTCGAGTGTGCCTGACCAGCCCCAAAAGAGCATTGCTTAGTGATGACCATCCGGTTGCGGCGTGGCCGACGCGGATTCGTACCCGCGAGGCGGCATGATGCCGGGGTGCTGTCCGATACTCCGATCGCCGATGCCATGCCCACCCTGACCCTGCGCGGGCAGCAGCATTGCGCCTGGTGCGGCCGGCCGCTCGCGGTCGAGGCCAAGGACGGTCGCTCGACCGGCAGACGCCGCCGCTACTGCGCCCAGCCCTGCCGCCAGCGCGCCTACGAACGCCGATCGGCCGTGGTCCGGGGCGGCCTGCCCGAGGACGCGGTGGTGCTCTCCGCGACCGAGATCGCCGATTTGCAGGACCGCCTGTTCCAGCTGCGCTGCGCGGCCGAGGACGTGGTGACCGCGGTCGACGACGGCGCGGCGGTCACCGAGCTCCGCGACCTGGCGGCGGGTCTGGCTGACACCGCCCGCGACCTGGAACGCCTCCGCTGACCTCACCTGCTTCGCGCCCGCGCGAGCTCGTTTCGCGTACGCGCGGGCTTATTTCGCGTGCGGCGCGAAGAACCGCAGTGTCTCCTCGGCCGCCGACCGCGCGTCCGCCGCGCTGGCTCCGCTCGCCTCGTGCGCCGCTGCCCACGCCTGGGTGCTCGCCCGGACGAACTCCGCGTACTCCTGGGTCCGCGTCCAGCTCTCCCGGTCGCTCAGGTCGGCCCCGGCCAGGTCCTCCGCGAGCCCGTACAAGATCAGATCCCAGCCCGTACCCACCGAGCCGGGCCCGTACTTGGCCCAGAACTCGGGGTCGGCGAAGCGCTCGTGCGCCAACTCCAGCTCAGTGGTTTCCGCATCGACCTGGGTCAGCTTCAGCCGCACCTCGGACGCGGGCCCCTCGCCCATGCCCCAGGTCACGTGCAGCAGCTTCGGCGGCGCGCAGTGCAGGATCTCGCCGCCCGCGTTGCCCTCCAACTGGTACCGTCCGCCGACCTTCAGTTCGCCGGTCACCGGCAGGAACCACCGGCGCAGCCGATCCGGTTCGGTGCACGCCGACCACACATCCTCGGCGGTCGCCGGGTACTCGCGCCGGATCAGCACGCTCGGCGGCGCGGTCTTGGCCACCTCGCGGTGCGCCTTGTTGATGATGTCCGCGATGTCCTTCATTTTTTGGTCCTTTGCCGTTTGCCGCGTGCGAGTTCGGTGCCCAACGCGTCGAGGTGCTGGTTCCAGAACCGGCGGAACTGCTCCAGCCACGCGTCGACTTCCTGTAACGGCTCGCTGCTGACCGCGTAGAGCCGACGCGTGCCTTCCGGTCGAACCGTGGTGAAACCGTTCTCGCGCAACACTTTCAGTTGCTGGGATACCGCCGGCTGGCTGATCCCGAACTCGGCCTGGATCACCGCGCCGACCGCGCCGGAGGTCAGCTCGCCGTCGGCGAGCAACTCCAGGATCCGGCGCCGTACCGGGTCGCCGAGAACGTCGAACGCGTGCACGCCCATATCTTGCAGTACGCACTTATATAAGTCAACGCTGAATCTCGAACGCGACGCCCAGGAAGGCGATGTCCAGCAGATCGTGCGCGATCAGGCGTAGATCGTCCGCGCCGCAGCGCACCTCGCAACTGTCCACGTCCAGCGCGATCACCTTGCCGGGCAACGGTTGCGACAGTGCGGCCCGCACCCGCTCGGCAGACGCGCGCACCGTCACCCGCGCGTTGTACCGGTACGGCGCGGCGGCCAGTGACCGGCCGACGTACTCGGCGGCGTCGCCGTCCGGGATCGGGCGCGGGGTGAACCGCCAGCGGGTCGGCGTCGGCGCGGAGATCCGGTCGACCCGGAAGATCCGCCAGTCGTCGGCGGCCGGATCGAATGCCAGCAGCAGCCAGCGCCGGTACGCGCTGACCAGGGCATGTGGCTCGACGCGGCGATGGCTCGCCGAACCATCCCGTCGCCGATAGTCGAACGCCACCAGTTCGTGGTCGCGGCAGGCGATCGCCAGCACCGCGACGGTCTCCGGATCGGCCGAGGCGACCGCGTCCTCCGGCATCGCCACCGTGGCGGCGCCGACCGCGGCGACCTGCGCGCGCAACCGGACCGGCAGCACCTGTTCCAGCTTGGCCAACGCGCGGATGGCCGCGTCCTCGATGCCGTGCACGCCGCTGCTCGCGGTCCGCAGGCCGACCGCGATGGCGACCGCCTCGTCGTCGTCGAGCAGCAGCGGCGGCAGGTCGCGACCGCTGGCCAACCGGTACCCGCCTGCCGTTCCGGTGGTCGCGTCCACCGGATAACCGAGCTCGCGCAGCCGGTCGATGTCCCTGCGCACGGTCCGGTCGGTCACGCCCAGCCGTTCCGCCAGCTCCGCGCCGGACCATTCGCGCCGAGTTTGGAGCAGCGACAACAGTCGCAGCATTCGTCCGGGCATGTTCTTCGACACGAGACAAGACTGCCACGCCTTGCGGACAACCTAGGTCCTAAAGGCCGGTTAGGGTTACCGCCATGACAGCCACCGAGCACTCCCTGATCTGGCTCCGCGACACCGTCGCGGGCACCGTGACCAGCGCGGATGCCGTCGACACCGCCGGATTCCAGCTCGCCTCGCCGCACCGGCCGTCGATCGTGGTCCGCGCGAGCAGCGCGGCCGACGTCGTCGCCGCCGTCTACTACGCGACCGCGCACGACCTCCCGGTCGGCGTGCAGGCCACCGGGCACGGCCGCTCGGTCGCCATCGACGGTGGCGTGCTGATCGACACGACCGCCATGTCCGGAGTCCGCATCGACGGAACCGTCGCCAGGGTCGAGGCGGGCGCCGTGTGGGGCGACGTGGTCGCGGCGGCGGCCAAAGACGGGCTGGCCCCGCTCAACGGTTCCGCGCCGGGCGTCGGCGTGGTCGGCTACACCCTCGGCGGCGGCCTCGGCCTGCTCGCCCGCGAATACGGCTACGCCGCCGACCACGTGCGCGCGATCGAACTGGTCACCGCCGACGGCGGGCAGCGCAGGGTCACCGCGACCGAGGAACCCGGACTGTTCTGGGCGTTGCGCGGCGCGGGCGCCAACTTCGGCGTGGTCACCGCGATCGAGCTGGACCTGATCCCGATGACGCGCCTGTACGGCGGCACGCTGTTCTTCGGCGCCGACCAGCTCCCGGCCGTGCTCGCCGCCTACCGGACCTGGACGCAGACCGTCCCCGAGCAGCTGACCTCGTCGCTGATCACGTTGCCGATGCCGGACATCCCGCAGATCCCGGCAGCGATTCGCGGCAGGTTCGTGGTCCGCGTGCACGTCGCCTACCTCGGCGACGCGGAAACGGGGGAGCGGCTCGTCGAGCCGTTGCGCGCGATCGGGCCGCGCCTGATGGACTCGTTGCGCGACATGCCCTACACCGAGTCGCACACCATCTACGACGAGCCGGCCATGCCGCACGCGTACCTGGGCGACAACCTGCGCCTGCGCGAACTCGAGCCGGCCATGCTCGACGAGGTGTTCACCATTTCGGGTCCGGACGCACCGGTGATGTGCGTGGTGGACATCCGGCACATCGGGGGAGCGGCGAGCCGCGCGCCGGAGGTCGCCAATGCGGTGCACCGCGACGACTCCGCGTATCTGCTGCGCATCCTGTCGCCGTTCTCTGCCGAGGACGTCGACGTGGTGCGCGACGTGCACCAGCGCTTCTTCGAGGCGGCCCGGCCGTGGGCGACCGGTCGCGCGCTGAACTTCGTCTACCGTCCCGGCGTCACCGCGACCGAAGCCGACCTCCGCGAGATCTACGGCGACGCAGGCTACGACCGGCTCCGCGAAGTCAAAGCAACCTACGACCCGGCCAACACGTTCCGGATCAACCACAACATCGTCCCGTGATCGTCGATGCGCGCAACGTCACAACACGTGCCAGTATCGAATCATGGGTAGACCCACCGCACTGGCCGCCGCGCTGCTCGCCGCGATCGCCCTAGCGGGCTGCACGAGCACGACCGGCACCTCGGACACCGGCACCGACCCGAACACCACGGCAGCGGCGTCGGGTTCGCTGAGCGGCGCGGTCATCGCCGTCAAGATCGACAACGTCGACGACGCCCGCCCGGCCACCGGCCTGTCCCAGGCGCAGGTCATCTACGTCGAACCGGTGGAGGGCGGCCTGACCCGCATCGTCGCGGTGTTCACGCCGCCCTACCCGGCGGTGATCGGCCCGGTCCGCAGTGCCCGGCAGACCGACCTCGACCTGCTTGGCCAGTACGGCAAGCCGGTGTTCGCCTTCTCCGGCTCGGTCCCGCAGCTGATCCCGCTGCTGCACAAGACCGCGTTGATCGACGCGTCGCAGGGCAGCGTGGCCAAGGCGTACGTCCGCCAGTCCACCCACCCCGCCCCGCACAACCTCTACCTGCACGCCAGCCAACTCCCGACCGGCAGCCCGCCCGGTCAACCCCCGCTCGACTTCGGCGCCGCCCCGGCAGGCGGCACCGCGACCACCCAACAGAAAGCGAACTACCCGGCCGCGTCGTTCTCCTTCGCCTGGTCGGCGTCGGCAGGGTGGTGGCTGGTCACCATGGACGGCAAACCGTTCCGCACCACCGAATCCGGCCAGCTCGGCGCCGCAACGGTGGTGCTGCAACGCGTCGCCACCCGTCCCGAGGCGTGGCCGGAGGACTCATCCGGCGCCACCGCGCCGGTCGCCCAGACCGTCGGCACCGGTGCGGCCACTGTCCTGCGCGATGGCCAGAGCTACGCCGCCACCTGGTCCCGCTCGGCCGTCGACGCACCGACCCGGTTCACCGTCACGGGTTCCGGCGCGCAGCTGCCACTGGCGTCCGGTCCAATGTGGATACTGCTGATCCCGGCGACCTGATCAGGCTGAGCGCGGCAGCCAGCAGGACCGCCACGCTGGTCACCACGCCCACGCTGGTGCGGAATGCCGCCGACGACGGCGAGCTTGTGGTTTTCGCCGCGCAGCCACCGTTTCCTGATCCGGCTGAGGATGAAGATATGACAGTTCATGCTGAGCCCGAACAGCAGCACGAAACAGGAACAGTGGCAGCCAGCTCAGCACCCCCGCCATACGCGATGAAGGCCGCAGTCCGCTCAGGTGTCCGTCTTGGTGCCGACGACGGTGAAGCACACGACTCCCGAACACAACCAGCCCTCGCGCTCGCCCCGGTCAAGCTCCGCCCAGAACGCGCCGACCTCGTCCTCGCTGGCCGCGCCCTCCGCGACCAGCGCGCCGAGCAGTCCCCCGCAGACCATCCGCATGAACGCTAGGCTGTTCATGATCACGACCGGCACCACCCGGACATCGACCAGTCCGGCCTCGACCAGATAGCGCTGCTGGCGCCTGCCCATCCACCCCTGTGCCAGACCGCGGCTGAGTCGCAGCGCGAGCGTCTCGGCGAGCTTCGTGTTGCTGCTGTTGAAAAACGCCGTGCCCCCGTCGATGTCCGACGCGACAACCAGCCCACCCGGCTTCGTCACCCGGACCATCTCGCGCACGGCAGCCTCGGGATCCGTGAGGTGGATGAGCATCCGCTCGGTCCGCACCCGATCGAAGGACGCGTCCGGAAAACCGAGCACATGCGCGTCGCCGGTCACGAACTCCACCGGCACTCCGGCCTGCTCGGCCCGCTGCCGCGCCTCGGCGATCATCTCGGCACTCCGGTCGAGCCCGACCACGCGCCCCTCCGGACCGACCGCCCTGGCCACCTCGATCGCGTCCGCTCCCGTGCCGGACCCGACGTCGAGCACGGTCAACCCGGTCCGCAGATCGACAAGATCGGCGATGATCCGCTTCGCGACCAGCTCACCCGGGATCGTGGTCCGCTCGTCGAGGAACTCGACGTAATACCGAGGGTGGTCGGAGATCGTCTCGAACCCGCTGGGCTGCCCACTGGTCACATCGGCAAGCTACGCCGGGCAACGGCGCACGTCAGAAGTTGTTCCGGTGAGCGGGTCAGACCGCGTCCGAACCGCGTTCGCCGGTGCGCACCCGCACCACCGTCTCGACCGGCGTCACCCAGACCTTGCCGTCGCCGATCTTGCCCGTGCGCGCGGCGCCGACGACCGCGTCGATCGCATCGGCCACCTGCTCGTCGTCCAGCAGCACCTCAAGGCGCACCTTGGCGACGAAGTCCACCTGATACTCCGCGCCCCGGTAGACCTCGGTGTGGCCCTTCTGCCGACCGTAGCCGCGCGCCTCGGTCACCGTCATGCCGAGAATGTCGAGCGTTTGCAGGGCTTCGCGGACGTCGTCGAGCGCGAAGGGTTTGACGATCGCGGTCAGCAGTTTCATCACACGTCCAGTTCGGCGGTTCGGGTCGGTGCGTGTTGCAGGGTGCCTGCGCGGCTGGTGGAACCGGTGAGGTCGTAGGCGCCTTCGGCGTGTTCGGCCTCGTCGATGCCGTCCACCTCCGCCTCGCGCTGCACCCGCAGCCCCATCGTCTTGTGCATGACCCAGGCAATGAGCAAGGTCACGAGCAGCGAATACCCTAGTACGGCGAACGTCGCGACCGCCTGGCGCCACAGTTGATCGAGGCCGCCACCGTAGAACAGGCCGTTCGCGCCCTGCGCGTTCACCCCGACCGTCGCGAACAACCCGATCAGCAACATGCCGACCAGTCCGCCGACCCCGTGCACCGCGACCACGTCGAGCGAGTCGTCGTAGCCCATCCGGTACTTCAACCCGACCGCCAACGCGCACACCACGCCCGCGACGAGCCCGATCGCGAGCGCGCCGAGCGGCTCCACATACGCGCACCCTGGCGTGATCCCGACCAGCCCGGCGACCGCGCCGGACGCCGCGCCGAGAGTCGTCGGCTTGCCGTCGCGCACCTGCTCCACGACCAGCCAGCCGAGCACCGCCGTCGCGCCCGCGACCGTCGTGTTGATGAACGACGTCGCCGCGACCCCGGTCGCGCCCAGCGCCGAGCCCGCGTTGAACCCGAACCAGCCGAACCAGAGCAGACCCGCGCCGAACATCACGAACGGCAGGTTGTGCGGCCGCATCGCCTGCCGCGGCCACCCATGCCGCCGACCCAGCACGATCGCCAGCGCAAGCGCGGCCGCACCCGAATTGACCTCGACCACCGTGCCGCCCGCGAAATCCAGCGCGTGCAGCTTGCCCGCGATCCAGCCGCCGCTGGTGAACACCCAGTGCGCGACCGGCAGGTACACCAGCGTCACCCAGATCGCGATGAACCCGGTCCACGCCCAGAACCGCGTCCGCTCCGCGATCGCGCCGGCCAGCAGCGCGGCCGTGATCACCGCGAACATCATCTGGAACCCGGCGAACGCGAACAGCGGAATGCGGCTCGTCCCCGACCCGACCACCGCCGTCGCCGCGTTGCGCAGTCCCGCCAGGTCCAGGTTGCCGAGCAACCCCGCGAACCAGTCGTTGCCGAAGGCCAGCGAGTAGCCGTAGACCACCCAGATCAGGCCGACGACCGCGAGGCAGACGAAGGTCAGCACCATCACGTTGAGCACGCTCTTCGCGCGCACCATGCCGCCGTAGAACAGGGCCAGACCGGGCGTCATGAACATCACGAGCGCCGCGCTGACCAGCACCCACGCCGTGCTGCCGGTATCGATCACCAGCGATCGCCTCCTTCGCCCGGCCGAACCACCGTCCAATTGTTTCGGCCAGGTAACGTATCCGCTCGGTGTTACCGGCGTGTTTCCCCGATCAGGGGGCGCGACCCGAATCACATCCCGGACATGATCTCCCAGCATCCGGGAGCGGTCACTGCGTCACGCGCTCCCGCACGAGGCAGAACGGGTGGCCGGCCGGGTCCGCGAGCGCCAGCACCACCCACTGCAACCTGGTGATCATGACTCGACAGCTGCCAGAAACTCGGACATGGCCGAGGACGGGTTGTCGTTCGGAAACGGTGTCCCGTCCCGCTCATGTCGCCGGGTGAGTGCCGCCGCTCGCTTCGCTGCAACGTGCCGAACCGCCACGTACTGGTCGCCGTCTATCCGTTTGCCGGTTCGGCCGTCGAGTTCGCGGCTGCGGTTCGGTCGACGGCGTGCGCGCGGGCGGGCTCCCATTCGGTTTCGGCGGCGACGCGGCCGACGATCGCGATCCGGTCGCGGAGTTTTTCCAGGCTCCAGCCGACTTCGGCGTAGTACGGCTCCGCGACGGCGTCGATGTCGACGGACG
>DASXOJ010000152.1:0-2782 GCA_036494465.1 Pseudonocardiaceae bacterium
ACTCGGCGTGGAGTTCGCGGGCGGGGCGGAGCCGCCGCCACCGTCAGTCGCTGCTGCTGCGGCCACGGTCAGACCTCCTTACCGGACGCGGTGACGTGCATCGCGTTGTCCGAGTCCGTTTCGGACGTGGACTTGGCGGAGTTGGTGAAGGCGGTGGACATCGCCTGGCAGTAGTTCCCCACCTTGGCCAGCGACGTGTCGAGTCCCTGCATGAGCGTGAGCAAAGCCTTGGCCGCGCTGGCCGCGTTGGGCGTGCCGCCGAAGTCCTCCGCCTTCAGCCCGTCCCCTGGGCTGCCGCCGTTGAACGCGGAGTAGTCCGCGAACTGCTTGATCGCATTGGGCATGTTGGCCCATTGCTGACCCTGGTCGCCCACATACGCGTCGTCGATCTTGAACTTGCCGCTCACCGCAATTTCCCCTCGTCACGTGCCACGTGTCCTGGGACGCACCGTCACGTTGCTCGGTTCCCCCCGTTCACCAGCACTGATGATGGCACATATGGGCTGCCGTCACCGGGGTATACAGAGCTCTCGCCAAAGCGGACATATCGCCGAACGTTGACACGCATTCGACTTTGGGTAAGAATTCTGAACTAGTCAATGAGATGAACCCAGGAGGCCGGTGTGGACGAGCTGCGACAGGCCGCAGAGGACATTCGCGAACTGGCGGCCGGCTTCGCGACGCAGCACGAGCGAGAGAACCGGCTGGCGCCCGAGGTGGTCGAACGGTTGCGCGCGTCCGGGTTGATGCGCAGTGGCGCGCCCGCGCTGATCGGCGCTGCCGAGGCGCCACCCGCGGTGTCGCTGGGCTGCGCCGAGACGATCGCCGTCGGCGACGCGGCCACTGGCTGGTGTGTGTCGATCGCGGTGACCAGCAGCCTGTTGAGCGCGTATCTGCCCAAGGACGGGGCGCTCGAGACGTTGGGGGATCCCGGGTCGATCGCGGCCGGGGTGTGGGCGCCGCGCGCGCTGGCTCGACGGGTCGATGGCGGGCTGGTGGTGTCCGGGCGGTGGACGTTCTGCAGCGGCATCACGCACGCCGATCACTTCTTCGGCGGCTGCCTCGTCGACGACGGGAACGGGCCGGAGATGCGCGTGGTCGCCATTCCGACCGCGCAGTTGCGGATCGTCGACACCTGGCACACGGTCGGCCTGCGCGGGACCGGCAGTCACGACGCCGTCGCCGAGGAGGTGTTCGTGCCTGCGCACCGGACCGCCTCCCTGACCGACGAGCCGCTGGACGCGCCGTTGTACCGGTTCCCGATCTTCGGGTATTTCGCGCTGTGCATCGCGGCGGTCGCCCTGGGCAACGCGCGCGGCGCCATCAACGATCTGCTCGACCTGGCCGGGCGCAAGAAGACGTTCGGGGCGCGGCGCACGTTGGCGGAGAAGTCGTCAACGCAGGCCGAGGTGGCCAAGGCGGAGGCTTCGTTGCGGGCGGCGCGGAGCTTCTTCTACGCCGCGATCGACGACGCTTGGCAGGCGGCGCGGCACGGTTCGGTCGACGTGGAGTTGCGGGCCGGGCTTCGGTTGGCGGCTACGCATGCGGCGCAGACCAGCGCCGCGGTCGCGAAAGCCATGTACGACCTGGGCGGCGGGACCGCGATCTACGACGAGTCGCCGTTGCAGCGCCGGTTCCGCGACGCGAGCACGGTGACCGCGCACATCCAGGTCAGCAACGGCACCTGGGAGACCACCGGGAAACTGCTGCTCGGGCTGCCCGCCGATACTGCCCAGTTGTGATGAGCCACCCGACCGAAGACTCGGCAACGCGCGCGCTGAACCTGGTCGGCGAGCGTTGGACGATGTTGATCCTGCGCGAGGCGTTCTTCGGCGTGCGCCGCTACGCGCAGTTCGCGCAGGCGCTGGGCATCCCCCGCCCCACCTTGTCCGACCGGCTCGCCAAGCTGGTCGGCGCGGGCCTGCTGAGCAGGGAACAGTACGCGGGCGGGCCGATCCGCGCCGACTACGAGTACCGGCTCACCCAGGCCGGGCTGGACCTGTTCCCGGCGATCATCACGTTGATGGAGTGGGGCGACCGGTATCTGGGCGGGGGCTCGGCCTCGGCGTGGACGCACGACACCTGCGGCGCGCGGACGCAGCCGGCGCTGGCCTGCGACCAGTGCGGGAAACCGGTCACCGCGCAGAACGTGCACCTGGAGGTATAGTCCTTTCCATGACCTTCGTCGCGTGTCTTGGCTGGTGGCGTCCCGAATAGGGACGGCCCCCGAGACACGCGCGCGCCGTCCGCCTGGACGGTCGCTTTCTTCTCTCCCGTGATCCGGGAGGCGAGGTCCGTCCTTGCGACGGGACAACCTCAGACCTCATCGAGCACAGGGAGATGTCATGACCACGAGCCTGACCGCCGCACACGATCGCAGCGCCGAGTTGACGGAGCGGATCCGCGTCGCGCCGCACGAATTCCGGATCCTCACCGGGGATCGACCAACCGGGCCGCTGCACCTCGGCCATTATTTCGGCACCCTGCAGAACCGGGTTCGGTTGCAGGAACAGGGCGTGGACCTGTTCGTGCTGATCGCGGACTACCAGGTGCTCACCGATCGCGACGTCGCCGAGCGGCTGACCGAGACGGTCGAGGGGCTGGTGCTGGACTATCTCGCGGTCGGCATCGACCCGGCGCACGCGACGATTTTCGCGCACAGCGCGGTGCCCGCGCTCAACCAGCTGCTGTTGCCGTTCCTGAGCCTGGTTTCGCTGCCGGAGCTGAACCGCAATCCCACGGTGAAGGAGGAAATCACGCATTCGCGGCAGTCGTCGGTGAG
>DASXOJ010000153.1:0-27944 GCA_036494465.1 Pseudonocardiaceae bacterium
CGCCTGGAGTTCGGCGAACGCGAGGTGCAGGCACTCAAGGGAGGAGCGCTCCTCGCCGTCCGCGATCCACATCGCGAACGCGACCCGGAAGACCGCGACCCCGCTCTCGGCGGCGAGCGTCGCGGCGGTCGCGTTGATGCCGTGCGCCTGCAACGCGCGGGAGATGGCGACGGCGAGCAGGGAGAGTTTGAGCAGTTCGCGTTCCTGCAGGCCAGGGTCACCCTCGATGACGGCTTGCCGGGCGCGGGACCAGGGTCGGCGCTCGTCGGGCAGGCGTTGCACCGTGGCGCTTTCCAGCGCGTTCGCCACGATCGACATCGGGTCCTCGGTGCCGTCGGCCGCTTCGATCGGATCGGTGAAGGACCGCTGGAAGGCATCGTGGCCGAAGAAGAGCACCTCGCGCTTGTCGGCGAAGTGGCGGAAGAAGGTGCGTTCGGTGAGGCCGGCGGTGGCCGCGATCTCCGCCACCGTGGTGCCTTCGAAGCCCTGCTCGGCGAAGCGCTTGAGCGCGGCTGCCTGGAGCCGTTCGCGTGCGCCGCCCTCCCATCTCGCCATGGTTTGATGATAACCCTGATGACAGTCGCTGACATCAGCGTGTACGGTGATGTCATACGCTGACATCACCGATCGGAAAGAGGACATCCGACATGCGCGTGTTCGTTACCGGAGCCAGCGGCTGGATCGGCTCCGCCACCACCGACGACCTGCTCGAAGCCGGACACCAGGTCATCGGCCTGGCCCGCTCCGACGCCTCCGCCACCGCGTTGACCACGAAGGGCGCCACCGTGCTGCGCGGCGACCTCGACGACCTGGACGGCCTGCGGCGCGGCGCCACCGAAGCGGACGCGGTCGTGCACCTGGCCAACAAGCACGACTGGAACGACCACGCGGCGACCGCCCGCGCCGAACGCACCGCAGTGCAGACCCTCGCGGACGCGCTGGTCGGCACCGACAAGCCGTTCGTGGTCGCCTCCGGCCTCGCGCTGCTCGCCGAAGGCCGGGCCTGCGTGGAAACCGACCGCTCCCCCGCGGTCGGCCTCGAATCGATGCGCGGCGGGAGCGAGAACCTGGCGCTGGACTACGTCGAACGCGGCGTGCGGACGATCATCGCCCGGTTCGCGCCGACCGTGCACGGCATCGGCGACCACGGCTTCATCGCCTTCATCGCGGCTGCCGCGCGCAAGCACGGTCTGTCCGGCTACGTCGGCGACGGGTCGGCGTCCTGGGCTGCGGTGCACGTGTCGGATGCGGCGCGGATGATGCGGTTGAGCCTGGACAAGGCGCCCGCGGGCACGATCCTGCACGCCATCGCCGAAGAGGGCGTGCCGACCCGGGAGATCGCCGAAGCGATCGGCGCCAACCTCGACCTCCCGGTCGGCTCCATCACCGCCGAGCAGTCCATCGAGCGGATCGGCGAGTTCGTCGGCCGGTTCTACGGGGTGGACCTGCGCGCGTCCAGCCAGTTGACCCGCGATCTGCTCGACTGGACGCCGACCGGCCCGACCCTGGTCGAGGACATCAAGGCGGGCGGCTACCCGGGCGAGTGACCGGCCTCAGCCGGTCAGGTCCAGGGAGCGGCTGAGCGGCTCCCACGCCACCAGATCCGCGTGCAGCGACTGGTGGTGGGCAGCGATGTTGTCGACGGCGTCGTTGCCCAGCGCCAACCGCAGCGGCGGTTCCGGGCTGTCCAGCGCGGTCAGGATGGCCCGGGCCGCCTTGCGCGGATCGCCCGGTTGGCTGCCGTCCATGCCGTCGACGGCGGCACGGGTCGCACCGGTCGAGGCCGCGTACGCCTCGATGACCCGGGAGCGGTGCATCCGCGGTCCGCCGAACTCGGTACGGAACGCCCCCGGCTCGACGATCAACACGCGCACACCGAACGGCGCGACCTCCGCCGCGAGCGCTTCGGACAGTCCTTCGAGGGCGAACTTGGCCGCGCAGTACGCCCCGAAACCGGGCATGCTCACCTGACCGCCCATCGAGCTGAGCTGGACGATCGTGCCGCTGCCCTGCGCGCGCAGGTGCGGCAGGACCGCCTTGGTCACCGCGACGGCGCCGAAGAACATCACGTCGAGCACGGAACGCAGATCGGCGAGATCGAGTTCTTCGACCGCGCCGACGCTGCCGTGCCCGGCGTTGTTGACCACCACGTCCACCCGGCCGAACTCGGCGAGCGTGCGTTCCACGGCGGCGGAGACCTGGCTTTCGTCGGTGACGTCCAGCGGGGCGGTCCGTACCCGGTCACCGCCGGCTGCGAGGAGGTCGGCGAGCTGTTCCGGCTTCCTCGCCGTCGCCATCACCCGATCGCCTGCCGCCAACGCGGCGAGCGCCAATTCCTTGCCGAATCCCGCCGAACAGCCGGTGATCAACCAGACCCGGTCGTTTTTCGTCTTGTTCTCATCCACCTGATCCACTCTGGTCGCGCTTGCCGGGAACTGGCCAACACAGCCTTCCTCCTGCGGTTACAGTCTGGTCCTGTGAGCATGGAGCTGCGTCAGCTGCGCTACTTCGTCGCCGTCGCCGACCACCTGAGCTTCAGCCGCGCGGCCACTGAGCTGCACCTTGCCCAGCAGTCGTTGTCGCAGCAGATCGGCGCGCTCGAACGCGGCATCGGGGTCCGCCTTTTCGATCGCGACACCCGAGGCACCCGGCTGACCGATGCGGGACGGGTGTTCCTCACCGAGGCGCGGGCCGTTCTCGACAGGGCCGAGCAGGCCGAGACGGTCGCGCGGCGGGCGGACCGGGGCGAGATCGGCCGCCTCGACCTGGCTTTCCTGGCGTCCACCGCGAACTACATGCTGCCGCCGGTGGTGCGGGCCGTGCGCGAGCGGTTCCCGGAACTCGAACTCACCACCCAGGACGGGCAGATCGACGAGGTCGTCGCCGGACTGCGGGACGGCCGGTTCGACGCCGCGTTCACCCGTCCGCCGCTGGTCCCCGACCTGGAGACCAGGACGCTCGCCTCCGAGCCGGTGTGCGCGGTGCTGCCGGTCGGGCATCGGCTCGCCGAGCGCACCGAACTCCGCCTGGCCGACCTCGCCGACGAGGACTGGGTGCTGGCTCCGCGCGCGGCGTGGCCGCCGTGGCACGAGAAATACGATCGGGACTTTGCCGAGGCGGGCTTCACGCCGCGGGTCCGCCAGCGGGCCACCGGCGTGTCGAACCTGCTGGGGCTGGTCGCCGCCGGTGTCGGCGTGACGCGGCTGGCCGGTTCGGCGAGCAGCATCCGGCGCACTGGCGTCGTGTTCGTTCCGCTCGCCGGTGACCGCGCCGAAACGGTCGTCGCGTGGTTGCGCGGGCGCGACGGGCCGATCCACCGCAACCTGTTCGCGATCGCGGCAGATCTCGCGGCGACCGGCGACCTCACCCACGGGGGCTGAGTTCATCAGGAATGGAGAAGCAGATCGCGGCACCGCTGAATTAGCTTCTGAGTCATGACTTCCATTGCTGCCATCACCATCGACGTCCCCGATCCCGCTGCGGCGCAACGCTTCTACGACGAGGCGTTCGCGCTCGGCGGCCGGGTGGGCCTGCGGGTGTCCGAGTCGCCGACCGCCGGATTCCGCGGCTTCACCCTGTCCCTGACCGTCTCTCAGCCCGCCAACGTCAACCGCCTGGTCGACGCCGCGATCGCGGCGGGCGCGACCGTGCTCAAGCCGGTCGCCAAGTCGTTCTGGGGCTACGGCGGCGTGATCCAGGCGCCCGACGGGACGATCTGGAAGATCGCCACCTCGAACAAGAAGGACACCGCGCCCGCGAGCCGGGGCATCGACGATGTCGTGCTGCTGC
The DNA here is from genome assembly GCA_036494465.1 of Pseudonocardiaceae bacterium. Classification (GTDB taxonomy): domain Bacteria; phylum Actinomycetota; class Actinomycetes; order Mycobacteriales; family Pseudonocardiaceae; genus CAJCJE01. Next base: position 3,790 of record DASXOJ010000153.1, read on the forward strand.
TCGGTGTCGACGACGTGGCCGCGAGCAAACGGTTCTATGTGGACCACGGCATCGCGGTCGCCAAGAGTTTCGGGCGCAAGTACGTCGAGTTCGCGACACCGGACAGCCCGGTCAAGTTCGGGCTCTACGGTCGCCGCGCGCTCGCCAAGGACGCGGGCGTCGCCCCGGACGGTTCCGGGTCGCACCGGATCACCATCAACGGGTCGGCAGGGCCGCTCACCGATCCGGACGGCTTCGTCTGGGGCAACCCGGCGAACTGAGCGCCGTTGTCGTTGGCCCGTGATCGTCGACCGGCGCGGCCTGCAACGACGAGTTCGCGAGTTGCGTCCGGCAGGCGGGAAGCGGCGGACACCGCCCGGCGAGGTCATGGCCGGACTGGACAGATTGAGCGCGCTCCTAGCGGGTGCCGCTACCGTGGAAGGGTGACTCTCACCTCAGGGCTGACGTCGCGGCCGGTTCGGCCGCGCACGGTGCGGGACTGTCTCGCCACCGGCAAGCCAACGCTGTCGCTGGAGTTCATGCCGCCCAAGACCGATGAGGACGCGTTCCGCATCTGGCAGACCGTGCGCAAACTCGAATCGCTGCGCCCGGACTTCGTGTCCGTCACCTACGGTGCGGGCGGCTCGACCCGCGACAACACGGTCGCGGTCGCCGAACGCATCGTGCTGGACACCACCATGCTGCCGGTCGTGCACCTGACCGCGGTCAACCATTCCGTGCGCGAACTGCGCTCCACGGTCGGCCGTCTGGCAGACGCGGGCGTTGTCAACGTGCTTGCGGTGCGCGGCGACCCGCCCGGCGACGTCAACGGCGAGTGGGTGAGCCACCCGGAGGGCGTCAGCTATGCGAGCGAGCTCGTCGAGCTGCTGCGCGAGTCGGGCGATTTCTGCGTCGGCGTGGCCGCGTTCCCGTTCAAGCACCCGCGCTCGGCGACGGTCGCCGAGGACACCACGCATTTCGTGGCCAAGTGCCGGGCGGGTGCCGACTACGCCATCACCCAGATGTTCTTCGACGCCGACGACTACCTGCGGCTGCGCGACCGGGTGGTGGCCGAGGGATGCGACACGCCGATCATCGCGGGCCTGATGCCGGTCACCACCATCAAGACCATCGAACGCTCCGCGCAGCTCTCCGGCGCCCCGTTCCCGCCCGCGCTGGCCGCGAAGTTCGAGGCGGTCGCCGACGATCCGGCGGCGGTGCGGGCGCTGGGCATCGAGCAGGCGACCCTGCTGGCGCAGCGGCTGCTCGCGGAAGGCGCGCCGGGCCTGCACTTCATCACGTTCAACACCGCCAAGGCCACCCGTGAGGTGGTCGCCGAGCTAGACCTGTGACGCGTGCAGCCGCTCGTGCGCTTCGCGCAGCGACAACCCGTCCAGGCGGGCCGATACGCCCTTCGCGAAGTTCGGGCAGTCGAAGACTCCGCCGTCGTGTGCGCAGTCAAGGCCGTGCGCGAGCGCGGTGCGCGCTGACTGTGCCTGGCTGATCCGCTCGTCGAGTTCGGCGACCTTGCGCCGGTACAGCTCCTGCCAGGAGGCCGAATCGCGGTCGACGACGAGCGTGCGGATTTCGCGCAGGGTGAACCCGACCTCGCGCAGCACCAGGATCAGCCCGACCTGGGTGATCACCGATCCGGAATAGCGGCGCTGACCTGCGACGCGATGCGGGGCGGAGAGCAGCCCGAGCTGTTCCCAGTAGCGCAACGCCGACGTGGCCACACCCGTGGCCTTCGCCAGTTCACCGATGGTCAACCGCTCGTCCGACATTGACTTCAAGGGTACTTGAAGCCGTTGGCTGAGGACCGTGACCACGAAACAGCGCGTCCGCGCCACTCTCATCCGCCAGGCCCACCGGCCGCGCGGTTTTCTCGGCCAGCTCGACGGTCTGCTGTTCGCGTACCGGAGCTCGAACCGGCGGCGCAACAAGTGGGTGGTGGGCCTGCTCGACGTCCAACCGGCCGATCGGATCCTGGAAATCGGGTTCGGGCCGGGCGTCGCCATCGCCGAGTTCGCGCGCCGCGCCACCGAAGGGCACGTGGTCGGGGTCGACCATTCCGCCGTCATGGTCGGCCACGCTCGGCGGCGCAACGCGGCCGAGGTCAGGGCCGGTCGGGTCGAGCTGATCCAGGCGTCGGTGATCGCGTTGCCGCGCTTCGCGCAACCGTTCGACGTCGCGCTCGCGGTGAACACGGTCGGCATGTGGCCCGATCCGGTGCAGCGGCTGCGCGAGATCCGCGCGCTGCTCCGTCCTGGTGGACGTGTCGCGCTGGTCAGTCAGCCGCGCTGTCCCGGTGCCACCGCCGAAACCACCGTGCGCGCCGCCACCGAACTGAGCGACCAGCTCACCAGAGCCGGATTCACCGATCTCACCGTGTCAACGCTGCCCCTCGCTCCCCCGGTCGCCTGCGTTCTGGCCATCAATCCGGAGGTCGCGCCGGTACCAGGTGCCTGACTTGCCGCCGAGATCGGCCGGGGCGGCGGGGCCGGCCGGGACGAACCCGGCCTTGGTCAACACCTTCCGGGACGCGGTGTTGGCGTGGGAGGTCGCTGCCCGCAGTGTGCGCAGCCCGTGCCGCGCTGCCGCGATCCGGCACAGCTCCTGGACGGCCGCGGTCGCCACGCCACGGCCTGCCACCTGCCGCGCGACCCGATAGCCGAGGTTCGCACTGCCGTTGTCGAGGTCGTACAGGTTGAACCTGCCCAGCACCGCGCCGTCATCGTCGACGAGCAGGTAGCAGGCACAGCTGCCGGTCTCCTGTTCGGCCAGCAAGGCGCTGTGCCGGTCGGGGAACTGGTCGAAGAACTCGTCGCCGCGATCGGAGATCGACGCGGCGAAGTAGTCGCGGTTCGCCAACTCGAACGCCAGCACCGCAGGGGCATGGCCGGCGTGCAGCTGCTCCAGCTCGGGCACCGCTCAACTCTAGCGAGCTCTCGCCGTCACAAATGCTCCGGCTGCGCTGTCGTAAGGACATGACTGATCTGCAGACTCTCGCTGACCGGGTCGAGATCGAAGCGCTGCGCGGCGAGTTCGCCGACGCGGCGATGACGCACGACTTCGACCGCTTGGCCGGGTTGTTCACCGAGGACGGCGCCGTGCGGATTCCGGACGCGGGCGCCGAATCCGAGGGACGGGCGGCGATCCGGGCGAATGTCGAACGGCTCCAGGGCCGGTGGGAGTTCTTCATCCAGCAGACGCATCCGGGCATCATCGAGCTCGCTGGTGACACCGCGACCGGCCGCGCCTACCTGACCGAGATCGGCCGCTTCCGCGATGGCCGGTCGCACCTGAACTACGGCGTCTACCACGACCGCTACCGCCGCACGCCGGACGGCTGGCGGTTCGCCGAGCGGGTCTACCAGATCCGCCACGCCGAACCGCCTATCCAAATGAAATAAGCACAAAAGCGATCAGCATGAACAACGGGATGATCAGCAGATTGCGGCGCACCGGCAGCCGGAAAGCGCTGGCGGCCCGGTCGAGCGAGTCGCGTTTGTGCCGTTCGACCGACCGTTGCTGATCGACCGACCGGTTGTGCAGCCAGACAACGATGCCGAACGAGAACATCCCGGGCATCAGCGACAACGCCAGGGCGAGTGTCCACAACGGTATGTCGGCGTGCAGGGCACCGCCGATGCCCATCAGCAGCGCGCCGGGCAGCACGGAGAGCAGGCTCGCGCCGATCCAGGCCGACGCGAGCATGTCGAGCATCCGGTTGAGGTCCTCGGCGCGCCAACCGCCCGTCGACATCCTGGTCAGGATCTCGACGCTGTTCTCCCGGTTCGGTTGGCGGACGAGCAGGTGGTTGTCCTGGTAGCGGGCGATCCACCACAGCACGCGGTGCGGGAAGTACCACGTCGACAACGGCGCGCTGTCGACGTGGTACTTCATGCAGTTCGACCTCCTGGTCAAATCGCGTGCACCCGGCCGTAGCTGGGCGCACGGTTCTGTTCAACGTACCAAGCGGCGGTGCCGCCGATGCCGTAGAGCGTCGCACCCCAACTGCGCTTGTTGAAGATATCCGACACCCGGCGCCATGGTTCGATTCGTTCGTCCAGGATCTTGTTGGCCTGCCGCCAGGTTCGCTGTCGCAGTGCCTTGGATCCGACCTTGCCGTACAGCGACCTGGCCTTCGCGGCTGCCTCCAATGCCTCGTCCGTCGCTTTTCCTGCCTCGTAGGCGGCCCGCGCACCCTTGAACGCCCACCCGGCACCGGCCAGTGAGGCCAGTCCGCCCCCGATGTCCAGCAGTCCGGCTTGCCAGTCGCCCTTCTTGAAGTCGTGGTAGGCGTCGAAACCACTACTGACCGCGGCTGCGACGCCGAGGCCGATCGACAGCGGCGGGCACCAGGCGGTCACGATGGCCAGGCCGCCGAGGATCGCGGTGCGGTTGTTGTTCACGAAGTTGACCACCGGCGTGATCACGTGCTTGACGACCGTGTGCACGACGTTGGCGACCGCGTGGAACGCGGGTTGCCAGAAGCACCCCAGGAAGCACTCGCCGGTCGGGTCGCTCTGGGTCACCGGGTCGTTGCCTGCGTAGTCGTATCCGCCGATCTCGATCGGGTCGTCGGCCTCGAACACCGGGTCGTCGGTGATGAACCGGCCGCTGGCCGCGTCGTACTCGCGGGCACCGAGGTTCTCCAGCCCGGTCGTGTCGTCCGGCAGGCCGCCGACGTAGCCCTTGTCGCCACCGTCCCATGCGGACGGTGCGCTGCCCCGCACGTTGCCGAAGGGCAGGTATTGCCTCCGGGTGACGGTCTGCGTCGCGGAGTCGATGATCAGCTGGTCGGTGCCCTGCCGGTCCGGGATCAGGTACTGCGTGTTGCCGCTGTTGACCCCGGCCGTTCTGGTCGCGATCGTCTCCTTGCCGATGGTGTAGTAGCGGGTGCCGGTGATCGCGCCGGTCTTGGTGTTCAGCGCCAGCTGCATGTCGCCCATGAACAGCGTCGTGGTGCCGGGATCGCGTCGGACCAGCAGGTTGTCGTCGGCGTCGTAGACGTAGCCGACGGTGCCCGCCGCGACCGTGTCGGAGCTCAGTTTGCCCTGGTCGTTGTAGGTCAGGGTCTGGTTGCCGAGGCTGCCGCCGCCGATCTGGGTGGTGTCGCCGGACGCGTCGTAGTGGTAGCTCACGGTGTTGGCGGTCGCGTTCGGGCCGGTCGACGTGGTGTCGGACAGCGTGTTGGGCTGATCGGTCGCCGAGCCCGGGGCCGGGTAGTCGTAGGTGGTCGAGGTGTCCTGCGCGGTGTTGCCGGTGGTGTCGTGGTCGACCTGGCCGGCACGGTCACCGGCCGCGTCGTAACTCCAGCTCTGCCAGTACGGGTTGGCCCCGCCCACCGTGCCGGAGTTGCCCGGTGCCGGGGTGGCCGCGCAGCTGTCGGTCGCGGTCCAGGCCGCACTGAGCCGGGTCGCGTAGTCGTAGGCGAAACACTGGGTGTCCACCACCGCGCTGCTGTTCTGCTTGTCGGTGATCGACGTGATCAGGTTGGCGCCCTTGGACACCGCGGTGTTCTGGTAGCCGTAGTTCAGGTCGTCGACCACCGCGGTCGTGCTGGAGTCGGTGGTCACCGCTTCGGTCAGTTTCTGGGTCTGCTCGTCGTACTTGAGGTTGAGCCACACGTTCCCGCCGGTCGCGGGCAGCGTGTACTGCACAGGGTTGCCGTAGGGGTTGTAGCCGACCGAGGACACGTAGATCGACTGCGCGCCGATGCTGGTGGAGTTGAGCGCGATCGGCTCGCCGAACTGGTCGTAGGTGGTGTTGATCGACTCCGCCTTGAGGCCACCCGCCGCCGGGTCCTTCTGGGTGATCAGGTTGCCCGCGATGTCGTAGACCAGGGAGGTGTCGTACCCGGCCGACGGGACCAGCGCGGCGTCCGTGCCGGTCAGCTTGTCGGTGGTCTTGCCGGGTTTGGCCAGCGGGTCGTAGGAGTCGATGGTGTCGGTGTAGGTGTCGCCGTTGGAGATCGATGTGGTCGACGCCGCGTAACCCACCGCGGGACCGTTCGGACCGGGCGCGGTGTCCCAGCCCCAGGACGCGATCTCGTCCGACGCGTTCTCGGCAGCGCCACCGGTGGTGTCGTAGCTGGCGGTCTTGCGACCGTCCAGGTCGTGCGTCGTCGACGTCTGCTTGCCGCGAGCGTCCGTTGTGGACATCAGTTGGCCCGCGTTGTCGTAGCCGTTGGTGGTGGTGCCCGAGTCCGGGTCGTTGGTGACGGTCTGCTGGTCCAGCAGGTTGTACTGGTAGGACCAGGTGTTGCCGGCCGCGTCGACGACCGACGCCTCCTTGTCGTTCGGGAAGTAGGTGGTGCGGGTGTCCGAGTAGTCCGAGGCCGGGTCGCTCACCGGATCGGCGGGCACACCGGCGTGGTACTGGATCAGGTCGGTCTGCCTGCCGCGCCCGTCGGTGATCTTCGTGGTCGCCACCTCGCCCGAGGGCGGAACCGTGGTGGTGAAGTCGCCGCCGTAGCTGTAGCTGGTCTGCCAGGTCTGGATGCCGTGCGCGTACGTGGTTTCCACGGTCTTGCGGCCGTCGCTGTCGTAGGTCGTGCCCACCTCGGACGGCACGTCGCCCACCTGCGCCTGCACCAGGGTCGGCGCGATCGGGCTCGCGTTGAAGTACTGGTCGGTGCTGACCGACTCCAGGCCGTCGGTGTTGTAGATGGTGTCGGTGATGTCGCGACCGTAGGAGGACGTCGCCGGGTTGTACGGCGTCTGGGTCTGGGTTTCCCGTTCGCGCAGCAGCGCGTCGTAGAGGGTCTCCACCTCACGGTAGGAGCCGTCGCCGTCCAGCGAGTAACTGTCGATAATGGACGGTGCAGTGCTGGAGATCGTGTAGCTGTACTTGAGGTTCGGCGGCTGGCCGACCGGCTCACCCGGCTTGTACACGGCGGTCAACCGGCCGAGCGCGTCGTACTGCTGGGTGGTGACGAACCCGCCCGCGTCGGTCGAGGTTTCCGGCAGACCGCGCAACGGATCCTGGGTGACGACCGTGATGTGCCCCATCGGATCGGTCGTGGTGATCTGGGTCGGCGCAGCGCCCGCGTCCGGGGCGTAGGCGGTCTGGGTCAGCCTGCCGTCCGCGTCGGTGGCACCGGTCGCCCGGCCGTACTCGTCCGGGGTGGTCGTCGACATCGTCGAGAAGTTCGGGGTCGACCCGGTGTAGGAGGTGGCCTGCGTGGTCATGGTCGCGTCGCCCTTGGTCGGCGCCGCGCCGATCGTGGTCGAGCCGTCGTAGAAGGTGCGCTTGTCCGACACCGCGTCCGCGGGGAGCGCCGCCTTGGCCGAACAGTTCACCGACACCTCGGACACGTCCGCGGTCTTGTCCAGGATCCACGCGGTCGTGTTGTCCGCGTAGGTGGTCGTGGTGCAGGTGTCCTCGGCGGGCACGGCCACGTCCGCACGGTCGCTGACCGTGCTCACCCGGCCGTCCGCGTCGTGCGTGGTCACCTTGTCCGATTCGCGCGTCGACCCGTTGGCCAACGGCGTGTAGACCCGGGATTCGCCGGTGCCGGTGAGGAAGGACTGCAACGCAGGCAGACCCGAGATCGGCTGTGAGGCGGTCGCGGCGGAGCTCCATGGCGTGTCGATGGTGTCGGTGACCACGGCGCTGCCGTTGTAGGCGATCGTCTCGTAGGTCATGCCGTCGAACTGGTTGGCGTCGGCGACCGAACCGCCGCGCGAGTCGCTGACCTTCGCCGAGCGGACCCCGTTGTTCGGCAGCGTGTCGCCGTCCATGCCGCGCAGGTACGCGTACTGGGTCTTCTGCACCGGATCCGGCGCGGTGCCGACCGACACGATCATGCCCGCGTAGCCGCGCCACTGATCCCAGGTGCGTTGCGCCGCAAGGGTGAGCGGGTTGTCGTTGTAGTGCCAGGCGGGCGCGCCGACCGGGGTGTAGGTGGTCTGAACGGTGTCGTTGGCGCTGCCGCCGGTCGGGTCCTCCTGGAGGACCGCGCTGACGATGTACTTGTTGAACCAGTCCAGCATCGGGTTGACCGCGCCGTCCGGCGTCCAGTAGTCCGGGTAGCAGAGACTGCCGTTGGTGGACGCATCTCCTGGCGTGCCACCGGAACAGGCGGCCGAGGAGTAGTCGACGGTGATCTTCTCACCGGTCTCGGTGTCGATCTCCTGGAGCCGGAAGCGGGTGATCGGTGGGTAGCCGTTGGTCAGGTTGACCCGGTTCGCCAGCGCCTGCCCCTTGAACGTCACCGTTGGCAGGCCGATCGCCGACGTGGAGCCGCCCGCGCTGGTGTCCTGGCCGGTGTGCGTGATCGAGGAGAGCCACAACGCGGGCGTGCTGGTCGCGCCGGTCGGCGTGGTGTCACCGGGATCGGGCAGGGTGTGCGTCAACGACCAGGAGTCCACATTGGTTTCGGTCGAACCGACCAGCGCCTGGGTCTGGATGGTCTGCAACGCGTACTCGGACCAGAACGACGGCGACTGCACCTGGCACGCTGCCTTGTCCGCGCAGTTGAGGTCGTAGGGCACATCGGGCCAGTTGGTCGCGGTGGTCTTGGACAGGGTCGACGGGTCGCAGGTGCTCTGGTTGCAGCGCCCGGTCGAGGTGAACACCACCTGCGCGCCCGGCTTTGTCGAGTAGACCTGGCCGTCCCGCTGCCCGTACTGGACCCTGGCCAGGTAGCTGCCCCGGATGTAACTGGTGTCCGCGGTCTTGCCGTTGTCCCGGGCGTAGTAGTTGGTTTCGGTGTTGTAGAAGTAGGAGACCGCGTCGGAGTGGGCGTCCACGACGTAGTCGAGGTTCCACTGGTAGGCCTGCTGGCACCAGGAGTTGGCGAAGGTCGCGTTGTAGCAGGGCTGACCGGACGCGGTCGCGAACACCGGTTCGGTGTTCACCGAGTTGGTGGCGGCACTGCCGCTACCGAAGCCGGGCAACTGGTTCAGGCCGAAGTAGTACTTGGTGCCGTCGGTGGTGGTGACGATGAAGTACTCGCCGTTCTGCGCACCGTTCTGCGCGCCGGTCTCGTACTGGACGCGGTCGTTCTGGTCCTGCTGCGCGTGATACGTCTTGGTGGTCGCGTCGTAGACCAGTTGGGTCGACTGGCCGTCCAGGTAGAGGTTCAGCGTGTTGTTCTGCGACCAGCACACGTCCTGCGTTTTCGTCGTACCGGCCGGGTTGTCGTTGCACGAGCCGAAACCGCGCTGGATGTAGCCCGGGGTGTACTCCCAGCCGTCACCGATCCAGGACGCCTGGTTGTTGGTGGAGGAAGTCAGGCCGTCCAGGCTCTGCGAGTCGTAGCTCAGCGTCACCGGCGGGACGAGACTGCCGGGCACCTGGGGCAGCGTGATCGGGTAGGAGTAGTCGAAGCCGTCGGCGCCGCCGCCCGCCGTCCACGAACCGGACGCCTTGAGCGTGGTGGCCGAGAAGTTGCCGCTGCCACTGCCCGAACCCGAGCCGGAGGTCGCGGCGAGCACGGCGGGCGCGGCACCGGCCAGGGTGATGTTCGCGGTGAGCGAGTTGGCTTTGTCATCGCGGGTGTAGGCGACCGGGGTACTGGTGTCGCAGCCTGCTTTGGCGGGGGTGGTCAGCGCGCAGGCGGGGAACTGGACCAGATGCAGGCGCGACGCCCAGTCGCCGCCGAAGGCGTCCCGGAACGAGCCATAGCCGAGGGTGACGGCGACCGCGCCGGACTGGGTCGCGTGATCGGCGCGCGCGACGGACAGGACGACGCCGTCGACGCCGAGCGCGTTCGCCGCGGTCTTCGGCGCGACGTTCACCGCGACCGACGCGGGAGTCACGGGAGTCGCGGTCTGCGCTGCGGTGTGCTGGGTGGCGGGCGCGATCCACACCGGCAGCGCACCGGCCTGCGCTGGTGTGGGCGCTGCGGTTGTGGCGTTGGACTTGGCCACGGTCGACAGGGTGACGGTGGCGCTACCGCTGGGCCAGTTGACCTTGCCCGGCCGCCACTGGGTCATCGGGGCAGGTTTCTGGTAGTGGCCGGCCACCGGGTGCACCGGGACAGAAGGAACCTGCTGCGCCGCTGGGGGCGCGGTCCGGGCCGGACTGGCCAGGGACGGCGGCGCGAACACCGCGAGAATGCTCAGGAACAACGACAGGGCAACGCCGAAGACGATGCCCTGGTGTCTGCGACGTCTCGCCGCCGTTCTGAGCCCGGCTAAACCGAAGCCACCTGCTCGACCGTCGATCAGCGTCATGACGGCGCCTCCCCAGAAGTCAAGGGGGCGATGACGGCGGACGCGCGGGGCCCGCCCCCTCACGCCGGGCCTGCGCGTCGATCAGGATGAGCGGCGGTCCCGATTTTTTCCTTGACTGTTTCTGGAATGCGCAGGTCAACGAGGATGAATTGATCGACTGAAAACGGGTACTCCCAATTCGACGCCGCCGAATGAGTGAATCAGCCATTCAACGGTTTGTACCTTTTGTCCGTAAATTACGCCTCCGTAACCCTGCGACCTGCGGATTTAAGCGGAAATCAAGAAAAACATCGGAGTCGATACGCATTCTGTTCGCTGCGTCGGTCCGGCGAGGGGGCGGATCAACGTTCCCCCGCGCGACAACTCCCCTCTCTCACCCTAACGACCGTTGACAGGGGGTTGTCGTGCGCAAGACGCAAAGACCCGGAAGCCGTTCCGGCTGGAGACGATGGGCCGGACGCGGCGTGGTGGCACTGGGGGCCGTCGTGCTGTGCGGCTCGGTGCTGAGCACGGTGCCCGCGGCGGCCAAACCGGCGAGCACCACCACCGGGCCCGGCCAGTCCGCACCCGCGCCGAAAACCACCAGCAGCCCGTCCGGTCTGCCCACATTGGACAACGGTTACGACACCCCGACCCCGGCCGAACTGGCCGCCGCCGCCCAGGCGCGGTCCAGCGGCAAACCCGTCGCGGTCGCCGATCTGACCACCGAGACCCAGCAGGTGTTCGCCGCGCCCAAGGGCGGCTTCACGGTCAACGTGAACCCGGTGCCGGTACGCACCAAGCAAGCCGGTCTGTGGGTCGCGATCGACACCACGCTCAAGCACGGCGCGGACGGCTACTCCCCCGCCGCGACCGCCTACGGCACGGTCACCTTCTCGCCCGGCGGCACCGCTCCGCTGGCCACCACCACCTTCGACGGCACCAGCTACGCGGTGTCCTGGCCGGGCGCGCTGCCCGCGCCGACCGTGACCGGCTCGACCGCGACCTACGCCAACGTGCTGCCCGGCGTCGACCTGATCATGTCCGCGACGGTCACCGGCGGCTTCTCCGATGTGCTCGTCGTGCACGACGCGACCGCAGCGCACAACCCGGCACTGGCCGCGTTACGCCTGACCACCCATGCCTCGAATGGTCGCGTCACCACCAAGGACGGCGCCCTGACCGTCACCTCGACGACCGGCGGTCGCAGCCTGGTCGCGTCGGCGGCGACCATGTGGGACTCCAACACCGACCTGACCGCGGCGCACGCGAAACCGAACTCGCTGATCGGCGCGGACCCATCGGACACCCAGCACCCCGGGCTCGCCGCGCGCATCGCACAGGTCAACACGAGGGCGGACGCGAACTCGCTGACCCTGGTCCCGGACCAGCAGTTGCTCACCGGCGGACACGCCGCGTTCCCGCTGTTCATCGACCCGACCTTCAACTGGCACTTCGCCGACTCCGCCAACCCCGCCTTCGACGAAGTGAAACAGGGGTATCCGTGCAACGCGGTGCCGCTGTTCAACAACAAGGGCGACGCGGGTGACAACGGAAACCTGGGCGTCGGCCACAACATCTGGGACTCGTGCGTCGGCACCATGCGCGCCTACTACCAGTTCCAGATCCCCAGCCAGATCCGTGGCGCGAACATCAACCTGGCCACGGTGAACGCGACCGAGACCTACACCGCGACCTGTTCCGGCAACCGCACCGTCGACCTGCACTGGACCGGCGGCATCGGCGGCGGCACCGACTGGAACAGCGCGCCCGGTGTCGGGGGTGCGCCGCTCGCCACGGCCGTCTTCCCGCCCGCCTACAACCCGGACCACTGCCCGAAGAACGGTGAGGCGGACGGCGGGTTCAACGTGACCAGCGCGATCCGCACCGAGGCTGGCGACGGGTCGACCCAGTTCACCGTCGCGTTGACCGACGATTCGAACAACAGCAACAACTTCGGCCGGTTCAACAACACGCCGACGTTGGAGATCCAGTACAACCACACGCCGAACGTGCCGGGCGCGCTGTCCGCGGTGACCGGTGGCGACAATGCGGGCTGCGCGACCAACCAGCCCTACCCGTTCATCGGCCGCACCATCCAGGCGAACACGCCGGTGCTGCGCGCGAACGTGTCCGATCCGGACGGTGACTTGCAGCTGGCCACCTTCAAGTTCTGGGTGGAGGGCTCGTCCTCGCCGCCGCAGACCGGGCAGAGCGCGGATGGCGTCGGTTCGGGCGGCAACGCCGCGACCAACCTGCCGTGGACATCGTTCGTGAGCACGTTGCACAACAACGACGTGGTGGACTGGCAGGTGCAGTCGACCGACGGTCAGGCGACCAGTTCGTGGTCGCAGATCTGCCACTTCATCGCCGAGCCGGACCCGCCGCTCAAACCGGTGATCGTCAACACCGACGGCCACTACCCGGACAGCGGCAACGGCGGCCACGCGATCTCCCCGTCGCAGACGCCCGGTCAGTTCGCGATTTCCACGCCGTCCTCGAACGCGACCAAGTTCGTCTACGAGCTCGACCAGCCGCCCGCCCCGACCAGCCCGGGTGCGCCCTCGGTGACCACGGCGGCGACCGGTGTCGGTGGCGTCGCGGCGACGCCGGGCGGGCGCTGGCCGTTGACCGATGCCGGCGGCACCACGGCGGCGGACAGCTCCGGCGCCGCACACCCCGCCACGCTCGCCACGGGTGCGACCTGGGCGACCGACCCGGCCAGGGGCGGCGTGCTGGCCACCAACGGCTCGACCGGCTTCGCGACGACGTCCGGCCCGGTCGTGGACACCACCCAGTCCTACTCGGTGGGCGCCTGGGTGAAGCTCTCCTCGGCCGCGAACTACGCGACCGCCGTCTCCGAGGACGGCACCAGCAGCAGCGGGTTCTACCTCCAGTACTCGTTGCCGGACAACAAGTGGGCGTTCTCCCAGGTACCCACTGACGGCAGCGTCACCGGCATCCGGGCGCTCGGTGCCGCGCCCGTGCTGAACACCTGGACCTACCTGGTCGGCGTGTACAACGCGACCAGCGGCGGGTTGCAGCTCTACGTCAACGGCGTGCCCGCTGGCACCGCGACCAACGCGAAACCGTGGGCAGCCAGCGGTCCGCTGGCCATCGGCCGTGGCAAGGCTGCGGGCAAGAACAGCGACTTCTTCCCGGGTCAGATCGGCGATGTCCAGGTCTACCAACGCGCGCTGACCGCGACCGAGATCGACTCGATCTTCACCAACACCCCGGTCACCATCACACCGACCTGGCCGGGTCCGCACAACCTCTACGCCTATGCCGTGGACGCGGCCGGGGACCAGTCGCAGACCTTCGACTACCCGTTCCTGGTCACCATGGACCCGACCAAGCAGTGCGCGTCGCTCGCGGTCTGCATGAACGACACCGCGACCACTTCGAGCACGAAGAGCACCGCTGGCAACACCAGCACGATCGACGGGGTCAACGCGTTGTCCTCGACCGATCTGGGCAACGCGGGCTGGGCGAACAACGCGGTCACCGTCGACGGGGCCACGTTCGCACTGCCGAAGTTCGGTACCGGGGCGGACAACGTGCTCGCCGCGAACCAGACGATCGGCAACCAGGATCCGGCACTGTCCGCGTACAACGGCACGCAGGCCGCGGCGACCGGGGTCAGTTCGCTGATGTTCCTGGCCACCGCGACGAACACACCAGCGGAAACACCGCAGGCGATCAACGGCGACGCGACCGCGCCGTACGTGCCGGCAGGCACCCAGGTGGCCGCCGAACCGTGCTTCGTCGGCCAGGACCCGCTCGGCGAATGCGCGCCATCCGGCACCATCACCTACACCGACGGTTCGATCGGCCAGTACTACCTGACCGTGCCGGACTGGCTGACCGGGCCGCCCTCGCTGGCTGCGATCACGCTGCCCGGCGAGGTCACCCCGACCGGGCAGAACACCGCGGTCAACCCGAAGATCTACGCGTTCTCGGTGCCGTTGCAGCCAGGCGTCGGCATCGCGTCGGTCACGTTGCCCGATGTCGGCGTGCAGACCAACAACGGCATGGACTCGTTGCACATCTTCGCCATGTCCACCCGGTCCGGCCTGGGCAACGTGGGCGCGCCGAGCGGCGAGAACTGGACCGGTGGGTGGGCCGGCCCGACCGAGGGCAGCTACAACCAGGAGAAGGGCGCGGCCTACGCCAACCAGACCTTCCGGGTCGCGGTCCGGCCATCGGTCTCCGGCAACAGCGTCCGGATCAAGCTGGACAACGCGCTGGGCACCGGTCCGCTGACGATCGGGCATGCCACCGTCGCACTGGCCAAACCGACCAGCGGCAGCGCACCGCCGTCGCCGGTACCGGCCAGCGCACCGGTCAACCTGACCTTCGGGTCGGGCAACACGCCGGGCGTGACGATTCCGGAGGGCGGCATGGCGTACGCCAACGCCCAGTCGCTCAATGTCAGCGCGGGCCAGTACCTGCTGGTGTCGTTCTACCTGAACAGTTCCGCGCCCTACCTGGTGGAGCACTCACTGTCCAGCGACGCCTACGAGTACACGACCCCGATCGGTTCCGGTGACAGCACGACGGCCACCACGGCGGCACCGTTCACCGCGACCGGTGAGCAGGACGGCCGATACACCAACCTGGTCACCGGCGTGGACGTGGCCACCCCGGTCAACGCGGCGACGCTGACCGGCACGCCGACCCAGGCGGTGGTGGGCAACAACCTGGTCGACGCGTGGCAGCCCAACACCGAGCCGAACACGACCGGCTCGCAGGTCGCCGACGACCTCGGCGGCGCGGAACCCAGCACGCCGACCCCGGCGGGCACGATCGCCGAAGGCATCGAGGCCAACGAGATCACGGTCGACAATCCGCAGAAGTACGGCGGCACCACCATCGTCGGCGGGCCGGACCTTTTGTCCAGAGTGGACAGAGACATCCTGGCCCAGCCCAACCTGGGCACGGTCATCATCGACGAAGGACTCCAGGACGTGCTCAACGGAGCGAGCGCGACGAGCTTCGAGTCCGCTGTGGACGCACTGAGCAACTTCCTGAACTCCTACGGGGTGAACGTGGTCGTCATCGGGCTGACCCCGTGCGGCGGCTACACCGGCAGCGGCGCGGCAACCAACGACCAGTGCACGACGGCCGTGGACAGCACCAGGACCACGCTGAACCGGTGGCTGCACTTCGGCAGCGGCCTGGCCTCCTTCGTCGACCCGGACGCCACCCTGGGCACCGCGGGTACCGGCGGTCAGGAGCAGCTCAAGCCGTCCGCGGATTCGGGTGACCACGTCAACCTCAGCAACGCGGGGTACGCGGCGCTGGCCGACAAGTACCTGAGCCCGTTGGCGAACTGGACGCTGACCGACGGGACCGGCACGACCGCCGCGTTCGACAGCGCCAGCGACGTCAGCACGTACTGGCCGGTCAGCAACGACCTGGGCAGCGCCCCTGCGACGCTGACCGGCGGCACGAGCTGGGTCAGCGACCCGGCCTACGGTGAGGTGCTGCAACTCGACGGCACCAGCGGGTACGCGTCGACCCCGACACCGGTGGTGAACACGGCGGCCAGCTTCACCGTCGCCGGTTGGGCCAACCTGAGCGGCACCGGGCACAACGCGGAGATCGTCAGCCAGGACGGCACGCAGAGTTCCGAGTTCGCTCTCCAGTACGACCAGGCGGACAACCGCTGGGCGTTCGGCATGGCCGCCGGCGACACGGCGGGCGCGTCGAGCGTGCGGGCACTGTCCACGTCCGCACCGGCCACCGGCACCTGGACCCATCTGGTCGGCACCTACAACGCGGGTACCCACGTGCTCGCGCTCTACGTCAACGGTGCGCTGGCCGGCACCGCGACCGACTCGACACCGTGGGCGGCCAACGGTTCGCTGGCCATCGGCCGGGGATTCGCCTCCGGCGCGAACGCCGAGTTCTTCCCCGGCGAGCTGAGCACGGTCCAGGCGTTCAACTACGCGCTGACCGCGCAGCAGGTCGCCGCGCTCTACCAACGCCTGCAATAGGTTCCGTTGCCCGTGGCGCCCCCGGCCCCCTCTCCCGGGGGCGCCACTCCGTTGTTTCTCGACAACAGTCAGGAAGATCGACCATGCCCGGACTCAGACGCACGGTCACCGCCCTCGCCGCGCTCACCCTCGTCCTCCCCGCAGTCACCGTCGTCGGCGCCACCTCGGCGCAGGCCGAGCCGGTCGGCACCATCGGCGTCGGCGTCGCCAACCTCGCCACCGCCAACGTCGGCCGGACCGCGTGCGGCCCGAACAGCATCGGGGGTACGGGTTTCAAGACCAGCTGCACCGGCAACAGCGGCGCCCCGGAGAACTGGGGCGCCGATTTCGTCGCCTGGGACTGGGCGACCGAAGGCATCGACACCACCGGCCTGCTCACCACCAACGGCGGCGCGACTGCGGCGACATTCGCCAAGTACGGTGGCCCCAACGGTTCCCAGCACAGCAGCCCGCTCTACGTCCCGCGCCCCGGCGATGCCGTCGTCTACGACAGCCCGCCCGACTACGTCGCGATCGTCACCGCCGTCAACGCGGACGGCTCCGTGCAGACGATCGACGGCGACTGGGGCGGCCAGGGCCCTGGAGCGTCCAATGTGGAGAGCGTGCTGCTGCCTGCTGGCGAATCGTCGGTCGGTTCGGCGCCGGACCCGATGAACGGCAAAACCATCTCCGCCTATGTCAGCCCGAATCCGGTCGCGGGCGCCAGCATCGCGCTGAGCCCGTTCGGCGCGGTCACCTGGACCCCGCCCGGCAGCAGCACCTCGCACACCGACATCCTCGCCGCCGACCCGCACGGCGTGCTCTGGGACTACTCGCACGTCACCGGTACGTCCAGCCTGCTCACCTCGGTCAGCCAGGCCGAAGCGGGCTGGACGCACTATCGCGAGGTCGGCATCGCCGACATGAACCACGACGGCTACCCCGACATCATCGCCATCAACACCAGCAACAACGTCCTGCAGGTGTTCACCGGAGCAGCCAACGGCTACTCGCCCAACGGAATCCAGCTCGGCACCGGCTGGTCGACCGACTTCGTCCCGATGAGCGTGGTCGACTACGACCACACCGGCCACTTCGGCATCATCGCCGACCAGCTGGACACGGCGGTCCAGTACTTCTACCCCGGTGACCTCTCCGGCGGCGTCGGCGCGCGCCAGCAGACCGGGACCGGCTGGAGCAGCACCTTCACCCAGGTGGGCAGCGCCGACATCATCTCAAGTGGACACAAAGGCACGCTCACCTGTCGCACCGACGACCACCGCATGTGGTACTACCCCGGCGACGGGACCGGTGGCGGCGGCTCGGTTTTCCAGATGGCCAACTGCACCAACACCACCTTCTTCGGCATCGTCAACTACTTCGGCGACGGCCACAACGACCTGATCACCCGCGACAACACGACCGGCGTGGTCAGCGTGACCCCGACCTCCGTCAACGAACTCGGCACCGTGATCGCGCCCGGCAGCGCCGCGACCAAGGCCCTGGTCCCGTTCGGCACCACCACCTGGACTCCACCAGGAGCCACCACCCCACGCACCGACGTGTTCGCCGCCGACGGCAGCGGAAACCTGCTCGACTACCAGGAATCCGCGACCGGCCAGCTCGGCGCACCGACGACCGCGGAAACCGGCTGGACGCACTATCGCCAAACCGGTGTCGCCGACATGAACCACGACGGCTACCCCGACATCATCGCCATCAACACCAGCAACAACATCATGCAGGTGTTCACCGGATCAGCCAACGGCTACTCGCCCAACGGAATCCAGCTCGGCACCGGCTGGTCCACCGACTTCGTCCCGATGAGCGTCGTCGACTACGACCACACCGGCCACTACGACATCATCGCCGACCAGTTGTCCAACGCCAACCAGTACGCCTACGCGGGCGACCTCACCGGCGCCCCGCCGACGCGCAGGGTCATCGGCACCGGCTGGACCAGCAACTTCATCCAGATCGGCAGCGGCGACATCGCCAGTGCCGGCCACGCGGGCACGCTCACCTGCTCCTCGATCGACGGCAGCCTGCGCTACTACGAAGGCGACGGCACCGGCGGCACCAGCCAGATCGACCAGCTCATGCTCGGCTGCACCGGCGCCACCTACTTCGGCGTCACCGACTACAACGGCGACGGCCACCCGGACGTCATCGCCCGCGACAACGCCACCGGCAACATGCTCGTCCTGGCAGGCGACGGCAAGGGCGGCTGGGCCGACACCGACGCGACCCAACTCGCCACCACCTGGTGACGCGCACGCCCGATCCCGCGCCGGTATGAACCAGCGCGGGGCCGGGTAAACGCGCCAGATGACGCACCGGAGCCGAATCGGCGGCATCTTCATCGACCACCCGGAGTCCTCGTTCGCGGCCAGCCTGGCGTTCTGGGCAGCAGCAGCGGGCGTCGAACCCGAGCAGGTCGGCGACGAGTCCTATCCGTACCGGTCGCTGGGCAGGTTCACCGGCGAAACCCTGATCGAGCTGCAACGCGTCGGCTACGGCACCACCCCGCGCGTCCACCTGGACATCGACACCGACGACGTCGACGCCGAAGTCGCCCGGCTGGAAGCCCTTGGCGCGCGCACAGTGGCCCGTTGCGACGACGGCCGCTACTGGCAGATGGTCGATCCAGGCGGGATAGTCTTCTGCGTCATCCCGCCGCACACCCCCGACTTCGTCGAGCAGGCCAAGGTCTGGCCCTGATTCCGGTGGGCTACCAAAGTGGTGTGCGCACGCGATGTTCGTAGCGATGTCAGGAAACCAGGTAGCAGCTCTTCGCGACACCGTAGATCGGATCCTGGCCGAACGCCGTGTCCGTGCAGTCGATGCCACCGTTGAATGTCTGGTACACGAAGTCGCCGTCCGCGCCGAAGGCGACGGTCTGCTCACCGCTGAAGGCGCAGCTCGCGTTCTCGGCGGCGCAGGTCGTGCCGAAACCTTGCGGCGGGCCGGTTTGCGTGTAACACGACTTCAGCACCCCGTACACCGGATCGACACCGGCAGTGTCGGCCGAGCAGGTGGTGCTGCCGTTCGAGGTCGTCGTCCAGTAGGCGCCGTCCGCGCCGAACGCGATCGGCTGGCTGCCGGTCGCCGCGCAGGAACCGTGTTCGGTCGCGCACTGCGTCCAGTTGCCGGGCGGCGCCCCGGTCGTGGCGACGTAACAGGTCCTGGCGGTGCCAGGCAGCGGATCGGACCCGAACTCGGCGCTCGTGCAGGGAATGCTGCCGGTGGCGGCGGTGAACCGGAACGCGCCGTTGCCGCCGAACGCGACCTCCTCGGTGCCGCTGAACGTGCAGGTGCCGTTCTCGGCGGCGCACTGCGCGTAGCCGGCCGGCGCGCCTTTCGGTGCCAGATAACAGGTTTTCAGCACACCGACAGCGGGATCGTGGCCGCCGAACGTCGCGTTGGTGCACGCGGTCGGTCCGGTGATCACCTGGTACGCGTAGTTGCCCGCACCGAAGGCCAGCACCTGCTGGCCGTTCGGCGTGCAGGTGCCTGCCTCCGTCGCGCAGCGCGTGTAACCGGGCGGAAGCTGACCGGGGATGACCGAGGTGTCGAACTGTTGCGGCGCGTGCACGCCCGACGCGATCACCGTGTACGAACCGGGCGCGATACCGGTGAAGTAGAGGTAGTTCGCATCGCTCGACGCGGGCTGCACGGTCGTGCCGTTGACGGTGACGCTCACGCTCGATGAACCATACGTGGGCACGGCGATCGTGCCGGTGGTGCCTGCCGGGCTGGTCAGGTGCTCGGTGAACGTGCCCGCCGACGCCGAATAGTCCCAGGATCCGTTCACCGGGCCTTGCGGCGTGGTGATGTCGCCCTCGACGTGGGTCAGGTCGCCCGGATGCGGCGCGAAGGTGTACTGACCGGAGGCGGAAGCCGGGTTGAGACCGAGCACGTAGAAGGTCAGCGCCGAGGTCGGACCGGTCGCCCAGCCGTGCGCCGCGCTCATGTACGGGCCGCCGTAGTCGAAGCTGCCGTCGAACTGGAAACCCTCCCAGAACGTGCTCTTGGTGCCGAGCGGCGCGGTCAGCATGTAACCCCATTCGCGCCGGATCAACGCGAGCGCGCCGGTGTCGTCGCCCGCGACGAAGTGCGCCTGCACCTCCATCGAGCCGGGGAAGGTGCCGATCGAGCCGCCGTTGTTCTTCTCCGGGGTCAGCGCGCCGTACCGTTCCCAGCGCGCGGTGAGGGTTGCCGAGATCGCGGTGTTCTGCGCCGCGCTGCTCGTCAGCCCGTACCAGACCGCGAGCGAGTTGCCGTCCTGCGGATAGAGCGTGCTCGTCGGGTTGTCGCGGTACAGGTCGACGGCCGGATTCCACAACGTCGAGTTGGCCGCGTTCTTGAGGTTGCCCGCCAACTGGTTCCAGTGCGCAGCGTCCGCACTGTCACCCTCCACTGTGGCCAGTATGGCGCCGGTGGTCAGCGTGCGGTAGAGCAACGCGTTGGCTTCGATGTTGTCGCCGCCCTGGCCGGCGCGCGCCCAGTCGGCCGTGCCGGTGACGTTCAGCAGGCCCGAGGCGTCGATCTTCGCGGTGATGAACGACATTCCGTGCTGGTACTGGCTCCAGATCGAGTTCAGCCACGACCGGTCCGCCGAATACGTGTAGTACGTGTCCGTGCCGATCAGTGTCCACATGTGATAGGTGTCCGAACCGAAGAAGTTGAACTCGGGTCCGCCGTACTCCAACTCCCCCGTTCCGGTGTTCTGGTGCTGATAGATCGTGGTCAGCGAGTTGCGCGATGAGGCGATGTCGTCCGTCGAGACGTACTCGGTGGGCAGCGAGACCCCCATGTCGCCGGGCCAGACCGAGCGGTCGCGCTTAGCGCCGTCGGTGAGCACGCTGGCGCCGACGCCGACATCGCCGTTGTTCTCCCAACCCGATGCGGGCGCGGGCCAGACCCGGCCCTGGTTCGGGTCGATCGAATCCAGTTGGACCGTGTACGCGCCCGCGTACCAGATCTGGTTGAGCAGCTGGTCGTTGGAGTAGAAGTAGTTCGGGTAGTTCTGCGGGTCACTCATGTCCGGTACCGCCGTGAAGTTCAGCGAGACGCCGTTGAGGTCGACCCAGCCACCGGAGCTCAGAAACACTGTCAGGTAACGGAATCCGCCGCGCAGTTTGTCGGTCGGCATGGTGTAGCTGGTGGCACCGTTGACCGTCGTGGAGATGGCGCCATCGCTGCCGGGCGCCGAAAAGACGGCGCCACTGCTCAGGTCGCTGGTCTCGCCGACATACTGGGACGACTCGGAAAACGCCAACCCCACCTGTTGACCGGCGCCGCTCGCGCCCGCGAAGCTCAGCGACACGATGCCGCCGACCTCCTTGCCGAAGTCGAGCACGAGGTAGGAGTTCGCGCCGCTGATCCGCGTCGACTGGCCGGTGAGCACGTTCTGCGGCGAGCTGACCGTGCCCGAGGTGCCCTCAATGGCAACGGGCGCAACGGTTCTGCTCGCGGGCGCATAGTTGTCGGCCTGGGCGAGGCTGCGATCGTCGGGCGGCGCGGCGGAACTGGCGGTGGACGTGCTCGCCACGAGCAGCAGGCCGAACGCCAGCACCGCGAGACGTAACGCCGAGTTCGACATGTCCGGTCTCCCCACCACGACGGCCAACCTTGAATCGATTCAAAGGGTGACCGTGCCCGACCGGACTGTCAACCGCCGAACGGCGATCCGGCATTCACGCCTTCACCCACGGTCGCGCGGCGCGCTGGCCCTCCTGCGGATTGTTGACAATCCTCGTGATGCGGGGCACGCTCGATGCATGGCCCGGTACATCACGGTTTCCCTGGACAAGCGCGGCGTCAGCTGCACCGCCCGACTCCTCGACGACCTCGCCCCGCGCACCTGCGCCGCCGTGTGGGACGCACTGCCGCGCAGCGGCGACGCCTACCACGCCAAGTACGCGCGCAACGAGATCTACGCGCTGCTGCCCACGTTCGCACCGACCGAGCCCGGCATCGAGAACCCCACGATCACGCCGATCCCCGGCGACCTGTGCTACTTCACCTTCCAGCCGTGGCAGATCGGCAACGCCGCCTACGGCTACAACGACGACAGCGAGGCGCAGAGCGGCAACGCGGTCGTCGACCTTGCACTGTTCTACGGTCGCAACAACCTGCTGATCAACGGCGACCAGGGCTGGGTGCCGGGCAACGTGTGGGGCACCATCACCGAGGGCCTGCCGGAGATCGCGGCGGCCGCGCAGGACCTGTGGCTGCGCGGGGTCGAGGGCGAAACGCTGAGCTTCCGCCGCGCGGAGGACTAGCCCGAGCAGCGGTACGTGCCGCTGAGTATGACGATGCCGAACAGTCGGACCCCAAATCGGGAGTGGCACGTGCCACTCCCGATTCGTTGGGGGTTAAGCCGATTCCACCGTCTCCGCCCAGATGCGCAGGCCCGCTTCGATCTGCTCGGCGTCCACGACCAGCGGTGGGATCATCCGGACCACGTTGCCGTATGCGCCGCAGGTGAGCAGGAGCAGTCCGCGTTCGGCGGCGGCCTGCTGGGCGCGCGTCGCGGCGGCGGTGTCCGGGTTGCCGTCGGCCGAGGTGAATTCCGAGGCGACCATCAAACCGATGCCGCGCACGTCGCCGATACCAGGTGTACTCGCGCCGATCTTGCGGGTGCCTTCGATCAGTTCGGCGCCGCGTTCTGCCGCGTTGGCGACCAGGCCCTCGGACTCGATCACGTCCAAAGTGGCCAGTGCCGCCGCGCAGGCGACCGCGTTGCCGCCGTAGGTGCCGCCCTGCGAACCAGGCCGCGCCCGGTTCATCAACTCGGCCGAGGCGGCGATGCCGGAGAGCGGGAAGCCGCTGGCCAGACCCTTGGCGGTGATGATCACGTCGGGCGTGACCGAGTAGTGCTGGTGTCCCCAGAACTTGCCGGTGCGGCCGTAGCCGGTCTGCACCTCGTCCAGCACCAACAGG
This sequence comes from Pseudonocardiaceae bacterium, assembly GCA_036494465.1. Taxonomy (GTDB): domain Bacteria; phylum Actinomycetota; class Actinomycetes; order Mycobacteriales; family Pseudonocardiaceae; genus CAJCJE01. Next base: position 26,864 of record DASXOJ010000153.1, read on the forward strand.
ATCCCGTGCCGGTCGGCGCGTTCGCGCAGTCCTTCCAGGAAGCCGGGCGGCGCGGGCACGTAGCCGCCCTCGCCGAGCACCGGTTCGACCAGGAAGGCCGCGGTGTCGTCGGGCGCGGTCACGGTGGCGAACAGGTAGTCCAGTTCGCGCAGCGCGAACTCGGTCGCGGTCTGCTCGTCCCAGCCGTAGTGGTAGGCGAACGGGAACGGGGCGATGCTGACGCCGGCCATCATCGGTGCGAAACCGGTGCGCACCTTGGTGCCGGAGGTGGTCAGCGACGCGGCGGCCATGGTGCGGCCGTGGAATCCGCCCTGGAAGGTAACGATGTTCGGCCGACCGGTCACCTGACGGACCAGGCGCAGCGCGGCTTCGACCGCCTCGGAACCGGAGTTGACGAAGAACAGCGAGTCGATGCCGGCGGGCAGTACCGAACCGAGCCGCTCGGACAGTTCGAGCAGCGGGCGGTGCATGACGGTCGTGTACTGACCGTGGATCAGCTTGCCGACCTGCTCCTGCGCGGCGGCGACCACGCGCGGGTGGCAGTGACCGGTGCTGGTCACACCGATGCCCGCGGTGAAGTCGAGGTAGCGGCGACCGGCCTCGTCGAACAGGTACACGCCCTCACCGTGCTCGACAACGACTGGCGTGGCCTGCTTGAGCAACGGAGACAGGGCGGCCATGGTGTCACACTCCTCTTGTCGGATTGTTGACAATATGCATAGCATGGTAGCGGCAACGAGACAACAGTGGGAGGTAGCCCGATGGACGCGGAGACCCGAGTGGTCGACGAGCTGCACAAGGACCTGTTCATCGGCGGCAAATGGCAACCTGCCGGCAACGGCGGCACGTTCGAGGTGCGCGACCCGGCCACCGACGCGCTGCTCTGCCAGGTCGCCGACGCCACCCCGGAGGACGGCAAGGCCGCCCTGGACGCCGCCGCCGCCGCGCAGCGCGACTGGGCCGCCTACCCGCCCCGCGAACGCGGCGAGATCCTGCGCCGCGCCTACGAACTCCTGCACGAACGCATCGACGACCTGGCCCTGCTGATGACCCTCGAAATGGGCAAGCCGGTCGCCGAGTC
>DASXOJ010000154.1:0-5248 GCA_036494465.1 Pseudonocardiaceae bacterium
CACAAGAAGTACGACGCCCCACTGGAATCCGACATCGACTCGGTGGCGGGCACCGTGTCCGGCTGGGTGCGGCGCAGCGAGACCGTCGCCGACGTTGCCAAGGACGCGGCCGACGCGGTCGCGGCAGCCGAAGCCGGTCAGATCGCCACGCTGATCCTGCCGGCGGACGCATCCTGGTCCCCCGGCGGCGAGCCCGCCGCTCCGGTCGCCGCCAAGCCGCGCGAGACCGTCGCCGATTCGGTGTGTGCGGACGTCGCGAAGGTGCTCGGGCTGGGCGAGTCGACCGTGGTGTTGCTCGGCGGTCAGGCCACCGCGCACGAAGCCGGGTTGCGCGCGGCGAGCCGGATCAGCGGCGCGACCGGCGCCAAGCTGTTCGCGGAGACCTTCCCGGCGCGCATCCGGCGCGGTGCGGGCCTGCCCAACGTCGAACGGCTCGGCTACCTCGCCGAACAGGTCGCCTACCAGCTCACCGACGTCAAGCACCTGATCCTGGCCGGTGCGCGTTCGCCGGTGTCGTTCTTCGCCTACCCGGGCAAGGCCAGCGACCTGGTGCCGGAGGGCTGCCAGGTGCATGTGCTCGCCAACGAGACCACCGACGACGTCACCGCCGCGCTGGAGGCGCTCGCCGAACTGGTCGCCGAGGACGCCGAGCCGACACTGGAAGGCGCGCACCGGCCCGAACTGCCCAGCGGCGACCTGACCGTGCAGAACTGGGTCGACGTGATCGGCGCGCTGCTGCCCGAGAACGCGATCATCGCCGACGAGGCCAACACCTCCGGTGTGCTGCTGCCCGCCGCGACCGCGGGCACGCCGGTGCATGACGTGCTCACGTTGACCGGTGGCGCGATCGGCTATGGCCTGCCGGTCGCGACCGGTGCGGCGATCGCCTGCCCGGACCGTCCGGTGATCTGCCTGGAAGCCGACGGCAGCGCCATGTACACGTTGTCCGCGCTGTGGACGCACGCCAGGGAGAACCTGAACATCACCACGATCGTGCTGTCCAACAGCGCCTACGCGATCCTGCGGATGGAACTGCAACGCGTCGGCGCGACCGCGAGCGGTCCGCGCGCGGCCGACCTGCTCGACCTGTCCCGGCCCAACCTGGACTTCGTCGCGCTGGCCAACGGCATGGGCGTGCCGGGCAGTCGCGCGACCACCGCCGATGAGCTGGCGACGCTGCTCACCACGGCACTGGCCGAGCCCGGCCCGCACCTCATCGAGGCCGTGGTCCCGCCGCTGATGTGATCTTCCGGCTCCGCCGCGGCGTCGCTGACCTGCGGCGGAGCCTTACGGAACTGGCCAGATCTGTTTCACCCGATCGGACTAACCAGTCCAACCGGATGCCTGCCGATAGAAATAACGTCGACCGGATCCGGTCTCCTGCTCCCACTCCCACCCAGTCGGGTAGGCGCTGTCCGTTTTGGGGATACTGGCGCTGTGTACTACGCGCATACCGGGACCATCGTGATCATCCTGGTGATCTTCTTCATCGGCCTGGTGATCGGCCTCGTCGTCGGGTTCGTGGTGGGACGCCTGTCCAGCCGTCGCCGGCGACCAGCCGCCCCACCAGACGAGTCTCAGTCCTTCGGCCCGCCCGCCACGTAGATGACCTGACCGGACACGAACGACGCGCCCTCGCTGACCAGGAACGACACCGTGTGCGCGATGTCTTCCGGCTTGCCGACCCTGGCGACCGGGATCTGCGACGCGGCCGCGGTCTGCATGTCCTCGAAGGAGATCTTCAGCCGGTCCGCGGTCGCCTTGGTCATCTCCGTGACGATGAAACCGGGCGCGATCGCATTCGCCGTGACGTTGAACTTGCCGAGCTCGATGGCCAGCGTCTTGGTGAAGCCCTGCATGCCCGCCTTGGCCGCCGAGTAGTTGGTCTGGCCCCGGTTGCCGAGCGCGGACGTGGACGACAGGTTCACGATCCGGCCCCATTTGGCCTCGGTCATGTACGCCTGCACCGCCCTGGTCATCAGGAAGGCGCCGCGCAGGTGCACGTTGAGCACGGTGTCCCAGTCGTTCTCGGTCATCTTGAACAACAGGTTGTCCCTGGTGACACCGGCGTTGTTGATCAGCACGGTCGGGTTGCCCAGCTCGCTGGCGACCTTGGCGACCGCGGCGGACACCGCTGCCGCGTCGGCGACATCGGCGGCGATCGCGATCGCGCGCCTGCCATCCGAGGTGATCTCGGCCGCCGTCTTGGCCGCCGCCTCCTCGTCGAGGTCCAGCACGGCGACGGCGAACCCGTCGTTCGCGAGGCGTTTTGCCGTGGCCGCGCCGATGCCGCGCGCGCCTCCGGTCACGATCGCTACCCGGTCGGTCACGATTCCTCCATAAGATTCTTGATATTCAGCGATTGGGGCGGACCAGCACACGCGCGACCGTGCCCTGCGCGAGGTCGCGGAAACCGTCGGCGACGCCGTCCAGATCGGTTTCCCTGCTCACCAGAGACTTCAGGTCCAGCGAACCGTCGCGGATCTGGTCGAAGTACCCGGGCAGATCGCGCAGCGCGTCGAGTGACCCGTTGACACACGGAATCACGCGGCGCGCGAAGAAGAACAGTTCGAGTGAGGAGAAATCGACGACCTCGGTCTTGCCACCGATGCCGACGATCGTCAGCGCGCCACCGCGCCGCGCCATCTTCCAGCCGTCCTTGATGGTGCTCGCCAGACCGACGCAGTCGAAGACATGATCGGCGCCCCTGCCCTCGGTGAGTTCGCGGACCTGCTTGCGCACCTCCGGCCCGGCTTCCAGCGCCGCAGTGGCACCGAATCTCCGCGCCAGATCGAGCTTTTCCGGCACCCGGTCGACCGCGATGATCGGGTTCGCGCCCGCCATCCTGGCCCCCTGCACCGCGGACAGTCCGACCCCGCCGAGGCCGATCACCACCACCGACTCGCCTTCGCGCACCCCCGCTGTTGTGCGGACCGCGCCGACGCCGGTGGTGACCGCGCAGCCGAGCAGCGCCGCCTCCGCCAACGGGATGTCCGCAGGCAGCAGGTAGCAGGCATTCGCCGCGACCACGGTCTCCTGCGCGAACGCCGCCGTCGACAGTCCCGGGTAGACCTCGTTGCCCGCCTCGTCGACCGCGTAGGGACGCTGCCCCCGGTCGGACGCATGCTCGCAGAGGTGCGCCTCGTCGTGCAGGCAGAACCAGCATTCGCGGCACGGCGGGTTCCACAGCAGCAACACTGGATCACCGGCCTGGAATCCGGTGACGTCCGGACCGAGTTCGGTGATCACGCCCGACGCCTCGTGGCCGAGCACGGCCGGGCGCACCTGCGCCATGACCCCGGTCGCCAGAGACAGGTCGGAGTGGCAGAGGCTCGCCGCCTCGATGCGCACCCGCACCTCACCAGGGCCCGGCGCGTTGAGCCGGATCTGTTCCACGGTCAGCGGACCGTCGACCGCTCTGGTCAGCACCGCCGTTGTCGTCGAGCGTCGTTGCTCGTCAGCCACTTTCTCCGCCCACCTCCGCGTCGACGTACCCGTGAGTAAGGGTTATCGCACTCAATCACGGGGTCAGCGCACCGGCAAGGCCGGGCAGTGTGCCGCCAATCACCCCCTGTTGGTGGGCTCAGTTGGTGGCGGCCGCGACCGCCTCACGCCACAGGCCCAGGCCCTCGTCGATCTGCGCGGGGTCCACGATCAGCGGCGGGATCATCCGCACCACGTTGCCGAACGGGCCGCAGGTCAACAGCAGCAGTCCGCGTTCGGCGGCGGCCTGTTGCACCTTCGCCGCCGCCGCACCGTCGGCCTTGCCATCGGATCCGGTGAACTCGGAGGCGATCATCAGGCCGATGCCGCGCACGTCGCCGATCACCGGATGGTCCTTGGCGACCGCGCGGGCCCCGTCCAGCAACCGCTCCCCCTGCTCGGCGGCGTTCGCGACCAGGTGCTCGTCGCGGATCACGTCGAGCGTGGCGATCGCCGCCGCGCAGGCGACCGCGTTGCCACCGTAGGTGCCGCCCTGCGACCCGGGCCGGGCGCGTTCCATCAGCTCGGTCGACGCCGCGATGCCGGACAGCGGAAACCCGCTGGCCAGGCCCTTCGCGGTGATCAGCACGTCCGGTCGGACGTCGTAGTGCTCGTGCCCCCAGAACTTGCCGGTGCGGCCGAAACCGGTCTGCACCTCGTCGATGATCAGCAGGATGCCGTGCGCGTCGGCGCGTTCCCGCAGTCCTTCGAGGAACCCGGGCGGCGCGGGGACGTAGCCACCCTCGCCGAGCACCGGTTCGATCAAGAAGGCCGCGGTCTCATCGGGCGCCGACACCGTCGCGAACAGGTAGTCCAACTCGCGCAACGCGAAGTCGGTGGCCGTCGCCTCGTCCCAGCCGTAGCGGTACGCGTACGGGAACGGCGCGACCTCAACGCCCGCCATCAGCGGAGCGAAGCCGGTGCGGATCTTGGTGCCGGACGTGGTCAGCGAGGCCGCCGCCATCGTCCGACCGTGGAAACCGCCCTGGAACACCACGATGTTCGGCCGCCCGGTGGCCTGCCGCGCCAGCCGCAACGCGGCCTCGACCGCCTCCGAACCCGAATTGCTGAAGAACACCGAGTCGATGCCGGCGGGCAGCACGTCGCCGAGCTTGTCGGCGAGTTCGAGCAGCGGCTTGTGCAGCACGGTCGTGTACTGACCGTGGATCAGCTTGCCGGCCTGTTCCTGCGCGGCGGCGACCACGCGCGGGTGGCAGTGCCCGGTGCTCGTCACACCGATCCCGGCGGTGAAGTCGAGGTAGCTGCGGCCGGCTTCGTCGAAGACGTGCACACCTTCGCCGCGCTCGACGAGCACCGGAGTGGCCTGCTTGAGCAGCGGTGAGAGATGAGCCATAGCGACGCTCCTGACATGCCGTTTTGTCGCGACCATGCATAGCATGGCGGTAGGTGCCGCACAACAGAGCTCGGAGGGTGCAATCGTGGGAACACAACGGGAAACCGATGTTGTCGACCGTGTCCACAAAGATCTTTTCATCGCGGGCAAGTGGCAGCAGGCCGGCGATGGCGGCACGTTCAAGGTCGACGATCCGGCGACCGGCACGATCATCGCCGAGGTGGCCAATGCCACCCCCGCCGATGGCAAGGCAGCCCTCGACGCCGCGGTCGCCGCGCAGCGCGACTGGGCCGCCTACCCGCCCCGCGAACGCGGCGAGATCCTGCGCCGCGCCTACGAACTCCTGCACGAACGCATCGACGACCTGGCCCTGCTGATGACCCTCGAAATGGGCAAGCCGGTCGCCGAGTC
>DASXOJ010000155.1:0-47665 GCA_036494465.1 Pseudonocardiaceae bacterium
CTCGTGCCCGAGGTCGCAGAGCCGATCGATGAGTTCGGCGATCGACGCGGCGGAATCCGTGAACACACAAGGGATCCCGTCCACCGGACGGTTCACCAGCAGCAACGGAATCAGCTCGGCGATCTCGCGGATGTGCGACACGCTCATCCGTGGCGCGCACAGCAGGATGCCGCGCGTCTGCTGGGCGAACTGCTCGCACACCCGTCGCTCGACATCGGCGGCGTCGTCGGTGTCCGCGACCAACCAGACGATGTCCCGGCCCCTGGCGCGCGCCTGCGCGGCCTTGAGCAACGTGGTCATGTAGGGGTTGCTGATGTCCGGGACGACGACGCCCAGGTAGGGCGAATCACCCGCGCGCAGCGCGCGAGCCATCAGATTCGGTGCGAACCGCAGCCGCGCCGCGACCTCCCGCACGTGCGCAACGGTCGTCGGCGACAGCCGTTCGGGGTTGGAGAAGACCCGCGACACCGTCGAGATCGACACCCCGGCCGCCTCGGCGACGTCGGCCAGCTTGGGCCTGCTCGGGCGCCGCGTCGTCATGCCACACCCAGCCTGGAACGGCCGGTCCGGTCGTGGGCGGGGTCCAACTCGGCATGCACCAGAACACGGTACCCGTCCATCTCGAGCGCGCAGTTGGCGCCGCGCCAGCTCGATCGGCCTCCGACAACGTCGCACCAGCGCCAGCGCCAATTACGAGTGTGGGGAGTGACGATCATCAATACGTCCACAGTGGATGATCCAGAGCGCGCCTGCGTGTTGCCCGGTTGTGCAAACGTTTGATAAAATCCAGAAATGCGGTCGCGGGAACGTCAAGAGTTGTACGCGAACTGGGTTGACCAGCAGCTTGATCGCCTCACCCCGAGGCAGAAACTGGCTCAGCGGCTCATCGCCCTACCGGGCATTGTGGACGGTCACCCGGACCGCGCCACCCGAACAGCGCTCGACGCCGGACTCGGCGTGCTGCACGGACTGGTCGGCATCAGCGTCTCCGGCGCGGCCCGGTACCACGTCGAAGTCGCCGAGCGCTGCGCCGAACCTGGCCTGCCGCCGGTGCTCCAGTCGGCCAACCTGGAATCCGGGATCGGCTATGCGCTCGGTCGCGGTGGCACCGACTTCCCGTACCCGCGCGGCATCGGCCACGCCGACAACGCAGACCTGGCCCGCGACCTCGCCGAACAGGCGGCACGCGAGGCGCGGCTGGTCGGCTTCCACTGGACCTTCAGCCCCTGCGTCGACGTGCTCACCAACCCGAGCGACCCGATCCTGGGCGTCCGCGCGTTCGGCCTCGACGCCAAGCGGACCAGCGCGCTCGGCGCGGCGCAGGTACGCGGTTACCAGGCAGGCGGCCTGCTCGCCACGGCAAAGCATTTCCCCGGTCACGGCGACAGCGCCACCGATACGCACCGCTCGCTCGCCGTCCTGCCCAGAACATCGGAGCAACACGAACGCGACCACCTCCCGCCGTTCGTCGCCGCCATCGCCGCCGACGTCGCGTCGATCATGGTCGCCCACGTGGCGCTGCCTGGTCTGGGCATCGACGGACCGGCGAGCCTGTCACCGCTGGTGAACCGGACCTGGCTGCGCGACGAACTCGGCTACGACGGCATCATCGTCACCGACGCCCTGCACATGGGCGCCATCGCACAGGCGTGGAGCCCCGCAGGCGCCGCGATCGCCGCACTCGCCGCAGGCGCGGACGTGGCCAACGTCAAATGCCCAGCAGGCGAGATTCCGGCCATCCTCGACGCACTGGAGGCCGCGCTCAAAGACGGTCAACTGGACCAGCGCGAACTCGACCGGTCAGTAGCCCGGCTGCTGCGCGCCAAAGCGTCGCTCGGCCTGCCCAAAGGGCACGGCATCGACCTGGCCCGCAGCGTAGAACTCGACGAAGGCACCCCTTGGCAAGGCGCCGACCTGGCCGGCACGGTCAGTACGAACGCCGACCCGAAACTGACCGGACCTGCAGTCGTCGTAGGCGACAGCGAACTGGCTCGACGGTTGGCCGACCGGGCCCGGATGCCACTGGAAGCCGTTGCGGTCACAGCCGAATCTCTGGCTTCGATCGCACGGGCGCACCCGCGGGCCACGCTCGTCGCGGTGACCTGTCCGCTGCCCGTCGACGGCGGAATCGACTCGGCGGCATTCGCGGACGCGGTGCGATCGGCGAGTGTTCCCGTTGTGGCGGTGGTCAACTCGGCGGCGACAGCAGCCGACCTGCGCGTCGGAGGGCCGGTGGTGAGCGTGCCCGCGGTCGACGCCTTCGAAATGGTCTCGGACGCCGCGATCGCGGCGGTTGTCGAGGTGCTGTCTGGCCGGAACCGGAGCGTGAACGTGACACTGTCGCCGTAATCCATCAAACGTTTGCCAAGGAGTCAGCGCCCAGTGGAAAGGGTGGTCATGTCAGCGAGTGTCGATGGGGCGCTGCGGGTCATCGGGGAGCCAACCCGCGCCGCGATGGGGGAGCGCGCGGGCGGGCATGCCGCCCAGGTGCTGCGCGACGCGTTGCGAACGAAGGGTCGCGCACGCGTGATGCTCGCCGCCGCGCCGAGCCAGGCCGCGACCCTGGCGACGCTCGCAGCGGCGGACGGGATCGACTGGAGCCGGGTCGACCTGTTCCACATGGACGAGTACGTCGGCCTCGCGCCCGGTGCGCCGCAGAGCTTCGCGACCTGGCTGACCGACACCTTCGTGCGGCACCTGCCCGGCGCAACCTTCCACCCGATCGACCCCGGTGCCGATGCGGAAGCCGAGGCGGTTCGCTACGAGGCGTTGCTCGGCAGCGAACCGTTCGCGCTGGTGCTGCTCGGTCTCGGTGTGAACGGCCACCTGGCGTTCAACGATCCGCCCGCCGACTTCGCGGACCCGATGGGCGTGCGCGTGGTCGAGCTCGACGAGGTCAGCCGCAGCCAGCAGGTCGACGAGGGCCACTTCGCGACGTTCGCGGACGTGCCCGCCACCGCGATCACGGTCACCATTCCGCGCCTGCTCAACGCGGCGACCGTGCTCGGCTCGGTGCCCGGCAGCGAAAAGCGAACCGCCGTCGCACAGACGATCGGCGAGCCGGTCGGTCCGATGTATCCCGGCACCGCGCTGCGCACCCACCCGGACGCGACCCTCTACGTCGACGCCGAAGCCGACCCGCGATGATCCTGGCCCGCTATGCAGGCGAACTGTCCCGCGCGATCGAGGTGATCGTCCGCGACGAGGCCGACGCGATCGCGCGTGCCGCCGCCCTGATCGCCGGTCAGCTCCGCCGCGACGGCCTGATCTACGTCTACGGACCCGGCGCCCACTCCGCGATCGCCGTCCAGGACGTCTTCTACCGAGCCGGTTGCCCCACGAACATCGCCCCCGTCCTTGACCCCGTCAACAAGGCGCTTGCTTCGACCAGTGCGGAGCGGGTGGATGGGCACGGCGCGACGGTGGTAGCCGGATCCGGGGTAGGCGCTGGGGATCCGTTCATCGTGATCAACGCGTTCGGGGTGAACGCGGCGGCGATCGGCGCGGCCAGGTCTGCTCGGGAGCGGGGCGCGAGAGTGATCGCGTTGTCCTCGCGCGCCGCGAGTGCGAGCGTGCCGCCGGATCATCCGGCTCGTGCGGAGGCGGCCGTTGACCTGTCGACGCTGGCGGAGGTGCACATCGACACCCATGTGCCTCCTGCGGACGCGGTGCTCGATCTCGGGTACGGGGTTCAGGTCGGCGGGGTGTCGACCGCGTTGAACTCGTTCGTGCTCCAGGCGATCCTGGCGAGCGCGGTCGAGGAACTGGGCGAGCGGGCGCGGGTGTGGCGATCGAGCTATACCGTCGGTGGCGACGCGCACAATGCCGAGCAGGCCCAACGACTCCGGGAGCGGGTGCCACAGCTGTGAGAACGTCCGAAGTGGTCGGCAGGCTCGGCGATGGTGATGTCGCGGTCAAGGTGACCTGGGACGGTGCGGTGGTCACCGCGATCAGCCCGGTCGACACCGATCAGGGCACGCTGCCGATCCTCGCGCCTGGCCTGGTGGATCTCCAGGTGAACGGCTACGCGGGACTGGACGTCAACGCCGAGTCGATCTACGCCGAGACGGTGATCGAACTGTCGAACGTGCTTGCCGCGCACGGGATCACGACCTGGTTGCCGACGGTGATCACCGCGCCGGAGCCACGCATCACCGCCGCCCTGCGCGCGATCGCCGATGCGCGCGCCGCCGATCCGGTCGTGGCCAACGCGGTGCCGTCGGTGCACGTCGAGGGACCGTTCATCTCCGACCGGCAGGGGCCGCGCGGTGTGCACGATCCGGCTTTCGTGCGGCCGTTGGATTCCGACGAGGTGCTGCGGTGGCGGGCAGCCGGTCCGGTCGGGATGGTGACCGTCTCGCCGCACGGTGACCAGGCACCGGAACACATCCGGCGACTGGTCGACATGGGCATTTCGGTGGCGATCGGACACACGCACGCCGAGCCGGACGAGGTGAGTGCTGCGGCCGATGCGGGAGCGACCCTGTCGACCCATCTCGGTAATGGCATCGCCACGACGGTCCCGCGCCACCCGAACATCATCTGGCGCCAGCTGGCCGACGACCGGCTCAGCGCGGGCCTGATCGCCGACGGCCACCATCTACCGTTCGACACGCTGGAAGTCATGCTGCGCGCCAAAACGCTCGACCGCGCGTTCCTGGTCTCCGACTCGACCGAGATCGGCGGCCGAGCGCCCGGCCGCTACCGGACGGCGGTCGGTGCGCTGGTGGAACTCGGTGCGGATCAGCGGCTTGCCGAGGTGGGCAGCGACCTGCTCGCCGGTGCGGCGGCGACGTTGCTGGACGGCGTGCGCAATGTGGCGACCAGGACGACGTACCCGCTGGCCGACGCGCTCAGCTTGGCGACGCGGAATCCGGCCCGGCTCGCGCCGGGAACCCGAAGCGGCGTTGGCGAAATCCGGGTCGGTGGTCCCGCTGATCTGATCGTTCTCGATGCAGAGCTGGGGCTGCGAGGGGTGGTGCAGTCCGGCCGATGGGTCAGCTCGGCAGCAGTTCGGTGACCAACTGGGTGAGTTGACGGAGGTTGCGGCACTCGTGCATTGGCACGATCTCGCCGTACTGGCGAGCGGCGGAATCGCCGGTGCCCCAATAGTTTCGCGCTTCGGGGTTGAGCCAGTGGACGTGCCGGGCGCGGTCGGCGATGCGGCGCAGCGCCGCCAGGTTGGGGTCGCCGCCGTTGGTGCGCCCGTCGCCGAGGATCAGCACGGAGGTGCGCGGGCCGATCACGTCGGGCCATTCCTCGACGAAGCTGTTCAGCGAGTCGCCGTAGTCGCTGTTGGTGCCCCACCGGGTGAGCCGGGCTTCGGTCATGATGCGGCGGGCGAGCCCTTCCGGATCGGCCGCACCCGTGCTGACCAGCGACGTGATCTCGTCGGTGAGTCCGACGAAGGCGAAGCTGCGGACCTTGCTGAACTGGTCGGCGAGGGCTTGCACCAGCAGCAGGGTGAACTGGGCGAATCCCGCGACGGAGCCGGACATGTCGCACAGCAGCACGAGTTCGGGCCGGCCGGGGCGGCGGTTGCGCAGCACCGGCCGCATGGGGATGCCGCCGGTGGCCAGTGAGCGGCGCAGAGTGCGACGCAGATCGATCTGGCCGCGCCTGCTGCGTCGGCGTCGGCTGGCGAGCCGGGTGGCGAGTTTCCTGGACAGCGGTTGGATGGTTCGGCGCAGGTCGGCGATCTGGTCGCGGGTGGCGCTGGTGAAGCCGACGAGTTCGGTCTGCGGCGCGACCGCGTAGCGGGAGATGCGTTCGCGGCCACGGAGTTCGGCGACCCGGCGGCGGGCTTCGGCCTGCACGTACTCGCGGAACTGGCCGATCCGGGCGCGGGCTTCCTGTTCGGCGATGGCTGAGCCGATGGCCGGGTCGAGTCCGTCGGCCTGGTCGGTGCGGATGGCGGCGAGTACCCGGTCGAGTAGCGCGTCGGGCCGGACGTTCTGCAGGGTCTGGTAGGCGGACCAGCCGCTCATCCCGCCTGCTCGCCCGTACTGCCCGAATTCGCCGACCCCGGCGGCGGCCAGCGCGCGGAGGGCGTCGCCATCGCCTGCCGCGAGGGCGGCGACGAGTTCGGTGCGGAGGTCGTCGAGGTTGTCGATCTCGGCGGTGCTGTCCGCGGTGCCGACGGCGACCGGGAAGTACAGGTCGAAGACGGCGTCGAAGGTGACGCGCTGGCCCGCGCGGCGCAGCACGGTCGCGGCGAGGGCGGCGCGGAGCTGGTCGCGGTCGGCGAGGCCGAGCACGTCGATGGCGGCTGCCGCGTCGGCGGTTTCGCCCGGCCCGACCGGGATGCCGTGTTCGCGCAGCGCGCCGACGAAGTCGACGAGCCTGGCGGCGAGCGCCATCAGGCGGGGTCCAGCAGCCGGTCTAGGCGGAGTTCGGCGGTGGCTTTGCGGTGGTCCGCCTGGTATTTGAGGATGACGCCGAGGCTGGCCTGGACCGTTTGTTCGTCGAGGGTGTCGGCGCCTAGTGCGAGCAGGGTGCGGGCCCAGTCGACGCTTTCCGCGATGGACGGCGCCTTGCGCAGGTCCATGGCGCGCAGGGCGGCGACGACGCGTACCAGCGAGTCGGCCAGTGCGGCGTCGAGTTCGGGCACCTTCAACGTGACGATGTCGCGTTCGAGTTCGGGCGTGGGGAAGCCGAGGTGCAGGAACAGGCAGCGTCGCTTGAGTGCCTCGGACAGCTCGCGGGTGGCGTTCGAGGTGAGCAGGACGAACGGGCGCCGGGTCGCGGTGATGGTGCCGAGTTCGGGGACGGTGATCTGGAAGTCGCCGAGGACTTCGAGCAGCAACCCTTCCATTTCGACGTCCGACTTATCCGCTTCGTCGATGAGCAGGACAGTCGGGTCGGGATTGCGGATGGCGGTCAGCAATGGGCGCGGGAGCAGGAACTCTTCGCTGAAGACCTGGTCGCGGGTGTCTTCCCAGGCTTCGTCGCGGCCTGAGGTGATGCGCAGCAGCTGCTTGGCGTGGTTCCACTCGTACAGGGCGCGCGCCTCGTCGATGCCTTCGTAGCACTGGAGGCGGATGAGCTCGCTGCCGGTGGCCTGCGCGAGGGCGCGGGCGAGTTCGGTTTTGCCGACGCCCGCCGGCCCTTCGACGAGCAGCGGTTTGCCGAGGCGGTCGGCGAGGAAGACCGTGGTGGCGACCGGGGTCGAGGTCAGGTAACCGGCATCTGCGAGCCGGTCGGCGACCTCGTCGACCGAGGTGAACAGCGGTTCCTGCACGTCGCCTCCTGACGGCCTACTGGCCAGTAATTGTCCGTCGTCTTCACGGTACCGGGAGGCGCGCGTGGGCAAGGTCACTGAGGAGGCGACCGGCAGGTGGCGGACGTAGTCTGACCGGATGTCGAAGGGCCGGTTGCCGAAGGCGAGCTACGAGCGGGAACTGTTCCGGCTCCAGGGTGAGCTGGTGAAGTTGCAGGAGTGGGTGCGTGCCGAGGGCGCCCGGGTGGTCGTGATCTTCGAGGGACGCGACGCGGCGGGCAAGGGCGGCACGATCAAGCGGGTGTCGGAGTTCCTGAATCCGCGCGTTGCCCGGATCGCGGCCTTGCCGAAGCCGTCCGAGCGGGAACGCGGCCAGTGGTACTTCCAGCGCTACGTGGAGCACCTGCCCTCGGCCGGTGAGATCGTGCTGTTCGACCGGAGTTGGTACAACCGCGCGGGGGTCGAGCGGGTGATGGGGTTCTGCACGCCCGACGAGTACCGCCATTTCCTCCAGCAGTGCCCGATCTTCGAGCGGTTGCTGATCGACGACGGGATTCTGCTGCGCAAGTACTGGTTCTCGGTGAGTGACGCCGAGCAACAGCGCCGGTTCGAGTCCCGATTGGACGATCCGATGCGGCGGTGGAAGCTCTCGCCGATGGATCTGGAGTCGATCAGCCGCTGGGAGGAGTACTCGCAGGCGAAGGACGAGATGCTGGTGCACACCGACATCCCGGAATCGCGCTGGTTCGTCGTGGAGAGCGAGGACAAGCGGCGGGCGCGGATCAACATGATCGCGCACCTGCTGTCCACCATCCACTATCACGACATCAAGCCGCCGGAGTTGACGTTGCCGAAGCGCCCTGCGCCGACCGGCTACCAGCGTCCGCCGCGCGACGAGCAGACCTACGTTCCGGATCACGCGGCCACGCTGGAGTCGTGAGCGGCGCGATGTCGCTGTTGACGCTCGCGTTGGTGTTGGTCGCCGGGCTGGCCGGTCCGTTGCTGGCGACGCCGGAACGGGCGCGGGTGCCGGTGGTGGTCGGCGAGATCCTGCTGGGCGTCGTGGTCGGCCGGACCGGGTTCGACTGGGTGCACGCGGTCTCGCCGGAGTTGTCGTTCCTGGCGTCGATCGGGTTCGGGCTGGTGATGCTGGAAGCGGGCAGCCACGTCCCGCTCGGCGATCCGGCGTTGCGGAGCGCGCTGCGCAAGGGCGCGTTGCTGGCGGCCGGGGTCGGGGTACTCGCCGTGCCCGCGGGTTTCGGCGTGGCGGCGCTGGGCGGTACCGGGCATGCGCTGGTGTACGCGGTGTTGCTGGCGTCGAGTTCGGCGGCGCTGGTGGTGCCGGTGTTGGACGAGGCCAATCTGCGCTCTGGTGCGGCGCTGGTGACGATCGTGCAGGTCGCGTTCGCGGACACGGTGTGCATCGTGGCGTTGCCGTTGGCGGAGGATCCCGGGCACGCCGGTCGCGCGGCATTGGGCGCGGCGGCGGTGATCGGCGCGGGCGGGCTGTTGTTCCTGGTGATGCGCTGGTTGCGGGATCGCGGGGTGCTGGAGCGGTTGCGCGACCTGAGCAAGCGCCGCGATTTCGGCTTGGAACTGCGGGTTCGGTTGATCATCTTGTTCGTGCTGGCCGGTATCGCGCAGCTGTTGGGAGTGTCGGTGATGTTGGCCGGGTTCGTTGCCGGGTTGATGTTGCGCCGCGAGGGGGAGCCGCGCCGGTTGGCGCGGCAGTTGTTCGGGGTGACGGACGGGTTCCTGGCGCCGGTTTTCTTCGTGTGGCTGGGCGCGTCGGTGGATCTGCGGGCGCTGGTGCAGTCGCCGAGGTTGATCGGGTTGGCCGCGCTGCTGGTGGCCGGGACGGTGCTGGTGCACGCGGCGACCCGGTTTCTGGGGCAGCCCTTGCCGTTCGCGGTGCTGGCGTCGGCCCAGCTCGGGTTGCCGGTGGCCGCCGTGACGATCGGGACAGCGAACCACCTGCTGACCGCAGGTGAAGGAGCTGCGATCCTGGCGGCGGCGATGGGCAGCGTGCTGATCACCGCGGTCGCCGCGAATCGCGCGGCGCGAATCGAACCGGAACCGGAGCCTGCTTCGTGAGTGTGTCGGATCGTCAGCTGGTCGCGGTGCTGCGGCCGTTCGTACGTGCCTGCGGCCCGGTGCTGGACATGGTCCGCGACGCCGATCCGATCCGGTTGAAGGTGCTGCGGTCGATCCGGGTGCCTGGGACCGCGGCCTGGGCGGCGATGGGGCCGGACCGGCGAGTGCACTGGTGGGTCAACCGGTTTGGCAGCCTGACGGCGCTGGTCACCGCGATCCCCGGGCTCGGCGGCGCGCTGGCCGATCGGTTGCCGGTGCAGGACCTGGTCGGCGTGACCGCGCAGGGCCTGATTCTGTGCGCGATCGCGGGCGAGTACGGCGTGACCGATACCGAGACCCGGGTGCGGCTGCTCGCCTCGGTGCTGTTCGAGCGCGACGTCGACCCGACCGGTCGCGACAAGAACGCCGAAGACGCCGAGGTGGACCGGTTGACCGGGCAGCTCGACCGGCCCCGGCGCGGACGCGTCGCGCTGACCGTGCGCACGGTCGCCGGCACGCTGTGGCGGCTGGCCCGGTCACTGTGGAGCGTGACGGACGAGCTCGGCAAACGCCCGAACGGCCGCTGGTACCACCACCTGCTCGGGATGCTGCCGCTGGTCGGCGCGGTCGGCGACTACTTCGGTGAGCGAGCGGGTCTGCGCAAGGTCCGCAAGCGCGCGGTGCGGTGGCTGGCCGAGCACTAGGGTTTGCGCGCGCCCATGAACAGGTCGTTTTCGGGTGCGGCACCGGGATAGTCCGGCTGGAAGTCGACGAATCGCTCCCGCACGACCTCAAGCCCGAGACGCGTGAGCCGCTCGCGGTAGCTCTCCGCCGAGTAGCTGCTGACGGTGACCGGTTTGCCCATGAACTCGAAATCGAACCCCGCGACATCGACGGGCACGGTCGCCATCAGGAAGATCCCGCCCGGCGCGAGCCAGTCCGCGAACTTCGCCAGCGCCGCGTCGATCTGGGCGTGGGTGAGCTGGAGCAGCGAATAGCACGCCACGACCGCATCCCAGCTGCCCGCTGGTTGTTCGAGCGTGCGGAGGTCGGCGACGTCGAAGCCGGCACCGGGGAGCTGCGCGCGGGCGATCTCGATCATCTTCGGCGAGACGTCGTAGCCGGTCACCCGGTGGCCCGCCGCGGCGAGTACTTCGGCGACGGGCTTGCCAGTCCCACAGCCGACATCGAGCACCCGCGCGTTCGTGGGGAGCTCACCGGCCAGCCACTCGGCTTCTTCGCGTTGCGCGGTGAAACCCGCGAAGGCGGTCTCGTAGTCCTTGCCCAGCGAATCGAACACGTCGCGCGCAGACAGTCCCATGACTCAGAGCATGCCGGATCGGCGCGCCTGGTGGGCGGCGGCAGTCCGGTTGTGCACCGCGAGTTTGCGCATGGCGGAGCGGAGATACGCCTTGACGGTTTCCAGACCGAGCCCGAGCCGGACGGCGATCTCCAGGTTGCTCGCGCCGACTTCGACCAGCCGGAGGGTGTCGATCTCTCGCGGTGCGAGGGTCGAGATCGGGGCTGGTCCGTGGCGGGCGGTGAGGTCGTACTGGATCTTGATCAGCCGGGCGCGCAACGCGGGATCGGTGGTGTCGCGGATGACGGCGGTGAGTTCGGTGAGGGCTGCGGTGATCTCGTCCATGGCGGCTACCGGTCGAACAGCATGCACGAACTGGTGGCGTGCGCGAGCAGCCGGTCCGCCGAGTCGCGCAGCTCCGCTTGGCCCAGCGCGGTGCGCCAGCCCCGGTTGAGCACGGTGCCGATCGCGCGGATCGGCCCGATCGCCACGGTGACCGGGCGCAGGTAGTGCACCGAGAGGTCGACGGTGGTGTAGCCGGTGCCGGCAGGCAGTGTCGTGTGCACCGCGCTACCGGCCGCTGTCCAGCAGGGTCGCGGCGACGCCACCGTGCACGACGCCGATCGGGTTGTACAGATGCTCGGCCGGTTCACCGACGAAAACCACATAGCCTTCGGCGACTTCAGCGAGCCGGAACCCGAGCGTGGCCGCGATCGGCATCCTTCCTTGTTCGCCGGCCTCCAGCAGGTGGCGGGTGAAGTCGAGGCCGCTCAGGTCGCGTCCGGTCTTGTGCAACTGCTGCGGGTCGACCCAGCTGTAGCCGCGCGCTCTCATGGCAGGCTGATGAAGCAGTTGGCGGTCGCCGTTGCCAGCAAACGGTCTTCGGCGTCAGTCAGGCGGGCTTCGGCGAGCGCGATCTGCCGTCCGGAGTGGACAACCGTGCCGGTCGCGGTCACCGGGCCGGTGTCCGTCCGAATCGGACGCAGCAGTCGGACCGACAGGTCCAGCGTGCTGAACCGGCCACCGACCGGCAGCGTGGTGTGCACGGCGCACGCTGCGGCGGAATCCAGCATGGTCGCGTACACGCCACCGTGCACGGACCAGGTGGGGTTGCAGTGGAATTCGGCCGGGGTGAGCCGGAAGACGGTCTCGCCGGGATCGGCCGAGATCAACCGCATGCCGATCAGGTCCATCATCGGTGCGGCTGGAATGTCGCCGCGCGCCATGGCGCGCAGGAACTCCAGGCCACTCAGCTCGGCGGCAGCATCGGCGAACGAGAGCTGATCCGCCCAGGTGACCACCCGGACGCGCTCGGCTTCGGTGTTCGCGGTCATGCGGTCACCGCGTCCACACAGCCGGACAGTTCGTCCCACGCGGCCTGCCGTCCGGTGTCGACGGCTGCCCGGAGCGGGACTTCGCCGCGTTCGGTGTGACCGATTCGGACACTGCCCAGCGGCGGACGGATCTGGAGCGTCGCCGGATGCGTGGCCAGGAGTCGTTCCTCCTCGGCACGGTTGGCTTCGCGGTTGGTCCACGGTTCGAGCCCGCCGGGCGCGTGCCTGGCGAACCAGCGCGGCAGCACCAGACGCTCCACTCGGGACGGTGGCGTCGTTGTCTCGTCGGAACGCTTGGTGCGCAACGCGACGATGTGCGTGGCGCCCTGCGCGAGCGCCGAGCGGATCGGCACCGATTCGCTCACCCCGGCGTCGATGTAGCGCCGTCCGTCGATCTCGATCGGGTCGCCTGCCAGCAGCGGCATCGCGGTCGACGCGCGCAGCGTCGCCTGGATACCGGCCTGGTCGCGGACGTGCTCGTGCAGATCGGCGGCTTCGCCGGTGGCGGCGTCGGTGGCCATCGGGTGGAACTCGACGGGGTTGTCCAGGATTTCCTGGAACCCCATCGGCAGGATCTTGGTGTACACGGTGTGGATCAGGAACTCGGTGTCCACCACTGGCTGGCCGCGCACGATGCGTCGCGGATCGATCGTGGTGCGCATGATGGTCCGGTCCCACCAGGCGTGCTTGGTGGCGTCCGCCCGTCCACACAGGAGCCAGGCGCCGTTGAGCGCGCCCGCCGAGCTGCCGTAGACGGCGTCGAACAGGGGGAGCAGGCCGAGGCGTTCGATGGCGATGGTCATGCCACTGGAGTAGGCGCCCCGCGAGCTGCCACCTTCGATGAGCAGCACCAGGCGCGCGTCGTCGCGGCGGTGCCCTGGCGTGCTGGCGTGTTGCTTGCGGGCACGCAGAAGTTGGAGGACGGCGTCGGTCACCAGCCCAGCATAACATCGTTCCGTATCAATGTTCCGTAACGTGTGTTTCCTCTCCTCTTCCGCGCTGCTACCATCGGCGACGTGCCGCGGGTGAAGCAACGAACCGATGCTCTCCGCGAGCGCGGGGTGGCCAGCGCGCTCGCCGTGCTCGCCGAGGACGGGGTCGCCGGGCTGACCACCCGCACCGTCGCGCGCCGCGCCGAGGCGTCGGTCCCCGCGATCTACGAAGTGTTCGGCGACAAGGCGGGACTCATCCGGGAAATCTTCTTTGCGGGGTTCCGGATGCTCGGCGACTCGTTGGACACGACACCGCCTGCTGATCCGCTCGACGCGTTGCGCGAGCTCGCCGAATCGTTCCGGCGATTCGTACTCGCCAACCCGGTGCTGTCCCAGGTCATGTTCTCGCGTCCGTTCGCCGACTTCGAACCGACGCAGGACGACCAGAAAGCCGGCGTCAAGGTGCGCAAGATCTTCGTCAACCGGATCCGCGCCGCCATCGACGCGGGCAAGCTCGACGGCGATCCGATCGACATCGCGCAGGTCTATTTCGCGTTCGTACAAGGCTTGGCGGCGGCCGAGAGCGCGCAACGCATGGGCGCGTCCACCCAGTCCGTGGACCGGCGCTGGCAACTGGGCCTCGACGCCTTGCTCACCGGGCTCGCCCCCGTCCGCAGGAGGGCGCGATGAACCACGTCGAACTGCCGCAGGGCACCGTCACCTACCGCACGGCAGGCCCGGCCGAGAGCGCCGCCCCACCGGTGGTGTTCGTGCACGGACTGTTGGTCGACAGTCGACTGTGGACCGGCGTCGCCGAGCGGCTCGCCGCACGCGGCATCCGCAGCTACGCCCCCGACTGGCCACTCGGTTCGCACCGCACGCCGATGAATGCCGACGCGGACCTCAGTCCGCGCGGCATCGCCCGGATCATCAACGACTTCCTCGCCGCCCTCGACCTGACCGACGTCACCCTGGTCGGCAGCGACACCGGGGGAGCGCTGTGCCAGTTCACCATCGACACCGACCACGGCAGGATCGGTCGGCTGGTGCTCACCAACTGCGACGTGTTCGACGTCTTCCCGCCCAGCGAGTTCAGCGGACTCGTCACCGTCGGCCGACACGCCGCACTGATCCAGCCGATGCTCGCCCTGCTCACCGTCCCCGCCATCCGGCACAGCCGCCACGTCTACGGATGGACGTTCACCCACGAACCCGATCCGGTGCTCACCCGGTCCTGGATCGAGCCTGGCTTGCGGAACAAGGCGATCCGGCGCGACCTCGGCAAACTCACCAGCGCCATGCGCCCGGCCGACCTGCTCGATGTTTCGACCAGATTCGCCGATTTTCCCAAACCGGTCCGGATCGTGTGGGGTGACGCCGACGCGTTCTTCCCGGTCGACCTCGCCAAGAAACTCGCCGCCGCCTTCCCCGCCGCGACGCTGACCACTGTCCCGGGTGGACGGACGTTCATCTCGATGGACTTCCCCGATCAGGTCGCGGACGTGATCAGTGCCGCCTGACCCCGCGATCACCGCCTGGCGCCCGAGGATGCCCGGCATCAGCGAGGTCTTCAACGGCCCGCTTCGGGATTACCCCTGTTCGCGGGTAGCGACGCAGACCTGACGCGGCCGATAGTCCTGGCATGCTCTCGGTGCGACCGGCCCGGTACCGCGACAGCGCGTCGGTGGGCGCGTTCCTCACCGGCCTGTCCGTCGACAGCCGACAACGACGATTCTTCAACAGCCTTCCGTACCTGAGCCCGGCGTTCCTGCGGCGCTTGGTCACCATCGCCCCCGCTCAGCTTGTCCTGCTCGCCCTCGACCGCGACACCGTCGTCGGACACGCGATGGCCGTATGCGCTGGCGACCACGACGCCGACGTGGGCATCGTGGTCACCGACGACTACCAGCGGCGCGGCATCGGCAGCGATCTGCTCGACCACCTCACCGGCACAATCGCCGAGGTCGGCGTGACCGAGCTGTGCTGTGACGTGCTCAGCGAGAACTACTTCGTCCTCGACTGGTTGCGCCGCAGGCTCCCCGGCATCCGGTTCACCCGCGACGGCGCAACCATGACCGGCCGGTGGGCGAGTCAGAGGTGATCGGCGTCCAGCACCGCCTTGGCGAAGTTCTTCGGCGACTCCTGTGGCACGTTGTGCCCGATACCCCGCAACACACGATGCTGATACTTCCCGGTGAACCTGGCGTCGCGCTCAGCGCCAGATCACCTGCGGGCGGAGCAGCCGGTGACCGGTCGCCGACGGGAGCACCACACGACCGGTCGGTCCCATGAGGAGTTCGAACGCCGCGCTCGCCACCTCGGCGAGCGGCTGTTCGACGCTGGAGATGCCGAGCGCGTCGGTCACCGGCGTGTTGTCGTAGCCGACGACCGGAATCCCGGTGCCGAGCACGAACGACGCGCCGAGCGCGAGGGTGTCGCTGGCGCACACCAGCGCGTCGAACTCAACGCCCTGCTGCCGTGCCGCCGCGACCGTGCCGGAGGCGGCGGTGACGTCGTCCTGGCAGGCGAGGTCCAGGCGGTCGAGCCCGGGCACGCCGCGCATGGCGTCGCGGGCCATCGCGTCGCGCCAGCCGCGCCTGCGTTCGTCGCCCTGACCGGACGGGCTGGGCCAGCCGAGAAATCCGATGCGCCGGTACCCCTGGGCGAGCAGATGGCTCGTTGCCTCGTGTAACCCAGCGCGACCGTCCACGTCGACCCAGGGATGCGGGGCGTCGTCCATGTCGGCCAGGCCCCAGGGACGGCCGAAGGTGACGAACGGGATGTTGTGTTCGCGCAGCCACGAGGTGCGCGGGTCGTCGTGGAAGGTGCCGGTGATCACGAACCCGTCCACGTCGGCGCCGTCGGTCAGGCGGGCGAACTGGCGGATCTCGTCGTCGGGGTCGGCGGCGGGGAACAGCAGGATCCGCATGTCACGCCGGTCGCCGTGCTCGACGAGGGCGTGCAGGAACCGGTCCAGCACGGCACCCGAGATGCCGTGCACCTGGGAGAGCCGGATGCCGAGTGTGGAGCTCTGCCGGGTGCGCAGGCGCCGTGCGGACGCGTGCGGGCGGTAGCCGAGTTCGGCGATGACTCGCGCCACTCGCTCGCGGGTGGCGGGGCGGACGACATCGGGCGCGTTGAGCACGTTGGACACCGTCTGTCGCGACACACCTGCGGCTGCCGCGACATCGGCAACGGTGGCGGCACGGGGCATGGCTTCACAGTATCGGTAGTCGTGTTGTACGGTCGAGCGAATTTGAACGTTCATATTGAACGATCAAATCGCACTGCACTCAACGAGGAGTCCCCACGATGCGACGACCTACTCCCCGGCTGGCCGCTGTCGGCGCGCTGGCTCTCGCGACCGCGCTGTCCCTCACCGCCTGCGGGTCCGGCTTCAGTAGCAGCCAGAGCAACACCGACACCAAGCAGCTCACCTCCAGCAACACCGCCCTGTCGGTCCTGATCGGATCCTCCGGCGACGCCGAAACCAATGCCGTGACCGCTGCCGCCAAGGCCTGGTCGAAGACCTCCGGCATCGCCGCGAACGTCCAGGTCGCGAACGACCTCGACCAGCAGCTCGCCCAGGGCTTCGCCGCGAACAAACCCGCCGACCTGTTCTACGTCTCCACGACCTCGCTCACCGGCTACGCGTCCAACGGCTCCCTGCTCGCCTACGGCGACCAGCTGCCGAACAAGAACGACTTCTACCCGACGCTGCGCGACGCGTTCACCTTCAACGGCAAGTTCTACTGCGCCCCCAAGGACTTCTCGACTCTCGCGCTGTTCATCAACACCGCCGACTGGCAGGCCGCCGGCCTCACCGACGCCGACATCCCCACCACCTGGGACCAGCTGACCGCCGTGGCGAAGAAGCTGACCATCGCAGGCCGCGCCGGTTTGACCATGAGCCCGCAGTACGAGCGGGTCGGCGCATTCATGGCGCAGGCCGGTGGCGCGCTCACCAATGCCGGCCAGACCACCGCCACCGCCGACTCGGCCGGGAACGTGCAGGGGCTGGACTACGTGAAGCAGCTGCTCGGCGCCGGTTCGCTGAAGTTCTCCAGCGACCTCGGCGAGAGCTGGGGCGGCGACGCGTTCGGCAAGAACAAGGCCGCGATGACCGTCGAGGGCAACTGGCTGACCGGCACCATGTCGGCGAGCTACCCGAGCGTGAACTACAAGATCGTGCCGCTGCCCACCGGACCGAAGGGCGCCGCGACGCTCCAGTTCACCAACTGCTGGGGCATCGCCGCCGCGTCCAAGAACCAGAAGGCCGCGCTGAATCTGGTCGAGTACCTGACCACCGCCAAGGAGCAGCTCTCCTTCGCCAAGGCGTTCGGGGTGATGCCGAGCGTGCAGTCCGCCGCAACGCAGTGGCAGCAGGAGTTCCCGCAGGACGCCGCGTTCCTGAAGGAAGCGCCGGGCGCCAAGGGTATGCCGAACAAGCCCGGCACCATGGACGCGATCAGCAACTTCGACACCCAGGTCGCGGGCCTCGCCAACACCGACCCGAAGGCGCTGCTCGGCGGGTTGCAGCAGAACCTGGCCGCGGCGCTCAAGGGCTGAGTTACCCATGACCGCATTGACCACGCTCGCTTCGGCGCGACGGGAGAGCGGCCGGCGCTCCCGTCGCGCCCGCCGAGGCGAGGCGATCTCCGGCTGGGTGTTCCTGACCCCGATGCTCGTCGTGCTCGGGCTGTTCTTCGCCGTTCCGGTGCTGATGGCCGCCTGGGTGAGCATCTCCGGGTGGCGCGGGGTCGGCAGTCCGTTCGCGGGCGGTGTGCCGTTCGTCGGTGCGCAGAACTACGCCAAGCTGCTCAGCGGCGGCGGTCTCGTCGAGCAGGAGTTCGGCACCTCGCTGCGCAACAACCTCTGGTACGTGGTGTTGGCAGTGCCGCTGCAGACCGCGGTCGCGCTCGGCCTCGCGCTGCTGGTCAACCGGGGGGTCCGGCGTGGACGCGGGTTCTTCCGCACCGCGTTCTACTTCCCGTCGGTGACCAGCTCGGTCGCGATCACCGTGCTGTGGCTGTTCCTGTTCTCCTCGACGGGCGCGGTGAACGAGGTGCTGAGCTGGATCAGGGTGCACGGGCCGAACTGGTTCAACGAACCGTCGGGCATCGTGCACGACCTGCTCGGCGCGTTCGGCGTACACCAGGGACCAGGCGCGCTGACCCAGCACGAGTTCCTCGGTATGTCCTGGTGGGACTGGTTCGCCGGGCCGTCGGTGGCGATGAGCGCGTTCGTACTGCTCGCGGTGTTCACCACCTCCGGCACGTTCATGCTGTTGTTCCTGGCCGCGTTGCAGAACCTGTCGTCCGATGTGGACGAAGCGGCCCGGATCGACGGCGCGGGCTCGTGGACCCGGTTCTGGCGGGTGACCTTCCCGCAGTTGCGGCCGACTCTGTTCACCGTGGTCACGCTGGGGCTGATCGGCACCTGGCAGACCTTCGACCAGGTCTACACCGGCACAAAGGGCGCACCGGCGAACACGACGCTCACGCCAGCCTATCTGTCCTACAAGGACGCGTTCGGCAGCCAGGACTGGGGTGTCGGCGCGGCGATCGGCTTCATCCTGTTCGCGATCATCGTGGTGTTCACTCTCTTCCAGCGCTGGGCGCTGCGCGAGCGGCCGATCTCGCGACGGCGCCGGATGCTCGGAAAGGAGGGAACATGACCGGACGGATCACCCGCTACGGCGCCGCCGTGCTGATCGCCCTGGTATACCTGCTGCCCTTCTACGTGGCCATCGTCAACGCCTTCAAGACCGACGAGGACGCGTCGCTGCACCCGTTGGCGCTGCCGGTGACCTGGACCGGTGCCGCGTTCTCCGATCTGTTCACGCACTCGGACTTCGCGGTGTGGGCTGGTAACTCGTTCCTGGTCGCGATCCTGGTCACGGTCGGCCGGGTGTTCTTCGACTCGCTCGCCGGATATGCGCTGGCGCGGCTGCGGTTTCGCGGTCGCACGATCGTGTTCTCGTCGGTGGTCGCGATCATGGCGGTGCCGAACGTGGTGCTGCTGATCCCGAAGTTCCTGGTGATCAACCAGTTCGGCATGTACGACTCCTACGCGGGCATGATCATCCCGATCCTGGTCGACGCGGCGGGCGTGTTCATCATGAAGGGATTCTTCGAATCGGTCCCGCCGAGCGTCGAGGAACAGGCCCGGATCGACGGGGCAGGCACGTTCCGCACGTTCTGGTCGATCGTGCTGCCGATGGCCCGGCCTGCGGTGGTGACGATTACGATCCTTTCCTTCCAGGGTTCGTGGAACGAACTGCCGCAGTTCATCATCTCCGCGTCCTCGCCGAACCTGACCACGTTGACCAAGGGCGTTGCCGGGTTGGCGTCGGGGGCGTTGAGCGCGGGCAACCAGTACCCGATCAAACTCGCCGCGGCCGTAGTGATGACGATCCCGGTCGCGGTCGCGTTCTTCATCTTCCAGAAGCGGATCCTGAACGCGACCGAAGGTGCGGTGAAAGAATGACCGCCACCGCACCCACGATTCTGGCGACGTGCGGCGGCCTCGTCGCGGGGGAGTGGACCGACGCCGCGTACGGACCGCTGCTGTTCGAGGCGATCCGGCTCGCCCGCGTACCCGAGGATCGCAGACCGAAGGTGCTGCACGTGAACACGGCGGGCGGCGATCAGCGGTTCGTCGAAGGGCAGGAGGTCGAGGCGGCGCGGGCGGTGGGTGTGGACGCGTCGCACCTGCGGTTCTTCCCGCGCCGCAACGTGCCCTCGTTGCGGGAAGCGGTGTTCGGCGCGGACGTGGTGTGGGTGTCCGGCGGTTCGCTCGTCGCGTTACTCGCGGTGTGGCGGGCACACGGACTCGACGACGTGCTGCGCGACGCGTGGCAGGCAGGCGTTGTGCTGGCCGGCGGGTCGGCGGGCGGGATCTGTTGGCACACCGGCGGTGTGACGACGAGTTTCGGACCCGACCCGGTGCCGGTCGCCGACGGGCTCGGGTTCCTGCCGGGCTCGCTCGGCGTGCACATCGACTCCGACGCCAGACGACTGCCCGCGTTCCGCAAGGCGATCGAGGACGGCGTCCTCGTCGACGGCATCGCCATCGACGAAGGCGTCGGCCTGGGCTACCGCGACCGCGAACTCGTCGAAGCCGTATCGGAAAGACCTGGCGGACGCGCGATCCGCATCAGCCAGGCCGCGCCGGACGAAGCGCTGACCGTACGAACACTCAGGGAGGACTCTGTATGACGGCGTTGCAGCCGTTCCTGCACGACGAGGTCGTGACGCTGCTCGCCCCGACCCAGGTCTGGTCGGACCGCGATGGGCGCATCGGCGAGCATGGTGTGCACGGCTACTGGACCGGCGACCAGCGCGTCGTCTCGGCAGTGTCGCTGGACGTGGTCGGCAGCGACATCGAACCGGTCGCCATCGTGCCGGAATCCGCGTCCACCAACGTGTTCACCGCGTTGCTGCGCGGACTCGACGGTCCCGGCGCAGACCCGGACGTGCGACTGGACCGGCGGCTCGCGGTGCGCGCGAATGGCGTCACCGAGTCGGTGCGGATCACCAGCAGGCTCCTGGAGTCTCGCGGAGTCGAACTCGTGGTGCGGATCCGGCCGGACGCGTCCGGCATGGACAGGGTGCGGGAGGGCGGCAATGCGGTGTGTGCGTCGTTCGAGCTCGACGGCGAGGGGGCGCGGTGGCAGTCCGGCAGCGTCGCGGTGACGCTGCGCGCGCCGGGCGCGGCGGTCGAACGGGACGGCGACGATGTCGTGTTGCGCTGGAAAGCGTTGGTGCGCAAGGGCGTGCTACTCGACGCGGAATGGTCCACCCGGTTCGTCGCACCGGACGCCGTGGTCGTCGCCGCCGATGCGGCCGCGCGCTGGACGGTGCCTGCTGCTACGGACGATCGGTTGCGGCGCTGGCTCGACCGCGCGCTCGCGGACCTCGACGCGCTGCGGGTGCGGCGAGCAGGCAGCGACGACGAATTCCTCGCTGCGGGCGCACCGTGGTTCTTCACGCTGTTCGGCCGGGATTCGTTGTGGGCAGCCAGGTTCCTGCTGCCGATCGACACGTCGATCGCGGCGAGCACACTGCGCGCCCTGGCCGCGTTGCAGGGCACCCGCGTCGATCCGGCCAGCGCCGAGCAACCCGGCAAGATCATGCACGAGCTGCGACAGGCCACCCTGGCCGTCGACAACGAGCGGATCACGTTGCCGCCGCTGTACTACGGCACCGTCGACGCGACGCCGCTGTGGATCTGCCTGCTGCACGACACCTGGCGTGCCGGCCTGCCCGACGACGAGGTGCGCATGCTGCTGCCCGCCCTGGAACGCGCACTGGGCTGGATGCGCGACTACGGCGACGCGGACGGCGACGGCCTGCTGGAGTACATCGACGAATCCGGGCACGGACTGGCTAATCAGGGCTGGAAGGACTCGGGCGACAGCATCCAGTGGCGCGACGGTTCGCTCGCCGAAGGGCCGATCGCGCTGTGCGAATGCCAGGCGTACGCGCACGAGGCCGCGATCCACGGCGCGGACCTGCTGGACGCGTTCGAGCTACCCGGTGGCGAAGGCTGGCGGGCATGGGCGCGGCAACTCGCCGAGAAGTTCCGGCAACGGTTCTGGGTTAGCGACGAACACGGCCGCTACCCGGCGATCGCCGTCGATGCCCAGAAACGCCCCGTCGACACGCTGACCAGCAACATCGGCCACCTGCTCGGCACCGGCCTGCTCACCGACGACGAGCAGCGCCTGGTCGCCGCGCGGCTCGTCGGGCCGGAACTGGCCAGCGGATACGGGCTGCGCACGTTGGCCACGAATGCGGGCGGCTACTGGCCGTTGAGCTATCACGGCGGCAGCGTGTGGCCGCACGACACCGCCATCGCGATCACCGGCCTGCACCGCGCGGGCTTCACCGCCGAGGCGAAGCTGCTGGCGGAGCAACTTCTCGCCGCCGCCGCCGCGTTCGACTACCGCATGCCCGAGCTGTACTCGGGTGATGCCGGTCCAACGCCCTACCCGGCCGCTTGTCGACCGCAGGCGTGGAGCGCGGCGGCCGTCATCCCGGTCCTGGTCGCCATGGAGGTTCGCTGACTTATCGCGGCTCGTCGGGATCGACGGCGCCCGGCGGGAATGCGGACGGGCGCGTGTCGTCCGCACCGGTGATGACCCGATCACTGCTCTCCAGCAACCATTGCAGCGCGACCCGGATCTGGTCGGCGACCTGCCATCGTTCGATGGCGCCGGAGTTGACCAGGTTCGTGACAAAGCTGATGGTGTCTTGGCGGGCCCGGTCCCGCTCCTGGATCAACGCCTTCACCACGGCCGACGCATCGTCCGGGTTCGTCGCGAGGGTGAACGCGAACTGGTTCAGGTCGCCACCTGCGATGATCTTCCGGTAGGCCGCCACCTTGCGGTCCAACCGGAACTCGTCGCGAACCGTGTCCTCCATCCGCAGCTGGGCAATCGCCTCGGCCGTGATGCCCAGTTCGGCGGCCTCCGAGATCGTTGCGATCACGTCGTTGACCTTCGACTCCGCGTCCGCCGACTGCTCGGGTTGGAACAGTCTGGTGATCGGGCGCATCCGAGCGAGCAGCAGCGGTTCCAGCGCGGCGCGCACGTCACGAACGCCGTCGCGGACGACCTTCTTCGGCTCGCTCACATGCCAGCGAAGGTGCACGGTGAAGTCGAAGTCGAACCTGTCGTCCGCAGCGGGCGTTGAGCCGATGATTTCCGTCCTGTGCTGCCCCATGTCCACTTGGGACACGAAACGGGCACGTTTGCGGACCAGGTCTCGCGTGGTCGGCGGGCGGTCCCGGTAGGCGATGTACTCGCCTCGCGCGGTGATCACCACCACGGCCATGCGGGCCTTGACCAGTGAACCTGAATAAACACCGAACGAGCCGATGGAGTGCTCGTCGATGATCGGACAGTGCTCCAACCGTTCCGTGCGGATCAGGAGATCGTTGACGTCGTCCACCTGTGCACCTCCCATGTACTGGCTGAATGCAGCGCGATTTCGAGAGCGTCGGCGACCTCGGGGCGTAGCGGCTCCGCCCAGTCGCGTCGACGCTCGGTGACAAGATGAAGCAGGCGAGCCGAATCACTGGGGATCTCCACCAGCTGCGGTAGGAATTCGATCAGTGCGGACAGGCAGCTGGGATCGCGTGCGGCGATGGCGAGCCACGACTGGAGCGCGTCGGTGACGCGGTCACCGCCATTGCCACGCAACGCGGCGCGCAGCAGCCGCGCGATCGGCGTTGTCAGGGGCGGGTTCTCGTGTTGCAGCGCCAGCAGCAGTGGCCATCGTCCGTGACGCGGAAGCTGATCCCGATAGTCGCGGCCGCCGGAGATGTCCAGGTACGTGAAGTGGAAACCGCGCTTGCGCACCAGTTGGAGAACGGCGGCTCCGGTCAACGTCCGCATGCTGGTGCGCTCGTGCCGGGCCCAGTCGTTCAACGTGGCCAGGATCGGTTCCACCGCACCGAAGGCGAGCAGCGAACTCAGACTGCGGCTCACCACGGTGATCATGACTCGCCTGCCGGACGGGTCGTCGAGTGCGTCGAGAGTCTCATCGGGGGTACCGAGCACGCGCAGTGCGTCCAGCGTGGCGTCGATGTCGTCCAGCCCCTGGCCGTAGCCGTGGGTCGCCGCGGCCGTCCACCGTGCACCCTCGCTGCCGGTGCGCCATCGGCGGAGGAACTCGGTGACGACGTTGTGGCTGCGCTCGTCCTGCGATGCCTGGTCCAATGCTACGGCGGCGAACCGGCGCTCCTGGATGGTCTCGGCGTACACGTTCGGGGAGATCAGTTGTGGGAAGCCGTCGGAGAAGTCGATGCCTGCCAGCGCGCCCGCCGCCTGCGCCGCCCGAACCCAGATGACGGCGCTGTAGTCCCGACCGAGTTCGGTGAGCCACTTGACCAGCGGCGCGCGCAACCAGTTGTACGTCGACCACACGTGGTCGAGAACAGCGATCGGGAAACGGTCGTCCAGATACCTGACCAGTTCGCCATCGACGACGGCATCGACACCGAAACTGATGACGCCGGGACACAGACGTGCCCGTGAGGATGTCAGTGCGGTCTGCCGATCGAGCGAGATCGAGGCCAACGCTTTGGTGGCCGGGGCGGGGTCGATTGCGGCGACCAGATCTGCTTCGAGTTGCCGGGCGGCGGTGGCCACCTGGTGGTAGGTGGAGATGTTCAACACCGCGAGAGCGATCCGGAAAGCCGCCAACGCGAGATGCTCGTGTCCGGATTTCTTCGTGGACCGCCCGACGTGCCGCAGACAGGCAAACCAGGACACCATCTGTTCCGCGACGAGATCGACGCAGCCGACGACGACATCCTCGAATTCGAGGGCGCCTCGTACGTGTTCGACCAGCAACTCGGCCAACCGAACCAGATCGCCCAAGGTGCGGTGCGCACCGAGAGCAGCATGGACCCGATCGTCCTCGGCGACCCGGAGTGCGTCGGTCAACTTCTCCGCGTCGTCCGGGCCCAGCCGCCACGCGACATGGTTGCGCAGGACGTCCTGGTAATCCGGGGCGAGGTAGTCGAACACGTAGTCGCTCCGAGCGCCCTGATCGCCACTGGTCGAATCGACGAGCACGCACCAGCACTTGCGCTTGTTGAGCAGTTCGGCCAGCGCGTCGAGTTCCAGTTCGGTCGGGCCAACCCGTGGACCGACGGAGGTGAGCCGCACGACGTATCCGCGTTTCTTGCCGAGATCTTTCTCCCGGATCGAACCGACGCCATCGGGGGAGTCGAGCCAAGCGACCTTGCCGGCAGCGACCTCGTCCAGCAACCGTACGGCGGTGGTTTTCATACCGGTACCCGCGCAGCCACGCAGGACGATCACCCGGGTGCTGCTGACCGTGTCCCGCATCCGCTCATAGTCGGCGACGCCCGCGAACGTCAAGCGGATCTGGTCGAGCATCTTCGGCCTGAGCAACCACGAGGTCTTCTTGTCGCTGGAGTCGGAAGTCTTGTTGTTGTAGTAGTTGCCGCCGATGATGTTCTTGACCTTCGACCGGCTCGCGGACGCGGTGTTCCCGGTAGAGCGAAAACTCTCGCGACCGCGCCGGTACGCCTCGTTCTCTGACCGGTCGTCGCCGACCGGGTCGCGCTCGGCGCCACCCCGTTCGCGGTCACCCGGGTCACCGAAGGCCGTGCCCGTCGACTTATTCGCTTTGTCCGGATCTGACGCGGCTCGCGGGGGTGATTCCGAGGGATCGGTGTCCGGCGGGTGATCAGGGGGTGCGTCGTCAGCCATGGGAATGGAAGTCACCTCCCACGATGTTCTTGGCCCTGGCCTTCTTGACCTTGACGGTGTTGCCGGCCTTCGTTGCTGGCGTCAGCCGTGGTGGAAAGGTGAGGACTTCCTCGGTCGGTAACGGTGGAGCCGTACCCAACGGCGGCAGCGGATGCAGCGGCTGCTGAACGAGCACACGCCACAGTTCCAGGACGCCATCCAAGGTGAGTGAATCGATCAGATAATGCGTTGCCGCATATGGCTGGAGAAATCGGGGAATGTCCGAGACGGCGCCGCCAGGGAGGACGACGGGCAATATCTTGCGCATCCATGTGTCCCGGTCCTCGGTCATTTTGTCGCGCATCAACGCACCCTCGTACCGTGAGCCGCGACCTTCCTTGACGTCACCCTGTCCGTCGGCGCGCTCGCGAAACATCGGGGACGCGATCGCCAACACGAAATCGGCGGTTTCCAGCTGTTTTGGCGCCCACTCGGACCAGTCGCGCCGGTCGCCGACGTGCCATTCGTCGAGATGCGCGTTGATACCTAGTTCGATGCGTAACAAAGTACCGAAGGTGATCACGTCTTTCTCGTGCCGGGCTGAGTCGTGCGCATACGAGACGAACACATACGGAGAGCCGGCAGGCAGCTCGTCGGTCGAAGTCATTCGTCAGTCCTCGTGCCGATCCGTTAGGTGAGGGACAAGGTACCTCGCACCTCCGACAATCCACGACGCATTTCCATCGCATTCCGGAACTGGCCGATTTTTGGCCACGAAATGTCCCTGCCCGTGGGCCTGGTCCGGGACCTGACGTGCGATCGAGCGCGGTGCGGCTAGGCTGCCGAGGGGTCATGATCCGACGGGGAGGTGGATGTTGGAGCACAGGGGAACGAACCTTCCGGCGGTCGGCGAGTACAACCAGACCGTTGTGCTCGACGCCATCCGTCGTCGTCCGGAGGGGATCACCCGCTCGGAGATCGCCGGGTTGACCGCGCTGAGCGTGATGACGGTGAACAAGGTCTGCCGCCGATTGCTGGAAGCCGGTCTCGTCGACGAACACGGTATGCGCACCGGGGGTCCTGGCAAGCCCGCCGCGGTTGTCAAGCTGAACCCGAGTGGGGGATTCGCGGTCGGCGTGCACATCGACCCGGCTGCGGTGACCTACGTGCTGGTCGACCTATCGGGTGCGGTCCGGGATCACTCGCGGACCGGAACGCCGACCGTTGGCGACGCGAGCGGGGTGATCGCGGAGATGGCGAACGCTATCGACGTGCTGATCGCGAACTCGAAGGTGGACCGGTCGCGGGTGCTCGGCATCGGTATCGCGTCACCGGGACCAGTCGAGGTCGCGGACGGTGTACTGCTGAACCCGCCGATGCTGCCGAACTGGCGCCGGGTGGCGTTGCGCCGGTCGCTCGCGGAGGCGACCGGGCTGCCCGTGTTGCTGGAGAAGGACACCACCGCGACGGCGGTCGCCGAGTTGTGGTTCGCGAGTCCAGGGACCCGCCGCGACTTCGCGTTCCTGTACTACGGCACCGGTCTGGGTACCGGGCTCGCGTTGTCGGGTGAGGTCGTGCGCGGGGTCAGTTCGAACGCGGGCGACCCCGGCCATCTCACGGTCGGCGCCGATGGTCCGGTGTGCACCTGCGGTCGGCTGGGCTGCGTGGGGTATGTGACCGTGCCGCGCGTGCTCGTCGAACGGGCGGTGTCCGACGGCGTGCTCGACGTGGACGAGGTCGGCAACCTGGACGACATGGTCAATGTGGACTCCGCGCTGCGCGCGCTGGCGAAGCTGGCCGGGGCCGGGCAACCGGGGGCGAGCGCGATCCTCACCGATGCCGCGCGCGCCCTGGCCCGGTCGATCGTGGTGATCGTGAACCTGCTGGACATCGACGAGGTCGTCTTCGGCGGTCCGTTCTGGGCGTGCATCTCTTCGGTGATCCTGGCTGTGTTGCCGGACGCGGTGCGCGCGGATCCGGCCTTGTTGGCGTCGCACCCGATCCGGTTCCTGGAGTCCGCGATCCCGGTCGACGTCGCGGCGGTCGGCGCGGCCACGCTGGTGCTCGACAACGCCTTCTCGCCCAAGCCGTCCGCGTTACTCCTGACCGCCGAATGATCACCGAATTAGCTATAGCAAATGGTTGTCGGGAATTACGATATATGATTTAGTAACTCCGGCCGCGGGAGCTCGGCACGTGAACCGGACGCCGTCCCCGCCAGGAGAGGCATCGCGACCCCTTGCCTGAGAGATGTCAACGTCGACCCGGCTGACGCAGCAGTCAGTCGTTCTCTGGAAGGAACACATGAGCAAGATCCGCTTCGCGGGTATGGCGCTCGTGGCGGCGACCACAGCCGCCGTGCTCGCGGCCTGCTCCTCGCCTGCGCCGTCGAATGGCGCTTCTTCGGCTTCCTGCACGCCCGCACAGGGCAAGGTCACACTCCAGTACTGGAACACCGTCCCGGGCATGGACCAGGTCGTTGCCCTGTGGAACAAGCAGAACCCGAACATCCAGGTACAGATGAAGAACATCTCCAACGACCAGTACGGCACGATCGGCAACGCGCTCAAGGCAGGCACAGCACCGGATCTGGCCCAGGTCGGCTACGACGAACTGCCCGATCTGCGCACCCAGGACGCCTTTGTGGACGCTTCGTCCTGCGCGGACGCGGTAGCCGCGAAGTCGAAGTTCGTGCCGTGGACCTGGTCGCAGACCAGCTTCGGCGGCACCGGCGTTTTCGCGCTCCCGCAGGACACCGGCCCGATGGCGCTGTTCGTGCGCAGCGACATCTTCAGCCAGTACGGCCTGTCCATCCCGAAGACCTGGGACGAGTACGCGACCGACGCGCAGAAGCTGCACGCCGCCGACCCGAACCTGTCCATCACCTTCTTCGACCCGAACAACGCCGAATGGTTCAACGGCCTGCTCTGGCAGGCCAAGGCCAACATGTACAGCTACTCCGGCGACAAGTGGCACGTCACGGTGGACTCGGCGCAGAGCAAGCAGGTCGCTCAGTACTGGCAGAACCTGATCGACGCCAAGGAAGTCCGCACCGACCTCGCCAACGGATCGACCCCGATGTACGCGGCCTATGAACACAACCAGGTCGCCACCTACATCGGCGCAGCCTGGGGCTACAGCCTGATGCGTGACAACCTGCCCGACCAGTCCGGCAAGTGGACGATCGTGCCGATGCCGACCTGGAACGGCTCCGCCGCCTCCGGCGACTGGGGTGGTTCGACCGTCGCGTTCATGAAGGGCAGCCAGCACCTCTACGAGGCGACCAAGTTCAACATCTGGCTCAACACCGACCCGCAGGCGCTCGCGCTGGAGAACAAGCTCGGCGGCCTCTACCCGGCAGCCACGGCCGGACTGAAGCTGCCCGACCTCTCCCAGGGCGTGCCCTACTACAACAACCAGAAGATCTTCGACGTCTTCGCTGACTCGTCCAACAACATCGACACCAACTTCACCTGGGGACCCACCCAGAAGACGGTGAACCTGGCGTTGCAGGACGCGCTGGCGAAGGCAACCGCAGGCAACGGCACCATCGCAGGCGCCCTGACGGCCGCGCAGAACAGCGCGCTGTCATCGATGAAGGCGCAGGCAATCCCTGCGGTGGCAGGAAACTGACCTCCGCATGACTGACCTGGCAACCCGCACGACCCCGGTGTCGAAGACGGCCACCCGCCGCCGTCGGCACCGGGGCGGTGGCCCGCGCGCGGGCACCGTCGTCGCGTTCCTGCTGCCGTTCTTCGTGCCGTTCGTGCTGTTCTACCTGGTGCCGGTCGGCTACGCGCTGTGGCAGAGCTTCCTGGTGGTGCGCCGTACCAGTGGCGAGTTCGGCACCCCGTACACCACGTTCGGCGGGTTCACCCAGTACGCGCAGGCATTCCAGAACACCGAGTTCTGGGGCAGTATCGGGCGCATCGGACTGTTCGGCATCGTGCAGGTGCCGGTGATGCTGTTCCTGGCATTGGCCATGGCGCTGCTGCTCGACTCGCCGATGCTCAAGATCAAGGCGTTCTTCCGGATCTCCGCGTTCATGCCGTACGCGGTGCCGGGCGTCATCGCCGCGATCATGTGGTCGTTCCTGTACTCGCCGCAGCTGAGCCCGATCGTGGACCTGCTGCAACACCTGGGCCTGCAACCGGACTTCCTCGGTCCCGGCGCGGTGCTCTGGTCGGCCGCGAACGTCTCGACCTGGCTGTGGACCGGTTACAACATGCTGATCATGTTCTCCGCGTTGCAGTCCATCCCGCAGGAACTCTTCCAGGCGGCCAAACTGGACGGTGCCGGCAACTGGGCGATCGCCTGGCGGATCAAGGTGCCGATCATCGCCCCGTCGATCATCCTCACCACGGTCTTCTCCATCATCGGCACCCTCCAGCTCTACGCCGAACCCGCCGTGCTGCGCCAGATCTCCTCCAACATCTCCAGCACCTTCACTCCGAACATGCTCGCCTACGCGGTGGCGTCCGGGAACAACTACCAGCAGGCGGCCGCGATCTCGGTGATCATCGCGGTGATCACCTTCGTGTTGAGCTTCGGGTTCATGCGACTGACCTCGAAGAGGGCCGGCCTATGAAGGTTCGGGAAAGCGTCGCAGGCCGCGCGGCCGCGATGGCCGTGATGTTCCTGCTGGCCATCTACTTCCTGCTGCCGATCTACTTCCTGCTCGTCGCCGCGACCAAACCGCAGGGCGATCTCGCCTCCACCTTCGGCCTGGCGTTCTCGCACTTCAACCTGTTCCAGAACCTCGGCACGCTGTTCGGCCAGGGCAACGGCATCTTCGCGTTGTGGGCGTTGAACAGCGTGATCTACGCGGTGCTCGGCGCCGCCGTCGGCACGTTGATCTCCGCGCTGTGCGGCTACGCGCTCGCCAAGTTCCGGTTCCGGGGCCGCGAATTCCTGTTCTCGGTCATTCTCGGCGGCGTGCTCGTGCCCACCACAGCGCTGGCCCTGCCGCTGTTCCTGCTGTTCTCGGCGGCCGGTCTGGTCAACACCTACCTCGCGGTGTTCCTGCCCAGCATCGTCAGCCCGTTCGGCGTCTACCTGGCGCGCATCTTCGCCAGTGCCGCCGTGCCCGACGAGATCCTGGAATCGGCGCGCCTGGACGGCGCTCGCGAGTTCCGGACGTTCTTCTCGGTTGCGTTCAAGCTGATGACGCCGTCGCTGGTGACGATCTTCCTGTTCCAGTTCGTCGGCATCTGGAACAACTTCTTCCTGCCGATGGTCATGTTGCAGAAGGAATCGCTGTTCCCGATCACCCTCGGCCTCTACGAGTGGAACGGCCAGACCGCGCGCATTCCACTGCTCCAGGAATCGGTGATCACCGGCGCGCTGGTGTCGATCGTCCCGGTGATCATCGTGTTCATCCTGCTGCAACGGTTCTGGCGCACCGGCCTGGCCGCAGGCTCAGTGAAATAACCCTCCCAGTAGAGAAGGTTGCCGCGCGCAATGCAGAAAGCCGCTGTCTTCGTGCCCCATTTCCACTGGGACCGGGAATGGTACGAGCCGTTCCAGGTGTTCCGCCACCGGTTGGTCGCGGCCCTGGACACGGTCCTGGACACGGCCGAAGCCAATCCGGACTTCCGGTTTACTGTGGACGGTCAACTGGCCGCGGTCGAGGATTACCTGGAGATGCGGCCGGAAAACCGCGATCGCGTCGCCGCATTGGTCGCAAGTGGACAAATGGCGATCGGCCCGTGGCTGATCCTGCTGGACGAATTTCTCTGCTCCGGTGAGACGATCGTGCGCAACCTCCAGATGGGCTGGGCCGCGGCGGCGAAACTCGGCGGGTCGATGCCGATCGGCTATCTGCCGGACATGTTCGGCCACGTCGCGCAGATGCCGCAGATCCTGGCCCGGGCCGGGATCGAGCATGCGGCGCTGTGGCGCGGGGTGCCTGCTTCCGTCGACGGGCATGCCTTCCGCTGGCGGGCGCCGGACGGGTCGCAGGTGCGCACCGAATTCCTGTTCGACGGCTACGACAACGGCCTCGACGTGCTGCTGGTCCCCGACCAGATCGGCCGCGCACTCGACGAATACGCCGAGATGACGCGGGAACGGTGGGGCACCGACCCGGTGCTCGCGATGGCAGGCACCGACCACGCCCCGCCCGACCCGCGCCTGGCGAGCTGGCTGCGCCGCGACTCCACCGATGAACGCCCGATCATCATTGCCACCCTCGACGAGTACATCCGCGAGCATGCGCATGACGCGGTGCCCGCTGTCGTCACCGGTGAACTGCGCAGCCACGTGCGCGGCAACATCCTCCCCGGCGTGCTGTCCGTCCGACGTGGACTGAAGTTGCGCATGGCGGACGCGGAACGCACCATCGACCACGCCGAACGACTGACCGCACTGTGGACCGAGCGCGACGAATCGCGGTTCCTCGCGCTCGCCTGGCACAAGGTCATCGAATCGACCGCGCACGACTCGGTCGTCGGCTCCGGTACCGACGAAACCTCCGACCAGGTCGAGGCACGGCTGGCCGAAGCGACCCACATCGCCCGCGCCGTCCGCGACGCCGCCCTCGCCGAACGAGCCGCCGCCGTACCCAGCGACGCTTACCTGGTCGCGAACCCGCTGCCGTTCCCGCGCACCGCACTGGTCGAAGTGGACGTTCCGGCTGGCCCCGGACTCGTCGCCATCGCGTCGGACGGTTCGACCCATTCCGTGCAGCTGACGTCGGTCGCACCGACCGTGCTCAGCGACGAGCGGATGGACGCGACGCAACTGGAACGCGTGCTGCGCCGCATCCACCGGCGCGAACTGTTCGGTCGGCAGATCGACCGCTACGAACTCACCCAGGGATCGCTCGTCTTCCACCTCGCCGAAGTCCCCACCAGCGGCCCGTTCGACCTGCTCATCCTGCGCCGCGAAGTCGCCGACGCCGCGGCCGCGCACCCCGGCGAGTGGACGGTGCGCACCCTGGAAGAAGCCCGCGCCACCGCGCTCGTTCCGGTTCGGGTCGGTGCCTGCGGCCTGACGAGTTTCCGGGTGGCACCGGGCAGCCCGGCTCCGTCCGACGAACTGTCCAACGGCCTGGTCGACGTGCGGATCAACGCCGACGGCACGCTGGACGTGACCGGAGCCGACGGCACCGTGCTGCGCGGCGTCGGTCGCCTCGTCGATGGCGGCGATCGCGGCGACAGCTACAACTACGGCCCGCCCGCCAAGGACGTGCTGGTCACCGAACCGGTCGAGGTCGCTGTCGAGGTGATCGAGAACGGTCCGCTGCGGTCCAGGACGCGGATCACCCGCAGCTACGACTGGCCCACCGCGCTCTCGTCCGACCGCGACGCACGCGCGACCGAAGCCGTGCTCACGCCGGTGGAAACGCTGGTGGAGCTGCGGGTGGGGGAGCCGTTCGTGCGCGTCGCCACGTCGTTCCTGAACCGGTCCGCCGATCACCGGCTGCGCTGGCACGTGCCGCTGCCCGAGCCGGTCACCGGCTCCGCGTCCGCAGGCCAGTTCGCCGTGACCGAGCGCGGGCTGACCGCCGAGGGCGGCTGGGGCGAGTATCCGATCCCGACGTTCCCGGCGAGCTCGTTCGTGTCGGCCGGTGCGGCAACGGTCCTGGTGGATCACACCACCGAATACGAGATCGTCGAGAACGAGCTCGCGATCACGCTGCTGCGCGCGATCGGATCGATAAGCGTCAACATCCACCCATTCCGCGACGAGCCCGCGGCGTCCGAGATTCCCGCGCCGGGCGCGCAGGATCTCGGCGTTAGGGTGGAGAACCGGTTCGCCATCATGGCGTCCGCGACCGGCTGGCGGGGAACGAAGGCGGTCGCGCTGGCGGAGGAGTTCCGCAACGACGTCCTCGTCACCAGGGGGACTGGGCCAAGCGGCGGCCTGCCTGACGACGTGACCGGAATTCGCGTCGACGGCGCCGATGTGGCCGTGTCGAGCATTCGGCGGGTGGCCGACGGCGTCGAAGTGCGGTTGATCGCGATGACTGATACCGGTTCGACCGCGCGCGTGACGGGCTCGTTCACGGCGGCGGCCACGGTGGATCTACTCGGTCGACCGCTGTCCGAAAACCCGGTCGCGGACGGCATTGACCTGGACCTTGGTCCCTGGGAGATCCGGACGATCGTGCTCCGGTAACCCGTGTCCGGACCGTATCCGGGAAATCAGTAGGACTACGGTGCCCGAGTCGGTGGCGGCTCGCAACACTGGCGCCATGCCAAGCGCAGATTCCGGACAAGACCCACTTTTACGCCTCGCGGACGAATTGCGAGACTTGGGCTTCCGGCTGGCGGGCGTCGCCGACGCCCTCCAGACCCGATCCGCCGCACAGGTGCCGATGCGGCAGGCCCCGGTCGCGCCGCCGCCGATGCGGCAGCCGCCGCCCACCCAACAGCCGATCGTCCAGCCGCCGGTCATGCAGTCGCCGCCGAGCCAGGCGCCAGTCATGCGGCCGCAGGTGCCGATGCCGCCGATGCCCGCGCCGCCGCAGGGGCCGCCGGTCTGGCAATCGCCGCTGGGCGTCTCGCCGATGCGCACGCCCCAGCCCCCTCGGCCTGCCTCGGCGATCTGGGATCGGTGGGGGAGCCGTTCGCTGGCATGGATCGGCGGCGCGGTCACGTTGCTCGGCGTCGTCCTGCTGTTGGTGCTTGCCGTTCAGCGTGGCTGGCTCGGGCCGGTGCCTCGACTGTTGTGCGGCTTGGTCTTCGCGTCCGGTCTGATCTCGATCGGTTGGCGGGTGCGGCGCACCCCGTCCGGTCTGATCGGCGGGTTCGCGCTGACCGCGACGGGCATCGCGGCGCTGTATCTGGACGTGGTCGCGGCGACCGCGCTCTACCACTACCTGCCGGTCGTGGCCGGTTTGCTGATCGGGCTGGTGGTCGCGGTCGCCGGGTTGTTGTTGGCAGGGCGGTGGGATTCGCCGACGTTGGCGATTTTCGTCGTGCTCGCCGCCGCTGCCTGCGCGCCGATCATCACGCACGGCGACACCGCGCTGCTGGTGGCATTCCTGCTCGTGCTTGCCTGGGCGACGACTCCGGTGCACCTGCGCCGCCGTTGGCGTTGGCTCGCGGTCGCCGCCTACGTGCCGCCGCTGGTCGCGAGCCTCGTGCTGGACCGGTTGACCCTCGGCGAAACCGGTTCGACAGTGACCGCGACCGCGGTCGTCGCGATGGTGACCGTGTTCGCGTGTCTGGCCCTCGCCGGGTTGACGGTGCTGCGTGCCGATGACGACCCGCTCGCGCTCGGACTGCTGATTACCGCGCCGACGCCGATCATGGCCGCGACTCCGCTGTTGTCCCGGCCGTGGGCGGTGGCGTGTCTCGGCATCGTGTCGGTGCTGTTGTTCGCGGTGTGGGCGGTGAACCTGCTGCGGACCCGACGATTGCCGGTCCGGTTCGCTGGGGCTGCCGGTGCGGCAGGCACGGTGACGTTGTTCCAGGCCACCGCGATGGCGACATCGGGCAACAGCGGCGTGTTCACGATCGCGGTGCTGGGTCAGGCCGTGCTGCTCGCCGCGGTGGCTCGCCAGGTCAAGAGCGTCGGCACGCTGATCGCTGCCGCCGCTTTCGCGAGCGTTGGCCTCGCGTTCGCGCTCGCCAGGCCGTTGCCGCCGGAGTTGTTGATCAACGCTCCGCTTCAGCAGCTCGATCTGTCCACGCTCCGCTCGGCCGTGACCGTCGCGGTGCTGTTGACGTTGGCCGTTGTCGTCGGTGCTGCTGCGGTGGTGCGGATGGAGGTCGGGTCGCCGGGGATCTGGTGGCCGCTGGGATTCGTTGGACTGTATGGGTTTTCCGGCGTCGTGTTGTGCGCGACCATGCTCGTCGCCCCTGATCAGCAGGGCTTCCTGATCGGACAGGTGCTGGTCACCGTCGGCTGGACCGGGTGCGCGTTGCTCCTGCTGGTCAGGGGAATCGAGGCGGTGCCGGCCCGGATGGCCGGGCTCGCGCTGGTCGCGGGCGCGTTGATCAAACTGATCATGTTCGACCTGTCCACATTGGACGGTATTGACCGGGTGGCGGCGTTCCTGGGATCGGGCTTGGTCCTACTCGCTGCCGGAGTTCGCTACGCGCGAGCGGTGACCGCTCGGCGCGGCGCGACTGATCAGGACTGACCGGCCAAGGTTGAGCGGATCGTGCAACGGGCCGCGTGCATCGGTCTAGGTGATCCCGAGCTGCGCGGGTTGACTGGGAAGGGCGAACACATCGTCCTATCGGGTTGGAGAACCACGATGCCGCTGGATTCCTACGTCACTCTGGGCCGGTCGGGGCTGCGGGTGAGCCCGCTCACCCTGGGCACCATGACCTTCGGCGAGGACTGGGGTTGGGGGAGTAGTGCGGAAGAATCGGCCAAGATGCTCGCGTCCTATGTGGACCGAGGTGGAAACTCGATCGACACCGCGAACATGTACACCAACGGCCACGCCGAGAAGATCATCGGCGACTACTTCGCTGGCCGGTCGGCCGCGCGCGATCGGGTGGTGCTCGCCACCAAGTTCTTCTGCAACCTGTACGAGAACGACCCCAACGGCGGCGGACCCAGCCGCAAGGCGATCGTGCAACAGCTGGAGAACTCGCTGCGCCGCCTGCGCACCGACTACCTCGACATGTACTGGCTGCACAACTTCGACCCGGCGACACCGGTCGAGGAGACGCTGAGCGCGCTGGACGACCAGGTCAGCGCGGGCAAGATCCGCTACGTCGGGTTCTCCGACGTGCCCGCGTGGGCGACCGCCGAGGCGGCCACGATCGCGCGGATGCGCGGGTGGGCGCCGATCATCGCGCTGCAACTGGAGTACTCGTTGCTGGAGCGGACATCGGAGGGTGAGCTGATCCCGATGGCACAGGCCATGGGGATGGGCGTGCTGCCCTGGTCACCGTTGAAGGGCGGCTGGTTGTCGGGCAAGTACTCGCGCACGGGCACCGCGTCGGTGGACACCACGCGCGGGCAGGCCCCGGGTGAGGCGGAGTTCGGCGTGATCGAGGCGGTCGACGCCATTGCGCAGGAGATCGGTACGACCTCCGCGCAG
Source organism: Pseudonocardiaceae bacterium (assembly GCA_036494465.1). Taxonomy (GTDB): domain Bacteria; phylum Actinomycetota; class Actinomycetes; order Mycobacteriales; family Pseudonocardiaceae; genus CAJCJE01. The sequence continues at coordinate 36,096 of DASXOJ010000155.1, forward strand.
GTGGCGCTGGCATGGCTGCGCGGCCGTCCCGGCGTCACCTCCACGGTGATCGGCGTGCGCCGGTTCGACCAGTTCGAGACCAACGTCGCCAGCCTCGACGTCACGCTCACCGAGGCCCAGCGCGCGACGCTGGACGAGGTGTCGGCGCCGAAACTCAACTTCCCCGCGGAGAACAACCGGTTCCTGGCGCCGAGTCTCCAGTTCGCCGGGGCGACCGTGGACGGCCGGGCGTCGACGGCGTCGCCGTTGCTGGGCGTCACCAGCGTTCGCTACTGACGCGCGGGCCGGTACCGAACCCGGGGGGCCGAAACGGGATCGGGGTCGTCGAGCCGGTGCAGCCGGATCGGCGCGGCGCCGGGGTTGTGATAGAGCCGGATTCCGTCGCCGAGCAGGATCGGTGCCACGTGGATGTCGACCTCGTCGATCAGGCCCAGCTCCAGGAGTTGGGCGCCGATGTTCGGCGAGAACACGCCGAGGTTCTTGCCATCGGCCGCCGCCAGCGCGATCCGCACCGCCTCCGCGACCGGGCGGGACAGGAACGTGATGTCCGGCGCGGGCCGGGCGTCCTCGGGGTGGTGGGTCAGCACGAAGATCGGGCCCTGCCACTGGCCGCCCCACGGCCGGGAGTCGCCGATGGCGCTGTCGAAGCCGTCGCGACCGGCCAGTACCGCGCCGGTCGACTGGACGTACTCGTCGATCAGGTCCGGACGGGTGGTGAACCCGGTCATCCAGCTCATGTCGTGCTGGGGCCCGGCCACGAATCCATCGAGGGACATCGTGAACGCCCAGATCACTTTTCCGGTCATGGTCCGAATGTTAGGGATAGAGTGGCGCCGATAGGAGTGCCAATTCTGGATGCGTTATGGGTACCAGTTCGCCTGAGCTGTTCGTCGAGCTCGACCGCTCCCGGCCCCGTGGCCTGCGCGCCCAGCTGGAGCGGGGTCTGCGCACGGCCATCAGAACGGGTCGGCTACGCCCTGGGGTCCAGCTGCCGTCGTCCCGGGCGCTCGCCGAGGATCTCCGGATCACCCGGGGTGTCGTGGTCGCGGCCTATCACCAGCTCGCCGCCGAGGGCTATCTGACCTCCCGGCAGGGGTCCGGCACTGTCGTCAACGTGATCACCGCGCCCGAGGGGACACCGCGCGCGGACGCGCCACAGGTCAGGGTGCGCTACGACTTCCGGCCCGGGGCACCGGATGTCGGCCTGTTTCCGCACGCGGCCTGGGCTCGCGCGACCCGCACTGCGCTGCGATCCCTGCCGGACCAGTCGCTGGGCTACGGCGACCCGGCCGGGCTCCCCGCGCTGCGCGAGACTCTGGCGGACTACCTGGGCCGGGTGCGTGGCGTGTCCTGCGAGCCGGGCAACATCGTGGTGTGCAACGGTTTCTCGCACGGGCTGAGCCTGCTGGCCAGGGTCCTCGCCGAGCGGGGCATTGCCGTGGAGAGCCCCGGTCATCCGGTGTGGCGGGAGCAGATCGAGTGGGCGGGCGCGCGTTGTCATCCCGTCGAGGTCGACGGCGATGGGTTGCGGGTGGACCGGCTGGCCGCGTCCGGGGCGGGCGCGGTGCTGACCACGCCCGCGCACCAGTACCCGACCGGCGTGGTCCTCTCGGCGAGCCGACGGATCGAGCTCGTCGACTGGGCGCGCACGACCGGCGGATACATCATCGAGGACGACTACGACGCCGAGTACCGCTACGACGGCCAGCCCGTCGGCGCTCTCCAGGGCGTCGCGCCTGATCACGTCGTGCATGCCGGCAGCCTGTCCAAGAGCCTGGCTCCTGGGCTGCGGCTCGGTTGGCTGGTGGTCCCTCCGGCGCTGCGCGACGACGTGGTCGCGGTTCGGGCCTGGGGCGACCGGTTCACGAATTCGATCATCCAGTCCACCGTCAACGAGTTCATCCAGCGCGGCGACCTCGACCGTCATCTGCGGCGAACCCGGCGCAGCTACCGCCAACGGCGCGACGTGCTCATCGCGGCGCTGCGCGAACAGCTACCCGGCTCGCGAGTGACCGGCATCTCGGCGGGGCTGCATGTCCTGGTCGAATTACCGCGAGGTGCGGATGCCGCCGTGCTCGCCAAGCACGGCATCCTCGTTCAGACGCTGCCCCCGGACCGCGTGTTGATCGGTTACGGCAGGCTCGCGCCCCATGCCATCGAGGAAGGCATCCGCCAGCTCGCCACGATTCTCAGTTGAGCAGTTCGCGGAGTTCCGCGACGGCTTCGGTGAGGCGCTGCGCGAAGGTGAACATCCCGTCGGCGACCGGGCGGGGCGTGCTCAGGTAGATGTTGAACTGCTCGGGCAGCAGCACGTAGGCGACGCCGATGCACTGGCTGCTGGTCGAGCCGAAACCGAAGAACTGGATCGACGTGGACGGCGCGGAGCTGGTGCTGAGGTAGTCATCGCGCATGATCCGCCAGCCCGGCGTTTCGTAGAGCGCGATGGGTTCGGTGACGCCGAGTTCGGCGCCGCGCCGCTGCTGGATCATCAGCAGTTCCCACAGGTGCTGCTCGGGCGCGTCGCCGGTCTGGCATTCCCTGGCCCTGGCGACGTGCTTGTCCGCCGCGGCGCGGAATGCGGCCGCTTTCGTGGCACGGTCGGCGGCAGGGTCGTCCATGAGCTCGACGAACCGGAGGATCTCCGGGGTCACCACGCGCATCGCCTCGGTGCGACCGCCCCGGAACTGGCGGGTCGCGATCGACTCGTAGGTGGCGCCGATCGTGCCCTTGGCGCGCCGGTGCGCGAGCTGGTAGGCCATCTGCACGAAACCGTCCGGGGACATGCCGAGTGCCTTGGCGGTGTTCGCACCGAAGTCCGAAAAGGACAGTACGGTGGACGTGGTGTCCGCGCAGAACGTCGAGAACGAGTCGGCTGCCGCGCGCACTTCGGCGCGGCGGGCTTCGTCGAACGACCATTCGATGGGCGAGACCGCCGGGCGGCCTTCGGACACGGCGCCCGCTCGGTCGGCGTGTTCGCGGGCGGTGCTGCCGAGCAGGAAGTCGACGAACTGGAGGATGGTGGTGCCATCGAGTCCGCAGTGCTCGATGTTGATGCCTGCCTGGCCGTCCGCGTACACGATCAGCGAAACGGACTTGTCGAACCAACGGTTCTCCGGGTTGCCGTAGAGCAGCGCGTCACACGTGGCCAGCGTGCCCTCCGGCGCGAAATCCTCCAGTGCCAGGCAGAACAGCGCGGTCTCGATCGTGTCCAGCGCCGCCGCGTTGGCCGGGTCGGCGAGCAGCTGTTCGCGGGTCGCGGCCCAGTCGGCGCGCGCCTTGGTGGTCAGGTGACCGGCGGAGATTCCGGCCGGTTCCTGGCCCGCTTTGATGACTTCGCGCAGGCCCTGGGTGAGGTCGTCGAGATCGTGCGGGCGACCGTTCTCGGTCCGCACGTCCATCCGGAAGGCGTTGCCGCGGAAGAACACCACGATGTGCCGGGCCGTCGACGGGCCGGGCCACTCGTCGGTGTACGGGACGCGCGCGGTGTCCTGGCGCGCACCGGGAATCCGCGTAGTGGAGAACAGGAACTGGTTCTGCACCATGGTTTGTGGCACGCCGCGCTGGAACGAGGGGGGCAGGGTCTCCGTGTCCAGGGCGGCCTTGTGGTCGAGGGCCGCGGCGATCAGACCGGCGGCGCGGTCGAGCTGGCCTTCGCCGGATTCCCGGAACAGGAAGAAGAAGTTGGCGTTGAGTGCGATCCGGTCCCGGCGACCGAGGTAGCGGTGCGGCCAGAAATCGTCCAGCCAGCTGCGCACGTCCGGGCGTTCGTCGAACCGCTCCAGGTCGGCATGCAGGACCCGGGCGGGGCCCTCCGGCTTCAGGAACTCCTCGACCGCGGCGCGGGTGGTGGCGAGTTCGGTTTCGGTGAGCAGCGGGGCGCACCAGTCCAGGAACCGCGCGCAGCTGTGCTCCAGCGAGTGCAGCGGGACCTTCGGCAGCAGGTCCTCGTTGGCGAAGGTGCGGGTGGTGGACCAGGCCTGACTGTCGTTCACTGCGCGCCCTTCGACTTCACGGTGTGGGTTCGGGAGAAGAGCCTACCGTCGGACGGCAGTGGAACAGTTGGGCGTAGAACCAGCCGTCGCTCTCATACCCGGTCGGGTCGACGCCGATGTCCGCGAGGGTGTCCAGCACCTGTTCCTGTTCCTCGCTGGACGCGAACCGGCGCTGCCGGAACAGTCCGTCCGCGCGGACGATGTCGTAGCCGAGTTCGGCGAGCGCGTCCGCGATCGGGTCGAACGGGAACATGCGCAGCACGAAATGCGCCATCCACGGCAGCCGGGCGGCGGCCAGCACGACCTTGGACACGGTCGGCGTGCCGACATAGCCGAGGCAGCCGGTGGAGATCACCAGGTTCGTGTCGGCGAGTTGGCTGAGCTGCTCCTGGTTCGGATCGTGCGCTTCGAGATCGGCCAGCACGGCGTCGTCCAGGAAACCGGCCTTCACGGCGTAGGAGAGCGCGGGTTCGGACACGTCCAGGCCGACGAATCGGGCCCGCGCTCCCGCACGGGTGGCGACCAGGTCGCGGTCGGCGGCCAGGAGTTCGTCGGTGGTGTCCGGCGCGGAGCGGTCGTAGCGCTCGTAGAGGTCGGCGATGGTGATGTCGCAGCGCAGCAGTGCCGCGTTGATGCCGTACGAGCTGCCGATGTCCACCACCTGCGGGATGGCGACGCCGAACGCGGCGCGGTACTCGTCGATCAGCCTCCGGAAATGCGGTTTGGCCTGTTCGGGGATCTGGTAGTCGAGGCCGCGCAACGTGCCGAAGTACGCCCGCGGATCGGGCGCGGAGTAGATGTCGTCGAACGAGGCTTTTCCGGTGTCGTCGAGTTGCACGCGGTTCCTTCCGGTCAGTCGAGCAGCTCGTCCACGCGTACGGCGGCACGTTCGGCGGTTCGGTGTTCGGGCAGCACCCGGCCGAACAACTGGCTGGTCCGGGCGACGCTGCCCAGCACCGAGGGGCGTTCGCTGTAGGCGAAGATCGCGGTGTGCCGTGCTTGGTCGCCGCGCACCGGGCTGACCCGGTGCAACGCGTAGCGACCTTGGAACAGTTGGAGGTCACCCGGCCGCAGCACGAGCCGGTGGACGAGGTGCTCGCCCGCGCCGTCGAGCACCGCGCGGACGTCGGCGAAGTTCTCGTTCTCGGCCGAGCGGATGTGCGGGCAGTACTGGAACTCGCCGCCCTCCCGCGGCGACTGCGTCAACAGGCTCACGGTGAACTCGTTGACGTCGAAGTGCCACGGATGCGAAGTGCCCGGATCGATCACGTTCAAAACCAAACCCGACAGCGGATCGCCGAGTTCGTGGAGTTGCGGCAGGCCGAAGCAGGCGGCGACGAACTGCTGGAACAGCGAACTGGCGTAGACGCGGTGGATGATCGCGTCGGCCGGAATGAGGTCCCTGGCGACGAACGCGTTGCCGCGCCGCATGGTGATCCGGCCGGGATGTTCCGGTGGGAGCGGGGTGCGCAGGTCGATGTTGTAGGCGTTGACCGTTTCCACGCCGTAGTAGGCCAACGGGGCGATGCGCGCGCCTTCGGCCCGCAGGTCGTCGAGCACGTCGGCGCGGATGAAGTCGGGCAGCACGCGGCAGCCGGTCTCGGCCAGTCCGGCGCGGATGCCGTCCACGGCCGACTGCCAGGCCGGACCGCCTGGCTCGGCGATCGGGTAGCGCTCGATGTCGACCAGGTCGTGCAACGGCGTCGTCACGACGTTCCACGTTGGCAGGCCGCATCGAGCCGCCGAAGGCTTTTGTGACCGCTGCCACCGTGCGATGCTCGATTGCCGCCGAGCCTCGGGGAGGGACCGTGCCCGTTGTGCCCTGGTGCGCCGCACTGTTGATCGCGTCGACGTTCGCACCCGTCACCACACCAGCGAACGCGGATTTCGAGCTGTGTAACACGACTGGTTGGACGATCACCGGCAACGCCTTCTCGGTGTCGTCCGCGGCGACCTGGTGGGGTGGAACCTACGACCAGCACGGAAACTGTTTCCTGTCCGGCTATCTCGGCAACGCCGACACCGCGACCGGCCCGCCACCTCCGCCACGTTCACCGCGACCGATCAGTTGAGCTTCCTCATCGCGGGCGGCTACGACCCGGCCAACCTCTACGTCGAACTCGTCCGCGCCGCCGATGGAGTCGTGCTCGACCGGCAGACCGGCGACAACAGCGAACAGCTCGCCAGGATCACCTGGGACACGACGCGGGTGCGCGGCCAACTCGTCTACCTGGAGGCGTCGACACGGGCGACCGGCAGCTGGGGGCACCAGGTAGGAGATGACGAGCAGCGTCCAGCCGGTGATGGTGGTGGCACGGGGATTCGGCGCGCTGCTGCGGAGACGAGGGAGATGCTCATGGGGGACCCTTCCAGAGTCGGATGCCGCACGAATGCGATCGATTGCAGAAGGGTAAGCTCTGTTGATAGGTCCGATAAATGGTCCAATTGCGGCAAACGATCGCAGGTCAGCTCAACGGATCGACCAGGCCGCCGGCCAGCGCCTCGTCGACGCTGACCGAAGTGCTCGAATGGCGATTTCGCAGGTAGGCTACGGTGTCGAGTTCCGCCCTGGTCAGACGTGCATGGGGTACCAGTCCCTGCGCCGGATCGACCAGGATCGCCAGATGCCGTTCGGCGCTGGTGCCGGTCAACCCCAGACGATCCGCGATCGCCGTCAGCGCGACCTCGCGGTGCTTGCCCGCCGCCAACTCCCGCGCAACGGTCGCGGTGACGGCGAGCAGGGCGGTCAGCGCGTCGCGCTGCCGGGCGATTCCGTTGGCGGTCGCGGCGAGCACGGTGCCCGCGTACGGGCCGATCTCGGTGACCGATGCGAGCCGGTGCGCGCCCTGCGCTTCGGCGACCAAGTCGTTGCCCGCGTTCAGGACAGTGGTATCCACGACTCCCTCGACCAGCGCCTTTGCTCGCTTGGGCGTCGAGCCGAGACTGATCACCTCGTAGTCGGCGTCCCGGGTCAGTTCGTAGGCGATGAACGCGAATCCTGAGCCGGGCACGTCCACGCCCAGTCGGCCGCCCGGAGTGGTGCGGCCCGGCGCCGCGTAGAGGCCGAGCCCGAGACCTCGGTCGACGGCGCCGAGGATGCGCACGTCGCCGGTCCGGCCCAGTGGGTTGGCCGGGACGCAGCGGTAGGCCAGCACGTTGTCCGGATTGGTGAAGGCGGCGTCCAGGCGGTCTTCGAACAGGTCGGCGAACTGGTGCGCGGACGTCCTGGCGGGTACTTCGCGCACGTCGAGGTCGGCATCGTCGAGCAGGCCGATGGCGGCAGCGACGGACAGCAGCACCGAGGGGCTGAAGGTGCCCAGCTGAATCGTGCGCACTGGTACCGCCTTCCGTGCGAGCGTTCGCAGTCACAATTTCCGGGCTTGAACTTGACGAGAGGGTAGTCGACAGCCCAGGATGAATGCAATCGATTGCAGTTCGGAGGTGCATGTCATCGTGTCCCCAACACCCGAAACCACCACGATCGGCTGGATCGGTGCCGGCCGGATGGGTGCGGCGCTCGTGCGCAGGCTGCTCGCGGCCGGGTACGACGTCGCCGTCTACAACCGCACCCGCGCGAAGGCCGACGAACTGGCCGAGGCGGGCGCGGTGGTGGTCGACCGGCCGGTCGACCTGGCCGGGCGGGAGGTGGTGTTCACCATGGTCTCGGCGTCAGTGGACCTGGAACAGGTGACCTCCGGCGAGCACGGCCTGTTCACCGATCCCGCCCGCGCGCCGAAAGTCCTGGTCGACTCCTCGACGGTCTCCGAACAGGCATCGGCTGCCGTGCGGGTCGCTGCCGCGAAGCGCGGTACCGAACTGCTCGCGGCGCCGGTCAGCGGCAACCCGAAGGTCGTCGCATCGGGCAAGCTCACCTTGGCGGTGTCCGGTCCGCGCGCGGTGTTCGACGAGATCGAACCCATGCTCAGCGTGTTCGGTCGCGGCGTCACCTATGTCGGGGAGGACGAGGTGGCGCGTCTGGTGAAGATCTGCCACAACGTCTTCCTCGGCGTCGTCACCCAGTCCCTGGCCGAGATCACCGTCCTCGCCGAGAAGGGCGGCGTGAGTCGGGCAGCGTTCATGGAGTTCCTGAACAACTCGGTCATGGGCTCGGTCTTCAGCCAGTACAAGACGCCTGCCCTGGTCAACCTGGACTTCACGCCGACCTTCACCATGCCGTTGCTGTGCAAGGACTTCGACCTCGGCCTCGCTGCCGCGCGCGAACTGGAAGCGCCGATGCCGCTCGCGTCCGCCGCGGCGCAACTGGCGTGTGCCGCGGTCGGTGCCGGTCTGGTCGAGCAGGACTTCGCCGTCCTGATCGAGGAACAGGCGCGTCGCTCCGGCTTGACCCTGGCATCCGAGCATGCCGACATCTCCGATGGACTGGAGTCTGCCGATGTCTGACGGTCGTCCGATTCCCGCGCCCGGCCACGGCGGCGTCGACTTCGAAGAACGGGTGAACTTCGACCGCCTGCGCGACTATCGGCTCACGCGGGCGCGGGAAGCGTTGCGGGGCAGCGAATGCGGTGCGTTCCTGCTGTTCGACTTCTACAACATCCGCTACACCACGCAAACCTGGATCGGTGGCGCGCTCGGCGACAAGATGACCCGCTACGCATTGCTCACCCGGGACGGCGAGCCGATGCTGTGGGACTTCGGCTCGGCGGCCAAACACCACCAGCTCTATGCGCCGTGGCTCGAACCGGAGAACTGCCGCGCGGGCATGCTCGGGCTGCGCGGCGCCATCGCACCCGAAGCCGGGTTGATGCGCGACGCGGTCACCCAGATCAAGGATCTGCTCACCCAGGCGGGCGTCGCGGACGCGCCGGTCGGTGTGGACATCGTGGAGCCACCGTTCCTGTTCGAGATGCAGCGCCAGGGTCTGACGGTCGTCGACGCGCAGCAGTTGATGCTGGACGCGCGGCAGATCAAGTCGGTCGACGAGATCACCCTGCTCTCCCAGGCCGCGGCCATGGTCGACGGCGTCTACCAGGACATCGTGGACGTGCTCAAACCGGGCATCCGGGAGAACGAGATCGTCGCGCTGGCCAACAAGCGGCTCTACGAGATGGGCTCGGACCAGGTCGAGGCGATCAACGCGGTGTCGGGGGAGCGGTGCAACCCGCATCCGCACAACTTCTCCGATCGCATCATCCGACCCGGAGACCAGGCGTTCTTCGACATCATCCAGTCCTACAACGGCTACCGCACCTGCTACTACCGCACCTTCGGCGTCGGCAGCGCGACCGCGTCCCAGCGCGACGCGTACACCAGGGCGCGCGAATGGATGGACGCCGCGATCCGACTCGTCAAACCGGGTGTCGGCACCGATCAGATCGCCCGGGTGTGGCCCGGGGCGACGGAATTCGGTTTCGCCAACGAGATGGCGGCCTTCGGCCTCCAGTTCGGTCACGGGCTCGGCCTCGGCCTGCACGAGCGGCCGATCATCTCCCGGCTCAACAGCCTGACCAGCCCGGTCGAGATCCAGACGGGGATGGTGTTCGCGCTGGAGACCTACTGCCCGGCCTCGGACGGCTTCTCGGCGGCGCGAATCGAGGAGGAGGTGGTGGTCACCGAGACCGGGGCCGAGGTGCTCACCCGGTTCCCCGCGCAGGACCTGTTCGTCGCCAACCCGTACTGAGCAGACCCGGGCAGATCCCAGAGGAGCTTTTCGCCGGCGGAACCTGGCGGTCCTCTTCGGACGGATCGCGCATCACGGTCACCGACCCCGGGTACCGAAGCGGGCGTCGAGATGGGCCCCGTTGGTCAACGCGGAAGCGGAGCGGAAAGGTGAGTGCTGGTCGACGCGACGATCGGCGCTGGTGCGCGCGTGCTCACCGGTGCGCACCGCCCGGACGGTGCGGGGTTCTACTACCCGGCGTGGCCTGCGGTTGGCGGAGGCATTGGAATCCGGCATGGTCGGTCTGAACCGGGGGGCTGGTGTCCGAACCGGCGGCGCCGTTCGGCGGGGTCAAGCAGAGCGGGCTCGGCGGGGAGGGCGGACACGAAGGACTGCTCGAATACACCGAGTCGAAGTATGTCGCGCTCACCGGTGACCACTGTCGTCCTTAGACTTGCCCGGTGGACGAGAAGGCCCCGACGATCAAGGACGTCGCCGAGCGGGCGGGAGTGCATGCCGCGACCGCGAGCCGCGCGCTGAACCCGGGAACCCGGGGAATGGTCAATCCGAGGACCGCGAACCGGGTGGTCGAGGCGGCGCGCGCCTTGGGCTATTCGCCCAACTCGGCCGCGCGCAGCCTGCGCACCCGCACGTCGTCGGTGGCAGGCATCATCATTCCCGATCTCCGCAATCCGGTGTTCCCGCCGATCGTGCGCGGCATCGAGGACGGTCTGCGCGGTGCCGGGTACATGGCGTTGATCGGCAACACCGACGGCGACCCCGAGCGGGAGCGCGAACTGCTCGCCGCCATGCGCGGTCGCCAGACCGACGGCTTCATCCTGGCCACCAGCCGCCGCGAGGACACCCTGCCCACCGGCGGAGCGCCGACCGTGCTGGTCAACCGGCGCACCGAGGACGGCACCATGCCCTCGGTCACCGCCGACAACGCGGCAGGCATCCACCAGTTGGTGCGGCACCTCGTCGAGCTCGGGCACACCCGCATCGGGCACATCGCCGGTCCGCGCGACCTGTCCACCGGATGGGAGCGGTACCGCGCGTTCCTCGACGCCACCACGTCACTCGACCCGGCGGTCGAGTTCGCCGACGCGTTCACCGAAGCGGCCGGGCACGCCGCGACCCTGCGCCTGTTCGCGGCGCACCCCAACCAGACCGCCGTGGTGGCGGGCAACGACCTGCTCGCGCTCGGCTGCTACGCGGCGCTCGCCGAACTCGGCCGCACCGTGCCGGACGACGTGTCGGTGACCGGCTTCAACGACATGCCCTTCGCCGACCGGCAGCGGCCCGCGCTGACCACCGTCCACATTCCACACTACGAGCTCGGCCTCGAAGCCGCGCGACTGCTGCTGGAACGCATCGAATCGCCTGCGGCGCAAGCGAAACGCGTCGTCCTCCCGGTGACCCTGATCCGGCGCGACTCGACCCGCTGAGCTACCGGCCCGGATCCGCCACCGGAGGCGGGTCGAACGCGGTCACCGGGGGCGGATCGCCACCGATCATGCCGCAGGCAGCCGACCTCAGTCCCTCGGCAGCAGGCCCGCACGCCGCCCCAACGCCTTGGCACGGTCGCTCGCGCGGCGCAGCAGGTCGGTGATGTGCAGATCGTCGACGCGGGTGAAGCGACCGTTGTCCAGCAACTGCTCGCCGTTGACGAAGACGTGTTGGGCGTCGGTGCCGCGCGCGGCGTGCACGAACGTGGCCAGTGGGCGGTGCACCGGACCGGCGTGCAGCGTGGCGAGGTCGAAGACCGCGATGTCGGCGGCGAAGCCGGGCGCCAGTGTGCCCAGGTGTTGCTCGGCGCGGACGGCCCGCGCACCGTCCTGGGTGGCCATCTCGATCAGCTTGCCGAGTTCGATCGTGCCAGGGTGTTCGTGCAGCTGGTTCTGCAACAGGCGGGTCCACTTGATCTGCTCGACCATGTCGTTGGTCAGGTCGACCATGGG
>DASXOJ010000156.1:0-13611 GCA_036494465.1 Pseudonocardiaceae bacterium
TGGCCACCGCATCGGCATTGAGGAACTGGTCGGCACCCTGCGGCAGCACGAGTTGCGGAATGCCCGCGGCGACCGCGGTCATCGTGGTGCCCGCGCCGCCGTGGTGCACCACACCGTCCGAAACGGACAGTAGCGCGTTCAGCGGAACCCAGTCCACCAACCGAACATTGGCGGGCAGTGCACCCAGCGCGCTCGCGTCGACGCCGCCGAGCGCGAACACGAACTCGGCGTCCACTTCGGCAGCGGCACTGGTCAACGTCGCCAACGCGCCGACACCGGCCAGGTGCGGCAACACCGTGCCGAGGGTGACCGTGATCCGGCGCCGGGCGCGCGGGGTGGTCAGCCAGCGATCAAGGATGCCGCCACTGTTGAAGGGCACGTAGCGCAGCGGAATGCCATCCGCGCCGGGCGCGCGCATGGCGGGCGGGGACACGTCCAGGAACGCGGCGTTCGTCCCCTGCTGGGCCCCGAACCGTTGGTAGGCATCGCGCATCTCCGCGGCGACACCATCGGCGAGATCCAGGCTCTGACCAGGTGAGATGCCGTGCACGACGGTCGGAATGCCGAGCACGGCGGCGGCGATGCCACCCGCGCCCTCCAGCGGGCCGCGGATGATCAGGTCCGGTCGCCAGTCGGTGGCCAGCCGCACGACCTCGTCGACGGACTGGGCGCTGACCGCGGCGAACAGCTTGCTCACGAAGGCCATTCCGGCTTGCTCGGCACCCTCCTGGCCGGCGATGGACTTCATGAACAAGGCGCGAAAGTCGAATCCGGGCGCCGGGTCGACGACCGGTAAGCCCGCGTTCGCGACCTGGCGCGGGTTGGACGGAGCGGCGAAAAGAACCTCGTGACCTGCGGCACGCAGCGCCCAGGCGGTCGGGACCTGGGGAAGGATGTGGCCGATCCCGGGCGAGGTGGTGATCATGACGCGCACTGCGAGTACCCCCTGAGTGGCTGGCTGTTCTCGCCACCATTTAACTCTTCTGCTAAGATACTCGTCAAGTAAATTATCGATTCGACGGGTGGCCAAGATCAGAAAATTCGGAGCAGAAGTTGAGTCAAAGCTGAGTGCGCCAGAAACTGAAGTGGACTGAAGCCCGGCGAATCAACAAAGCGCCCAATAGGGGCGACCCGCTCAACCAGCCTGGGGGTCGCTGGGAGCGGGTCGCCACCGCACAGCTTAGGCACAACGCCGAAGCAGGCTGACAGCGAGTCCACTGGATGGCAGTGCGGCAGCACACTCTCGACCACCCGATCGAGTGGTCGAGTGGGCAACCGGGTGAAATTGGTTGCTAACCGGTACGGGCGGATATCGCTAGGTCCGATACACCAACGTGGGCAATTCCCAGTGGTTGGTTGAGTGCAGTGATCCGTTCGGCCGGTATCGCGCGATGACCGTTCTGGTTCGGCGCGACGAGGTGGTGGTCGTCGCCCCGCCCGGCGAATCGGCGGTGCTCTCGGTCCAGCAGACTCGCGACCTCGACCGCGCACTCGCAGGCGCCGCCGCCAACACAGTGTGGCCGGTTCCGGTAGCCGGCTGAGATCCCCCCGATGACCAGCGCCGACGAATCGCTCCGACGGGCAGTACTGCACCGGTTGGCGGCGCTGGAACAGATCACCGACGACGACACCGATCTCGCCGCCCGGCTCCCGCTCGCGCGCAGCGAACTCTGCTGCCTCGCCGACGGCTGGCGACTGCTGCTGACCGTGCACAGCGCGGGCGAGGACGGCCGGTGCCGGGCCTGCCCCGGTTGGGTCCGGCACCGGCGCCGCTGGCCCTGCCCGGTCTGGTTGATGGCACACCAGCACCTGCTCGGCGACACCCTCCCCGTGCGACTGCCGTTGGCCCGGCTCCATCCGCTGCGCGGTCTCGCTCGCCTGCTGGGTCTGCGGCGTCGGCCAGGCTGACCGGCGCTGACCGGCGCTGACCGGCCCCGCCGTACCGGCAGCCCGAATTGCGCGATCCGCCCGCGACCGCACACCCCGATAAGGCAGGATGGCCGCATGATCGCCCGGTTCGCGGGCGTGTGTCGCCAACCACCGGGGAGGACCTGTGCATGACGGCAGCGGCCGCATCGTCGTACAGAGCCTGACCAAGCAGTTCGGTGCGGTCACCGCGGTCAGCAACATCAGCTTCGCCGTCGAGCCAGGCACCGTCACAGGGTTCCTCGGACCCAACGGTGCCGGCAAGACCACGACGCTGCGCTCCGCACTCGGACTGATCACGCCGACCGCAGGCACCGCGCTGGTCAACGGTGTGCCGTACAACGAACTCACCGACCCCGGCCGGGTACTCGGCGCGGTCCTCGAAGCACAGGGCTTCCACCCCAGGCGCAGCGCGCGCAACCACCTGCGGGTCTACGCCGCCGCGATCGGCGTCCCGGACACCAGGGCCGACGCGGTGCTCAGCCTCGTCGGGCTCGGCGCGGCAGGCAACCGGATGCCCGGCGGCTTCTCCCTCGGTATGCGGCAACGCCTCGCGCTGGCCACCGCGCTGCTCGGCGACCCGCAGATCCTGATCCTCGACGAACCCGCCAACGGCCTCGACCCGGAAGGCGTCGCCTGGCTGCGCACGTTCCTGCGCGCGTTCGCGCAGACCGGCCGCACCGTGCTGGTCTCGTCGCACGGCCTCGCCGAAGTCGAGCAGACCGTCGATCGGCTGATCATCATCAGTCGAGGACAGACCGTGTACAACGGCTCGCTCGCCGACCTGCGCCGCACCCAGCAGAACAAGGTGCTGGTCCGCCCTTCGGATCCGGCGAAACTCCTCGAAGCCATGCGCGAGGACAACATCCTCAACGTCGAGTCCACTCAGGACGGTTGGCTGGTCGTCGGCGGCGTGGTGTCCGAACAGATCGCGGACATCGCGCTGCGCGCGGGTGTTTCGCTCTACGACATCAGGACCGAGGCGCCCAACCTCGAACAGCTCTACTTCGCACTGACGCAGGGCCAGTACACGCCGGCCGGATACCAGCCCCAGGTCGGTTACCAGCCGCCCGGCTACCAGCCGCCCGGTTACCAGCAAACCGGTTACCAGCAACCAGTCGGCTACCAGCCCCAAGTCGGCTACCAGCCGCCCGGCTACCAGCAACGGCAGTACAGCGAGCCGGTTGCGCAGCTCCCACAGCAACCCAATCCCTGGGCGCCCCAGGCGCAACCGGGCCAGCCCGGACCGCAGCCGCAGGACGAGTTGCCGACGCCCGCGCAAGGCACCCCCCTGGCCGCGATCCAGCACGAAGCCGCGATCCAGTCCGGGACGGCGGTCCAGTCTGGGACGGCGGTCCAGCCGCAGGCTCAGCCTGAACCGCAGGCCCCCGCCGGGCCGGCAGCGCCCGCAGCCAGTGCCGCGCCGGAAACTGCCGCGCCGGAGGCCGCCGCCGAGGCGCCCCAGCCGAACCAGGCGGCTGCGCCGCTGGATCTGCCTGCCGCGCCGCCACCGCCCGAAACGGCACAGCAGAATCCGTACCAGCAATGGGCTCCGCAACCGTTCGACCCCACATCGCCCCCGCCACCGGAGCAACCCGGCGACCAGGAACAGGGCCCGAGCGGATCCGGAGGTGACGCCCGATGACCGGCAACTTGATCAAGGCCGAGTTCCGCAAGGTCATGTCCACCAGGCTCTGGTGGGCACTGCTGATCCCGTCCGCCGCTGTCGCGTTCCTGCTCAACCTGTTCTTCACCCTCGGCGCCTCGGTGACGCAGAGCATCAGCGAGACCGCGGCGCACGTGCCGCTCGGCTATATCAGCCTGAGCGAGTCCTTCGGGTTCACCGCGATCTTCACGTCGATCTTCGGCGCGCTCGGCATGGCGACCGAGTACCGGCACCGCAGCATCACCACCACGTACCTGACCGGGTCCCGCGACGGCGTCTTCGGCGCGAAACTGGTTGTGTACGGGGTGTTCGGGCTGGGCTACGGCGTGATCACGCTGGCCTTCGCGACCCTGGGCGTGGTGATTCCCGGCGACAGCAACACCCTCCCGAACGCGGGCGACTGGCTGCTGCTCTCGTTGATCGGCACGGTGATCATCGCGCTGTGGGCGGTGCTCGGCGTCGGCATCGGCGGATTCATCAGCAACCCGATCGCGGTCGTGCTCACCCTGCCGCTCTACGGCATCCTGGGCGAGGCGCTGCTCGGCGGCTTCTTCGGCGCCATCCAGGCGCCGCAGATCAGCAACTTCCTGCCGGTCAAAGCGTCCACCGACTCGGTGACCGGACTAGCGGCGCAGATGTTCATCGACCAGCTGAAGGTGCCGTCGAACTCGCCGAGCGTGGACGCGATCAAGGATGCGCTCAGCGCCGCCGACCTGCCACAGTGGTGGGTCACCAGTCTGGTGTTCCTGGCTTACACGGTGGTGTTCTGCCTGATCGGCTGGGCCGTGAGCAGGCAGCGCAACGTCACGTGACGAAGGTTATTTAGCCCGGCAAACAATTCGCTCGCAGTAAATAGTTGGAACAGTGTCGGAGGGCGAGCCTATTCTGGAGAGCGTGCCCAAATCCGCCGCGCCCGCACCAACAGGATGGATCCGTCGACTCTTCCAAATCGCCTGGCGCAGCCCCGGCCTGGTCGTGGTGGTCATCGTCTCGTCGATGCTGGGCACCGGTCTTGAGGCGGCCGGACCGCTGGTCACCAGGGTCGGTGTCAACGATGCCGTCGCAGGGCAGACCAGCGAGATCGGCCTGTTGATCACGGTGCTGGTGGTGTTGGCCGCGATCCGGTTCATCGCCGCCTACCTGCGCCGCTACCTCGCAGGCAAGCTCGCCCTCGGCGTGCAGCACGATCTGCGCCAGGAGGTGTTCTCCTCGGTGCAGCGGCTCGACGGCGGCAAGCAGGACGAGCTGCGCACCGGTCAGGTGGTGTCCAGGGCCAACTCGGACCTGCAACTCGTGCAGGGTCTGCTGTCCATGGTGCCGATCTCCTTCGGGATGATCGTGCTGGTCGCGGTGTCGCTGGTGGCCATGCTGTGGCTCTCCCCGCTGCTCACGCTGATCGCCATCGTGGTCGTGCCCGCGCTGGGCATCGTCGCGGCCCGTTCGCGGCGCAAGCTGTTCCCGGCGACCTGGTCGGCGCAGCAGCGCGCGGCGGACATCGCGCAGCACGTCGAGGAGACCGTCACCGGCGTGCGCGTGGTGAAGGGCTTCGGCCAGGAGACGCGCGAGGTCGGCCGGCTGGAGCGGGCCGCTCGCCGGCTGTTCGCGGAGCGCTTGCGGGCCGCGCGGTTTCAGTCCAAGCCCAACGCGACCCTGTCCACGTTGCCTTCGCTCGGCCAGGTCGGCGTGCTCGCGCTCGGCGGTTGGCTGGCGCTGCGCGGGCAGATCAGCCTGGGCACGTTCCTCGCGTTCGCCAGTTACGTCGCCACCCTCGCCGGTCCGGCGCGGATGCTGTCCGGCCTGGTGATCATGGGCCAGATGGTGCGCGCGGCAGCCGAGCGGGTGTACGAGCTGGTCGACTCGCAGCCGGAGATCGTGGACGCGCCGGACGCGCGCACGGTGCCGGCGGGCCCGGTCAGCGTGGTCCTGAACGACGTGCGGTTCGGCTACACGCGTAGCGAACCGGTGCTCGACGGGGTGTCGCTGCGGGTGTCGCCGGGCGAGACGCTGGCGCTGATCGGCACGTCCGGTTCGGGCAAGTCCACGGTGTCGCTGCTGCTACCCCGGTTCTACGAGGTCCAGTCCGGGTCGATCGCGATCGGTCCACCGAACGCGCCGGTCGACATCCGCGAGTTGACGCTGTCCTCCTTGCGCCACACCGTCGGCGTGGTGTTCGAGGAGGCGTTCCTGTTCTCCGACTCGATCCGGGACAACATCGCCTACGGACGCCCGGACGCCACCAACGAGCAGGTGCGCGCTGCCGCCGGCGCCGCCGAGGCGGACACCTTCATCAACGCGCTGCCGGACGGCTACGACACCCTGGTCGGCGAGCGCGGCCTCACCCTCTCCGGCGGGCAACGGCAACGCGTCGCGCTGGCCAGGGCGCTGCTGTCCGATCCGCGCGTGCTCGTGCTGGACGACGCCACGTCCGCGGTCGACGCGGTCACCGAGGCCGCGATCCAGCAGACGCTGCGCTCGGTCACGGCCGAGCGGACCACGCTGATCATCGCGCACCGCCGCTCCACCCTCGCCCTCGCCGACCGGATCGCCGTGCTGGACGCGGGCAAGGTCGTGGACATCGGCACCGAGGCGGAGCTGACCGAGCGCAGCCCGCTGTTCCGCGCGCTGCTGGCCGGACCGGGCGAGGCCATCGACGAGATGACCACGACGACCACCAGCGACCTCCAACCCGGCCCGGACGGGACCACCCCGCAGCTGTGGCCGGAGCCCGAACCCGAGGACGTCACCGTCGGCAGCGCCAAGGCGCTGGCCAGGGCGGGCGCCAACCCGTGGCCGGGCGCGGACGCGATCCCGCCGACGCCCGAACTCATGGCCGCGGTGCAGGCGCTGGCGCCCGCGACCGACACCCCGAGCCTGCCCGGGGTGGACGTGACCGCGCCCGATCCGAAGTTCCGGCTGGCCACGCTGTTGCGGCCGGTGCGCTGGCCGCTGCTCGTCGCGTTGATCATGGTCGCGATCGACGCGCTGGCCGGGGTCGCACTGCCGATCCTGGTCCGCGAGGGCCTGGACAACGGCGTGTCCGCGCACGTGCAGTCGGTGCTGTGGATCGCGTCGGCGATCGGTGTCGGCATCGTGCTCGTCGACTGGGTCGCGCTGGCCCTGCAAACGTTGATCACCACGAGGGCGGGCGAGAACGTGCTGTTCATGCTGCGCGTGCGCAGCTACGCCCACCTGCAACGGCTCGGCCTGGACTACTACGAGCGCGAGCTCGGCGGCCGGATCATGACCAGGATGACCACGGACGTGGACGCGCTGTCCACGTTCCTGCAGACCGGTCTGATCACCACCGTGGTCAGCCTGTTGACCATCCTCGGCATGACCGTCGCGATGCTGGTCATCGACGTGCGGCTGGCCCTGTTCGCGCTGGCCGCGTTGCCGCTGCTGATCGTGGCCACGTTCTTCTTCCGCAGGTTCTCCTCGGCCGCCTACGCCGATGCCCGGGAGAAGGTCAGCGCGGTCAACGCCGACCTCCAGGAGAACGTGTCCGGTCTGCGCGTCGCCCAGGCCAACTCGCAGGAGGCGCGCACCGCCGCCACGTTCGAGCGCCTCTCCGACGCCTACCGCCGCTCGCGGCTACGCGCCCAGCGCTACATCGCGATCTACTTCCCGGGCATCACGTTCCTGTCCGAGACCGCGCAGGCGATCGTGCTCGGCGTCGGCGCGATCTGGGTCGCCGAAGGCAAGCTGAGCACCGGTGTGCTGGTCGCGTTCCTGCTCTACCTCGCCCAGTTCTTCGGCCCGGTGCAGCAGTTGTCGCAGGTGTTCGACGGCTACCAACAGGCCCGCGTCGGCCTGCAACGCATCGGCGACCTGCTCCGCACCAACACCACCGTGCCGCAGGCCGAACACCCGGTCATCCCGCCGCCTCGGCTGCGTGGCGACGTCGAACTGCGCGACGTCAGCTTCGCCTACGCGGGCGCGACAAAGCCCGCGTTGGAGAAGATCAACCTGACCGTGCCCGCCGGGCAGACCGTCGCGCTGGTCGGCGAGACCGGCGCGGGCAAGTCCACCCTGGTCAAGCTGCTCGCCCGCTTCTACGACGCCACCGCTGGCCGAGTGCTCGTCGACGGGATCGACGTGCGCACCTACGACCTGTCGAGGTTCCGGCAGCGGCTCGGGGTCGTGCCGCAGGAGGCGCACCTGTTCACCGGCGACGTCGCGGACAACGTCCGCTACGGCAGGCCATCGGCGTCGGATTCCACCGTGGAGGACGCGGTACGCGAGGTCGGCGCGTTGCCCATGGTCGCCAGCCTGCACGGCGGTTTCCACCACGCGCTCGGCGAACGCGGCCAGGGCCTGTCCGCCGGTCAGCGGCAACTCGTCGCGCTGGCCAGGGCCGAGCTCGTCGAACCCGATCTCGTGCTGCTGGACGAGGCGACCGCCGCACTCGACCCGGCGACCGAGTCCGCGGTGCTGTCCGCGAGCGAGCGGATGACCAGGGCACGCACCACCTTCGTGGTCGCGCACCGCTTGGCCACCGCGGCCCGCGCGGACCGGATCGTGGTACTCGACAACGGCCGGATCGTGGAAGACGGCAGCCACGACGAGTTGCTCGCGGCGGACGGGCACTACGCCCGACTGTGGCGTTACTCATCAATGGATCACGCGGACTCCGTCGGGTCGGCAGACTGACCCCCGGCAGAAGCCCTGGTCACAAGTATTCGCGAAGCTATTACCCGCGCGGCGAAGCGCTCCATTCGCCCTGCTTGTCGGCACAGGATCGATTCGGAAATCGATCCTGTGACAGAACGCTCGTTGCCAGTCCTCGGTCTGTTGTGAATCACGCCTCCGAGAGGACTAGCCTGGTTGGCGGTGAAAGAACCGATCCCGGGCCAGGTCGAGAACAGATAGAGGCGAGCGTCAACCGTGTCCAGCAGTCCCGCGTCACAGTTCGGGCCGAACGAGTGGCTAGTCGAAGAGATGTACGAGCAGTTTCTCAACGACCCCACGTCCGTAGACCCTGCGTGGCACGACTTTTTCGCCGACTACAAGCCGACCGAGCGCGCAGCGGGCGTCGGTGACAACGTGGCTCAGCCGACCGGCAGTGCGGCGACCGAAGGGGCCAGCACCGTCGGTGGCCCGACCACGACGACGGCGATGTCCACCACCGCGCTAGCGACCAGCCCGGGTAGCAATGGCGCACCCAGCAAGCCCACCGCTCCGACGACGCCGACGACCTCCGCGAGCACCAACGGCAGCAGCCCGACCACCTCCGGTCCCACCCTGCGCGCCCCGGCCGGCCCCGCCCTGCCGACCACCGGCAAGCCCTCCCCGCAGCAGGCCGCCAAGGCCGCGCCGGTGCAGCCGGCCGCCGGTGACACCACCAAGGTCATCCGGGGCGCCGCGGCCGCCATCGCCAAGAACATGGAGCAGTCGCTGACGGTCCCGACCGCGACCTCCGTGCGCGCGGTGCCCGCGAAGCTGCTCGCCGACAACCGGATCGTGATCAACAACCACCTGAAGCGCACCCGTGGCGGGAAGATCTCCTTCACCCACGTCATCGGCTACGCGGTGATCAGGGCGCTCCAGGCGTACCCGAACATGAACCGGCACTTCGCCGAGGTGGACGGCAAGCCGAACATCGTCACGCCAGAACACGTCAACTTCGGGCTCGCCATCGACCTGCCCGGCAAGGATGGCGCGCGGACCTTGGTGGTCGCCTCCATCAAGAACTGCGAGAACATGAACTTCACGCAGTTCTGGTCGGCCTACGAGGACATCATCCGCAAAGCCCGCAGCGGTGGACTGACCACTGAGGACTTCACCGGCACCACGATCTCGCTGACCAACCCCGGCACCATCGGCACCAACCACTCGGTGCCGAGGCTGACCGCGGGCCAGGGCACGATCGTCGGCGTCGGCGCGATGGAGTACCCGGCACATTTCCAGGGCGCCAGCGAGCAGACCCTCTCGGACATGGGCGTCAGCAAGATCATCACGCTGACCTCCACCTACGACCACCGGATCATCCAGGGCGCCGAGTCCGGCGAGTTCCTGCGCCGCGTCCACCAACTGCTGCTCGGCGAAGACGGCTTCTACGACGACATCTTCACGGCGCTGCGGCTGCCCTACGAGCCGATCCGCTGGGTGTCGGACATCCCGGAAGGCGCTGTCGACAAGACCGCGCGGGTGATCGAACTGATCGACGCGTTCCGCACCCGCGGTCACCTGATGGCCGACATCGACCCGCTGAACTACCGCCAGCGCCGCCACGACGACCTCGACGTGCTGCGCCACGGCCTGACCCTGTGGGACCTTGACCGCGAGTTCGCGGTCGGCGGGTTCGCGGGCCACGAGAAGATGAAGCTGCGCGACGTGCTCGGTGTGCTGCGCGACTCCTACTGCCGCACGGTCGGCGTGGAGTACATGCACATCCTGGAACCCGGCGAACGCCAGTGGTTGCAGGAGCGGGTGGAGATCAAGCACGAGAAGCCCACCACCGCGGTGCAGAAGTACATCCTGTCCAAGCTGAACGCGGCGGAAGCCTTCGAAACCTTCCTGCAGACCAAGTACGTCGGCCAGAAGCGGTTCTCGCTGGAAGGCGGCGAGACCGTGATCGCGCTGCTCGACGCGGTCCTGGACAAGGCGGCCGAGCACGAACTCGACGAGGTCGTCATCGGCATGGCGCACCGCGGCCGGTTGAACGTGCTGGCAAACATCGTCGGCAAGCCGATCTCGCAGATCTTCCGCGAGTTCGAGGGCAACATCGACCCCGGCCAGGCGCACGGCTCCGGCGACGTGAAATACCACCTCGGCGCCGAGGGCAAGTACTTCCGGATGTTCGGCGACGGCGAGACCAAGGTGTCGCTGGCCGCGAACCCGTCGCACCTGGAGACCGTCGACCCGGTCATCGAAGGCATCGCCCGCGCCAAGCAGGACCTGCTGGACAAGGGCGCGGACCACGGCTACACCGTGCTCCCGGTCGCCCTGCACGGTGACGCGGCGTTCGCGGGTCAGGGTGTCGTCGCCGAGACCCTGAACCTGGCGCTGCTGCGGGGTTACCGCACCGGCGGCACCGTGCACGTGGTCATCAACAACCAGGTCGGCTTCACCACCAACCCGGAGCACTCGCGCTCGTCCAAGTACTCCACGGACGTGGCGAAGATGATCGGCGCCCCGGTGTTCCACGTGAACGGCGACGACCCGGAAGCCTGCCACTGGGTGGCGAAGCTCGCGGTCGAGTACCGCGAGGCGTTCCACAAGGACGTCGTGATCGACATGGTCTGCTACCGGCGCCGTGGCCACAACGAGGGCGACGACCCCTCGATGACCCAGCCCGCGATGTACGACATCATCGACGCCAAGCGCAGTGTCCGTAAGACCTACACCGAATCGCTGATCGGGCGCGGCGACATCTCCATGGCGGAGGCCGAGACCGCGCTGCGGGACTTCTCCAGCCAGCTGGAGCACGTCTTCAACGAGGTGCGCGAACTGGAGAAGGCGACGGCGCACCCGTCGCCGTCGATCGAGTCCGAGCAGCAGATCCCGACCAAGCTGTCCACCGCGATCAGCCGTGAGACCGTCGAGCGGATCGGGCGGGCGCACACCGACCTGCCCGAGGGCTTCACCCCGCACCCGCGCGTCAAGCCGGTGCTGGAGCGGCGGCTGAAGATGTCCACCGACGGCGAGATCGACTGGGCGTTCGCGGAACTGCTGGCGTTCGGCTCGCTCGTCGACGAGGGCAAGCTGATCCGGCTGTCCGGACAGGACAGTCGGCGGGGCACCTTCACCCAGCGGCACTCGGTGCTGATCGACAGGAAGAACTCGGCGGAGTACACGCCGCTGCAGAACCTCTCGCCGAACCAGGGCCGGTTCATGGTCTACGACTCGGCGCTGAGCGAGTACGCGGCGGTCGGCTTCGAGTACGGCTACTCGGTCGCCAACCCGGACGCGCTGGTGTTGTGGGAGGCGCAGTTCGGTGACTTCGTCAACGGCGCGCAGAGCGTCATCGACGAGTTCATCTCCTCCAGCGAAGCCAAGTGGGGCCAGCGGTCCAACGTGGTCATGCTGCTCCCGCACGGCCACGAGGGCCAGGGCCCTGACCACACCTCCGGCCGCATCGAACGCTGGTTGCAGCTGTGCGCCGAAGGCTCCATGACGGTCTCCATGCCGTCCACCCCGGCCAGCTACTTCCACCTGCTGCGCCGCCACGCCCTCGACGGCGTGCAACGCCCGCTGGTGGTCTTCACACCGAAGTCCATGCTGCGCAACAAGGCCGCGGTCAGCTCGGTCGAGGATTTCACCGAAGGCAAGTTCCTCTCGGTGATCGACGACCCGACCCAGCCCGACCCGGCAGGCGTCCGCAAGGTCGTGCTGTGCTCCGGCAAGATCTACTACGAACTCGCCGCACAGCAGGCCAAGCTCGGCGCGACCGACACCGCGGTCGTCCGGGTCGAGCAGTTCTACCCGATCCCGTGGCGCAAGCTCGGTGCGGCGCTGGAGAAGTACTCCAACGCGACCGAGGTCCGCTGGGTGCAGGAGGAGCCGCAGAACCAGGGTGCGTGGCCGTTCTTCGGTCTGTGGCTGCCCACCAAACTCCCGCAGCTGGCAGGCAAGCTCAAGGTCGTGTCCCGCCGCGCCATGGCCGCGCCCGCGTCCGGTTCGAGCAAGGTGCACGAGGTCGAACAGCGCGAGATCATCGAAGGCGCGTTCTAGCTTCTCGCTGACGACGTCGCCGGCCCGGAACGACTCCGAGCCGGCGACGTTGTCATATCCGGCCCGTTTTACTCTTTCCCTGTGTACTTCACCGATCGCGGCATCGAAGAACTCGACGAACGGCGCGGCGAGGAACAGGTCACCCTCTCCTGGCTCGCGGAGCGCCTGCGCGTGTTCGTCGACGCCAACCCCGACTTCGAGAACGCCATCGAGCGCCTGGCCACCTTCCTGGCCCGCGACGACTCCGACGACCCCGAAGACGACTAACCGTTCAGCAGCGCGACCTCACGCCCGATCTGCGCCGTCAGATCGGCCGCGTCCAGGCTCTGCGGCCGGAAGTAGTTGAACTCCATCTCGACCTGCCCATAGGCCGCGTAAGCCCGAACCCCGATGTTCCCGTACTTGTCGACCGCCCGGTCCACCAGCGCGACCACGCCGCTGGGCATCCCGGACCCACTGAACGTGGTCAACGTCGGATCCCGCTGCGTGCTCTCCTCGACCAGCCGCGCCCGGTCCTTCGCCCCCGAAGCAGACGCGAACCCGAGCAACACGATGTCGATCTCGTCGCCGCCGGTCACCTCCCAGTTCCGGTGCGCGACCGACTGCAGCCCCTCCTCTTGGAGCTGGTTGGCGATCTGGTTGTGGTACTGCGCGTCGTCCGGATAGAACGCGGCGAGGAACTGCTGCGTGGTGACCGTCCCATTGGGTCCCAGAGCCGTCGTGTAGGACTTCGATCCGTCCGGCGCGGCAGCGATGCAGCTCATCAGATCCGTCGTCCGACAGGCCCCCGCCACAGGCGCCGCGCCGGTCGTCGGCGGCGTGCCACCGGACGCGGGCTCAGCCCGTCCAGCGATCGCCGTCGTACACCCCGAAACGGCCAACAGCACCACAACGGCCCCGGCCGTCCACCGACCACGCACAAAAGCTCCCAGCAACAAAGAAATTCGCGTTCCGGGCAGTCTAAGTCACCTCGCCAGGCATCCAGCCAACCACTCACAGTAGTCAACTGGGCGCATCGCCAGCGATGTCATCCACCAACGGTGTGATCCCCCACCCCGAACCTGGTACCTCCCAATGAGCGGTCCGGTATCTTCATATGTGGCGGAATTCGGCCCCCGCCAACACGGAATCCTGGGGAGGACAGCGCCATGTTGGAGTCAGTGGACGGCGAGCCAGTCGCCCTGGTCGAACAGCGCGACCAGGCGGCGGTGTCACAGGGCACCGGCAGCCAGGCAGCACAGATGGACGGCAGCGCGGCCAACCTGGTCAAGGCAGCCGGCGGCAGCGGCGGCTTCAAGCTCGACCCGGCTGCCGCGGCCCAACTCGCAGCAGCCTGCCAAACCGCG
>DASXOJ010000157.1:0-9887 GCA_036494465.1 Pseudonocardiaceae bacterium
CCAGGCTGTGCGCTCAGAAGGCGCCGGTGCCGTTGGGGGTGCCGAGGCCGGTGGGGCCGTCGTAACCGGCTACCGAGGTGCACAGGTAGTCGTTGCCGCAGGCGCCGCCGTTCTCGCGGAAATCGTTGGTACCGCTGGTCACGTCGAACAGCGCGCTGGTGTGCGCGTATTCGTAACCGGGCTTGACGGTCGTTGCGTTGCCCGCGAGGCCGTAGATTCCGGCGACGAACGGGGCGGACGCGCTGGTGCCGTTGACCGGCAGCCAACCGCCCTGGTCGGTGTTGTAGATGGCGATCTGCTGCGCGGCAGCGGAAACGTCCGCAACTGTCCGAGTGGGACAGTCGGCGTCGCGTTGCCAGGACGGCTTGCGGTTGTAGGCGGAGCAGCCGCTGGAACTGAGCTGCCAGGCGGATTCGGACCAGCCACGGGCGTTGTCCGCCTTGGTCAGCACGGTGCCACCGACCGCGGTGACCGAGGGCAGCGCGGCCGGGAATCCGGTCGGGCCGTAGCCCCCGTCGCCGCTGGACGCGACGATCACGTGCCCGGGATGGTTGTACGCGGCGGCCTGTTGCGCGTCGCCACCCCATTCACCGCCGCCATAGCTGTTGGACACCACCTGCGCGCCGAGGGCGACGGCGGTGTTCTCGGTGGCGGCCAGGTCGTCCGGGCTCGGCGTGTTGCCTTCCACCACCAGGATGCGGCAGTGCGGACACGCGGCGGAGATCATGGACACATCCAGCGTCTCCTCCACCTCCCAGCCCGCCTCGGGCGCGGGCAGTGGCGACGCGGCGCCGGTCTGGTTCACCTTGGTGAGACAGCCACTCGCGATCGTGCACGCGCCGAGCCCGTACTGGGTGCGGTAGGTGTTGAGGTCCTGTTCGAGGTTGGGCGCGTCGAAGGCGATCGAGACCGCGACCAATGTGTTGCTGTTGTTGGCGACGGGCAGTTTGTAGGCGGATTCCAGGTCGGTCGCGCCGAGGCCGACCGAGTCGTCGCTGGCGCGCGCGGTGCCCGGGGTGTACCAGGTCAGGCAGCGGTCCTGACCGGCGACCGACGCGCAGAGCGGACGAGCGGTGGCGGGCGCCCCGAAGGCTGGTGCGGCCACGGTCAGCGCGGCGACCGCGCAGGCTAACGCGATGCTGGCGATGGTGCGGATACGCATGGGTTTCCTTCTCCAACCAGGTCAGTTCAGCTCGTACGCACGGGTGATGGTCTCGGTGATCGCACCGCCTGCCGCGTCGTGCGCGGTGGTCTTCAGCGACACGTAGGTGTCGTCGAGCGTGTTGATCACGTAACTGGCGTGGTACTTGCCGGGCGCGGTGTTGGTGACGGTCGCGTTCTGCCAGGTCTTGCCGTCATCGGTGGAGTACTGCAGCGCGGCGTCGCTGATCGCAGCGCTTGCCGCACCGTCGATGTGCCCGAAGGTCAGGTCGACGCCCTGGGCGAGGCCGGTGTAGAAGATCGTGCCGGTGAGGTCCGTGTTGTTCACGTTGTAGCCGACGGTCATCAGCGGCTCGACCGAGCAGTCGCTGCTCGGCGCCCGGTCCGAGCAGCTCCACGGCGCGGGCAGAGTGGTGCCGCTCTGGTGAGTGGACGGCCAGGTCCATTCGGTGTGGCTCGCGGTGGACAGCGCGTACATCGGGCCGGTCCGGTTCGCGTCCAGGCTCAGGTGCAGCGTGCCCGGGCCTGCGGAGACGGGCACCTGCGGGTCGACCTCGAAAGTGCCAGCGCTGATCGCGGCACCGCCGATCTTGGTGCCGTTCTGGTCGAGCTCCCAGCTGCCGCTGTCGGTGTCGCGCGGCTCGTTGTAGAGCCCAGGACCTTGGTGGCCGGGAGTGTTGTCGCTGAACGGGAGCAGGTAGAAGCTTTCGGTGTCACCGGAACGCGTCGCGCCGGGAATCAGGAGATCCAGCGCGTCGGCCGGTGCGCCGGGATCGACGACGGTGCCGGGGTGCAGCGGGAACTGGTTCCAGTTGTCGGCGACGACCTGACCGGCGTGGAAGTTGGCCGACGGCTCGTTCTGCATGCCGTAGAACAATTCGAAGCCACTGGTGTTCACCGTGTACTTGACCACCTCGGTACCGCGCGAGAGGGTCGGATCGCCTGGCACGTACAGCGTTTGCGCGGCGGGCATGTTCTGCGGGATGTCCTGCTCGGCGAACGCGCCGACCGCTGCCTCGAACGGATATGTGGTGACCACGTCGATCAGGCCCGAGGTCGCGTAGTCCGAGTAGTAGTTGGTGTTCAGCGTGGCCAGGTCCTTGGCCTTGATCAGGTACCGCTGCGCCGGGATGGTCCCGCTGGCCGGGTACTGCAGGTTGTACGCGTACGGGGTGCCGGGCGCGGGCGGCGAGCTCAGCCACATCTGCGGGTAGCTGTTCATGGTGCCGACGGTGACCGGCTTGGGCTGCGGCGAGATCCACACCGGCACACCGGCGCCGAAGGAGAGCTGCAAACCGAGCGAGATGCCGTTGGCGTCGCCGCGCTCCACATAGAACGCACCGCCCGCGTTCTGCGACGGGCGCGGGGTGACCATGGTCAGCTGACTGGTGGCGCGCTTGGCGTCGAGGCGGATGGTCTGGTCGCCGGTGATCGCCAGCTGCGAGTCGAAGACGTCGTGCTCGGCGGTGATGTTGCCGTCCGCGTCGGTGTCGTAGTAGGCGACGGCGGCGAAGTAGTTGCCTGCCGGGACGCTGAACTTGGCGGTGCCCTGGTACATCTCGTTCGGCGCCGCGTAGCGCACGCTGTCGTCCACGTTGATCAGGACGACCAGGGCGCCGGTGTCGCGCTCGCCGTTGGTGTCGTTGCCCGCGATGGTCACGGTGTGCATGGTGAAGTTCGGTGTCGCGGGGGTCGCGCGGTGCGCGGCGGGGGTGCGCAGCGTCGCGGTGCCGAACAGCGTGGTGCGGCGGTTCGCTGCCTTGTCGGCGAGGTAGTGCCGGGTGAGCGCGGCGCCGAATTCCTTGGCACCATTGGGATTGAGGTAGCCGGACTCGACGGTCGGGCTGGTGCCGGTGACGGTGAGACCGGGCACGGCCGGTGCGGCGCCGGTGTGGTCGACGGCGACCGGCACCTGGGCGTTCTTGCCTGCGGCCAACGCGGTCACGTCGAACATGCTCAGGTCGAGGCCGTTGTTCAGGTAGGGCACGGCGCTCGCCGGGATCTCGTAGTGGTCGCCGTTGAGTGTCAGACCGAGGTAGGTGTGACCAACTCCGGCGCCGCTGGGTAAGACCGCTGCGGACGTGGCGCCGTTGGCCAGGGTGCGCACGTTGACCTGGTCACCGGTGGGTAAGAGCACCGGGGTCAGCGACGCGTGGCTGCTCGCCGCTGCGGGTGCCGCGGCCGATGGCAGTGCGGGCACCGCCAGGGCCACGGCGAACGCGCCGAGGGCGATGAGGGACTTGCGCAACAGAAACCTCCAGATTTATTGGGAGAGGGACCCGTTGTCGCCCATGACGACAACGGGGTTCTGCGCGGGATCCAGGGTCTGCAACAGGGTGATCATGTCGTCGGCTGGCAGGCTGACGCAGCCGTGCGTCGGGCCGCCGTGGTCGACGTGGAACCAGATCTGGCCACCGCGCTGCGCACCCATCGGCATGGTCCAGTCCAGCGGGTTCCTGCCGGAGACGCGGTTGTAGTTGATCGCGATGACGTAGTCGAACGCGCCTGCCAGCGGTTCGCCGTCCATGCCCTGGCCGCCGATGTAGAAGCCGTTTCCCTGGTGGTACGGGAGTTTGCTGCCGGGGTCGGCGAGCAGGCCGCCCGCGTCGGTCAGGCCGAACACGCCGATCGGCGAGCGCAGATCGTTGTTCACGTGCTGCGCGCTCCACCCGGCGAAACCGTTGTGCGCGGCCCAACTCGGCCCGGCCTGCCACCCGTCGGCGGTGCGCTGGTAGAGCACGACCGTCGCAGTGTTCGCGTCGATGCCCGCGCCGGTCACGATGATGACCTGGTTGGCGTTGGGCGGAACCTGGGCGAGCGTCTGCGGTCCGAGGCCGGGCAGCTTCTGCGGCAACTGGTTCGTCGCCTGCGGGGCGGTGTGGCCCGCGTCGGATCCGTTGCGGGTCAACGCGACCGGGACTGCCGGATGGTTGGCGGCGGCAGGAGCCGCGGCACAGCCGACGAGGGCGGTCGCGGCGAGCGCGACCACGATCAGTGTGGCACGTGCGGACATAGCGTCACCATCTTCACAAGCAGCAGCGTAGGGCTGAACGGGATTTACCGGAGAAAGTCGGTGGTGACTTGACGCAGAAGCGTCAGGGTGTTGTCGGCAGCGCGACCTGCTGGTCGGTCCACCCGATGTGCGTCGTCGCCGTGTAGTTGACGATCGTGCCCGCCTTCATGCCTGCCTGGGTGGCCAGCGCGGACGGCGCCACGAGCACGGTCTGCTGGGACAGGATCGTGTTCGTGTTCGGGTCGACGACCAGCTGTTGCTGTTGCTGGCCGAGATCACCGGCCGCCATCGGCGGCAGCGCGACCGCGACACCGGTGCGGCCCAACGGATCCGTGACCGTGCCGAGCGAGGTGATCCCGGGCAGGTCAGCCAGGATGCGGTACGCGGCAGCGCGAACGCCGCTGGACACCGGCAGCGTGATCAACCCGCTGATCTGGGTGAACATCCAGTCCGCCTGGTCGTCGATGCCCTTACCCCGGCTCTTGCCGTAGAGCTCGGCGAACGTCTGCGCGAGCGCGGTCTGGTCGGTCGGCAGCGAGTGCAGGTAGTCGTAGTTCACGTTGTCCGGGCCGACCGCGGCGATCTTGGCGCCGTAGTCGGTGCGGTCGACGACCGGCTGGTCGCCGCCGATCTTGATGGCGAGCTCGTTCCGGGCGTCCTTGCCGTAGCCGTCGTCGACCAGGACCGTGATCGGGGAGCCGGCCATCATCCAGCGGTGGGTGTCCTCGGCGGTCCACGGACCGCGCTTGTCGTTGAGGTTGCTGACCATCAGGCTCTGCTCGCCCGGCTTCACCCCGAGCGACCAGTTGTTCTGCGCGATGTCCGCGACCACGTAGGGCTGCGTGCCCGGGTCGGCAGGCCGGATCAGCGAGAGGTTCTGGGTCTGCGTCTGGTACTGCCAGTAGTTGCCCGAGGTGGCCTGGTTCTGCACGGATTCGGCCATGGTGAGCAACATCAGGTGGCCGTCCGGGTTGGCTGCGGTCTGCGTGCCCCGGTTCTGCCCGACGCCGACCGCGACCGCGCCGACCGCGACCGCGGCAGCCGCCGCAAGGCCCACCGCGGGCACGAGCACGCGGCGACGCGCGACAACGCGACGTTTGGTGCTCCGTACGGACTGCACGGACATGAGTTCGGTCAGATCCTGCTGCTGGCGCGCAGAACCGGCCAGCCGGGTCGGGTCGAGTGCGTCCGGACGGGCCCTGGCCAGCGCTTCCAGCGCCTTGCGATCCTTCTCGCGCATGTGTCTCAGGGCTCCTTCACGGCCGCGAGCGAGTGTTGTTCGCGAGAGGACCCCTGGTCAGGCGTACCGCCCAGGGCTCGATCCAGCCTGCGCCGGGCGCGGTGCAGCCGGACCGCGAGGGTCGCGGTCGAGCAGCCGAGTACCCGAGCGGCGTCGCGCTGGCTCAGGCCCTGCCAGGCCAGCAGGGTCAGCAGCTCCCGGTCCGCGTCGGGCAGGCTCGCCAGCGCGCGCAGCACGGTGGTGCGCTCCGCGACGTCCTCGGCGATGTCGTCCGATCCGACCTCGGTGCTGATCCGCCGCCCTTGCGCGACAGCCAGCTCGTACTGCTTCGCGTCCTTGCGCCGCAGTTCGCTGATCAGGTTGCGGGCCACCGCGAGCAGCCACGGCAGCGGCACCGAGGGCGGATCGTCCCAGCGTTGCCACGCCACCGCGAACGCCTCGCTGGTGATGTCCTCGCCGGTCGATCTGCCAAGGCGGCTGGTCGCGTAGGCGAGCACGCTGGGATAGCACTGCTCATAGGTCTCCCTGAAGAGCTGGGCATCCCGCACGCGCCGTCTCCCTTTGCCTGATGTCCTCTCACCGGGAACTGGCTCGACTCGGCCAATTCTTACTCAACTCGGGACAAATGTGACTGCGATCACTCAACCACGTGACGAGCGGCTGTCCAGGATCGCGGTGATCCGCGCCTTGGTGTCCGGATCGTCGAGCAGGGCGGTGAAGATGCCGGACTCGTGCAGCATGCGCGCGTGCGCGTCGCTCGGCTCGGCGGTGCGCACCAGCGCCCTGATCTCGCGCAGCGCGCGAGCCGGTTTGGCCAGCAGCGCCTCGACCCGCTCGCCGACGTGGGCTTTCAGCGCGTCCGCGTCCGGCAACACCGCGTTGACCAGGCCGATCTCCCGCGCCGACGCGGCCGGGATCCGGTCGCCGAACAGCAGCAGGTCGGCGGCCCGTACCCGGCCGACGCGCTGCGGCAGCACCGCGCTGCTGCCGAACTCGGGCACCAGGCCCAGGTTGACGAACGGCAGTTGCAGGTAGCTGCGCTCGGTCGCGTAGATCAGGTCGCAGTGCAGCAACACGGTCGCGCCGATACCGACCGCTGGCCCGTCGATCGCGGCGATCAGCACGGCGGTACTGGCCAGCACCGCCTCCTGGAAGCGGCGCACCGGCTGGTCCTGGTCCGCGCCCGAGGCGCTGCCGCTGGCCGCGATGAAGTCACCGAGGTCGTTGCCCGCGGAGAACGCGCCACCCGCACCGGTCAGCACGATCACCCGCACGCCCGGATCGGCGTTGGCCGCGCCGACCGCGTCGGCGAGCGCGGCGTACATGGCGACGGTGAGCGCATTGCGCTTGGCGGGCCGGTTGATGGTGATGGTGACGGCCGCACCGTCCCGGTGCGACTCGACGTGCTCGGTCATGCGGCCATTGTGCTTGCTCGCCCAATGCGTTGGGAAGCACAACTCACTATGCTGAACACATGGCACCCAGTTCGACCCGGCCCGGCATCACGGTCATGGCCGAGCAGAAACCCGCGCCCCGGCCCTGCTCGGTCGCGGCCGCGCTGGAGATCCTCGGCGAACGGTGGACGCTGCTCGCGGTCCGCGAAATGAGCTACGGCGTGCACCGGTTCGACCGGATCACCGCGTTCACCGGCGCGTCCCGTGACATCCTGGCCGCCCGGCTGCGCAAGCTCGAACAGCACGGCATCGTCGAGCGCCGCCAGTACAACGAGCACCCGCCACGCTACGAGTACCACCTGACCGACGCGGGAGCCGAACTCGTGCCGATCCTGCGCGCGTTGCACCAGTGGGGCGACCGCTGGGCAGTGGAGCAGCCTGCCGTGCTGTTCTGGCACGACTGCGGCCACCAACTGGAAGTCGACCAGGTCTGCCGCTCGTGCGGCCAGGTGGTCCGCGCCGAGGATCTGACGGTGTCACCGGGGGCATAGCGCTCGGCCACCCGCAGGCG
The DNA here is from genome assembly GCA_036494465.1 of Pseudonocardiaceae bacterium. Classification (GTDB taxonomy): domain Bacteria; phylum Actinomycetota; class Actinomycetes; order Mycobacteriales; family Pseudonocardiaceae; genus CAJCJE01. The sequence goes on from DASXOJ010000157.1 coordinate 7,380, forward strand.
GCCGAGCGCCGCGGATCACCGGTTCGGTCGCTGTCGACGGGCCCGTTCATCGGGCTCGACGTCGACGCGTTCCTTGTGCACCTCACCACCGACGGTCTGCTCCTCGGTGACGGTTTCGGTGCCCACCCGTACCCGTTCCACCGGAACGGTTTCCGTGTGCACGACCGGCTTCTCCTCGTGCAGCACGACCTCCTGCTCGGCATCCCCGAGTTTGCCGCCACCCGCAGGGATCTGGCCGCGCTGGTTCGCGTCGATCGGCTCGCGTTCGACCCGGACTTCCTCGTGGCTGACCGGCACCGTCACCTGCTGCTGCTCGGTGACGACGTACTTGCGCAACCGGACCCGTCCGCTCTCCACCTGCTCGGTGCCCACGTTGAGCCGCTCCTCGGAACGGATCATCTCGGTGGGCTTACCCGAACCCGAACCCGAACCCCGATCGGGCCTCGGCGCGTCGACCGGGCCGCGACTGTTCGGGACCTCCGGCTGGATGCCGTAGTGCCGGTACAGCCGCGCGCTGTCCTGTTCGGACAGACGGCCGCGCGGATCCAGTTCCGGCGCTTCCTTGATCTTGTCCTTGCTCACCCCGACCTGGATGCCGTGTTCGTGCATGCGCGCGCCCTGCAACGGAACCATGGTCTCGTGGTTGTTGAACATTCCCGACTTCACCATGATCCAGGCGGGCTGCTGGGAATCGTCCCGCAGATACACTTCCCCCACCTTGCCGATCTTGTCGCCCGACGGGTCGAAGACTTCGGCGTCGACCAGCGATCCGGCATTCATCGTGTTGGTCATCTCGCGTCCTTTCCTGGATTGCCTCCCCGACTGACCATCACCCCGGTCCGGCGCTTTCGCAAACGCCCGCTGTGCGGCGCCGCCCGCGACGACACACCCGATGTGACCGTCCGGTCGGGACGATCACCGGCATCGCACCGGATCAGTTGGTATGTGCGGCGGCGAGCTGGGTAACACGTCCACGGCGAACAACCGCCGGTACCAGGATTCGGGCCAGGGTCGCTGGATCTGAGGATTGTTGGTTCAACCGCCGAACGCGATGCCGATACCGAGTTCGGCGAAGCCGTCGCCGAGCAGCGTCGCCAGCAGTGCGGCGTGCTCACCGGTCGGGTCGAGGTCCGGATCGAACACGGTGACCTCGGCGCCGGTCGCACCGGGCGCCAGCGCGGTCAGCAACTCGACCAGCCGGGTCGCGCTGAGCCCGCCCGGATCGGGACTGTCCACTGCGGGCATGATCGACGGGTCGAGCACGTCCACGTCGAGGTGCAGCCAGTAGCCGTCCAGGCGCTCGGTCATCATCAGCTCGGTCAACGTCGCCGAGACCAGTTCCGCGCCGTCCTCGGCGACCTGCGCCGCGGTCACCACCGCGCGCAGCAGACCCCGGGTTTCCACCAGGCCCTCGTCGTCCGCGCGGCACCCGACGTGGATCGTGTGCTCGGGGCGGAAGTACGGGCCGAGACCGTCGATGTCGGCGATCGCCGGCCAGTGCCTGCCGACCGCCGCAGCCAGGTCCTCCCCCGCCAGCGACGCGCAGACCGGCGAATTGCCAGGGTGCCGGAAGTCGGTGTGCCCGTCGACGTGCACCAGCGCGTAGCGGCCGCGCCTGCGCAACGTGAGCCCGGCGCCGATCAGGATGCCGCAGTCGCCGCCCAGCACCAGCGGGGCGATGCCCTCGTCGAGCACGCCGGCCAGGCGATCGGCGAGGCTGCGGCAGTGCTCGACGATGGCGTCCTGGTTGCGCAGCCTGCCCGCGCCCGCCACCCAGTCGTCGCGGTAGCGACCGGGCAGGACGACGCCGCAGTCGGTGGCGCCGCCCGCGATCAGCCGGTGGTACAGCCCGGCCTCGCGCAACGCCTCGGGCGCCTTCGCCGTGCCGGGCACGGAACCCGGCTCCGGTGGGCGCAGGCCGAGGTTGGACGGCGCGGCTATCAGTCCGATCACCTGCTCATGGTCGCGCATTCAGCGGCAGAACGCGTCCTCAAGCAAGGTCTCGGCGACCTGGCCGGACGGCCCGTTCGCGGTGGTGACCGCGACCTCCACCCGACGCGCGCGGTCCAGCGTGCTGAGCACGAAGTCGCTGTACCCGTAGATCCCGCCCTCGTGCCCGTCGACGGTGATGCCGCACGGCAGCGGGATGATCTGCATGCCGAGGCCGTAGGCGTGGCTGAACTGGTCGGGGGTTTCCAGCTGCGCGAGTTCTGCGGGCGGGAGGAGTTCGCCGCGTAGTTGCGTGGTCAGGAAGGTGTCCAGGTCGGCGGTGGTGGAGATCATGCCGCGCGCCGAGCCGGCAACCGTCGGTTCAGCACGGAGATGTCCACCGGGGTGTCGCCGACCATGACGTAGCCGTGCGGATGCGGGCCGGGGATGACCGGGTCGTCGACCGGCGCGGAGGTGCCGGTGAGGTGCAGGGGGCGGATGATCCGGTCGGTCACCTCGGACTGCCACGAGCGGCCGGTGACCGCGGTGATGACCAGGCCCGCGACCAGGTAGTTCGTG
>DASXOJ010000158.1:0-68667 GCA_036494465.1 Pseudonocardiaceae bacterium
GGCGCGGACGAACTTCGGGCAGTACAGCCACCAGCAGCTCTACTCCATGCTCTACGCCGGCGACCCGAACAGCGCGCGGACCACGGCCAACGGCTGGGACTCCACCGGCAACGCGCTGCACTCGCAGGCGAACACGCTGGAAGGCAAGCTCGGCAGCTTCCAGGGCAACTGGCAGGGCGGCGCGGCCGACCAGTACACGACCATGGTCAACGACCTGATCGGCGGCATCCGCAAGGTCGCCGACACCGCCTACAGGATGCGCGATCTCTCCAACGACGCGGCGGACGCGCAGGACACCGCCCGCGCCGAGATGCCCGCCCCGGTCGACGTGCCCACGGTGCCCGCCGCGACCCTCGCGATGGCGAGCGCGCCGATCCAGGTCGACGCGACCACGCCGGCCTCGGTCGTCGCGCAGATGACGCAGGCGCGCACCCAGGCCGTCGCGGCGGTGCAGAACCAGCAGCAGGTCTCGGCGAGCGCGGACGCGGCGCGTGCGCAGGCCGTCCAGGTGATGACCAGCCTGGCAGGCAACTACGTGACCAACCAGGACGACATCCCGCCCGCGCCCGACGCGCAGACGGCACCGAGCGTCCCGCAGAACACCGGCGGGATCGACGGCGGCTCGTCCAGCGGCGTCACCCCGATCACCACGAACCTCGCGTCGTTCGACACCGGCATGCCCACCACCACAACGACCGGCACCACCACCGACGCAGCCATGCCCACCGATGCCACCTCGGTCGAACAGGACAGTCCGCTGTTCGGCAACATGTTCACCGCTGGTGTGGCCGCCGCGTCGGCGGCGGTGTTCGGCCGGTTCGGCTCGATCATCCCGAAGGTGCCGGGTTTCGTGGGCAAGAACAAGAACTCCGACGGCAGCAGCTCCTCCTCCGATGGCTCCGACGCCCCGAAGCTCGGCGACCGCGCTGCGGCGCTGGACGCGGCCAAGCTCGGCGGCGGAGGCGGCATCGGCGGCGCGGTGCTCAAGGGCGCGGCCATCGGTGGCGGCGCGGGCGGCGCCGGTTCGTTCAGCGGCAACCTGCTCAGTGCCAACTCGGCCGGTGCCCTGGAATCCGGGGTGGCCGCCGCGGGCAACGCGGCAGGCAGCACCGCGGCAGGCACCCCGATGATGCCCATGATGCCGATGAGCGGCATGGGCGGCGCGGACATGGGCGGCGGCCGACGCATCCCGCCGTGGCTGATGGAAACCGAAGACGTGTGGAACGAGTCCTCCCCGGTCTCCCCCTCCGTCATCGGCGAAGACCCGCTGATCTGAACCGGAGGATCCGATGCCACAGCTGACCGATCAGCAGGTCGCGCAGTACGCCTACGACGCCGGTTTTCGCGGCAACGCGCTGACCACCGCGACCGCGGTCGCGCTCGCCGAATCGCACGGTGACTCGGGCCAGGTCGGCGATGTCGGTCTGCAGAACGGGACCTGGGGTCCGTCGGTCGGTCTGTGGCAGATCCGTTCGCTCAACCCGGGCCACGGCACCGCGACCGAACAGTCCCAGCGCAACCAGACCGCGAACCTCGACCCGGCGACCAATGCGCAGAACGCCTACGCGTTGTCCCACCAGGGGGGCAACTTCAACCCCTGGTCGACCTACACCAGCGGCGCCTACCAGAACTTCACCAACCGAGCGAGCACCGCGGCCGGTCAGGTGAACACCGGCACGCAGGGCTTGAACACCGGCGCAGGCACGGGTTCCAGCGCCTTCCGCGTCGCGCCGACCGCGTTGACCAGTACCGCCGGCGACTTCTCCGGCCAACAGCAGCAGGTGCAGAACTCGGGCAGCGAGGTCGGCGCGGAGAACCTCAGCGCGACCGCGTTCGGCCAGGTGCCGCAGTCGCAACAGGCTTACGAGGCGCACCACGCGGTCATGGAGGCCGCGGCGCAGACCATCCAGTCCCTCGCGCAACGCGCAGGCTCGTTGATCACCGGCCTGAACAACAGCGCGGACAACTACATCCAGGGCGACCAGAACAGCGCCACGAGCTACCAGTCGCTGATGACCGCCTGATCAGCCCACCCGCCAACCGCGCGCCCTTGCCCGCCGGATCGACCGGGCGGCCACGATGATCACCCCGGCCAGCAGCACACCCAGAATCGCGAACAGCCCGGCGATCCTATCGGCCGGGCCGTTCGCGTTCTGCGCGGCGGCCATCTGGACCGGACGGTTCGACAAACCGGTTTTTCCAGTCCTGGCAGGAACTTCGACGGTGACGGCGGCATAGGCGTTGACAATTCCGGTGCCGCTGGTGGCTTTGCTCGCGGTCGACGTCAACCGGTTCGCGATCTGATCAGGGCTCAGTGCGCTCAACGGCGGGTACGCGCGCATCAACGCGACCACGCCCGCGACATAGGCGGCGGACGCGAACGACGGATCCTGCAACGTCCACACCTGCCCAAGCGCTCCCCCGCTGTTCGCGGCAAGACCGACCAGATCCGCGCCAGGAGCGGCGATCGCGCCGGTTTCGGATTTCGCCAGGGTGCCGGTTTCACTCAACGCGGCAACGCTGATCGCACCGGGATCGGCAGCCGGATAGCTGACCTCGCCGTTCTGACCGCCGATCGCAGGCGCGACAACGACATCGCCCGCCTGGTTGGCGGCACGGACTGCCGCGCGCAGCGCGGGATCGTCCGTTGTGGCCGGTACCGCGACCAGGATGACGCTCGCGTGCGCGTTGACCGCGTCGGTGATCGCGGTCGCCAACGCGACCGGGTCGGCGCCCTGATCGGTGCCGGGGCCGACATCGGTGTACCGGACCGGGAGGATGTGCGCGCCCGGCGCGATTCCGGCAAACGTCGTCGACGAGTTCTGTTGCGCGGCAACGATCCCGGCCGCGAACGTGCCGTAACCGGCACAGTCGGCGGCGCCGTCGATGCCACCGGTCGTGCTGATCGCCTGCTTGACCGCGCCGGCCGCGAACTGCGCGTTGCTCGCGTCCACGCCGGTGCCGAGCACCGCGACGGTGACCCCGGAACCGGTGCTCAGCGGCCAGATCCTGGGCGCGTCGACGAGGTTCTGCGCCCACGGCGCACCCTTGGTGTACACGCCCTGCGACTGCACGCACGAACTGCCTGCCGCGCTCGCGATCGGTGGCGGCACAACGACGAGCGCCCCCGTCGTCGCGAGCAGACACACCACCAACCGACGTCGCATGCCCAGGATTCTACTGGTAATCAACACGATCCCGAAGCCGAACCGGCCCGCTCGCGCAGGGCGAGCGGGCCGGTCGTCACGATGTCAATCAGTGGGTGCGAGCGGAGAGCGCCGCGCTGGACGCGTCACCCGGGTACCAGTCCTCGCCACTGGCCAGGTAGGTCGCGGTGAAGCTGGTCCCGGAGGCAGCCGAGATCGAGTCCTCGACGGTGCCGTTGTCGTCGGCCAGCGGGAACGAGGTGTCCGAGGACAGCGTCGCGTTGGCGCCGTTGGCCTTGCAGTTGGTGAAGCTCACCTTGCCGAAGTCCGGCGAGGAGGAGACGTAACCGTCGACGTCGGTGTCTTCCTGGATCCACTCGGCGGTCGACGCGGGACCGTTGAACGAGTAGCTCTTGGACTTGGTCACGCCGGTCTTGGTGTCGGTCAGCGACATGGTCCAGGTGCTGCCCGAGCCCTTGGTCACGCTGGCGTTGATGGTGTCACCGGGGCGGACCGTCATGCTGAAGTTCTCTTCCGGCAACTCGTTCGTGGGCGTGATCACTTCCCACCACGCGTTGTAGCTGGCGCCGCCGTCGTAGTTGGCGGTGGTGCCGGTCTGGATGAGGTACTGGTCGCTGTAGCCGTCGATGCCGACCCAGGTCGAGGAGTAGCCGCTGGCGTCGCTCTTGGCCGTCGGCACCGTCCAGGATCCGGACACGCTGGTGTACTTGCCACCGGACTGGACGTAACCCGACCAGTTGCTCGCCTGAGCGGCGGCGCTGCTGTTGTGCGCGTGCGAGAACAGCGGTGAGCTGACGGTCTTGGCCGACGCGCCGGTGGCACCGATGACCAGGCTGCCAACCACGAGACCGGCGACAGCGGTCCCGGCTAACGCCTTGCGCATGAATCCATGCATTGTCATTGCCCTCATTCCGTGTACTGCTTTGCAGGGGGAAACAAGGGAAACTTTAAGTCGAAAAACGCGCATCACGCACCGACCAAAGTCGGATCCCAACCGTACTTTGGTATTGTCCTCGTTCACATGTTAATCATTCACAGGACTTTCCCTGGATTCAGAATGTTGTGCGGGTCGAACGCGCCTTTGAGCGCACGGTGCATCGCCAGCACGGGCTCGCCGAGTTCGCGCGCCATTCCGTCCCTTTTGAGCAGGCCGATGCCGTGTTCACCGGAGACGGTGCCGCCCAGCTCGATCGCGTTGGCGATGATCTCCTCGAATGCGCGCAGGGCACGTATCCGGGCCGGTTCGTCGCCGGGTTCGGTGATCAGCAACGGGTGCAGGTTGCCGTCCCCGGCGTGTGCGATGTTCGCGATGAGCGTGTCGTTCCGTTTGGCGATCGCGTCTATTCTGGCCAACATTTCCGGTACCGACGCTTTCGGCACACAGACGTCTTCGGTCAATACCGGCCCGAGGCGTTCCAAAGCCGGGTAGGCGAGCCTGCGCGCGGCGAACAGCGCATCGGCTTCCGCCTGGTCGGTGGATTGCGCGGCCCAGGTCGCGCCTGCCGATGTGAAGCACTCCAGCATGATCGCGGCTTCCCGCTCGCCTGCTGGGCCGGGCGCGTCGGTACGACCGAGCAGCACGATGTCGGCGTCCGCGGACAGGCCCATGTTCTTCCACTTGTCGACCGCGGCCAGGCAGTGCCGGTCGATCAGCTCCAGCGCGGAGGGCACCACCCGGGTCGCGCTGACCGCGGCGACGGCGCGGCCCGCGTCGAACGGTGAGGAGAAGTAACCGGCGACGGTTCGCTGCGGCCCAGGCAACGGCCGCAGTTTGACGGTGACCTCGGTGATGACACCGAGCGTCCCCTCGGAACCCACCATCAACCCGGCGATGTCGTAGCCGACAACGCCCTTGGCCGTCCGCCTGCCGAGCCGGACCAGCTCGCCGGTCCCGGTGACGACCTGCATACCCAGCACGTAGTCGCGGGTGACGCCGTATTTCACGCAGCACAGCCCGCCCGCGTTGGTGGCCACGTTGCCGCCGATGGTCGACCAGGGCGCGCTGGCCGGGTCGGGCGGGTACCAGAGGTCGTGTTCGGCGCACGCCGCGCGCAGGTCGTCGTTGACCACGCCCGGCCCGACCACCGCGAGCCGTTCGACGCCGTTGATCTCGTGGATCGCGGCGAGGTTCTCGGTGGACAGGACCACACCGCCCGCGACCGCGTTGGCGCCACCGGAGAGCCCGGTGCCCGCGCCCCTGGTCACCACCGGCACCCGGTGCGTGATGCACGCGCGCACCACGTCCCGCACGGCCTCCGCGGTACCCGGCCGGACGACCGCGACCGGCTCGGCGTAGCCCGCCCACTCGGCTTCGTCGTGCAGGTAGCCGGTCATCGAATCCGGCTGGTCGATGAGCTGATCGGCGGACAGAACCGCGCGGAGGTCGTCGAGGATCATGGCGTGCTGCGACACCCCGCCATTGGAACACGAGCGGCGGGGTGTCGCGATCACTCACCGATAGCGCAGCAGCAGATCGAACACGAGCTTGGCCGCGTCCACGGTGCCGACGCCGGTCGCCTGGTCGTAACCGGGCGCCGCCGGGAAGCCGGTCGCACCCTCCGTCGGGTCGGCGGTGTCGCCGGTGGTGACGTCCACGATGCCGCCCGCGTGCTGGGCGTAGAGCGGGTAGAGCGCGTTGTCGATCTGGCCGAACCGGTGCCCGGTCGCCTGGTCGGCGAGCGCGACGACGGCGGCGAACATCGGCGCGGACTGGCTGGTCCCGCCGCCCAGCCACCAGCCGGTGTTGGCCGGCGTGAAGCTGGAGTAGAGCCACATGCCGCCGTTGGGGTCGGCGTCCATGCTGATGTCCGGCGTGACCCGGTGCGTGCCCGCGACCGAGGCGACCGGGTTCTGGAACGCGGGCCTGCCGAACACCGTCGAGCGGTAGCCGCCACTGTCGGTCCAGGCGCTGTCCTGCTTGCTGCGGGCGCCGTTGTTCGCCAGGTCGAGGTGGGTGCCACCGACCGCGACGACCAGCGGGTCCGAGCTCGGCCAGAAGCCGCCCACGTCGGGGAAGCCGCCCCCGTCACCGGAGCTGGCAGTGAGCGTGACGCCGTGCGCGACCGCGTTCTGGAAGGCGCCGCGCAGCGCCAGCAGACTGGAGTAGTCGCCCTGGTCGTAGCCGGGGAAGTGCGCCTCGCGGGTGCCCCAGCTCATCGAGACGGCGTCCGCGTCGTTCGCGTTGACCAGGGCGTTGATCGCGCCGGTCAGTTCCGGCACGCCGCCAGGCCCCTCGGTCTGCGGCACGCCGGTTTCCGCGACCACGATCTTCGCGCCCGGCGCCACCGCGTGCGCCGCCTCGACGTCGAGGGTGGTCTCCTGCGCCCAGCCGACCATGTCGTCGTTGGTCGGGTCGAACGGTGGCACCGTGCCGTACCTGGAGATCTGCACGGTCGTCGTGGGCAGGCCGAAGTGCTGGTCGAACACGTCGAGGTCGTGCTGGATGGTCGGCGAGCCGTACACCTCGTCGACGACGACGGTGCGGCCCTTGCCGGTGATGCCGACGCGGTAGAGCGGGTTGAGGTCGTAGGCGGCGCGCAGTTGCCGCGGCGTGTAGCACTCCAGCTGGTACTGCTGCTGGCACTGGGTGGTCAGGATCGGGGCGGGCTGGATCGGCAGGTCCAGCGGCGCCTGGTGGACGAGTGGTTCGAACAACGGCGCGGCGGCGACGGGCGCGGCCACGGCAGGCAAGGTCGCGACGGCGAGAAAACCGGCCGCGAGCAGCGGTAATGGCTTGAACACAAAGCGCGACTCTAGAAGCGCCCAGCACGGGCTCACAAGCTCCCTAAGTAGGGTCCCGACCATCCCATGTGGACGATCGAGTGAGCCAGGGTGCCCTGACCGTTACGATGAGTCCGTGGACAGCGACTGGCGACACACCGGGTAACTTCGTACCTCATCGACGCACGCGGAGGTGGACGATGCTCGACCAACTGCTCATCGACCGGCTTGCCGACCGGCTGACCGGCAGCGGGGCTCCGGTCACGAACGTCGCGCCGTTCACCGGCGAGCCGCTGGTCACGCTCACCCAGTCGACCCCGGACGACGTGGCCAAAGCCTACGAGCGCGCCCGCATCGCGCAACGCGCCTGGGCCGAGCTCTCCCCCGCCGAACGCGCCAAGCCGTTCATCGCCCTGCACGACAAGATCCTCGGCAACGCCGAACTGCTCGACCTGATCCAGGCGGAAACCGGCAAATCGCGGGCCAGCGCGTTCGAGGAGACCGTGGACATCGCCGGGTTGAGCCTCTACTACGGGCGCAACGCCAGCAAGTTCCTCGCCCCGCGCAAGCGCAAGGGCGCACTGCCCGGCGCGACCAGGACCTGGGAGTTCCGCCAGCCCAAGGGCGTCATCGCGATCATCTCGCCGTGGAACTACCCGCTCTCGCTGGCCGTCTGCGACCTGATCCCGGCGCTGCTGGCAGGCAACGCGGTGGTGCTGAAACCGGACACCCAGACCGCGCTGACCGCACTGCGCGCCCGGGACCTGCTGATCGACGCCGGGCTGCCGGAGGACGCCTGGCAGGTGGTGATCGGCGAACCGGGCGAGGTCGGCCAGCCACTGCTCGACGAGGCGGACCACATCTGCTTCACCGGCTCGACCGCGGCAGGCAGGCGGATAGCGGAAGCGGCCGCACGGCGGCTGATCGGCGCCACCCTGGAACTCGGCGGCAAGAACCCGATGCTGGTGCTGGACGACGCGGACGTCGCCAAGGCCGCCAAGGGCGCCATGCGCGCGTGCTTCGCCAACGCGGGGCAGCTGTGCCTGTCGATGGAGCGCATCTACGTCGCGGACAACGTGTACGACGAGTTCGTCGCCAAGCTCGTCGCGGAAACCAAGTCGCTCAAGCTCAACACCGGCTACGGCTACAACTACGACGTGGGCTCGCTCACCTCGAAACGGCAGCTGGACATCGTCGAACGACACGTCGATGACGCCAAGGCGCAGGGCGCGACCGTGCTGGCAGGCGGCAAGGCCCGCCCGGACCTCGGCCCGTTCTACTACGAGCCGACCGTGCTACAGGGCGTCACACCGGTCATGGAACTCTACGCGCACGAAACGTTCGGCCCGGTCGTCTCGGTCTACCCGGTCGCCGACGACGACGAAGCCGTGCAACTGGCCAACGACAGCGAATTCGGCCTGAACGCGAGCGTCTGGACGCGCAGCCCGGAACGCGGCAGGACGGTCGGTGCACGGATCCGGTGCGGCACGGTGAACATCAACGAGGGCTACGGTTCCGCGTACGCGTCCAACGACGCGCCGATGGGCGGTATGAAAGCGTCCGGCCAGGGCAGGCGGCACGGCGAACACGGCATCCTGGAATACGTCGAACTGCAAACCGTTGCGCGCCAGCGAATCATGGGCTTCGACAAGCCGATGGGCGTGAGCGCCAAGCAGTTCACCCGCATCATCACCGTCATGTACAAGACGTTGAAGCGATTCCGGATCCGCTGATGTCCTGGCTCGAATCGCTGCGCCGCGAACGATCCCGGTTGGTGGCGACCATGACATCGTTGACCGAAGAAGGGCTGCTGGAGCGCGTTGTCGTGCGCGGCCCGATCTACCGGTCCGTCGACTGAGAGGAGACCGGCGGCATCGCGGGCAAGGCCGCGCACGAGGTGCACGCGTCCAGCGAGCAACTACCTCGTCTTTACGGGTACTTTGCGGATCGCGTTGCCCGAGGTCGGATCCATCCGGATCGCCTGGACGGTGGCGGCCGACGCGAACAGCGCGATCAGTACGAACGCGACCAGGTAGGCGAGGTGCCCGCTGGTTCCGGTGACCAGATCGCCAAGGCGCAGGGCGATGGTGGCGACCGCGACGGCGAGGCCGCTGGCCAGCTGGGTGGTGGTCGCGGCGAAGGTGTTCGCCTCGCGCATCCGCTCGTTGGGCACGTCGCTCAGCGCGACCGTGTTGTACGCGGTAAGGGCGATCGACCGGAAGACGCCGGAGACGAGGGTGAGCAGGATGATCAGCACGAGCGGCGTGCCGCTGGTGGTGCAGCCGAGTCCGACCATGCTCGCGGTCATGCCGATGGTCGCGGTGATCAGCACGGTGCGGAAGCCGAACCGGTTGAGCATCGCGGTGGTCGTCGGTTTGATGCCGACGTTGCCGACGAAGATGAACAACACGATCACGCCGGACCGGACCGCGCTCCAGCCGAACACGTTCTGGAACAGCAGCGGCAGCAGGAACGGCCCGGACGCGACCGCGAACCAGTACAGGAACGTGCCGGTCATCGACTGGCGGAAGGTGTGCACGCGCAGCAGGCTCAGCCGCAGCAGCGGATGCCGGGCTCGCACCAGATGGAACGCGGCCAGCCCGAGCAGCACGATCGAACCGCCGGTCAGCGCGGTGATCGGCACCCAGCCGCTGCCGGTGTCGGCGATCAGGTGCGCGGCGTAGGTGAGCCCGCCGAGCCCGGTGCAGGTCAGCGCGAGTCCGGTCCAGTCCAGCGGAGCGGGTTCGCCAGCATCGCCCGCGTCGATCAGCCGCCAGGCGACCGCGAACGCGATCACGCCCAGCGGCACGTTGATCCCGAACAGCCACGGCCAGGACGCGTAGGTGGTGATCAGCGCGCCCGCGATCGGCGCGATCACCGGGGAGATCAGACCGGGCCAGACGATGTAGGAGACGACCCGCATGATGTCCGGCTTTTCGGTGCGGGACAACACGACCGTGCGCCCGACCGGCACCATCATCGCACCGCCGACGCCTTGTACGACCCGCAGGCTCACCAGCATGGTGAGGTCACGGCTGAACGCGCAGCCGAGCGAGGCGAGGGTGAAGATCGCGATCGCGGACAGGAACACCCGCCGCATGCCCAGTCGCTCGGTGAGCCACCCGCTGGCCGGGATCAGCACCGCGAGGGTGAGCAGGTAGGCGGTGATGACCAGGCCGATCGCGGTCGGCGCGACGTGCAGCGACTCGCCGATCCGAGGTGCGGCCGTAGTCACGATCGTGCCGTCCAGGTTCTCCATGAAGAAGCACCCGGCCACGAGCAGTGCGGTGTTGCGATGGCGCGCGTCGATCACACCCTCAGGCTAGGTCCCGTCAGTGGGTATGTGGTTCGCCGAGCGGCAATGATTCAGATCGCGACGCCGAGCCGTTCCGGCACGGTGTCCAGCACGAGGGCGGCGGCGCCGAGCACACCTGCGCTGTCGCCCAGTGCGCCGGGCACGATCCGCAGCGAGTTCTGCTGCGCGCGCATGATCGTGCGGCCGATGGTGCGGCGCATCGGTTCGAACAACGCCTCCCCCGCGCTGACCAGGTCGCCCCCGACCACGATCAGCTCCGGGTTGAGCAGCATCACGCTCATGGCGAGCGCACGACCCACCGCCTCGCCCGCGTCCTCGATCGCGCGCAGCGTGCCGCGATCACCGGCCGCGAGCAGCGCCTCGATGTCGCCGCCGTGCACGGGTTCACCCCGGCCCCTGCTCAGTTGCCCGGCGATCGCGGTCGGGCTGGCGACGGTCTCCAGGCAGCCCCGGTTGCCGCACCGGCACAGCGCGCCCTGCGGTTCGACGGTGACGTGCCCGAGTTCGCCCGCGAGCCCGTCGTGCCCGAGCAGCATCCGGCCGTCCGAGACGACACCAGCGCCTATGCCGGATGACAACCGCAGGTACACAACGTTGCCGACGTCGCGTGCGGCGCCGAACCTGCGCTCCGCGAGCGCGCCCGCGTTGGCGTCGTTGATGATCTGCACCGGGAGGCCGGTGCGGTCGGCGAGTTCGTCGGTCGGCCGGACACCGACCCAGCCCGCCATGATGTCCTCGGCGTGCAATTCGCCGGTGCTCGCGTCGACCGGGCAGGCGATGCCCAGGCCGAGCCCGAGGATCTTGGCGCGCGCGACCCCGGTTTCCGCGATGGCCGCCTCGGTCAGTTCGGCGGCGGTGCGCAGCGCGCGCTCGGGATCGTCGTCCACGGCCAGCGCGACGCTGCGGTCCCAGCGCGGCGCGCCGACCAGGTCGGTGAGGGTGGCGCGGACGTGGTCGTGGCCGATGTCGATGCCGATCGCGTAACCTGCATCGGGCGCCAGGGAGAGCATCTGTGGCGGGCGGCCGGTGCGGGCGCCGGTAGGGCCGGTGTTGGCGGACTCGTGCACAACGCCCGCGTCGATCAGGTCGTAGACCACCGAGCCGACGGTCGCCCTGGCCAGTCCGGTGCGCTGCACGAGTTCGGCGCGGGAGAGCCTGCGCTGTTCGGTCAACGCCTGCAGGATGCGCACCCGGCCGAGGTTCCACAGGTTGATGGGCGCGTCGGCACCGCCGTGCGGGCTGGTTGGCGTTGCGGACACAGCGAAACCATAGCAGCGAACGGATGCCGACTTTAGTCCTAACTTGGCCGCCGTTCGGGTGACGCGGACTCGCGCTATCTGTTGAACCCCAAGGTATCGACCGTTGACGTGTTAATTCAAGAAATACGCCAAAGTCTTGACTTATGCCCATAGTCAGCCCAATTGTGTGAGCGGCGCCATAGCCGTGCGCGTGCCAGCAGCAGCCAATGACGGAGGCGACAAATGGCAGGGACCAGGCACCGATGGTTACGGATGATCGCCGCGGGCGCGGCGATCACCACCGGGATCGGCATCGCCGGACTCGCGACATCGGATGCGTCGGCCGGTACCGGCGCGAACGGCCCGACACCGATCTACCTCGACACCCACTACAGCTTCGCGGCACGCGCCGCCGATCTCGTGTCCCGGATGACGTTGCCGGAGAAGGTCGCGCAACTGTCCACCAACAACGGCCCGGCGATCCCCCGGCTGGGTGTGCAGGAGTACACCTACTGGAGCGAGGGTCAGCACGGCGTCAACCGACTCGGCGCCGACGACTACGGCGATGGCGGTTTCGAGCCCAAGGCCACCAGCTTCCCCACCAACTTCGCCTCCACGATGTCCTGGGACCCGAGCCTGGTCTACGCCGAGACCAGCGCGATTTCCGATGAGGCGCGCGGTTTCCTGGACAAGTCGCTGTTCGGCACCGGCCAGAACAACCTCGGCCCGAGTGCGAGCGACTACGGCTCGCTGACCTACTGGGCCCCCACCGTCAACCTCGACCGCGACCCACGCTGGGGCCGCACGGACGAGGCGTTCGGCGAGGACCCGTACCTGGTCGGCCAGATGGCGGGCGCGTTCGTGAACGGCTATCAGGGCCAGAGCATGACCGGCCAGTCGCAGACCGGCTATCTGAAGGTCGCCGCGACCGCGAAGCACTACGCACTCAACGACGTCGAGGACAACCGCACCGGCGTCTCCTCCAACGTCGACGACACCGACCTGCACGACTACTACACCCAGCAGTTCAAGGACCTGATCCAGAACGCGAACGTGTCCGGCCTGATGACCTCCTACAACGCGATCAACGGCACCCCGTCGGTCGCGGACACGTACACCGCGAACCAGATCGCGCAGCGCGACGACGGCTTCAACGGTTACGTCACCTCGGACTGTGGCGCGGTCGGCACCACGTACCAGTCGTTCCCGAACGGCCACGACTGGGCACCGCCCGGCTGGAGCACGAACCACGAGAGCGGCAACGGCACCTGGACCAACACCGCGACCGGCGCGACCGTGCCCGCACAGGCGGGCGGCCAGGCGTACGCGCTGCGCGCGGGCACCGACCTGAACTGTTCGGGTGGCGAGAACACGCTGGCCAACGTCGAGGCCGCGATCAAGGCGGGCGCGCTGAGCGAGGGCGTGATCGACAACGACCTGGTGAAGGTGTTCACCACGCGGATGGAGACCGGCGAGTTCGACCCGGCGAGCAAGGTGCCGTACACGAAGATCACCAAGGCACAGGTCCAGAGCCCGGCGCACCAGGCACTGGCCACCAAGGTCGCGGACAACTCGCTGGTACTGCTCAAGAACTCGCCCGCAGCGGGCGCGACCGCGAACCTGTTGCCGTTGAACGGCAAGCAGACCAGCAAGATCGTGATCCTCGGCGACCTCGCAGGCAAGGTCACCCTCGGCGACTACTCGGGCGACCCGTCGTTGCAGGTCAACGGGGTGCAGGGCATCACGGCGGCGGTCAAGGCCGCGAACCCGAACGCGACTGTCAGCTACGACGCGGCGGGCACCGGCACCAAGACCACCGGCCCGGCGACGCTGTCCGCGTCGACGCTCGCGGACATCAAGAGCGCGGACGCGGTCATCGTGTTCGCCGGCACCGACACGGATCTGGCCACCGAGGGCACCGACCGCACCTCCATCGCGATGCCCGGCAACTACGACTCGCTGATCGACCAGGCAACGGCGGTCGGCAACCCGAACATGGTGCTGGCGATCCAGTCGAACGGGCCGGTGCAGATCGACAACGAGCAGGCCAAGTTCCCGTCGATCGTGTTCAGCGGTTACAACGGCGAGAGCCAGGGCACCGCGCTCGCCGATGTGCTGTTCGGCAGGCAGAACCCGGCCGGGCACCTGGACTTCACCTGGTACGCGGACGATTCGCAGCTGCCGGACATGTCCAACTACAACCTCGCGCCCGCACAGACCGACGGGCTCGGCCGCACCTACCAGTACTTCACCGGCACCCCGACCTACCCGTTCGGCTACGGCCTGAGCTACGCGAACTTCGCCTACTCCAACATTCACGCCGATCGCTCCACTGTGGACGCCAATGGCGCGGTCAAGGTGAACGTGACGGTGCGGAACACCGGCAAGACCGCCGGTAGCACGGTCGCGCAGCTCTACGCGGCAACGCCGTTCACGGTGCCCGGGGTGACGCTGCCCAAGGAGCGCCTGGCCGGATTCCAGAAGACCGACGTGCTGCAACCGGGCCAGAGCCAGAACATCACCATCACCGTGGCGCTGCCGAGCCTGGGCATCTGGGACGAGAACACGGCAAAGTCCGTTGTCTACAACGGTCAGTACAACTTCCAGGTGGGCGCGAGCGCGACCGACATCAAGGGCACGGCGGCGGTCGCGGTGACCGGCGCGCTCAAGCCGGCCGTGCAGGAGGTGACGGTGCAGCCGGATCAGGTCGACTACCAGGTTGGCCAGACGCTTGATCTGACGGCGAAGAACCCGTGGATCAAGGACGACACCGACCCGACGCAGGAACAGCGCAACCTCAGCGTCACCGCGGACAACGTGGTGGAGGCGGCGAACAGCGACGGCAGCTTCGCCGATCTCGCAACGGCCAAGGTCAGTTACCGCAGCAGCGATCCGAGCGTGGCGACCGTGTCCGACAAGGGCCTGGTAACCGCGATCGGCGACGGCACCGCGACCATCACGGCCACGGTGAACGGGGTCAGCGGATCGACGCCGATCGTGGTCGGCCACGCGGTCTCGGTCAGCGCGCCAACCCTGAGCCAGGCAGGCCAGACCGGCACGGTGACCACCACCTTCACCAACACCGGCAAGTCGGCCGCGCACAACGTGGCGATGAACCTGGACCTGCCCGCGACCTGGACCGCGTCCGCGAGCACTCCGGCGACGTTCGCGAGCGTCGCGGGTGGCAAGCAGGTGACCACGACCTGGTCGGTGAACATCCCGAAGAACTCGGCGGGCCTGTTCAACCTGATCACGGACGCGACCGTGAACGGCGCGCACGACAGCTCGGCGTGGACGCAGGCCGACGTGCCATACACGTCGGTGCCTTCGGCGTACAACAACGACGCCATCACCAGCGACGACAACCGGGGCGGCGCCAACCTCGACGGCGCGGGCGCGAGCTTCTCCGCGCAGGCGCTGGCAGCGGCCGGAGCGACACCGGGCGCGTCGATCGTGCACGACGGTCTCACCTTCACCTGGCCCAACACCCAGATCGGCCAGGCGGACAACGTTGTCGCGAGTGGACAGACGATCGACTACTCGGGTTCCGGCTCCACCATGGGCTTCCTGGGCACGAGCACCTGGGGCCCGGTGACCGGGTCCGGCACGATCGCCTACACCGATGGGTCGAGCCAGCCGTTCACGATCGGCTTCGGTGACTGGGCCAACGGCACCCCGCCGACCGGCGGTGACGTGGCGATCCGCGCGGCATACGGCAACCAGCCCGGCAACAAGACCGGCTGGCAGACCACGATCGACTACTTCCCGGTCAGCATCGACCCGAGCAAGACCGTGCAGTCGATCACGCTGCCGCAGGGCAACGCGGTTCCGCAGGGCGGCACGCCCGCCATGCACATCTTCGGCATCTCGATCAAGTCCGACAACCTCTCGATCGACGCGCCGGTCACCATCGACGCAGGCAAAACCGGCACGGTGACCACGTCCCTGGCGAACCCATCCGGGGCGGCGCTGAGCAACGTCGGGCTGGCGTTGAACCTGCCCACCGGCTGGACGGCGACCAACACCAACCCGAGCACGTTCGCCTCGGTGGCCGCGGGCGGCACCGTCTCGACCACCTGGACGGTCTCGGTGCCGAGCGCCACCACACCGGGTTCGGCGGTGGTCGGGGTGACCGAGAGCGTCGGCAGCGCGCAGGCGGGCTTGTCCTCGGCGGTGACCGAGGTACCGTTCGGCTCGTTGGCCGCGGGCTTCAACAACGTGTCCATCACCGACGACGCTGATCACGGGCCCGGCAACATCGACGGCGGCGGCAACGGCTTCTCCGCCCAAGCCCTCGCCGCGGCGGGCCTCACCCCCGGCCAGCCGTTCACCAGTAACGGCCTGACCTTCACCTGGCCGGACGCGGCCGCTGGCAGCAACGACAACATCGAGGCAGACGGGCGCGCGTTCGACCTGACCGGAACCGGCGCCACGCTCGGCTTCCTCGGCGCCACCGCCAACGGCGCGGCCGCAGGCACCGGCACGATCGTCTACACCGACGGCACCGCGCAGCAGTTCACCGTCGGCTTCGGCGACTGGGCCTCCACCACGCCCTATCCGGGTGGCTCGGTGGCGGTCACCGCCGCGTACGGCAACACGTCGACCGGCACCACGCCCTGGACCGCGACCGTGTTCTACGACCCGGTCGCTCTCCAGTCCGGCAAGACCGTGCAGTCGGTCGTGCTGCCTGCCGCCGGTACCGCTCCCCTGCACATCTTCGCCGCCGCGATCGGCGGCTGAAGGGACATCATGAAAACCCGACTCTTAGCCGTGCTGGCCGCTGCCGTCGCGGTAGCCGGTCTCGCCCCCGCCGCCCATGCGGCCACCCCGCAACTCGTCTCCGATCCGACCGCACTCGTCGACCCGTTCGTGGGCACCGGCAGCGGCGGTGCGGTGGTCGGCCCGGTGGACATGTTTCCCGGCGCCGCCGCCCCGTTCGGCATGCTGAACTGGAGCCCGGACACGCCTTCCCGGCCGTCCTCCGGTGGCTACAACTACACGGACTCGTCGACCATCGGCTTGAGCGTCACGCACACGTCCGGCGCGGGCTGTGGCATCCAGGGCGACCTGCCCATCCTGCCGACGGTGGGTGCGATCGGCAGCACACCGACGGCGACCACCGAACCGTTCAGCCACGCCGACGAGACCGCGCACCCCGGTTCGTACGCGACGAAACTCGGCACCGGCTCGGACCAGATCGGGGTGAACCTGGCGACCACAACCCGCACCGGCATTGGCCAGTTCACCTATCCGGCCAGCACATCGGCGAACATGCTGTTCAAGGTCGGCGACTCGCAGGCCTACGTCAAGGACGCCAATGTGTCCATTGTGGGCAATGACGAGGTGTCCGGCTCGATCAACGAAGGCCGGTTCTGCGACATGCCGAACATGTCGACCGTCTATTTCGTCGCCAAGTTCGACCGTCCATTCGCGAGCTACGGCACCTGGAACGGCAGCACCGTCAACACCAACGCCCGCGCCATGACCAGCCAGAACACCGCCAAGGCGCAGCCGAAGTCGTCGACAGCGCCGAACGCGCGGCTGAACACCGGCACCACCGGTCCGGACTCCGGCGCCTACGTCGGCTTCGACACCACCAGCGACGCAACCGTCGATATGCAGGTGTCGATCTCCTACGTGAGCACCGCGAACGCCGAAGCCAATCTGACCGCCGAGCAGCACGGCTTCAACGAGGCCGCGACCGCGGCGCAGACCAGGGCACAGTGGCGCACACTGCTCTCCGAGATCAACGTCGGCGGCGGCACCCACGAACAGCAGGTCGACTTCTATACCGCGCTCTACCACGCGCTGCTCGACCCGGAGACGTTCAGCGACGCCAACGGCCAGTACCTCGGCATGGACGGCAAACAGCACACGACCAGACCAGGTCAGGCGCAGTACAGCGAGTTCTCCGGCTGGGACATCTACCGCTCCGAGGTTCCGCTGCTCGCCACGGTCGCGCCCGCGCAGACCAGCGCGATGGCGCAATCGCTGGTCAACGACGCGCAACAGGGCGGCTGGCTGCCGAAGTGGCCGGTGGCCGACGGGTACACCGGCATGATGGGCGGCGACTCGTCGGACGCGATCCTCGCCGAGGCATACGCGTTCGGTGCCCGGGACTTCGACACCAAGGGCGCGTTGGCGGCGATGATCAAGGGCGCCAGCCAGGTGCAGAACAGCGGTGATCTCGGCGAGGGCTACTACACCGAGCGGCCCGGCCTCGACTCCGACCTGGCCAAGGGCTACGTCATGAACGACCCCAGCGTGAACTCCGGCTCCGCCGTGCCGGACGGCGCGTCGCTGACCCTGGAATACGCCACCGACGACTACTCGATCTCGGCGTTCGCCCAAGCCCTCGGTCAGCAGGGCACCGCCAAGCAGTTCCTGGGCCGGTCGCAGAACTGGACGAACATCTACAACACCGAGTCCGGGTTTCTCCAGCCGCGCGACGCCAACGGCACCTTCCCGGTCGGCAACCCGGTCAACGACGGGCTGGGCAGCTTCGGCCAGTCGGGCTTCCAGGAGGGCAACGCCGCGCAGTACGCGTTCATGGTGCCGCAGGATCTGCACGGCCTGGTCACCGCGATGGGTGGCGACGCGGCAACCGTGAACCGGCTGGACACCTTCTTCACGCAGGACAACGTCGGCCCGAACGACCCGTACTACTGGGCGGGCAACGAGGTCGACCTCGGTACACCGTGGGTTTACGACTACGCGGGCGCGCCGTACAAGACGACGGCGGAAATACACCGGCTGCTGGACAACCTCTACGCGGACACCCCCGACGGCGAGCCGGGCAACGACGACCTCGGAGCGATGAGCTCGTGGTACGTGTGGGGCGCGCTGGGCATGTACCCGACCACCCCGGGCGCCGGTGTGCTCGCGTTGAGCGCGCCGATCTTCCCGGTGATCCAGTTGAACCTGCCCAACCACGCGACTTCGATCGTCGCGCCGGGCGCGTCCGACCAGGGCTATGTGAACGCGCTCGCGGTGAACGGGCGTAACTCCGATCAGGACTGGATCCCGGCGAGTCAATTGGTCGGCAGTACCGGCGGCCGGACGACGCAACTCGACTACGCCATTTCCCGCAACCCGAACACGCACTGGGCGAGCGCGGATCGCGACGAGCCACCGTCCTACCAGGCCGGTCCGCTGCACTTCCCGACCGGCTCCCTGCCGGTCGCGGTGACCAGCGATCCGGCCAGCCTGCTGGCCACCGCCGGTTCGTCGAGTCAGGCGACGCTCACCTTCACCCTGGGCGTCGGCGCGTTCGGCAACACCGCCGCCGGGATCAAGCAACTGAACTGGACCGCGGTGCCGCCGACCGGCGTCACGGTGAACCCCGCGTCCGGTACCGCGACGGTGGCCAACGCAACCGCGACCGCGACGGTTTCCTTTGCGGTGGCGGCGAACGCGCCGCAGGGCTTCGGCTCGGTCGGCTTCACGCTGGGTGCGAACACGGTGCCGATGCCAACGGTCCCGGTGCCGCTCGCGGTGGTCGGGACCGGTAACACGGCAACCGTGTGCACCTCGCTCGGCGCCACCAATGTGAACAACGGGTTGTCGCAACAGGAGGGTGGCGACGGTGTGACAGCGCCGGTCACGGTCGGCGGGCTCGACGGTCGCAGCACGGTCGAGGAGGTGCACGGCGACCTGAACATGTACTTCCAGGTCGACCCACGCATCGCGCACGACGGCGATTTCGCGGGCACGGTGACCATCGAGTACTACGACACCGGCACGAACGGCTGGCAGTTGCAGTACGACAAGGCTGGTGGCAGTGCCTACACGGGCATCTTGAACGTCAGTAACACGAACACCGATACCTGGAAGACGGTCACCGTCAACCTGCCCGACGCGGCCGTCGCGGAGGGCGAGAACAACCAGGCCGACTTCCGGATCGCTTCCGGTACACCGGTCACCGTGCACTCGGTAGTCGCGACGCTCACCGGAACCGGTGTGCTGCCGATGAACTTGTGTCCGGCAACATGATGTTCACCAAGTGAAGCATTGACGGGGCCGGGATGTGCATCCCGGCCCTGTTACGTGCGCCGGGCCACACTGGGCTGATCGAGCGACCGACTTGCCGAAGTACGCCGTTCGCGTTGGGGGATTCGGCGACATGGCGTGATGATCGCTAGGCCGAGCGAGTGATTGGCGCGCGATGTCCTATCCTCTGTTTCCTCTTCTCCGCTAGGTTCGTCGCCGCCGGTGACTGGGGCTTGCCTGTGGGTGAGCGGAGGAGCACCGCACACGACAGAAATGATGGTCACTGGGGCGATTGGTGCGTGCGAGGGTTGCGCGCGGAGTCAACGTGGCAGAAGGGGACACGTGGCCGTGCTGCTAGCCGACGACTTCTATTTCACCTCGCACGACCACATCACGGGCAGACGCCACCTCAGCGAGGGCGCCACCGGTCTCGGCCTGGCAGCGAGCCTGCTCGGCGAACTGGTGCTGTTCGATCGCATCACGCTCGACCGCGACAACATCAAGGTCACCAACCGCGTACCGCCCGAGGACGCGCTGGCCTACACCATCCTGGAACACCTGCTCGCCGAACCGTCGGTGACCACGACCAAGGATTGGCTGCTCTACCTGCGCCAGGACGCCGAGGACCAGGTGGGGCAGCGCCTGCTGCGCGCGGGTCACGTGCGCCGCGTGCAAGCGCGCAAACTGCTGCGCACCGCCGTGCACTACGTGCCGGTCGACCTGAACACGTTCCTGTGGCCCGCGACCAGACTGGAAATGGCACTGCGCCGAAGAGAGCAGGTCGACGTGCAGGACCTGTTCCTGGCCGGTCTGATCAACGTCACCGACCTGCACCGTTCGGTCATCCACGGGGTGCCGTCGTCCACGACCTCCGTCGAAGCGTTGCTGCCCGCGTTGCCGCGGGCCCTCCGGGAACTGCTCGTCATCACCGATGCCGTGTACGGCGACGCCGTGCTCACGCATCGCCTCTGAACGCTGTCCATCTCACTTCCATCAAATCCCACAATTCAATTCGGAGTAGCCTCGTGCAGTCCACAACCCCCGCAAAAGCGGGCAAGGCCAGCAGTATCTCCATGGCCTTAGCCGCGAACCGGCTGGGCATCCCCTCCGTGGTGTTCTTCGTGATGACCGCGGCGACCCCGCTGACCGTGGTCGCCGGCACCGTGACCACCGGGTATGCGACAACCGGCCTGATCGGCATCCCGGTCGCGTTCATCGCCATCGGCATCGTGCTCGCCATCTTCTCCATCGGCTACGTGGCCATGGCGCCCTACACCGCGAACGCGGGCGCCTTCTACGCCTACATCAGTCGCGGCCTGTCCAAACCGCTCGGTGTCGGCGGTGCCTGGGTCGCGCTCGTCTCGTACTGCATGCTCCAGGTCTCGCTCTACGGCGGTGTCGGCGTCGCCGCCGCTCCGGTTCTCAAGGACTGGTTCGGGGTCTCCACGCCCTGGTGGGTGATCGCGCTGATCGCGTGGGCGATCGTGGCCATCACCGGTATCCAGCAGGTCAGCATGAACGGCAAGATCCTCGCGGTGCTGCTGTGCTGCGAGGTAGCGGTGATCGTGGTGTTCAGCTTCACCGACCTGTTCCACCCCGCGCACGACGCGGTCAGCTTCTCGACGCTCTCCCCAGGCAACCTGGTCGGCTCCGGCGTCGGCGCGCTGTTCTCGCTGGCCATCCTCGGGTTCGTCGGATTCGAGTCGGCGGTGGTGTTCAGCGAGGAGTCCAAGGACCCGAAGCGCACCGTCCGCGTCGCCACCTACCTCGCGGTCGCGATCATCGCCATCCTCTACGCGTTCGCCTCGTGGACGATGAGCGTGGCGACCGGCCCGGACAAGATCGTGTCCGACTCCCAGAACCAGCAGCTCGACCTGCTGTTCAACCTGGCCGGCCAGCACCTCGGCCCGGCCCTGGTCGACCTCGGTCGCCTGCTGTTCGTGACCAGCATGCTCGCCGCGATGATCTCCTTCCACAACACCACCGCCCGCTACATGTTCGCGCTGGGCCGCGAACGCGTGCTGCCCGCCGCGCTGGGCCGCACCTCGCGGCGCACCGGTTCGCCGATCGTCGGCTCGCTCGTGCAGACGGTGGTCGGCCTGGTCGTCATCGCGGTGTTCGCGCTGACCGGCCTGGACCCGTTGATCCAGCTGTTCTTCTGGCTCAGCACCAGCGGCGGCGTCGGCATCCTGTTCCTGCTGGTGCTCACGTCGATCGGCACCATCGTGTTCTTCGCCAGGAACAAGGCCGGTGGCGAGAACATCTGGCAGCGCACGGTCGCCCCGATCGTCGCGACGGTATTGCTGCTCGCGGTCACCTATTTCGCGGTCACCAACTTCGCCCAACTGCTCGGCGTCGACCCCAGCTCGCCGCTCACCTGGGCCTTCCCGGTCGGTTTTGTGGTGATCGGCCTGGCAGGCATTGTCTGGGGCCTTGTCCTGCGGGCGCGTCAGCCCGAGATCTACCAGACCATCGGCATGGGCGGGAAGCGCGCGATCGCCAATACTCCTGTCTCCTCAACGGAAAGCGTGGTAGGCCAGTGACCGGCACCGAGATCACCAAGGCAACCGAGGCGGACGTGCAAGCCGCCGCCGACCGGGTGGCCGACGCCTTCTTCGACATCGACGTCTGCCAGTGGCTGGTGCCGGATCCGGAACGCCGCAGGCAGATCCTGCCGCCGTACTTCCGCATCCTCGCCGACTATGCGTTCCAGTACGGCGAGATCTTCTTCTTCGGCGAGCAGCGCGATGGCGCGGCCCTGTGGGTGTACCACGGCACGGAGCCGTTACCCGACCCGGAAAACTACGAGGAGCGGCTGCGCGACGCGTGCCAGGAGTGGACCGAGCGGTTCCAGGTCCTCGACGAGCAGTTCGACCTGCACCACCCGCACAGCCCGGCGCACCATCACCTCGCGCTGCTCGCGACCACGCCGTCCCAGCAGAGCAAGGGCATCGGCGCGAAGCTGATGCGCCAGCACCACGAGTGGCTGGACGCGAACGGCGTCGCAGGTTATCTGGAGGCGAGCAGCATGCGTTCGCGCGCGCTGTACGAGAAGCACGGATACGTGTTCTCCGGCAAGACGATCGACCTGCCGGACGGCCCGCACATGTGGCCGATGTGGCGCGAACCCGTTGGGGCGCAGGGATAATCACCCGTTAGTGATTTGATCAAGCAGAGTTTGCCTTGCTAGTATTGACATATGGAGAAGTCGGCGGACGCGTTGCTCGCCACCGAGTGGTGGCGAGCAACCGACGCTGACATCCTGGCCGCGATCGCCGACGCCGAAGAACTGCACCGTCGCGCGTACGCGGTCACGCTCGCCGTGCACGCCGAGGCGCGCGCCCGCAACCTCACCGGCGGCTACGACAGCACCCGGGTCGCCGTGCACGACGCCGCGCGCATCAGCGTCGTCGAAGCGGGGCGTCGCGAAAGGCACCTCGACCTGCTCGACAAGTCCGCGCTGACCCGCACCGCCGTGACGAGCGGCGAAGTCGGCGCCGACCACCTCGACGTGATCGTGAAGACCCTGGCCGCCGTCCCCGAGAACACTGGCCTGGACGACCGCGAAGCCGCCGAGTCACTGCTCGTCGACCAGGCCCGCACCCTCGATTCCCGAGGTCTGAGGCTAGCCGCCAAGCAGATCCTCGCCTGGCTGGACCAGGACGGCACGGAACCTGTCGATGCGCCAGAACGGCCGGTCAACGCCCTGCACATCGACACCGCACGCGACGGCCGCGTCCATCTCACCGGCCACCTCGGCCCCGAAGCAGGCGTTCTGCTGACCGGTCTGCTCAGCCCACTGGCCAAGCCCCGTCCGACCGATGGCGTGCCGGACCTGCGCGGCGTCGGCGAGCGGAACGGCGACGCCTTCGCCGAACTGCTCCAGCTCGCCGCGAACGCCGCAGCCGCGCCAGTCGACGGCGGCGAGCGCCCGCACCTGACCGTGACCATGTCCCTGGCGGACCTGCGCGCCGAGATCGGCCGGGCGCAACTGGGCGGCATCGCCGACCTCGGCAGCCTCACCGCACGCCAGGCTCGCCGCCTCGCCTGCGACGCCAAAGTCACCCCGATGGTGCTGGACAGCGACTCCCAGCCCCTGGATGTCGGCCGCGCCAAGCGCACCGCCCCTCCCGGAGTCCGAAAAGCCCTGGTCTGGCGAGACGGCGGCTGCGCCTTTCCCGCGTGCGAAAAACCCAGTGCATGGACGGATTCGCACCACATCCAGCACTGGGCCGACGGCGGCCCGACGACCGTGACCAACATGGTTCTGTTGTGCCGCAGGCATCACACGCTGGTACACCATTCCGAGTGGCAGGTGCGAATACGGAATCAGCTTCCGGAATTCCTGCCACCAGCATTCATCGATCCGGAGCGCGAACCTCGCCGCAACACGCTGCACGGGGTGCGCTCCCCCGTGCGCACGATCCGCCTCCGCAAACTCTGCCTCACCGGCTGAGCCTGCACGGTGGCCTCACGGCCACGGCACTTCGGCCGAGTGGTAGTAGTTCACGCCCATGACATCCCAGCGGGGGCCTTGCGCGGCGAGCCGGACCTTGTAGTCGTTCCAGTTCCGGGTGCTCTGCGGCGACCAGCCGATCTCGGCGTAGCCGGGCAGGCGCGGGAACTCCATGTACTGCACGAGCGACACGGTGCCCAGGTCCTCCGTCCACTCCGGAGCTTCGACCCCGGCGATGTCCTGCTCACCGACGCCGGGCACGTACGTCGCCGGGTCCCAGTCGTAGCCGGTGCTGACGCTGATGTAGCCGGGGTCGCCGATCCAGTTCTGGCCGATGGTCGAGGAGTTGTAGGCCATGTCCAGGTAGGTGCGGTCGGCGGGCGACATGACGATCTTGTTGCCGCGCGCGACCGCCTGCTGGGCCTGGTCGATGTCGGGTTGCGACCCGGCGAGGCCCCAGTACTGCACCATGGCGTCGCTGCTCAGGTCGCCCGCTTCGATCTGGTGCCAGCCGAGGAGTTTCTTGCCGTGCGCCTGAACGATCTGCTGCATGTGGTCGACGAACGTCTGGTAGTCCGACGCGCTCGTGTTCAGCGCCTCGTCGCCGCCCATGTCGATGTACGGGCCGGGCGTCAACGCCGCCAACTGGCCGACGACGGCGTCCAGGAACTGGTAGGTGGTCGGGTCGGGGATGCACAGGGAGCTGTAGCCGGGGGCGAGCAGCGGCGGCGCGATGCCGTCGCAGTTCAGGTCGGCGTAGGACGCCTGGGCTGCCGTGACGTGACCGGGGGTGTCGATCTCGGGCACGATCATGATGTGGTGGGCCTGCGCGTAGTTGACGATCGCGGTGTAGTCCGCCTGGGTGTAGTAGCCGCCGGTTCCGCCGTCGACGTTGGTGCTGCCGCCGTAGGTGGCCAGGCGATCCCAGCCGTTGATGTAGATGCGCCAGCCTTCGTTGTCGCTCAGGTGCAGGTGCAGCACGTTGATCTTGTACATGGACAGCAGGTCGAGGTAGTTCTCCACCTGGCTGACGTTGTAGAAGTGCCGGGCGACGTCCAGCATGGCGCCGCGCCAGGCGAACCGGGGCTTGTCCGAGATGGCGACACCTGCCGCCCGCCATGGTCCACTCTGGACGGAGCTCGACTCGACCTTGGCCGGGAACAGCTGGCGCAACGTCTGCACGCCGTAGAACAATCCGGCCGAGGCGTGCGCCGCGATGGTCACGCCCAGCGGGGTCACGTTGAGCGTGTACCCCTCGCTGCCGAGGCCGGCCGAGCCGTTCTCGGTGAACCGGATGTCACCGGGCAGGCCAAAGCCGCTGGTCACCGGCAACCGGTAGCCGGTCGACGGGCGCAGTACGCCAGCGAGGTAGCTGGCGGCCGCGGTGGCGTCCGGCGTGTGTGCGGGGACCACGATGCGGGTGAACGGGGTGAGCGTGAAGGTCTGACCGGGCAACGTGTGCAGCGACGACGGCTCGGGCACCAGGCGCACCGGGTCGGCACCGGCGGGTTGCGCGGAGGCGAGGCTGGGCATCAATACGACCGCCGCGACCAGCGGTAGGACGAGGCACAGTAATCGTCGGATCATCGGCACACCCAATCTAGGAGGAGAGGCGGTCGAACGCGGCGTCCAGGTCGGCGTTGACACGTCGGCGCGCCGGGTCGGCGTCGTGGTAGGCGAGAATCTCGCGCGCGCCGACGTCGAACGGGATGCGCGCGGCGAAGCCGGGCACGAAGCGGCGCAGCTTGGTGTTGTCGAACAACAACGTGTGCGCGAAGTCGTGCACGAGGACGGCCGCCCAGTCGGGAATTTCGACGCCGACGTCCTCGCTGGAGCGGTGCACGAGCTTCGGCGTGACACCGGCGGCGCGCGCCATGATCTGGTGGATCTGGTCCCAGGTGAGGACTTCGTCGCTGGTGATGTGCACCGAATCGCCGAGCGTGTGCGAGTTGCCGAGCAGCGGCACGAACGCCCGCGCGAAATCGGAGCTGTGCGTCAACGCCCAGAGCGACGTGCCGTCGCCGTGCACGACGACGGGTTTGCCTTGGCGCATCCGCTCGATCAACGTCCAGCCGCCGAGCAGCGGCACCACGGTCTCGTCGTAGGTGTGTGCTGGTCGGATGATCGTGGCGGGGAAGTCGAACGCGCGGTACGCCTGTTCGAGCACTTCCTCGCAGGCGATCTTGTCCTGCGGGTAGGCAAAGCCGTTGTTGCGGCGCGGCGTCGATTCGGTGATCGGGAGCAGGGCGATCGGGCGGGCGTAGACGGACGCGGTGCTGATGAAGACGTACTGTCCGGTGCGTCCGGCGAAGGTTTCGGTGTCGGCGGAGATGTGGTCGGGTTTGTAGCCGACGAAGTTGACCACTACGTCGAAGTTCCGATCGGCCAGCGCCTCCCGCAACAGCGCGGGATCGTGCACGTCCACCTGGGTGCGGCGGACTTCCGGTGGGAGGTCGCGGGTGCCGGTGGAGCGGGTGAAGATGGTGAGGTCGTGGCCCGCGCGGACCACTTCGCGGGCGCAGGCTGAGCTGATCATGCCGTTGCCGCCGAGGAAAAGTACCTTCACAGTCGACCTCGCGAGAGTCCGTTGCCCACCAGATAGTCGTAGCTCTGCCGGAGCGCCTCGAACATCTCGGTGTGCGACCGGTCGAGCTCCACGATGTGCCAGCGCACCCCGGTTCCGGCGGCGAGCACGGCGGGAATGTCCACCCGGCCCTGGCCGACCGGCACCATGTAGTCGCCGTCGTATTCGGCCGGGCCGTCCTTGACGTGCAGGAACCGGACCCGCTCGCCCAACGTCGTCAGCACGTCCGCCGGATTGGCGCCGCCGAGCAGCACCCAGTACATGTCCAGTTCGAGCAGGACGTCCGGGTGCAGTTCGTCGAGCAGCACGTCGTAGGCGAACTGCTTGTCCCCGAAGGCGCCGTCGAACTTGTTGGCGAATTCGGCGTAGTGGTTGTGGTAGGCCACGGTGATGCCGTATTCGCGGGCGTTCGCCGCGCCCTCGTTGATCCGTTCGACGCCGTGCCGGATGGCGTCGATGCTGTCGAACTCGTCTTTCTCCAGGCTCCAGATCACGGTGTCCGCGCCCAGTTCGGCCTGCTCGTCGAGGATCTTGCGGGCATCGGGTCCGGCTGGGAACGGGGCGTGCGCGCTGCACACCGTCATGCCCAGGTCGTCAAGGACTTTGCGCACGTCGGCAGGGCGCCGCCCGTGCAGGCCGAGCGGTTCGACCGCGGTGTAGCCGAGGCCGGCGATCTTCGTCAGCACCCCCTCCAGGTCACGGGCGGCCAGATCATGGAACGTCCACAGTTGCGCGGCGATCGCCGGCCTCGTCACTGCCCCTCCTCTGCTTTGCTGACCCATCGAATGGCTTGACGCGCTATCTGCTGGAACATCGGCTGCCCCCAGGCGCGCATGTCGTGCCCGAGCGCGAAATAGCAGACGCGCCCGAGCCCGTGCTCGCGGACATACAGCACGGGTTCGGTCCCGTCCGGGGCGTCGCGCCAGGCCAGCACCCGTACACCCGGATCCGACAGTTCGATCACGTAGTACTCGTCGAACAGCGAGAAGTCCTCGACCCCGCTGGTGACCGGGTGCGCGCTGTCCACATGCACCTGGTAGGTGCCTTCGTGGTGTCCTGGCCCGTGCGAGAGGTAGCGGCAGCCGAGCAGTTCGACCATGGCGCGGTCGGACTCGTCGTCGGCCAGCACGCAGGAAGCGTGCAGGGCGAGCAGGCCCTTGCCGCCCGCAACGGCTTCGGCAAGGGCCACCTGCTGGTCGGGGGCGAACTGCCCGCCTGCGGTGTAGAGCACATACGAGTCGACGTCGGCGGTGTCCTCGCGCGGGTCGACGAAGCGTTGCATGCCCACCCCGCGGCCGGTACGAACACCGGCCGCGAGCCCGATCGACTGGAGGGTGAGCGCTGCCCCGAAAAGGTCATGGTGGATGTCGGTGCCGTCGATCAGGACCAATGCACTCCCACCCATCGTTCAGCCGACCGGCTTCAGGTTGACCACGACGAGCACCGAGCCGGGGCCACCCGGGTTCGGCGTCGCGTAGGGGTTCGTCTCCGACGGCCAGCCGGTCACCTTCGCGGTGGAGTACTCGGTGTAGTCCGCGTAGTAGGTGAACGGGATGATCGGCAGGTCGTCAGCCATGGTGTGCTGGAACTGGTAGAGGATCTGGTTCTGCTGGGCCGGATCCGTGAGCTGCGGGTAGGAGTTGAACAGGTTCGCGGTCTGCGGGTCGGTCCAGCGCTCGATGTTCTGGTAGGTCGGGATCAGCGTGCCGATCGGCGCCGAGTACCTCGGGTTCATCCACGAGTCGTAGATGTCGAACTGGGTGGTCTGGGTCGCGATCGGGTAACCGAGCGAGGCCTGGAAGTTGCCCTTGCCGGTCAACGTGTTGATCGACTCGACCGGGACGCCGTTGATGTCGACCTTGATGCCGATCGCCTTCATCTGCGAGACGAGCACCTGCGCTTCGGCGATCTGCTCGGTGTAGGAGGACGGGTCGGTGATGGTGAAGGACAACTCCTGGCCGTTCTTGGCGTAGTACCCGTCGCCGCCCATCCGGTAGCCGTCCTGCTCCAGCGTCTGCTTGGCGGCGTTGATGTCCTGCTTGAAGTTGACGCCCTTCAGATCCGGCGCGATGTCGTTCTGGTAGAGCGGCATGGGCAGGCCGGTGACGCTGGTCGCGGGCAGGCCCTGGTTGGCGTTGGCGATCTGCGCGCGGTCCACGCCGAGACTGACCGCCTTGCGCACCGCGAGGTCGTTGAACGGCGCGCTCTGCTGGTTTGTGATCAACCCGTCCGTGCCCACCGTCGGCCAGAAGATGTGATTGTTCGGGCTCTTGCTGGTGTAGGCCGACGTCGCGTTCGGGATGTAGACGCCCGCCCAGTCGAGCTGTCCCTGCGCCAGCGCGAGCGCGACACCGGTGTTGTCGCGTTCGGACACGAACTGGATGCCGCCGATCGCGGGCTTGCCGGGCTGCCAGTAGTTCGGGTTCTTCACCAGCAGGTAGTTCTGCGCGCTGAACGTGCTGAGCATCAGCGGACCGGTGCCGACCGGGTTCGGGTCGGCCCACGTGGTCGGGTCGGCGACCTTGCTCCAGACGTGCTGCGACACGATCGTCTGGTTGAGCAGCTTGTCGATGTTCTGGACGTTCGGCTGGGCAAACGTGAAGGTGACCGAGTTCGCGTCCGAGGTGATCGACTGGAAGTCGACGCCGAGCAGGTTCAGCGCCGGGTATTTCTTCATCAGGTTGAAGCTGTAGGCCACGTCGGCGGGGGTGAAGGCGGTGCCGTCGGTCCACTTGACGCCCTTGCGGATCTGCGCGGTGAACGTCCTGTTGCCGTTCGACCAGGCCCACGAGGTGGCCAGCCAGGGCACGTAGTTGTCGGGCTTGAGCGTGTTCTGTGCGGCGAGCGACTCGTAGACGTAGCCGTTCGCACCGACCTGGCTGAACGCGTTGGTGTCGAGGTAGGGGTTGAAGATGCGCTGGATCGGACCGGACGGCCCGCCGGCCACGGTGAGGATGACGCCGTTCGCGCCCGCGTTCGCCCCACCGGAACAGCCTGCGATACCTGCCGCGGCCACGGTCATGGCCGCGACGAGCGTGGCGATCGTGCGCCACCGGGAGTGTGCTTTCATCACATCAGGACTCCGATTTCTCGTGCAGCCAGCAGGCGGCCCAGTGCCCGTTCGTGCCTGCGAGCGTGAACTTCGGGGGAACCTCGGTCGTGCACTTGGGCAGCGCGAGCGGGCACCGAGGGTGGAACCGGCAGCCTTGCGGCGGGTCGATCAGGCTCGGCGGCGCGCCCAGTCCACCCGGCGGGACCGGGGCGAGCGGTCGGCCAGGGTCGGGCGCGGAGGCGACGAGCAGTTGCGTGTAGGGGTGCGCCGGCTGCTGGGTGACGACCTCGGAGGGCCCGCCCTCGACCATCCGCCCCGCGTACATGACCACGGTGGTGGTCGCGAAGTAGCGCGCCGACGCGATGTCGTGGGTGATGTAGAGCAGCGCGAGTGCACGCTCGGCAGCCAGCTTCGCCAACAGGTTCAGCACACCGAGCCGGATGGAAACGTCCAACATGGACACCGGTTCGTCGGCGAGCAGCACGTCCGGGTTGACGGCCAGCGCTCGTGCGATGGAGATGCGCTGCCGCTGGCCACCGGAGAGCTCGTGCGGGAACCGGCCCGCGTACTGGGCGGGCGGGGTCAGGTTGACCTCGGTGAGCAACCGGTCGACGGTCTCGGTGATCTCCGCGTTGTCGCGACCGTGCATGCGCAGCACGCGGCGCAGCGTGCCGCCGATGGTCTGCACCGGGTTGAACGAGCCGAACGGGTCCTGCAACATCAGTTGCACGGACCGCACGTACGCGCGGAAACGCTTCCCGCGGCGCACCGTGATCTCCTCGCCGCGCAGCCTGATCACGCCGGAGGTCGCGGGCATCAACTGCGCGAGCAGCCGGGCCACGGTCGACTTACCCGACCCGGACTCGCCGACCAGCGCGGTCACCTCACCCGCGAACAGTGCCAGCGAGACGTCGTCGACGGCGTGCACGACCGCGTGCCGGGCGGTGCCCCGGCCGCGCACAGTGAAGTGTTTGCTCAGCCCGGTCGCTTCCAGGACGGGGCTCTTGGTCGCGGTCATACCGGCTCCGGAACTGAGGGGGCGGACTCCGGATAGAGTCGGCAGGCGACGTGTTGCGGTGCTTCCACCAGTGGCAGCAGAACGGGGCGGTGGTCGGCGCAGCCGTCGAACGCGTGCGCGCAGCGCGGCTGGAACGGGCATCCGGCGGGCAGTTCGCGCAGGTCCGGCGGTGAACCGGGGATGCCTGCGAGTTGTTTGCGTGGCCCGGACAGCGTGGGGAAGCACTGCAACAGTGCCTTGCTGTAGGGGTGGCGGGGGTTGCGGTAGAACTCCTCGGCCGGTCCGGTCTCGACGACGCGACCCGCGTACATCACCGCGATCGTGTCGGACATCTCGACCAGCAGTGAGAGGTCGTGGGTGATGAACACGACCGAGAAACCGAGTTTCGCGCGCAGCGCGGCGAGCTGGCTGACGATCTCCCGCTGGATCACGGTGTCCAGCGCGGTGGTCGGCTCGTCGAGCACGATCACCTCGGGGTCCAGCGCCAGCGCGATCGCGATCATCACGCGTTGCCGCATGCCGCCGGAGAGTTCGTGCGGGTAGGCGGTCGCCCTGTCCTCCGGGATGCCGACCAGGCGCAGCAGTTCCTTCACCCTGGCGGAGCGCTGGGCAGGGCCGAGGTCCTTGCGGTGTGCGGTGATCACGTCGCTGATCTGGATGCCGACCCGCAGCACCGGGTTGAGCGCGTTCATCGCGGACTGGAACACGATCGACAGGGTGTCCCAGCGGAACACCCGCAGTTCCTCTGCTGTCAACCCCAGGATGTCAACGGACTTGCCTGCCTTGGAGGTGTAGACGATCTGCCCACCGGTGGCGACGGCGGGCGCCTTCAGCAGGCGGGTGATCGCGTAGGCGAGCGTCGACTTGCCCGAGCCCGACTCCCCCGCGATGCCGAGCACCTCGCCCCTGCGCAGCGTCAACGTCACGTCGTCGACGGCGTGCACCGCGCCACTGCCGGTCTCGTAGTCGATGCTGACGTTCTTGATGTCCAGCAACGTTTCCGACAGTTGACCGTCCGGAATGGACTCCGTGCTCACCACCCAGCGGGCCGGGCGCACGCGCTCCTTGCGGGGTCCGCGCCGGGTGTTCACGCCTGCCGCGCGCAACCTCGGGTTGACGAACTCGTCGATGCCGAAGTTGACCAGCGACAGCGCCGCGCCGAGCAGCGCGATGCACAGACCGGCCGGCACGAACCACCACCAGGCACCGGAGAGCAGCACGTTGCCGTTCTGTGCCCAGTACAGGATGCCGCCCCAGCTCCACTGGGTCAGGTCGGTGAGTCCGAGGAAGGCGAGACCGGCCTCGGTGAGAATCGCGGAGACGACGTTGCCCAGGAACGCGGCGGCGATGATCGCGGTCTGGTTGGGCAGGATCTCGTTGATGATGATCCGCAGCGATCCCTGTCCGGACGCGCGCGCCGCCTCCACGAAGTCTCGCTTGCGCAAGGACAGCGTCTGCGCGCGCAGCACCCGCGCACCCCAGGCCCATCCGGTCGCCGCGATCACGATGATCAGCCCGGCCTGCCCGGTGTGCGGCAGGTAGGCCGCGACGATGACGGTCAGCGGCAGCGTTGGCACGACCAGGAAGACGTTGGACACCACCGACAACGACTCGTCCCACACCCGGCCGAGGTAACCGGCGGTGACGCCGACCAGCACGGACAACAAGGTGGAGAGCGCACCGGCGACGAACCCGACCAGCATCGAGTCCCGCGCCCCGTCGACCACCTGGGCCAGGATGTCCTGCCCGGTCTGGGTGGTGCCGAACCAGTGCGCGCCGGATGGCGGTCGCAGCGCGTCGTTGGACACCGCGGACGGGTCGGTGTGGATGAGCAGCGGGCCGAACAAGGCCATCAGCAGGAAGAACGCGACGATGACCAGTCCGGTGACGATTTTCGGGGAACGCAACGCACGCCGCATCTATGCCTCCTGACGCGTTCGCGGGTCGAGCAGGACATAGAGGAAGTCGACGGCGAGGTTCGCCAGCAGCACGGTGACGATCAGGAACAGGAAGCAGCCCTGCATCAACGGGTAGTCCTGGTTCTGCACCGCGCTGAACAGGGTGTAGCCGAGGCCGGGATAGGAGAACACGACCTCGGTGACGATCGAGCCGCCGATCACGAAGCCCAGCGACATCGCGAAACCCGCGAGTGAGGGCAACATGGCGTTGCGGGCGGCGTAGCTGAAGATGATCCGCCGTTTGGCGAGCCCCTTCGCCTCGGCCAGCAGCACATAGTCCTCGGAGAGCGTGGTGACCATCATGTTCCGCATGCCCAGCAGCCAGCCGCCGATCGAGGACACCACGATCGTCAACGCGGGCAGGACGCCGTGATAGAGGGCGCTGCCGATGAAGGAGCCGGTGAACCCGGGTTGCATGCCCAGCCCGTAAGCCTGGTTGATCGGGAACCAGTGCAGTTGGGTGGCGAGCACGTAGACGGCGATCAGCGCGAACCAGAAATACGGAATGGCCGAGATGAAGTTGGTGACCGGCACGAACGCGTCGAGCCAGGTGCCGCGTTTCCAGCCGACGAAGACGCCGAGCGCGGTGCCGAGCAGGAAGCTCAGCACGGTCGACAGGCCGATCAGCACCAGCGTCCACGGTGCGCCCTGGATGATCACCGACCACACCGAGTTCGGATAGTCGGTCACGGAAACGCCCAAGTCGCCATGGAAGAGCTTGCCCCAGTATTCGACGTACTGGTGCCACAGGTTGCCGTCATTCTGCCCGAACAGCTTGCGCAGCGCGAAAACCGCGTTCGGGCTGAGCGCGAGGCCGCCGCGCATCTTGTTCAGCATGGCGGTGACCGGGTCGCCGGGCATGATGCGAGGCAGGATGAAGTTGAGCGTGATGGCGGCCCAGGCAGCGATCAGGTAGAAGAACGCGCGACGGGCGAAAGCTCGCACGGAGAAGCCCCTTCCCCCGTGAACCAGAGGACAACTGCGGGTAGACCATGATGTACCACTTGCTGACCACAAGCTACACTTGGCCCTCCACGGGCACAAGAGGTCTAGACCCGCTTCGCCGTTGGAGGTCCCGGTGCGGTTCAGCCAGGTTATTGGTCCACGCAGGTCAGAAGTGATGGAAGCGGCAGATCCGACACCGGCCGCCGGCGAGGTGCTGGTGCGGGTGACCGCCTCCGGCGTCTGTGCCTCCGAATACCACGGCTGGTCCGAGCATTCGGCCGAATCCGAACCGGTCCGGTTCGGTCACGAAGTCGTCGGCACCGTCGTCGATCTCGGTCCGGACACGCGTGACTGGCAGATCGGCGACACCGTCACCGGGTTCGGCGGATCGGGTTTCGCTGACCTGGTCACGATGCGCGCGGACGCGCTGTTGCCGGTGCCGCCTGGCATCCCGGCCGAACACGCGCTCGGCGAACCGCTGGCCTGTATCGCCGAGGCGTTCGCGAGAACCCCGATCGCGCCGCAGGACAGCGTTGTCGTGGTCGGCACCGGATTCATGGGCCTCGGCTTTGTTCAACTCGCGAAACTAGCCGGACCGGCGGAACTGATCGCGGTCGACTATCAACAACATCTTCGCGATGTCGCGCTGAAAATCGGTGCGACCGCCGCCTATCACCCCGATGAGCTGCCCAGAGACCTGCGCGCGAGCGTGGTGGTTGAGGCTGCGGGCACCGCGGTCGCGTTGACCCTGGCGGGCGAGCTGACCGCGCCGCACGGCACGCTCTGCATCCTCGGCTACCACGCCCGCGGACCGCGCGAACTGGACCTGAACTGGTGGTACAAGGGCATTTCCGTGGTACACGGGTTCACCCAGCAGCGCTGGCGGCACCAGCGCGCGATGGCCACCGGCCTCGACCTGATCCGCACCCACCAGTTCAGCTACGCGCCGATGATCACCCACCGGTTCGACCTCTCGGACGTGGACGCCGCGTTCTCCTGCTTCACCGACCGGCCAGCCGGATTCATCAAATCCGTGATCATTCCCTGACTCTGCGCGAGAACGCGTGGCGGACCGCGTCCAGAAAGGTTCAGACGGCTACACTTTTACTTTCCGTAGTTTTGATTCGAGGGACATCAGGTGGCCGAGGTGCAGCAGCAGGCGACGGCCTTCCGGTCGGACTATCCCGAACCGCTGTGGATCCAGGCGCTGCAACTGATCAGGGCCGAGATCGACGAGGGCGCCCTGCAACCCGGAATGCGCCTGCCCCCGGAACGGGAACTGTGCCAGCAGCTCAACATCAGCAGGATGACGCTGCGCAAAGCGCTGAACCAACTGGTCGAGGACGGCGTGCTGAATTCCTCACACGGTCGCGGCTGGTACGTGGCCAAGGCGCCCGCCGCCGAACGGGAATGGCCGAGCAACCTCGAATCATTCAGTGAAACCGCGGCGCGGATGGGTCTGACCGCATCCTCCCGGGTGCTGGCCGCCGAGGCGCGCCCGGCGAATCTGGACGAGGCCGAGGATCTCGGCATCGCCCCCGGTACTCCGTTGTTCCGGCTGGAACGCGTCCGGTTGCTGGACGGGGTGCCGATCGCGCTGGACCTCACCCGGATCGCCGCGTCGCTGGTGCCCGGCCTGAGCGAACACGACTTCAGCACCGAGTCCTTCTACGACTCCCTTGCCGCCGGCGGCGTCGAGCCGACCAGGGCGAACAGCACGATCGAGGCGCGCGAGGCGGACGCCTACACCGCGGAACAGTTGAATCTGGCCGTTGGCAAACCCGTGCTGGTGATGCACCAGGTCGCGGTCGACGGAGCGGACCGGCCGCTGTTCACGTCGGTCATCTCCTACGTCGGCGAGCGGTACCGGCTGCGGACCTCCTTCGCCCGGCACGGTTGGTGAGCCTGGTACACAGAGGTTACCTCTTGAGTAGACCACTGGTAGACCAGATGGTTATGCTGTGACTGGAACCCCCCCGTCGCGCGCCCAGGAGGAAACGTGATCCGTGTCGGTCTGCTCGGCTCCGGCTTCATCGCCGACACCTACGCCGACGCCCTCCAGGACGTGCGCAACGCCGAACTCGTGGCCAACTACTCGCGTGACCTCGGCCGGGCGACGGCGCTGGCGGAAAAGTGGGGGCCGATCCCCCGGCAGTACGACGACATGACCGCGCTGTGCGCCGATGACGACGTGGATCTGGTCGTGGTCGCGCTGCCCAACGAGGTGCACGTGGACGCGGTGCGGATCGCGGCAGCAGCCGGTAAGGGCATCGTGTGCACCAAGCCGCTGGCGCGCACCGGCGCGGAAGCCGCCGAGATCCTGCGCATCGTGCGCGAAGCGGGGGTCTGGCACGGTTACGCGGAATCGTCCGTGTTCTCCCCCAACATCGCCAAGGCGCATCAGATGGTGAAGGCGGGCGCGATCGGCGACGTGCTGACCATGCGCGCCCGCGAAGCCCACTCCGGACCGCATGCCCCGCACTTCTGGGACGCCGAAACCGCCGGTGGCGGGGCACTGCTGGACATGGGCTGCCACACCATCGAGTCGGCCCGGCACTTCTTCGGCAAGGACAACCCGATCACCGAGGTGTTCGCCTGGGGCGCGACGCTCGCGCACGCGGACAAGACCACCGGCGAGGACACCGCGATCGCGCTGCTCAAGTTCGCGGGCGGCCAGCTCGCCACGGTCGAGTCGTCCTGGATCGAGAAGGGCGGCATGCAGCTGCGGCACGAACTCGTCGGCAGCGCGGGCCGGATCGTCACCGACACCGCGTCCACCCCGGTCTGGGGCTTCATCGAACATCCGGCCGGCTACCTGGTGGAAAAGGCGGACGCGGACACCGGCTGGGTCTACCCGGTTCCCGAGGAGGCCCGCGCCTACGGATTCAGCCAGGAGATGCGGCACTTCGTGGACTGTTTCGCGGCAGGCACGACGCCCGATGAAACGTTCGAGGACGGACACATCGTCAACTGCGTGCTGGACGCCTGCTACGCGGCGATGAAGTCCGGAACCTGGGAGACGGTTACCTCGAATGGGCGGACCAACCCGTGACGTTGCTTCAGTCGGACAACCCGGAGCCGTTGTGGCTGCGGGCCGCCGAGACCATCCGCGAGCAGGTGTCCGAGGGCGCGCTGCGCCCCGGTTCGCGGCTGCCACCGGAGCGCGATCTGTGCCGTCGGCTGGACATCTCGCGGGTGACGCTGCGCCGCGCGCTGCTGCAACTCGTCGACGACGGCGTGCTCAAACCGTCGCACGGTCGCGGCTGGTACGTGGCCTCCGACGAACGCAAGGACTGGCCCAACAGCCTGGAATCCTTCAGTGAAACAGCCGCCCGGATGGGCCTGGTCGCCACGTCGGTCGTGCTCAGGGCGGACAACGCGATGGCGACCCTGGACGAAGCGGAAACTCTGGGCGTCGCGCCGGGTGCACTGCTGTTCCACCTCGAACGCGTGCGGATGCTCGACGAGGTGCCGATCGCGATCGACCGCTCGATCGTGCCCGCCGACCTCGCGCCGGGACTGGCCACCGCCGACTTCCGCACCGAATCGCTCTATACCGCGCTCGGGTCGGCAGGCTTGGTCCTGGCCAACGCGGAAACCACCATCGAGGCGCGCGAAGCCGATGCGACCATCGCCGAACACCTGCGGGTCGGCGTCGGCAAGCCGATTCTGGTCATGCACCAGACCGTGTTGAACCCGGCTGACCGGCCGCTGTTCGCGTCGGCCATTTCCTATGTCGGCGATCGATATCGGCTGCGCACGTCGTTCGCCCGGTCCTGACAATTAGTGTATTGCCTTGGTCTACTATTGGTATATAGTGGTTCCCATGCCACTATCGGATCTGTTGGCATCACCGAACGCGGACGAGATCGAAGCCTGCCATGCGGTACTGAACCGCGACGGCCATCTCGGACCGGACGTGCACGTGTCGTACTTCGGTCTGGCCGAGCAGGACAAGCGCGAATCGCCAGTGCCACGCCGATTCCGCGCGTTCCTCATCGACATGCGCACCGGCGTTTCACACGACGCCCTGGTCTGCCCGGCCGAAGATCGCGTGGTCTCCGCGCGGCAGCTTGATCCGGATGTGGACGGCCAGGTGCCGGTGGTGATCGCGGAATTCCCGTTGGTCCAGGAAATCGTCCAGCGCGACGATCGCTGGCTGGCCGCGATGCGCAAGCGCGGGCTCACCGACCTGTCGCAGTTACGCGTCAACCCGCTCTCCGCAGGCAGGCTCGCCGAAGCCGAACGCGGCCACCGGATCCAGCGCTGTTTCACCTTCGTCCAGAAGACCCCGAACGATCTCGGCTGGGCCCACCCGGTCGACGGCGTCACCGTCATCGTCGATCTGGTCACCCACGAAGTCCTCGACGTCATCGACTACGCCGACCTCCCCGTCCCGCAGGAGGACGGCAACTTCCACGACCCGGCCTGGGTGAACCAACCCGAGCGCCCCGGTGTCAAGCCGATCCACATCAGCCAGCCCGACGGCCCGAGCTTCACCATCGACGAGCACGGCGTGCTCGACTGGCTCGGCTGGCAACTCCAGGTCGGTTTCGACCAGCGCGAAGGTCTGGTGCTGCACAACATCGGCATCAACGGACGCCCGGTCATCCACCGCGCGTCGATCGCCGAAATGGTTGTCCCGTACGGTGATCCGAGCCCGCAGCGCTGGTTCCAGACCTTCTTCGACGGCGGCGAATACCTGCTCGGCGGCTTCGCCAACTCGCTCGAACTCGGCTGTGACTGCGTCGGCGAGATCACCTACCTCGACGTGACCATGGCCGATGCGAAGGGCCACGCGCGCACCGTGCCGCAGGCGATCTGCATCCACGAAGAGGACGCGGGCATCGGCTGGAAGCACTTCGACAACTGGAACGGGTCGACCGCGTCGCGGCGCAACCGCCGGTTGGTGGTCTCGTTCTTCGTCACGGTCGGCAACTACGACTACGGCTTCTACTGGTACTTCTACCTCGACGGCACGATCGAACTGGAGATCAAGGCGACCGGCGTGGTGTTCACCTCCGCCTACGTCGGCAACGGCTATGCCACCGAGATCGCGCCCGGTCTCGGTGCCCCGCACCACCAGCACCTGTTCAGCGCGCGCCTGGACATGACGGTCGACGGCCCTGACAACGCGGTCGACGAACTCGAAGCGGCCACCGCCCCGCGCGGCGCGGACAACCCGACCGGCACCGGCATCGTCCAGACGGTCACCCGGCTGCGCACCGAGCAGCAGGCCCAGCGCATCGCCGACAACGCAACCGGCCGCGTCTGGCTGATCTCGAACCCGTCGGTCCAGAACCGGCTGGGCGGCAATGTCGGCTATGTGCTGTACCCCGAGGGCAAACCGCTGCTGCTCGCCGATCCGCAGTCCGATGTGTACAGTCGGGCGACGTTCGCAACCAAGCACCTCTGGGTGACGCCCTACGCGCCGGACGAGAAACACCCTGCGGGCGACTTCGTCAACATGCACCCCGGCGGTGCGGGCCTGCCGACCTGGACCATGGCCGATCGCGACGTCGACGACACCGACATCGTGCTCTGGCACACGTTCGGCCTGACGCACTTCCCGCGCATCGAGGACTGGCCGGTGATGCCGGTCGACTCGACCGGCTTCGTGCTGAAACCCCACGGCTTTTTTGCTCGCAATCCGATGCTCGATCTGCCGCCCAGCGACCACTGCGCACCGGACCATGCCTAGGAGGCCCCGCTTGACCGCCCAACTCGGAGTCCAGTTGTTCAGCGTGCGCGACGACCTCGGTGCCGATGTGCTCGGCGCCACGCTGAAACGGTTGGCTGGCATGGGTTTCACGCACGTCGAGCCGTACGACATTCTCGGCTGCACCGACGCGCTCCAGGCCGCCATGCGCGACGCCGGCCTGGTCGCCAGCACCGCGCATTCGAACATCGTCGACCCGAAGCTCGACCGCGACGCGATCGTGGCCGCCGCCAAGCAACTCGGCATCGACACCATCATCGTGCCCTGGGTCGAACCCGGCACCATCGCCACCCGGGCGGGGGTGGCAGCGCTCGCCGCCGCGATCAACGACGCGGCCGGTTTCGCCGCGCGGCATGATATCCGGATCGGTTACCACAACCACGACTTCGAGTTCAGCACGAAGATCGACGGGGCGTCCGCCTACGATCTGCTCGTCTCGCTGCTCGACGACGCGGTAGTGCTGGAAGTCGACACCTACTGGGCCAGCGTTGGCGGCGAGGACGTGTTCGAGCTGCTGCCCCGGCTCGGCGAGCGGGTCCGGTTCCTGCACGTGAAAACCGAACCGCCGAACCCGCCAGACCGGGTCATGCTCGGCCCGGACATCAGCGACCGCCAGGCCGAAGTGCTGGCCCTGACCAAGGTGGAGCTGCCGATCGTGGAGGCGGTCGTGCACGAGGGCGACATCTTCCCGGTGCTGGAACGGAATGCGGCGTTCTTCCGCAAGGAGGTGGCGGCGTGAGCACCGGTGTCGGTCTGATCGGCGCGGGCAACATCTCCGACGAGTACCTGCGCAGCCTCACCAGTTACCCCGATCTGAAGGTCGTCGGCGTCTCGGATCTCGACCTGGATCGCGCCCGCGCGCAGGCCGACAAGTACGGCGTCGGTTTCTCCGGCACGCCGGACGCGCTGCTCGCGCGCGAGGACGTCGAGCTGGTCGTCAACATCACGACGCCCGCGGTGCACGTCGAGGTCGCACTGGCCGCGATCGCCGCCGGCAAACACGTCTGGGGTGAGAAACCCCTTGCGCTGGACCGGAAGTCCGCTCGCCAGGTACTCGACGCGGCCGACGTGGCGGGTGTCGTGATCGGCAGCGCCCCGGACACCATTCTCGGCGAGGCGATCCAGCATTCGCACCGGATGCTCAGCGACGGCGCGATCGGCGCCCCGCGCACGGTGCTCACGTTGATGCAGGGTCCTGGACCCGACGCCTGGCATCCGCGCCCGCAGTTCCTGTTCGCGCGCGGCGCCGGTCCGCTGCTCGACATCGGCCCGTACTACTTCACGACTCTGGTGCAGCTGCTCGGGCCGATCGCCTCGATCGAGGCGCTGGGCAGCAAACCGCGTGCCGAGCGGGTCATCGGGTCGGGGCCGGACGCGGGCGCCGCGTTCCCGGTCGAGGTGTCCACGCATGTCAGTGTGCTGACGCGGTTCGCGTCCGGGGTCGTTGGCACGTCGATCTACAGTTTCGACTCCGCCGTGCCACGCCAGCTGTTCGAGATCTCCGGCGCGGACGGCACGCTGGAAGTTCCGGTCAGCGGTTTCGACGGCCCGGCCCGGCTTTACGCCAACGGCGCCGACGACTGGTCCAGTACTCCCCCGCCCGGCGTACCGAGGGTGCGCGGCGTCGGCGTGCTGGAAATGGCCCGCGCCATCCGCACGGGCGAAGCGCCGCGCGCCAGCGGCAAGCTCGCGTACCACGTGCTCGACGCCATGCTCGCGGTCGAGGACTCGATCGAGTCGGGGGCGCCGATCGTGCTGGACAGTTCCGCGGATCCGATCACGGCGTTGCCCGCCGACTGGGATCCAACCGCGCAGACCTGGTGACCTGATTTCGGTGGGGAGGAAATGTGGATGATCGGGATATCCCGTTCGTCGAGGCGCGCCTGACCCAGGCCGACCGACTTGCTGTCGCCATCGAATCGGTGACCGCCCAGCTGGCCGCGTTGCGGGCAGCGGACGAGCTGACCGGACCGGGCCCGATCTTCGTCGGCATCGGCGCGAGCCTGGCCGCCGCGTGCGCGCCGGTGTGGGAGTTGCGCGGCAGGGGGGTGCATTCGTGGCGGCTCGGTGCCGGTGACCTGCCGCTGCCGTTCCCGCCGAGCGGGCATCCGATCGTCGGGGTGTCGCAGAGCGGGCGAAGCGCGGAGACGTTGACCGTGCTCAAGGAGGTGCCGGAAGACCAGCGGTACGCGGTCGTCAACTACCAGCCGTCGCCGATCGCCGAGCTCGTGCAGCGCACCATCAGCCTGGACAACATTCCGGACAGCTACGCGTCCACGATCGGCTACACCGCGACCGTCGCCGCGCTCGGCCTGATCGCGGACAGCTGGGACGGTGGCGCGATCGATCAGGGCTGGGCCCGGCTACCGGAGATCTTCCGCGCCTGCGACGCCGAGTTCGGCGACCGGATCACGCCCATCGCCGCGCTGTTCACCTCGGCGGAGTCGATCGACTTCGTCGGCGCTGGCCCGTCGGTCGGCTCGGCCGAATCGGGTGCGTTGCTGTTCCGGGAGGTCGCGCGCATCCACGCGACCGCGATGAGCACGCGGCAGTACCTGCACGGCTCGATGGAATCCGCAGGCGACGGCGTGCACGTGCTGCTCGGCGACACCCGCGAACTGGAGGTCGCGCGGACGTTGTCCGAAGCCGGTCACCAGGTCGTGCTGCTCAGCACCGAACCCGTACCGGCCGGTCCGAGGCTGTGCACGGTCCGCCTGCCCGCCCTGCCGCCGTCCCAGCGTGCGATCATCGAGGCGCTGTTCATGCAGGTCCTGGTCGGTGAGGCGGCCAACCTGCGCGGCCTGAACATCGAGGAGTTCGTCTTCAACAACACCGACACCAAGGTCCCGTTACCGTGACTCGCGTCGTGGCCGGGCTCGACGTCGGCGGCACCAAGGTCGCGGTCCGGATCGAGGCCGTCGACGGCAGGCGCCTCGTCGACACCGAACTGCCCGCCGAGGACTGGAGCGCGTCGCCGGTCGAGACTGCCGCCGCCTGGTTGCACACCCGGTTGCACCGGGTGTTGCCGCGCGCGGCGGAGTTGGTGACGGTCGGCATCGGCGCGCAGGGCTGCGACACCCAGCAGCACAGCGTCGAACTCGCCGCCGCACTGCACACGATCGGCGTGTGCGCGACGGTGGTCAACGATGCCGCATTGCTGGTGCCTGCCGCCCGGCTGACCACCGGCATCGGCGTGGTCGCGGGCACCGGCGCGATCGG
The DNA here is from genome assembly GCA_036494465.1 of Pseudonocardiaceae bacterium. Lineage (GTDB taxonomy): Bacteria > Actinomycetota > Actinomycetes > Mycobacteriales > Pseudonocardiaceae > CAJCJE01. The sequence goes on from DASXOJ010000158.1 coordinate 42,382, forward strand.
CGTCGGCCAGGACGCGCACGGCAACACGATTTTCGCGGGCGGCTGGGGTTGGGTGATCGGCGACGAGGCTGGGTCGGCCGGGATCGTCCGGCTGGCCACGATCGCCGCATTGACCGCGCACGACGAAGGTGCGCCGGATGACGGTCTGCTCGCCGCGCTGCAACGCGCATTCGGCGTCGACGGGCCGGAGGCGCTGGCCCGCGCGGTCAACGACGAACCGACCACCGGCAACTGGGGTCCACGCGCCCCCACCGTGTTCGGCGCGGCGGATGCCGGATCGACACTCGCGATCGGCGTGATCGACGCGGCCGCCGATCATCTGTCCACTCTGGTCGGTCGGCTGGTCGCGCGTGGCGCGGTCGGTGCCGACGTCGTGGCGGCGGGCAGCGTGATCATCGGTCAGCCGCGCCTGGCCAAGGCGTTCGAGGACCGGATAACCGAGACCCACCCGAACCTGTCCGTCACCTTCCTCGCCGAGCCACCGGTCATCGGCGCGGTCGTGCTCGCCCGCCGCCTGCTCGCCGTCGCGGTATCCTGAACCAAGCGGAACACGGTTCCAGAAGGCTGGTGACATGAGCGAGAGCACGGCTCGACGGGTGCGCGCGGACGCGCGGCGCAACATCGACGCGCTGCTCGACGCGGCGAAGTCGGTGTTCGCCAGCTCCGGTGTTGACGCGCCGGTGCGCGAGATCGCGACCAAGGCGGGGGTTGGCGTCGGCACCGTGTACCGGCACTTTCCGCAGCGTTCCGACCTGGTCGTCGCGGTGTTCCAGCATGAGGTCGACGAGACCGCGGTGGCGGCCAGGGAGCTCGCGGCCAAGCACGAGCCCGGCCAGGCGCTCGCGTTGTGGCTGCACCGCTTCGCCGGGTTCTTCGCCACCAAACGCGGGCTCGCCGCCGCGCTGCACTCGGGCGACCCGGCGTTCAGCGCGCTGCCCGCGTATTTCGACGCACACCTGCGCTCCGCGCTGGAATCGCTGCTCGCCGACGCCAGAACAGCAGGCGAAATACGCGCGGACGTCGACCCGAACGAGCTGTTGCACGCGATCGCCAGCCTGTCCGCCGGCGAGGCGCCGCAACCCGGGTATGCCCAGCGCATGGTCGACCTGCTGGTCGATGGCCTGCGCTACGGCGCGCCGACCGCCACCTGACCGGACCAGGCGCGCATCAGTTCCGCGTAACCCGCTGACCTGCGCAACAGCGCGGTATGCGTGTCGAGCACCGCGCTGCCGCCGTCCATGACCAGCACCTTGCGAGCGCGCAGCGCGGAGCTGAGCCGGTGCGCGATGACGATCAGGGTGCCGCCGCGTTCGGCGAACGCCTGCTCGGCAACGGCTTCCGCGGCCGGATCGAGGTAAGCGGTCGCCTCGTCGAGTACGACGACCTGGGCACGCGAGGTGTACACCCGCGCCAACGCGATCAGCTGCCGCTCCCCCGACGACAACCCGCCCCCGCCGTGGGAGATCTCCCCGGCCAAGCCGCCGAACCGCCGAACCAGGTCAGCGGCGCCGACCGCGTCGATCGCGGCCCACAGCTGATCGTCGGTCGCATCTCCTGTCAGCAGCGAGAGGTTCTCCCGAACCGTCCCGCCGAACACGTAGGCCTGCTGTGGGATCAACGCGATGAACTCGCGGGGCACCGACGGCACCGGGGTGTCACCCAGCAGTACACACCCGTGATCCGGTCGTAAAAGCCCGGTCAACAGACCGGCCACTGTAGACTTGCCAATGCCGCTCGCCCCGACGATCGCGATGTGCGCGCCCGCGGGCACGGCGAGATCCAGGTCGGCGACCACCGGCTTCGCGGTCTCGCTCCACCCGAACGTCACCCCGCACACGACCAGGTCCGCGCCAACCGGGTCCGACTCGGCGACAGGTGATGGAGCGACCGGCGTGGCGACCTCGGCCAGCCGCCGCAGGGTCACCACGAGCCGCAGCACCGTGTTGCCTGCGGTCTGGCCGAGCCCGATCAACGCGGGCTGCACACTGGTCAGCAGGTAGACGACCGCGCCGAGCACCGCCGCCACGCTGATCCGCCCCTCCGCGACCATGGCCGGTGCGAAACCGAGCACGAGCAGCAACGGCAGCAGACCGCCGAGCGAGGTGACCAGTTCGCGATTGGCGCTGGCATTGCCGAGCCGGGTCGCGGCCCGCGCCTGCCGGGCGACCACCCGGTCGATGCGCTGCGCCGACTCGGTTTCCGCTCCGCAGGAAGCGACATCGCGTAGTCCGGTGTAGACGGTCGCGGCGAGTTGCGCGCACCGTTCGTCGGCCATGATCACGTCGCGTTGCCGACGCGCCAGCGAGCCGAGCAACGCGATGCCGAGCACGACGGCGAGCGCGACCGGCGGCAGCACGAGCAGGGCCAGCGGTGCCGCCGTGCCGATCAACCCGACCAGCGCGGCGACCGTGGTCACCGCGAGGCCGCGCGCCTGGATCAGGATGCCCGCGGTGACGTCGCGGACGACCTCGATGTGCCGGGTGATCCGCGCGATCGCGGCGGCGTCGGGCTGGTGCCGGGCAGCGGCGTCGTCGTGCAGTACGCCGCGCACCACGACGCGGACCAGTGCGTCCCGCATCGGTTCGACGACCTGGCCGAGCCGCCCGTACACGCCGCGCGCGCCGAGGGCGCCGAGCAGCGACACGCACGCGTAGATACCGAGCCAGAGCGCGCCCTGCCCCGGTTTCCCCGCCGCGAAGCCGTTGTCGACGGAGAGCGCGACCAACCGGCCGGACAGCAACGCGGGCATACCCTCCACAATGGACCACGCAGCCAGTACGGCGATGGATTTCCGTTGACCGCGCAGGGCGTCGAGGTAGAGCCGGGCGGCGGTCATCCGCGCGCCTCGGTGAACACCGCGCGGTAGTCGGCGAACTGCCACAGCTCGTCGTGCCGGGCGAACGCGCGCAACCGGCCACCGACCAGCCAGGCGACCAGATCGGCTCGTTCGGCGATGGTGAGCCGGTGTGTGCTGACCAGCCGGGTGCGGCCGGGCAGGCTGGTGCGGATGGCGTTGGTGACGCGTTCCTCGGTGACCGTGTCCAGGCTCGCGGTCGCGTCGTCGAGCACGAGCACGCGCGGGTCGCGGACCAGTGCCCTGGCCAGGCCGATGCGCTGGGCTTCGCCACCGGACATGGGCGTGTCCGCGAGCGGCGTGCGATAACCCTGTGGCAGGCGCACGATCGCGTCGTCGACCTGGGCGGCGCGCGCCGCGACGGTGATCATGGCGAGGTCGGCGCCGGTGCCCTGACCGATCGCGTCGGCGACGGTCTCGCCGATGAGGTGCGGCCGGTCGAACGCGTAGCCGAACGCGGCGCGCAGGTCGCGCGGGCGGATGGTGGCCAGGTTGACGCCGTCCAGCGACACCGAGCCCGCGTCCGGCGCGCGCAGTCCACCGGCGACGGCGGCGAGCGTGCTCTTGCCGGCACCGGATTTTCCGACGAGGGCGACCGTGGTGCCTGCCGGGACGGTCAGGTCGATGTCGCGCAGCGTCGGCTTTGTGTCGTCATAGACGCTCACGCCGCGCAGCACGAGGATGCCGGGGCCCTCGGGCAGCGCGGTCGTGCCCGCGACGCGGCGCGGCAGGCGTTCGGCTTCGATGATGCGCTCGGCAGCGGCGCGGGCGGTGGCCAGCGTGGTGAGCAGGGCGATCGCACCGACCAGCCCCATACCCATGCTCGAATAGCCCAGCGCGGCAAGGAGTTCGCCCGCCGAGAGCCGCCCGGTCAGCACGCCGTAGCCTGCCGCGCCGAGCATGGCCAGCTGGACGCCGGGCAGCAGCAGCGACGCGCGCCAGGCCATCCGCGCCTGCGCGCGCCACATGTCCAGGCCCGCCTTGGCGAGGAGTGGCAATGGGCGCAGCACGCGTTCGGTTTCCGAGTCGGCGGTGCCGGTGGCGGCGATGGTGCGCAGGCCGGTGGCGGCGTCGAGCAGGCGCGCGGCGAGTTCGCCGGAGAACGTGCGATAGGCGGCCAGGCTGCCCTCGGTGCGCCGGACGTGACCGCGCGCCAGCAACAGCGTCACCGGCAGGCTGATCGCGAACACGAGCGCGAGCCACCAGCCGAGCAGGGTGAGGGCGACGATCGCGCCGATCGAGGTGAGCCCGACGAGCACGAGTTGGGCGACGGTGCCCGCCGCCGCGCCGGCCAGCGCGCAGTCGCCGGTCAGCCTGCTGACCGCGTCGCCCGCCGCGAGGCCGGGATTGGTGGGGCGCAGGCCGAGCAGGGTCCGAGTGAGGCGCTGGCGCAGCCAGGCGGTGCCGAGCGCGGTCAGGCGCGCGGTGGTCGCCTGGTAGACGGCGTTCGTCCCGGCGACCGCGACGATGACCGCGAGCAACGGCCAGCACGCGACGAGCTGGACGTGTCCGGCCAGGGCCATATCGACGGCGTGCGCGGTGGTGTCGGGCAGGAGCAGTTCGGCGACGCCGGACGCGACGCCAGCCAGCGTCGCGGTGATCAACCAGCCGGGAGTGCGGCGCGCGGTGCGCAGCAGCAGGGTGTCCGCGGCGCGTCGCGGCATTTCCGGTTCCTTCCCGGCGCTGGTTGCCTGATGATGTGCAGTGGGGATCGGCGCAGTCCGCATGCGCCGATCCCCACCTGTACTGCCTACCGATTCACCGTGCCGCGCGAGGCATCACCGGTCTCGCGACGCGGGAGCTCGGGGTCAGAGGCAGGCGATCACAGAGGCCGCGCTGTCGCACAGCAGCAGGCTGAGGCCGCTGATCGAGCCGCCGCCGCCCCCACCGTGGCCGCCACCGTGGCCGTCGAGGTACTCGGGGGCGTCCATTTCCTGCAGGTCCAGAACGTTCATTCGGATCCTCCTACTTATTTCTTCTTCCGCCGACCAGAGCTGGTCGGAGGTTCTAGGGGGCCGGTACGGCGATCGCCGGCTGGTGGTGGGTCAGGAAGGGCAGTCCGACCGGCTCACTGGCTGTCGCGGCGGTGACGGCCAGGAGCACGCCCGCGCTGCCGGTGGCCAGGTCGGTGGACAGCCGCAGCAGCTGGGTGCCGGGGAAGGCGATGCCGTCCCGGAAGCCGACCGAGTGCCAGCCGAGCAGCGTCAGATGCCGGGCCAGTGCCTGGTCGAGTTCGGGGTCGGGCTGCTCGGGCCGGCGCAGTCCGGCGAGGGCGAGGATCAGGCCGGCGCGGCCGAGCCACAGTCCGGGCTGGATGATGAACTCGCCGTACAGCGCGCCGCGCAGGGCAGGCAGGGCGGCGACGCTGGCGGCGTCCGGGCGCCATCGCGCGAGTTCGGCGGCGACCAGGGCGATGCCCGCGCTGCCGACTTCGAGGTAGGGCAGGGTGCGACCGCCATCCTTGACCAGCATGGAGCCGTCCGCGCGGGTGACGCATTCGGCCAGGTCCAGGGTGAGGGCGGCGTCCGCGTGGTCGAGCCAGACCGGGTCGCCGGTGGCCTCGTGCAGGCGCAGGAACAGCAGCGCGGGCCCGCTCCAGCCGTGCATCAGTCCGGCGCGGGCCCGCCCTCGGGTGGGTACTGCGTCCCGCACCGCGTTCGCCAGTCGCTCGCCGATCTCGACGGCCTGCTCGCGCAGTACGGGGTCGGTTCTGCGCTCACTCAGGTGCAGCAGGTTCAAGCCGATGCCCGCGAGGCCGCCCTGGAGCGGGTGCGCGGTCATGATCCGGGTCGCCGGGGCCGCCGATGCGATCAGCTCGTCGGCGAGGTCGGCATGGCCGAACTCGTCGAGGACGTGCGCGATCCCGTGCGCGCCGTCGTAGCAGCCCGCGCGCTGCGGCGGGGTGCGCCGGACCGCGTCGACCAGCCACTGCTCGTATTCGGGGAATCGGCCGAAACCGCAGGCGGACAGCGTGTGCAGGACACCCGCGGTGCCCCAGGACAGGCAGTTCGCGTCCACGCTGAACGCCTCGATGTCGCCGGGGAACAGCCGGTCGGCGCGGTGCGGGGTCGCGCTCGCGGTGATCGCGGTGGCGATCCCGTCCACCGCGCGCGTCCAGTCCGGGTCGGGCCGGTCGAGTTCGGTCTGACCGCCGCGCTCGGAGGTGCCGGTCGGCGCCAACTGTTCGCGGACGGACTCGGCGTAGTCGGCAGGCACCGGGAAACGGGTCTGGACGGTGTCCAGGTAGCCGGTGATCTTGCCGGGGTCGAGGGTGAGCATCAGGGTCAGCGGGAAGAAGATCCACAGCTTCAGCGCGGCGAACGAGTAGTCGTCGATGCCGAACCCGGTGCGGTCGGCGGGTGCGGCGAAGCCCGGCGCGGCAAGGCCGGGGCGCGTCCCGGAGTCGACGTCGAAGGAGAGCTCGAAGTCGATCAGCGACACGGTGTCGTCGGTGTCGACGAGCAGGTTCCGGTTGTGCAGGTCGCCGAACACCATGCCGTGGTCGTGGATCGCGGCCAGGATCCGTTCGACCTGCTCGACGATGTGCAGGGCGCGCCGGGTGTAGTCGGCGATGTCCGCGCCGGTCGCGACGCTGCGGTTGAGCGGATAGTTCGCCGCGAGCCAGCGCCCGAGCGGCAGGCCGGGCAGGTACTGCATGGCCAGGAAGTGGTGCTCCCAGCTGGTGCAGCGGTCGTAGCAGACGGGGATACCGGGGATGCCCGCCAGCCGCTTGAGCGTCTGTTCCTCATGGTCGAGCCGGGTGACCGCGTCGACTCCGTTGGCGTCGAGTCCTGCCAGCGGGCGCGCTTCCTTGAGCACGACCTGTTGTTCGTCTTCAATGCGGGTCGCGCGGTACACGCCGCCGCCGTTGGAGAAGTGCAGCGCGGCGTCGACACGATAGGGGAAGGCACCGTCCGCGGCTTTTGTCCGAGCCGCGAGGTGCGGCGCGAGAAATTCCGGAATGATCACCCAGTCGGGCACGTGAAATCCGGGTCTGCGCTCGTCCGGAACGAGTTCGCCGTCCGGCCGGGTAATCGCCGGAACGCGTTCACCGTCGACGCCGATCAGCCATTGTTCGAGGAACGCGCCATAGCGCAGGTAGAGCGGACCCGCACCATAGCGGAGATCGCTGAGAATATAGGGCCCCGGCTCGCCGCTCAACGCATCGGCGAGTTCTTCCAGCGTGGCCTTCAGTTCGATCTCGTCACTGGGATAGATGGTGATCAGTTTGCCGCTGGCCTGCCTCGGCGCGTACTTGGAGTTGCGGGCGAGCAGGATCCGCGCATCGACCAGGAATTTGAACGGAATGCCGCGTTCCACGCAGTGGTCGAACGTCGTGCGAAGCACCCGGGAAGCGTTGCCCAGACCAGCCGAGACGTGGATCTTCCAGCCCTGATCGGGAATCTGCCGCGCACTCGGGCCGAGGACCTGCCAGACACCGCGACGTCCGATATCCCAACCACTCGGCAGCGGCGGCAGCGCGGCGAGGAATGACTGCGCTTCACGATCCGAACGGCTCTGAATATCGTAGAAATTCGGATCTCCGAAGCAGTATTCCTCGTAGCGTAAATCCATGCCGGCGTGGTTCCTCTCGAATCTGGTCAGCGTGAAGCGCAGCCAGCATTCCTCGGATGCAGACGTAAAGCCAATCCGCCTTAAGGGTGATGCAGCTGGTACTTACGCGCCAGTAGACCGGCCAGTAACCAACAGAAGCAAACTATGGGTGATACTGGCAGACACTGCCGAGCTTTTCCCGGGCGTGTCGAGATGCGAGACGAACACGCTTGCCTGATAATGCGCAAATTTCGCGTCCGCGTGCCGCTACATTAATACCTTAATGGACGGTCGGGCCGTTCCGCCAGAGCGACGGTGCAGGTCAGCAAGTATTTACCAAACTCGCTACCGATATGGCAGTTGGTAACCGACAATTTGATCTGGCAAACGGTCGTGGAATTCGGTTCGATGGGCCGGACATGCCTGGGTAGAACTGCCTACGCTGATCGTGGTTGAACCAATCCGCGGCCCGAGGGTGTGAGCGAGCTCCAACCGGTGCCGAGACGCGTCGGCAGGCGTGGACGCGGCCGGACGCGCCGCGTGTGGTCGGCGGCGATGCCGAGCTCGCGGTCAGGGCTTGGGTTGCGGCGGTGCTAGGGCTGCTGGCCAGCGCGGAGTTCCGCTGACGTACTCGTTGAACACCTTCTTGGGCACGGCCATGCGCCACGCGTCCAGGATCAGCTCGTGTAACTCGTCCAGTTCGATCTCGGCGAGCCAGCAGCGCACCCAGTGGTAGCGCAGGTCGGATTCGACGGGCAGGTGGAACTTGTGCGGCTCGCCCGCGATCAGCGCGTCGCGTTCCTCCTTGGGATAGCCGAAGCCCAGTTCGGTTTCGTCGCGTGACAACGCCAGGAACACGATGCTGCGCACCCGGAACTTCACCCGGTCCCGGACCACGGCTTCATAGGCGCGCGGCAGGGTCAGGGCGAACGCGCGCACATCCTCGGCAGTCACCATGCCGGGGATTGTGCGCGCGAACCCTGACAGTTCAGCTGACAGTTCAGCTCGACGAGGTGACCGACGGCGGCGCGTCGGCCGGTGACGCGCCCCAGGTGCCCGGGGTGGCCGACACCGTGTACGCGACGTGACCACCGTGCGCCAGCTGTGCCTGGCTCAGCCAGGTCAGCTGAGTCGGGTGGTTGTTCACGGACATCGCGGTGATGTAGCGGTTGTCCCAGCTCACGCCGGGCGCGTCGATGGTGAGCGTGCCGCCCTGCTGCCGGCCGTAGCTGCCGATCTTCACGGTGGCGTGCGCGAACGCGGGCGAGGTGACCGCGTAGTAGCCCGCGCCGCTCATCATCGGGTACAGGCCGAGCGAGGACATCACCAGCCACGCCGACATCTCACCGAGGTCGTCGTTGCCGGTCATGCCGTTCGGCGCGTTCGCGAACAGGGTCTCCTGCGCGTGCACCACGCTCGCGGTGTGATCCGGTTGGCCGGTCCACAGGTAGGTGTAGGGCGAACCGAGGTCGGGCTCGTTGTTCGGGTTGTAGGTCTTGTTGCCGTAGTAGCCGTATGGGCTGTTCACCCAGCCGGTCTTGACCGTTGTGCCCGGGTCGGCGAGCAGGTCGGTGTAGTCGAAGAACGAGTCCAGCCGCTGGTTCGCGGTCGCGGTGCCGCCAAGCAGGTTGATCATGCCGGGCTCGTCCTGCGGCACCAGCCACTGGTACTGGTAGGCGCCGCTCTCGTGGAACTGGTCGTTGCCGGTTTCCGGGTCGTAGGGCGTGAACCAGGTGCCGTCTTCGTTGCGGGGCCGGAAGAATCCGATCGACGTGTCCCAGAGCTTCTGGTAGTTCTCGCCGCGCTGCGCCAGCATCGCCGCGTCCTGCGGGTGACCGAGGGCCTTGGCCATGATGGACAGTGACGCGTCGGCTGCCGCGTATTCGAGAGTGGCCGATGCCGGGTGCTGGCAGTCGTTGTCGCCGCCCTTGTACACGCAGGTCAACCCGCTGGGCACGTAGCCATCCTTGAGATACCAGGGATTGCCGTTGCGGCCGTTGAACGGCGAGTCGGCGGGCGGCTCGGAGTTCACGTTGGCCAGCAGCGCCTGGTACGCCTCCTGCTCGTGGCCTGCCAGCAAGCCCTTGGACCAGCCGTCGACCAGGAACGGAGTCACCGGATCACCGGTCATGATGTTGGTTTCGCTGTTCTCCAGTTCCCAGCGCGGTAGCGAACCGCCCTCCCGGTAGACCGCGAGCATGGACAGGTCCACGTTGCGCGCGACATCGGGCCGGAGCAACTCCAGTAACTGGTTCTGGGTGCGGTAGGTGTCCCACAACGAGAAGTTCGCGTACGGGGTGTAGTCGGTGGCCCGGTGCACCTTGTCGTCGAAGCCCATGTACCGGTTGTCGACGTCGCCGAACACGTTGGGGTGCAACAGGGTGTGGTAGAGCGCGGTGTAGAAGGCGGTCTGCTGGTCCTTGCTGCCACCGGCGACCTGCACGCTGCGCAGTTGTTGCTGCCAGGTGTTGTGCGCCTGCTGCTGGACCGCGTCGAAGTTGAACGAGTTGTGCGTCTCGGCGGCGAGATTCAGCCGCGCGCCCGGGATACCGGTGTAGGAGACGCCAACCTTGACTGTCACCGAGCGGTTCTTGGTGGCGTCGAAGGACACCCACCCGCCGTTCGCGCCGGTGCCGGTCGCCGCGCGTGAACCCGAGGTTGTCGTGCTGCCGCGCCAGGTGCCGAACGAGGTGAACGGCCGGGAGAACTGGGCGCTGAAGTAGATGGTGTGCTGGTCGTGCCCGGCGCAGAAGCCGCCGTCGTGCACGTAGCCCTCGATGGTGTTGTTGCCGACGATGGTCAGGCCGGAGTCCTTGACCGACATGTCGGCCTTGCCGGTGTTGAACAGCACGTTCGCCTGGCCGGTTGACGGGAACGTGTAGCGCTGCCAGCCGCTGCGCTGCGTCGCGGTCATCTCCGCGTTGATGCCGTAGCTGCCCAGTTGGACCTGGTAGTAGCCGGGACGCGCGGTTTCCTCGTCGTGGCTGAAGGTGGACGCGTAGGTGGCCGGGTCGACGTCGATCGCGCCGGTGGTCGGCATCAGCGGTAACTCGCCCTGGACACCGCAGCCGACGCCGGACAAGTGGGTCTGGCTGAAGCCGTAGATGTTCTTCTGGTCGTAGTCGTAGCCGACGGTGCCGCCGTTGTCCGGGCTGACCTGGACCATGCCGAACGGCACTGCGGCCCCCGGGAAGGTGTTGCCCTGGTTCTGAGTGCCGATGTAGGGGTTCACGAGCGTGGTCGGATCGGACGCCGGTCCAGTCGCGGGTTGCGCGACCGCGATCGACGATCCGCTCACCACGAGCGCCAGGCCGACGCTCAGCGCGCCGATCCGTAATCCTGTTCTGCTGCGCATGCGCATCCTCCCCGTGTGACAACGTTGTCAGGACGGGGAGACCCTAAATGGACAGGTGAACTCCCAACAGCATGTCGACCGTTTTCGGCCGGTTGTGGACAGAATCAGCGCTGACTCAGCCGGCTCCGCCTAGAATTCGCCCGATTACGCGCAGCGACTCATTCGTTCTCGGGAACCAGGTGCACGGCGGCCTCTTCGGCCGAAGCGCCCGCGCCGTCGATGCCGATGTCCTCGGCGTAGAGGTCGATGTCCTGCTCCTCGCCTTCGTCGCCGATGTTCGGCTCGACCACCAGGCGTCCGGCGCGCGCGTCGCCGACCTCGTCGTCGACCAGCTCGCCGTCACTGTCCTCGCTGTCGCCGAGGCCGTCACCGTCGTCCTCCGCGCTGACGTCCGGTAGTTCGCGGGCGAGCCGGTGGCCCAGGTCCTCGCCTTCGCGTTCTTCCTCGGAGGTGGTGCCCCAGTCGTTGACGGCCCACGGCTTCTCTGCGGGCGAGTAGCCCTCGTCGAGCGGGTCGGCGGGAGCGCCGTAATCGAGGGTGTCCTCGGCGTCCAGCTGCTCGTAGACGTCGTCGTCGATTTCGTCGCGATCCATGCCGGAAATTATGTACCACCTGTTCGGCGGTCCGCCTCATGAGTGGCGCGTGGCACACTCGAAGCCTCGGACCTGCGAAAACGGGAACTCGTGATGAGCGCTTCGAGTACTAGCGGACTGAACGCGATCGAGCACGTCGTGGTGTTGATGCTGGAGAACCGGTCTCTGGACCACATGCTCGGCTACCTCTACTCGGACACCGGCAACGTCTCGCCCACCGGCCAGCCATTCGAGGGCCTGACCGGTAACGAGCAGTGCCCCGGCACGGACGGCAAACCGGTGTCGGTCTATCCGATCACGCCGACCACGGCGAACGCCTACTTCATGCCCGGCGCCGATCCGGGCGAGGGCTACCAGGCCACCAACGACCAGCTGTACGGCTCGACCGCCGCGCCGACTCCTGGCGCGACCGCGCCGATGACCGGCTGGGTGACCGACTACGCGAGCGCGATCACCGCGAACGTGAAGAAGAAGTGGTTCGTGGTGCCGGGCACCACCGAGACCATGATCATGGGTTGCTACGCGACGGACACGTTACCGGTGCTCAGCGCGCTGGCGCGCGGGTTCGCCGTGTGCGACCACTGGTACTGCTCGGCGCCAACCATGACCATGCCCAACCGGGCGTTCGCCTGCGCGGGCACGAGCCAGGGGCACCTGGACGATGCGGTGAAGTCCTACACCTGCCCGAGCATCTTCGGCGCGCTCGGCACGCAGAACGTGAGCTGGAAGATCTACGGCGACACCAAGTCGCCACTGACCAAGTTGGACTTCCCGGACACGAAGTCGGCGCCCACAGCGAATTTCGGGTTGTTCACCGATTTTCAGAAGGACGCGGCGGCGGGCACGTTACCCGCGTACTCGTTCATGGAGCCGAGCTGGAGCTCGACCGGCAACAGCCAGCACCCCAACTACAACGTGGCGCTCGGCGAAGTGCTGCTGCACAACACGTACCGCGCCCTGCGCGATGGGCCGGGGTGGGATTCGACGCTGTTCGTGATCACCTACGACGAACACGGCGGCTGCTACGACCACGTGTCCCCGCCCTGGGGCGCGACGCCGCCGGACGCGTCGGCGGGCGAGTACGGGTTCGATTTCACCCGGTTCGGACCGAGGGTGCCTGCCGTGCTGGTGAGCCCGTTGATCCCGGCGGGCACCGTGTTCCGGGTGCCGGACGGGTCGACGCCGCTGGACCACACCAGCATCCTGGCCACCATCGAGCACCGCTGGTCGATCCCGCCACTGACCAAACGCGACGCGGCAGCGCCCGACGTCAGCGCCGCGTTGAGCCTGGCCACCCCGCGCACCGACGATCCGCTGGCGGACGTCACCGCGCCAACTCCCCCGCCGACGCCGAAAGCACTGGCGAATCAGGCGTCCGGCTTGCAGAAGCTGCACGCAGCGCTGCTCGCCCAGGCGGCAGGCGAGGAACACGTGCCGTCACACCTGCACTCCAACCAGGATTTCGAGCACTACATCGCCGCGCGGTCCTGACTTTGTCGGTGCCTCGGGCGACGATGAAGCGGTGACGGGCGAAGGGCCGATCCTGCATGCCGACCTGGACGCGTTCTACGCGTCGGTCGAACAGCGGGATGACCCGTCGCTGCGCGGCAAGCCGGTGATCGTGGGCGCGGGGGTTGTGCTCGCGGCGAGTTACGAGGCCCGCGCGCTCGGTGTGCGCACCGCGATGCCGGGTGGGCAGGCACTGCGGCTGTGTCCGCACGCGATCGTGGTCTCGCCCCGGATGTCCGCCTACTCCGAGGCGAGCAAGGCGGTGTTCCGGGTTTTCGAGAACACCACGCCGCTGGTCGAAGGGCTGTCGATCGACGAGGCGTTTCTGGACGTTGGCGGGTTGGCGAAGATCGCGGGCTCGCCGAGCGTGATCGGGGCGAAACTGCGCGTGGACGTCGCAGAGCAGGTGGGGTTGCCGATCACGGTCGGCGTTGCGCGCACCAAGTTCCTGGCCAAGGTGGCCAGCGGCGTCGCCAAACCGGACGGTCTGCTGGTCGTGCCGCACGGCGGCGAGCTGGCGTTCCTGCATCCGTTGCCGGTGGAGCGGTTGTGGGGCGTCGGCAAGGTGACGGCGGAGAAGCTGCACGCGCGCGGGATCAGCACGGTCGGTCAGGTCGCCGAGCTGACCGAGGCCCGGCTGGTGACCTGGCTCGGCCAGGCCGGCGGTCGGCACCTGCACGCGTTGGCGCACAACGTGGATCCGCGCCGGGTCCGGGTCGGGCGGCGGCGCCGCTCGATTGGCGCGCAACGCGCGCTGGGTCGCAGACCACGCCCGCCGGACGAGCTCGCGATCCTGTTGGCGGGTCTGGTCGACCGGGTGACGCGACGGTTGCGCGCCGCCGAGCGGGTGTGCCGCACGGTGACCATCCGGATGCGGTTCGCCGACTTCAACCGGGCGACGCGCTCGCGCACGTTGAGCCAGGCGACCGCGCACACCGAGACGATCCTGGCGGCGGCCCAGTCGATGCTGGCCGCGGCGATTCCGTTGATCGCGGACAACGGCATCACCCTGATCGGCGTCGCACTGTCCAATCTGGACGATGCGAACGCGGTCCAGCTGGCTTTGCCGTTCGACGAGCCCCCGACCGTCAAGCTGGACACCGCGTTGGACTCGGTGCGCGACAAGTTCGGTTCTGCCGCTGTGACGCGCGCCGCATTGCTGCGCCACGGCAGTGGGATGACCGTGCCGATGTTGCCCGACTGACCGCGCAACTGCGATAGTCGGCTGGTGGCGGATGATCTGTGGTTGCGCGTGTTCCACCCCGCGCCGGAGCGGCCGACCAGCCTGGTGTGCCTGCCGCACGCGGGCGGTTCGGCCAGTTCGTTCTTCGGGTTCTCGGCGGCGATGGACGCGAGCGCCGAGGTGGTCGTTGTGCAGTACCCGGGCAGGCAGAACCGCTGGCGGGACGAGCCGTTCGCGAACCTGCCCTACCTCGCCGACGCGGTCAGCGAAGCGGTGCGGCGCGGCGTGCCAGGGCCAGTGGCGCTGTTCGGGCACAGCATGGGCGCGGCGGTCGCGTTCGAGGTGACGCGGCGGCTGGAGCAGGCAGGGCGGGCGCCGGTGCGGCTGTTCGCGTCCGGTAGCCGGGCGCCGTCGCTGGAGCGGACCGAGGGCATCCACGAGTTGGACGACGACGGGCTCGTTGCCGAACTGACCCGGATGGGCGGCACCGATCCCCGGCTGCTGGACGACCGGGAGATGCTGAACCTGATGCTGCCCGCGGTGCGCGCCGACTACACCGCGATCGAGACCTACCGCGCGCGTGACGATGCCAAGGTCGGTTGCCCGGTCACCGTGCTGACCGGCGACAACGACCCCAGGACCACCCTGGACGCGGCCCGCGCGTGGGCGCGGCACACCACCGCCGACTGCGATGTGCGGGTGTACCCGGGCGGGCATTTCTTCCTGTTCGGCGACGTGGAACGGATCACTGAGGACGTGAGCAAGGTGCTGGCAGGATGAAGGTACGCATCGGGGTCGGGCTCGGTCCGGAGGGCGCGCCCGGCGGGTTCGGCGAGATCATCGACCGGTTGGAAACGGCGGGCATCGACTCGGCGTGGTTCTCCGAGCTCGTGTTCGGCAACCAGATCGAGCCGTTCGTCGCCATGGCGAACGCAGTCGGTCGAACGAAGAAACTCAAGGTGGGCACCGGAATCGCGGTGCTGCCCGGTCGATCTCCGGTGTTGCTGGCCAAACAGCTGCTCTCGCTGGCCGGTCTTGCGCCGGGCCGCGTCCTGCCCGCGTTCGGGTTGCGACCGGCCCGGCGGGAGGAGTGGCAGGTCTTTCCGGTGCCGCCCGGTCGGCGCGCGGACGTGTTCGACGAGTCGATGCGGTTGCTGCGGCTGCTGGTCACCGAGGACGAGGTCAGTTTCGACGGCGAGTTCCACCAGGTCGAGCGGGTGACCGTCGGGCCGAAACCCGCGAAGCCGCTGGACATCTGGCTGGCCGGGTCCGCGCCTGCCGCGTTCACCAGGATCGGCCGGTACGCGGACGGGTGGCTGGGCAGCTTCCTGACGCCCGAGGAAGCAGGCCGAGGGCGGGAGGCGATCGTGGCCGCGGCGACCGAGGCGGGCCGCGAGATCGAGGACGACCACTACGGGCTGAGCCTCGCGGTCGCCGTCAACGGCGTGCCGGACGAACTGCTCGCGTCGGCGCGCAGGCGCAGGCCGGACGCTGATCCGAGCGCGCTGATCGCGGACGGGTGGGCGCACGCGCGCGAACTGCTGCGCGGCTACACCGACGTAGGTCTGTCCAAGTTCGTGGTGCGACCGGCGGGCCCGGTGGCCTCCTATCCGGCATTTCTCGACGAGTTCGCGACCGAATTGCTGCCGCTGCAGAACTGAACCGCGATTCGTCCACCCCCGTTGGGTGCCAACAATTCACAAGCACACCCGTTGATTTCTGGTTCGACAACAACGGATTGACCAGCGGTAACGTCCATGGCTGCCATTCCCCTGCCATTGAACGGAAACCGCCAATGCGCTTACCCACTCATCGTTTACTGGGCGTCGGCCTGTTAGCCGGTTCGGCGCTCGCCCTCGTCGTCGCTGCCACCCCGGCCGTCGCCACCCCAGCCGTCGCCAACACAGCCGTCGCCAACACAGCCGTCGCCGCTCCGGCGTCCGGCACTGCCCGTGTTTCGAACCCGGCCGTGCAGGGCGAGATCACCGGCGCGGCAGCACGGACCGCGACCAGGAGCCAGGTCAGCTCGTTCGTCGCCGCGCACGCCGGCCTGCTGCCTCGTTCGGCAAGGATGCCGCAGTCGGCGCAGACGATCCACCCGGCGCAGGGCACCGGGTTCGTCAACAAGGGCAACGACCAGGGCGCGATGGCCACCCAGAGCGTGAGCACCTCGCTGCACCCGACCAACGGCGGCACCACGATCTACACGCCGACCATGTACCCGGCGGGCGGTTCGTGCATCGAGGTGACGACCGTCTACACCAACACCACGCAGGCCGTCGAGGCGTGGGACTGGTGCAACCAGATCGACTTCGAGGCGTCGGTGCCGATCAACTCGTCGTTCCTGTCCAAGTACACCAACGGGACCGGCGCGTACACCGTGCAGATCAAGCAGACCAATTCCGGCAACAACACCTGGACCGCGTACCTCTACGACTACACCAAGGGCGCGTACGACACCTTCTACACGTCCTCGGGCAGCACGCAGGCCGGTGACACCGGGTGGGACGTCAACGAGCTGTACTCGAACCTGCAGAGCAACGGCCAGAGCTACGCGTGCACGGACATGGCGAACCTGACCTTCTCGGCCACCAACATCCAGCTCGACCTGGGCGGCACCTGGACGGCAGCGTCGACGAGCAACTCGGACACGGAGTTCGACCAGCCGGCTTCGGCGTTCCACTGCAACGCGATGAAGTACCAGATGATCACCAAGTACAACCACTGGCAGGTGCTCGACTGACCAGGGCCGGGTGCTGGGCCGTCCAGCCCAGCACCCACCCGGATGGATGCATTCACATCCGTGAATAGCGTTCCCATGTCTGTACACGCCGATGCTGCTCGTGTAGAACGGAGAGCGCTCTTAGCCCCCGTCCACACCGGTAGATTGGCGGAGTTCCGTGGCTGTATCGCGTCGTTCCCTGCTGACCTCGACGGCCGCCGCCGCAGTCGCGTCCGTTGCCCTGCCCGGCATCGCGTCGGCAGCCATCCCGGCCCGCACCGCGCAGACCGACACCGCCGCGCTCACCCACGCCGCCGAATACACGATGGCGAAGCTGCGCGCGGTCGAGCCGACCGTGACCGGGTTCCCGGAAGGCACCAAGTTCGAGAAATGGACCTTCACCTCGGGCGGTGACTGGGTCGGCGGGTTCTGGGTCGGTCTGTTCTGGCTGTCCTGGCTCTACAGCGGCGACGCGACCTTCCAGCAGTGGGCGGAGAGCTGGGCGTTGAAGCTCGCGCCGCGCGAGACCGACACCACCACCCACGACGTCGGCTTCCTGTTCACGCCTTCGTGGGTCACTGCCTACCGGCTCACCGGCGACACCAGCTGGCGCGACGGCGCGATCACCGCGGCGGGCTCACTGATCCAGCGCTACAACCCGGCGGGCAAGTTCATTCGCGCCTGGGGCAACCTCGGCACGCCGGACAACGCGGGCCGCGCGATCATGGACACCATC
Organism: Pseudonocardiaceae bacterium; assembly: GCA_036494465.1. GTDB lineage: Bacteria > Actinomycetota > Actinomycetes > Mycobacteriales > Pseudonocardiaceae > CAJCJE01. The sequence continues at coordinate 59,888 of DASXOJ010000158.1, forward strand.
ATGAACCTGGACCTGCTCGCGTTCGCCACCGAGCAGACCGGCGACCCGAAATACCTGGACATCGCGGTCAACCACGCGCGCACGCAGCAGACCTACTTCCCGCGCCCGGACGGTTCGACGCCGCACTGCTACGATTTCGACCCGACCACCGGCGCGCCGATCGGCCCGGCCACCGTGCAGGGCTACAGCCCGACCTCGTGCTGGTCGCGCGGGCAGGCGTGGGGCGTATACGGGTTCACCACCATGTACCGGCGCACCGGCGAGCAGGACTTCCTCAAGACCGCGACCAAACTCGCCAACTACGCGCTCAGCGTGCTCACCCCGGACAACGTGCCGGTGTGGGACTACAAGGCACCGCAGGCGCCCAACGACATCAAGGACGCGTCCGCGGGCTCGGTGATGGCCTGCGGCCTGCTCGACCTCGCCGAAGCGACGCACCAACCGCGCTACCGGGCGGCCGGCATCGCGATCCTGGAAGCGTTGAGCCGCACCTGCCTCACCGACAAGTCCACCCGCGCGGACGCGGTGGTGGCCAGGTGCACCCGCAACCGGCCTGCCGAGGACGGCATCGAGATCTCGTTGCCCTACGCAGACTATTACCTGTTCGAGGGAATCATGCGGCTGCTGCGCCCACAACAGATCGCGAAGGCGATCGGTCTGTAGCCTCTGCGGGCATGAGGTATGCGATCGCGATCCCGCAGTTCTACGCCGACGGCACCTTCGACCCGGCCGCGTTCCGCCAGTATCTCCGACGCGCCGAACAACTCGGTTTCCACAGCGGTTGGACCCAGGAACAGACCTACGGCACCGCACCGGTGATCAGCCCGACCGAGGCGATGACCTTCGCGGCGGCGTGCACGGAAACGCTGCGCGTCGGCTGCACCGTCTATGTGTCCACTTTGCACAATGTGCCGCAGCTGGCGAAGAGCCTGGCCAGCCTGGACCAGCTCAGCCGGGGGCGGCTGGAGGTGGGCGTCGGCGCGGGCGGCAAGTTCCGGCCCTTCGGCGCGTTCGGCATGAGCGGCGAGCGCTACATCACCCGCTTCACCGAGGGCATCGAGCTGATGAAGGCGATGTGGACGCAGGACCGGGTCACCGTCGACGGCCAGTTCTGGCAGGTCGAGAACCAGGGTATGGAGCCGAAACCGTTCCAGAAGCCGCACCCGCCGCTGTGGTTCGGTGGCTCCGGCCCGAAGGCGATCCAGCGCGCGATCCGGCTCGGCACCGGTTTCTTCGGCGCGGGCTCCTCGCCGACGGCGGACTTCGTCGAACAGGTCAAGACCCTTCGTACGGCGCTGGCGGAAGCCGGTCGCGAGGATTTCCCGATCGCCAAGCGGATCTACCTCGCCGTCGACGACAACGCCGCACGCGCCCGCGAACAGATGAACGCGGGCCTGACCGACATCTACGGCTCCCTCCCCGCGCCGACCGCGGCGGCGGCCGTCACCGGCACCGTCGAGGACTGCGTGCGCGGCGTCCGCGAGGTGATCGACGCGGGCGCCGAACTGATCCTGTTCACCGCCGTGCACGACCAGCCGGAACAGATGGAACGCATTGCCGCCGAGATCATCCCGGAGTTGGGCCGATGACCGGGGCCGCGGTGGTGACCGGCGCGGGCAGCGGACTGGGCAGGGTGATCAGCACTGCCCTGCTCGACGCCGGTTACCGGGTCGCGCTGGCCGGTCGCCGCGCCGATGCCCTGAGCGAGACCGCGGGCGAGCACGAACACGCACTGATCGTGCCGACCGACGTGCGCGACGAGGAGTCGGTGGCCGCGCTGTTCGGCGCCGTGCGGGAAACCTGGGGGCGGATCGACCTGCTGGTCAACAACGCGGGCATGTTCGGCCCAGGTGGCACGGTGGACACCATGTCGCCGGCGGACTGGCGCAATGCCATCGACACCAACCTGACCGGCTCGTTCCTCTGCGCGCGCGAAGCGTTCGCGTTGATGCGCAGCCAGCAACCGGGCGGCGGGCGGATCATCAACAACGGTTCGATCTCCGCGCACACGCCGCGTCCGGGCAGCGCCGCCTACACCGCGACCAAGCACGCGATCACCGGTCTGACCAAGTCTCTCTCACTGGACGGTCGCCCGTTCGGCATCGCCTGCGGCCAGATCGACATCGGCAACGCCGCCACCGAGATGACCGAGCGGATGAGCGGCGGCGTGCCGCAGGCGGACGGTTCGATCAAACCCGAGCCGACCTTCGACGCGCGGCACGTCGCGGAAGCCGTGCTCTATATGGCCGGACTACCGTTGGACACCAACGTGCAGTTCCTCACCATCACGGCCACCACGATGCCGTTCATCGGTCGAGGCTGAGCGAGCGGCGGGTCCGGAAGACCCGCCGCTGCCCGCTCACCGGATCGTCGAATTCCATTGTGGACGCCAGCAGCCGCAACGGGTTCGTGAAGTCGTCCAACGGCTTCTCGGTGAGCACGGGATAGAAGTCGTCACCGAGAATGGGTATGCCGAGGCCGGCCATGTGCAGCCGCAGTTGGTGGGTGCGGCCGGTCAGCGGGAGCAGGCGGTAGCGGGCGAGGCCGTCGCGGTGCTCGACCAACTCGACCCGGGTCTCCGCGTTGACCGGCCCGTCGACCTCCTGCGCGGTGATCACCCCGCGCTCCTTGACGATCCGGCTGCGCACCACGGTCGGCAGCGTCAGCGCGGGATCGTGCCGGGCAATCGCCTCGTATTCCTTGTACACGCGCCGTTTCATGAACAGCGTCTGATACGCGCCGCGCAGCGCCGGATTGATCACGAACAACACCAGACCGGCGGTCGCGCGGTCCAACCGGTGCGCCGGAACGAGAGCAGGCAGGTCCAGATCCTGGCGCAACCGCACGAGTGCCGTTTGGACGATGTGCTTGCCGCGCGGGATCGTGGCCAGGAAATGCGGTTTGTCGACCACCAGGAGGTCGTCGTCGCGATGCACGATCGGGATGTCGAAGGGTACCGGCACCTCGTCCGGCAGGTCGCGGTGGAACCAGATCACTCCGCCGGGCACGAACGGCGCGTCCGGCGCGATCGGACCGTGCAGGTCGACGATGCGTTCCTCGCGCAGCAGCAGGTCGATCCGTTCCGGTGCGACCCTGGGCAACCGGTCGACCAGGTGATCGCGGATCGTCGTCCACTCCCCCGCCTCCGGCAACCGCAGCCGCGCCGGATCCAGCCCATGTCGTTGCGGCAGCGGAGATTTCTGCCTGCGGCGCATGTGCTTTCCTACGCCTGCGGCAGTTTGACCGGCCGCTTCGGCCGACCCGCCGACGGCGGCGGAACCATCGGGCCGATGTCGCCGTCCGGCGCGGTGTCCAGGTCGACGATCACCGGCGCGTGGTCGCTGGGACCGGTGCCCTTGCGCGCCTGCCGGTCGATCCACGCCGCCCGCACCCGCCGCGCCACCGGATCACCCGCGAGCACCAGGTCGATGCGCATGCCGAGGTTCTGGTGGAACATGCCAGCGCGATAGTCCCAGTAGCTGAACACCCGCTCGTCCGGCCACCGCTCGCGCACCACGTCGCGCAACCCAAGCTCTTCGATCGCCGCCAGCGCCGCCCGCTCCGGCGGCGTCACGTGCGTCTGACCGACGTACGCGGCCGGGTCGAACACGTCCGCGTCGGCCGGCGCGATGTTCATGTCGCCACACAGCACCGTGGTTTCCGGGTTCGCCGCGACCAGTTCGCGCAGCGCGGCCAGCCAACCGAGTTTGTACTGGTAGTGGTCGGAATCGGGTTCGCGGCCGTTGGGCACGTAGAGCGAGTAGATCCGCAGCCCGTCACAGGTCGCCGACACCGCGCGGGCCTCGGGGTCGGGGAAGCCGGGCGCGCCGGGAATGCCGGGCTGCACGTCGTCGAGCCCGGCCTTGGACAGCAGCGCGACACCGTTCCAGCGCGGCTCGCCGTAAATCGCGATGTCGTAGCCGCGCTCGGCGAGTTCGCCGTCCAGCAGGGCGTGGAACGCGTCGTCGGCCAGCTTGGTCTCCTGCAGGCACACCACGTCGGGCTGCCGCTCATCGAGCCACGGCAGGAACCGGGGCATCCGCTGCTTGATCGAGTTCACGTTCCAGGTCGCGATCCGCACGTCCCCACCGTAGTCGCAGGTACCGACAGGTTCGCGCCGACGGTTGGTCACCAGCCGTATCCTGACCGGCGTGGCCAGTAACAGCGAACCCGCCGACGAGGTCGTGGCCAGACTGACCGGACTGGCGGTCGAATCAGCGGGCCACTCCACGTCCGGCCTTGCCGAGGTCACGCTCGCCGACGGCGACGTGGTCCTGGTCAAACGCGGCATCGGCGCCAACGCGGCCCTCGCCGAGTCGAGTGGCCTGCGCTGGCTGGCCGACGCGCACGCCATCCGGATCCCGCGTATGCGCGGCAGTGACGCGGACTGGCTGGTCATCGACCGGGTGCTGACCACCCGGCCGAGCATCCCGGTCGCCGAACAACTCGGCCGCGAACTCGCCACCCTGCATGCTTCCGGCGCGCCCGCGTTCGGCGCACCGCCACCGGGTGGCCCCAGGGACGCCTGGATCGGCCCGGTGCCGATGGCCAACGACCCGGGACCGGACTGGCCGGACTGGTACGCGCGCTGCCGGGTGCTGCCCTACGTGCGCAGCGTGCGCAACGACGGTTTGATCAGCGAGGTCGAGGTGCTTGCCCTGGAGCGGGTCTGCGCGCGCCTGCCCGAACTGGTCCCGCCGATCGCCGCGCCCGCCCGGCTGCACGGCGACCTGTGGAACGGCAACGTGTTGTGGGGCGCCGACGGCCACCCGTGGCTGATCGACCCCGCCGCGCACGGCGGCCATCCCGAAACCGATCTCGCCATGCTGCACCTGTTCGGGTGTCCGCACCTCGATCGCGTGCTGGCCGGGTACCAGGAGGTCGCGCCGCTCGACGACGGCTGGCGCGACCGGATCGGCCTGCACCAGCTGTTCCCGTTGCTGGTGCACGCGATCCAGTACGGGCGTGGTTACGCGCAACAGGCACTCGACGTCGCGCGGGTCAGTTCCTAGCTGCCGGTGAACATGTCGATGAGGCGGCGCGGCGAGTCCTCGCCGAACATCAGCTCGTGCAGCTCGCCGCCATCGGCCGAGGCCGCCGCGCTGCGCGGGAACAACGCCTGCTCGTATTCGGCGAGTGCGGCCTCGACGTCGCCGGGGTGCGCGGCGAGGGCTGTGCCGAGTTCGGCGCCGTCGTACATGGCCAGGTTGGCGCCCTCACCGTTCGGCGCCGCGAGGTGGGCGGCGTCGCCGAGCAGGGTCACCCCCGGCACCCGCTCCCACCGGTGTTCGACCGGCAGAGCGTTGAGGGCGCGCAGCACCGGCGGGGTCTCGCCGTCGGTGATCAACGCGGTCAGCTCCGGCGCCCAGCCGTCGAACTCCGCCGCGATCCGCGCGATGGCCCCGGCGGTGTCGGTGAAATCGATGTCCGCGAACCAGTCCGGCGACTCGGTGAGCGCCACGTAGGTGTGCAGGGTCCCGTTGTTCTCCCGGTGCGCCTGGATGCCCTTGCCCGGTTGGAGCGCCATCATTCCCCCGGCGCCGACCGCTTTCGCCGCGTCCGGGTGCCGGTTGTCGGCGTCGAAAAGGTAGGTCTCCACAAAGGACCTGCCGATATATTCGGGTTTCGCGTCCGAGAGCAGCGGCCGGACTCGTGACCACGCGCCGTCCGCGCCGACCAGCAGGCTCGACACGACCGTGCCGCTGTCGGCGAAGCCCACCTCGTGGCGGCCCTCGCCGAGGCTCCGCACCGAAGTAACCTTGTGTCCCCATTGGACGGTGCCGTCCGGCAGCGACTCCAGCAGGATCCGGCGCAGCTCGCCGCGCGGCACCTCGGGCCGTCCGCTGGTGCTGTTGTCCTCGAGCAGCACGGTCCCGTCCGAGGCGAGCACCCGGGTGGCTTCCGCGCCCTCCAGGATGAGCGCGCGGAACTCGTCCGTCAGACCTGCCGCCTGGAGCGCGGGCTGGCCGGTGTCGTCGTGGATGTCGAGCAGGCCGCCCTGCGCGCGGGCGGCCGGTGAGGCTTCGGCCTCGTAGACGGTGCTGGTGATGCCGTTGACGTGCAGGACGCGGGCGAGCGTGAGCCCGCCGAGTCCGGCGCCGATGATCGTGACGTGCGTGGTCATGGCACCTCTCCCCTCCCTGGAACGTTGTTCCAAGAATGGAACAACGTTCCAAGGGTGTCAAGGTGAGCGGATCAGCGAGTCGCGGTGATCTGCCACACCGGCAACTGCACGTGCCCCTGCGTATCGACCGGGCCCAGCCAGCCGAGATCCACCGCGGCGCCGGACGCAGCCAACGACCGCAACGCCTCCGGCGATACACCCGTGGCGTAACCCCGGACCTCCATCCGCTCGACCTGCCAGTGTTCGTCCAGGTCACGCCGCAGGCTCGCCTCGTCGGTGTGGCCGGGCATCGGCAGGCTGCCGTTCACCGCGTCGGTGAAGCACAGGATGTGCAGCCGCGCGCCCGGTTCGGTCACGCGGTGCACGGCGGCGAGGTAGTCCCGGCGCTGCTCGTCGGTGAGGCAGTGCATCATCGCGCTGTCGACCACGGTGTTGAACCCGCTCGGCACGCCGTCCAGCACGGTCGCGTCCGCGACCCGGAAATCGACGGCGAGACCGCGCGCCTGCGCCTTCGCCGCGTCCTGCGCGATCACCGTTGGCGAGGCGTCGATCGCGGTGATCGGGTAGCCGCGCTCGGCCAGGAACAGCGCGTTGTCGCCGAGTCCACAACCGCACTCCAGCACCGGACCGACGATCTGATCACTGTCCGCGAGCTCGACGATGATCGGCTGCGGGCCGTCCAGGCGCCACGGGATGACGTCCATCACCGGCCCGTCGGTGCCGATCTGCGTGCTCCCGCTGCGGTACAGCTGATCGAAGTCCATGACGGCCATGCCACTCCCCATTCGGTAGACCCAGTTAGTAGACGCAATCGACCACTATCCACGCATTCAATAGTGGTCGTCAACGTCTACTATTGCCGGGTGACCCGATCAGCTGACCCCGCCCGGTCGCGGCGACGCGGCGCCGTGCTGATGGACGCCCTGTTCATGGCCGTGCTCGACGAGCTGATCGATTGCGGCTATGCCGGACTGACCATCGAGCGGGTCGCCGCCCGCGCCCAGACCGGCAAGGCCGCCGTCTACCGGCGGTGGCCCAACAAGCAGGCGCTGCTGCTCGACACGCTGCGCCACGTCCTGCCGCCGCTGGCCGAACCCGATCACAACGGCAGCGCACGGGACAACCTGCGGGAGGTGTTCACCGCGTTGCGGCAGCTGCTCGCGGGCGAGACCCGGTTCCCCGGCCTCGCCATCGCGTTCAGCCTGCTCAGCGACGACCCGCTGCGCGCGGCGTTCGTCGACGCGATCGTCGCCCCGCGGCTCACCGTGATCGCGTCGATCCTGGACCGGGCCGAACAGACCGGCGAACTCCCGACCCGCACCCCGCTGGCCGCGCACGTGGGACCGGCGCTGATCGTGCAGACCTTCCTGTTGACCGGCGCGCCGCCCACCGACGCCGACCTCACCAGCATCCTCGACACGGTGCTGCCCGCGTCCGCGAGTTGATCACCCTCGGCGCCGGGACGGGATCAGGACACGATTTCAAAGCGCTGGGGACCGGTGCCCTCGATGAGATCGTGGACCCTTTTCCTGGCGGCCGTCAGCCATGGCACCTTGGCGGCGCCCTGGCGGAATGCTTCTTCGCTGTCCCAGTGCATGTGGTTGACGACCTGGGTGCCGTCCAGGCTGCGCAACACACGCTGCGACCGCAGACCGGGAATCTCGCCGGGATCCCCGGCCGTGCGGATGCAGTCGACGAGTGCCTGCTGGTTTTCCGGGCGCACGGTGAAGACGTTGAAGATCAGCACACCATGACCATCCAGTGGAATGACGTTCATGTCCTCAGGCTAGAACGTAAAATGTGCCACATATGTAACACTTAACGGCGTGCCCCGGCAGCGCGGTCCCCGCAGCGACGCCCAGCGCAACGACGCACTCATCCTGGAAGCCGCGGCACGCCTGCTCGCCGAGGATCCCCGCGCCAGCATCCAGCGCATCGCCGACGAGGCCGGGGTCGTGCGGCTGACCGTCTACCGCCGCTACCCCAACCGGGACGCGCTGCGCAGAGCGATCTTCGAAGCCGCCGCGGGCGACGCCAACCAGGTGCTCACCGAGATCGCCTGCGACGAGTCGGATCCGATCGAGGGCCTGCGCCGGATCATCATCGCGATGGCCCGCATCGCTCAGCGCTATCCACTGTTGTCGGTGGGCACCGATCTACAGCCCCTGCCCGGCGACGCCCGACGGCCAACGCCGCCACCCATGAGCAGGAACATGCAGCGCGCCCTGCTCGATCTCATCGCCCGCGGCCAGCGGCTCGGCGTGCTCCGCTCGGACTTGCCAGGCGAACTGCTGCCACAGGCCATCGTCGGCACGCTGCGCACCACCCTGCGGTTCGCCCGCAGTCTGCGCACCGACCCCGAGCAGATCGGTGCCCAGGTGGCCGACCTCCTCCTGGACGGCTTCGCCAGCGCGGGAAACCCATCAAGCTAGTGGCGGGCGGGGCAGTGTCCTGCGGCGGACCAGCGGTCGCGGAGGTCGGCGGGGATGTCCAGGGTGGCGGTCTCGCCGGTGGTCAGCATGCGAACACTGCCGCCGAGCAGCAGTTGACCGGCGCGGTCGAGCACGGTGCTGGCGAGTTTGCTGGAATCCTCGGCATGTTCGGCCATGCGCATCAGGCCGGTCGCGGCCTTCACGAACCTGGTCCAGCCGCGTGA
>DASXOJ010000159.1:0-12386 GCA_036494465.1 Pseudonocardiaceae bacterium
CACAGCATCAGCGCGTACACGTCGACCACCCACTGCGCGGCCGCGACGCCACCGCCGAGCTCGGTCTGGATCTTCGGCAACACCACGCTGACCACGCTCACGTCCATGATCGCCATGAACGTGGTCAGGATCGGTGGGACGAGCAGGGCGAACTGCCGTCTGGTCATCGGCCGCCGCCGCCAGCTTCGCCTGCTGCGCGGCGATCGCGGCCAGCCGGGCGTCGAGCACGTCGCGCCAGCGATCCTCGCCGTCGAACACCGCGTTGATCTCGTCCAGGCTGAGCAGCCCGGTGTCCTGCCACAACTGGATCAACGCCAACCGGTGCAGCTCAGCCGGGCCCTAGCAGCGCTTGCCCGCGCGCCGGGTCACTGGCGTGATCAGGCCGCGTTCTTCCCAGTAGCGCAACGTGGAAACGGCCACGCCCAGCAGGCGCGCGACCTCGCCGATGGTCAGCAGCTCGTCGGGCACCCGACCGTCATTGGCCCGATCAGGACTTGCGGGCGGGCGCGGTGTTCGCCTTGGCCTGGGTCTCCGGACGCTGCTGCGGGACGGCCTCGGCCGCGGACTCGGCGCTCTTGCGCTCCTCCTCCAGCGGGTCGAGCATCGGCGTCGCGTCCTTCATCAGCTTGTGCGCGGAGGCCAGCTGCTGGGTGATCCGGCCGCGCAACGTACGCAGGTCCTGCACCTTGCGGCTGGCGTCGCCGACCCTGCGGTGGCACTCGTCGGTGGTCTCGCGCAGCTTGCGCTCGGACCGCTCGGTGGCTTCCCGGACGCGGCGCTCCGCCTCTTCGGTCGCCTCGCGCACGCGCCGCTCGGCCTCGGCCCGGCTCGCGCCGCGCTGCTGCTCGACCTCCTTGGCCAGCGCCTGCCGCTTCGCGGTCACGACCCGCTCGAAGTCCTGCTCGATCTTGACTCGGCGGCTCTCGGCCTGCCCGTCCTGCTCGTGGCGCTGCTTGGTCGCCGCCGTGGTCATGTCCGCGACCGACACCCGCGCCTGCTTCACCAGTTCGGTGTGCTGCTCGCGCATCTCGTGGCGCTGCTTGTCCAGGTCGGCCAGCATCTTCTCGTAGCTGCCGCGCAGCTTCGCCGCGGAATCCTCGGCGCTGGCCCAGGTGTGACTCGCCGCTGCCTGAGCGCGGGCGATGACCTCGGCGGCCTGGTGCTGCGCCAACTGAACCACGCGCCGGGCGCGATCATCGAGGTCTTCGGCGTTCTTGGGCAGCTCGGCGAGGCCGTTGACCTGCTTGTTGAGTTGCGCGGCGCGCGCATGCGACGCGGTCAGCTGCTCGGTCAGATCGGCGACCTGGGACAGTGCCGCGTCCCGGTCTGCCGCGAGCAACTTCATCTCGGCGTCGAGATCATCGAGGTACTGTTTCACTTGGGCCCGGTCGAATCCGTGCCACACCACGTCGAAGCCGGGCTTCAGGGGAACCAGTTCACGGTCTTCTGGACGCGCCATGCTTCGACGTTACGCGATCCGCGTGTGTCTGCGGTAAGTGGCTCGCCGTTGTTGCCCCGACCGGCGTATCCCCCCAGGCGCGAGAGCGACATCCGGACGTCACCCAATGGGTAGCCTTGGCGCTGTGCCGCCCCCATCCTTGCTCGCCACCAGCGATCTGCACGTCACGCACAAGGGCAATGCCCAGATGCTGGAGCAGATCCAGCCCAGCGCGGACGGCGACTGGCTGATCGTCGCGGGCGACATCGCCGAGACCTCCGCCGCCATCGAGGAAACGCTCAAACGCCTCGCCGACCGGTTCGAGAAGGTCATCTGGACGCCCGGCAACCACGAGTTGTGGACGGTGCCGGACGACCCGATCCAGGCGCGCGGCGTCGCCCGGTACGAGTACCTGGTCGAGCGGTGCCAGTCCCTTGGCGTGATCACGCCCGAGGACGAGTACCCGATCTGGCGAACCGAACACGAGTCCTTTGTGGTCGCCCCACTGTTCCTGCTCTACGACTACAGTTTCCGGCTGCCCGAGCACGAAACCATCGAGCAGGGCCTTGCCTACGCGCACGAGAAGGGCCTGGTCTTCACCGACGAGATCCTGCTGCACCCGGACCCGTACCCGACCCGGCAGGACTGGTGCGCTGCGCGCGTGGCCGCGACCGAGCAGCGGCTGGCCGCGCTGCCAGAGGACCTGCGCACCGTGCTGATCACGCACTTCCCGCTGCATCGCGGCCCGACGCGGATGCTGCGCTACCCGCACCTGGCGATGTGGTGCGGCACCGAGCGCACCGCCGACTGGCACCTGCGCTTCCGCGCCGAGGTCGCCGTCTACGGACACCTGCACATCCCGGTCACCCTGGAGTTCGACGGGGTCCGGTTCGAAGAGGTGTCGCTGGGTTATCCGCGCGAATGGCAGCGGCGCGCGAACCCGCCCCAGTTGCTGCGCCGGATCATCCCCGGCGACCCGAGCAGGGTGCCGCACAACCGGACCGCGAGATGATCGCCGAACTGCTGCCCGCCGAGGTCGCCGCCGAAGACGTCGTCGGGCTCGACCCGGACGCGGCCCTGCTGCCCGAGGAACAGGCGCTGGTCGCCCGCGCGGTCGCCAAGCGCCGCACCGAAGTCGCGAACGTGCGCGTCGCCGCCCGCCGGGCGCTGGCCCGCATCGGCGTGCCCGCCGTGCCGATCCTGCGCGGGGAACGCGGCGCGCCGCTGTGGCCGAGCGGCGTGGTCGGCAGCATGACCCACACCAGGGACTACTGCGCGGCCGCCGTCGCGGACGCTGGCAAGATCCGCTCGGTCGGCATCGACGCCGAGGAACACGACAAGCTGCCCGACGGCGTGCTGGACGCGGTCGCCCTGCCGGACGAGCAGGCCATGCTCAAGCGGCTGGGCACCGAAGCGCACTGGGACCGGTTGCTGTTCAGCGCCAAGGAAAGCACCTACAAGGCGTGGTTCCCGCTCACCCGGCGCTGGCTCGGTTTCGAGGACGCGCTGATCACCATCGACCCGGAGCTGCACACGTTCAGCGTCAAACTGCTGGTGGACGGCGCCACGCCCGACGGGCCGCCGCTGACCGGGTTCGACGGTCGCTTCCTGGTCCGTGACGGCTACGTGCTGACCGCCATCACCGTGCCATTGGTGCCATTGGTGCCATTGCCTACCAGTGGAAGCCCCTGGTGAGCTTGGCGATCGTGGTGGCCAGCTTGGTCAACTGCTGCTCGCCCCTGCCCAGCTTGATCGTGCCGCCCCCGCCACCAGCGGCAGTCGAGTCCGGGAAGATCCGGTACGCCTGGTAGGCGATGGCGTCGACAAGGCCAGGCGCCACGGTGTAGGTGAACTGCATGGCAGTGCCGGTCGGCGTGCCGATGTGCTTGGGCCGTTCGATCAGCGCCTTGATCACCATGTCCGCGGCCTGTGACGGCGACTTGGCCGGGAACGCCTCGTAGATCTTGGTCGGCCGGATCATCGCCGTGCGCACCAGCGGCATGTGCACGGTGGTGAACGTGATACCCGCGCCGTGCGTCTCGGTGGCGACGATCTTGCTGAAGTAGTCCAGCGCGGCCTTGGACGCGACGTAGGCGGAGAAACGCGGCGCGATGCCCTGCACGCCGATCGACGACACGTTCACGATGTGCCCGAACCGGCGTTCGGTCATCTGCGGCAGCAGCGCCAGGATCAGCCGCACCGCACCGAAGTAGTTGATCGCCATGGCGCGCTCGAAGTCGTGGAAGCGGTCGTAGGAACGCGCGACCGAGCGGCGGATGGACCGGCCCGCGTTGTTCACCAGCATGTCCACGCCATCGTGCTCGGCGAGCATCGCGGCGACCGCCTTGTTCACCGACTCCTCGTCGGTCAGGTCGCACGGGTAGGCGTACGCGTCGCCGCCCTGCGCGCGGATCTCGTCGCGCAACTCCTCCAGCTCCGGCGCGCGCCGCGCGACCAGCAGCGGAATGCCGCCCAGCTCGGCGATCTTGAGTGCGGTGGACCGGCCGATGCCCGAGGACGCGCCGGTGATCACGATGCGCCGCCCGTCCAGCTCGCCGCCCTGACCGTGCCTGCGCGCGCGGAACGGGTCGAGGTGCTCGCGCCAGTAGCGCCACAGCACGCCCGCGTAGTCGCTCAGCGCGGGCAGTTCGACGCCGCTGCCTGCCAGCGCGCGCTCGGTCGCGGCCGAGTCGAACTCGGCGTGGAACTCGGAGATCGATGCCAGCACCGGCGGGATGCCCAGCCGGTCCAGCACCGCGTCGCGGGCCAGCGTCGCGCCGGGCACCCAGTCGACGAGCTCGGCGAGCTTGAGCAGCGGGTCGGACAGGCTCTTGGACAGCTGCGCGGTGACCGTCGGCGCGCCGGCCGCCCGCGCGAACGCGTCGTAGATCTTGGTGATCGGCTGCGGCTTCGGGTTGACCAGGTGGAACGTGCGGTGATCAAGGCCCGGCTTGGTGACCAGGTGCGCCATGGCCTTGGCCACGTAGTCGACCGGCACGACGTTGGTACTGCCGAGGTCGGGCAGCACCAACGGGAGCTTGGGCAGGGCGGCCAGGCGCGAGATCGCCGGGAAGACGTAGTAGGGGCCGTCGATCTTGTCCATCTCGCCGGTCTTGGAGTTGCCGACCACGATCGCGGGCCGGTAGATCCGCCACGGCACGTCGTGCTGTTCGCGCACGAGCTCCTCGCCCGCGAACTTGGTGCGGTGGTAGGCGGTGACCAGCCGCTGGCCCTCGTCGAACATGTCCTCGGTGAACGTGCCGTGAAAGTCACCCGCGACCGCGACCGACGACGTGTGGTGCAGACACCCTGCGTGGATGGCCGAGGCGACCGCGACCACGTTGCGGGTGCCCTCCACATTGGCCAGCACGCTCTCCTCGTCGTTCGCGGTGATGTCGTAGAGAGCTGCCAGGTGGATGACGTGATCGACCTGGTCGATCAGGCTTTGGAGGGTGCTTTCCGCGATGCCGAGCAGCGGCTGGGCGAGGTCACCGATGACCGGTTCGACCCGATCCGCGTTCGGCCACCGGCCGCGCAGCGCGTCCAACCGATTGAGTGAACTCGAACGAGTGAGGACGAGCACTCGGTCGGTTTCGTCCCGTTGCAACAGCTCGTCGACGACGTGCCTGCCGATCAGTCCGGTCGCACCGGTCACCAGATACGTCGTCATTGCGGCTCCTCGTCACTGCTGTTCAGGCCGGGTGCGGCGATTCTCCTAGCCGTGCGGGGCTCCCGTCCATCCCGGGTGCCGATCTTCACGATGCTCCACGGAGATTCCCTCGATCGAGCAACGATGTTACTCAGAGTGTGATTCTGCCTGCTCCCTGCCAGGATTCGCTGTTCACCGCCCGCGTAGCGTCAACGCACTGTGATCGCGAAACTGCTCCGGTTGACTTCCCGGCGACGCCGGGCCCTCACTGTCGTGGCCGCCGTGGTGGCGGCGAGTGCCCTCGGCACGGCCGCCGCCGTCGTCGGGTTCGCGCCCTCGGCGAGCGCGTCCGCAGGTGATTCCGCCGCCTCGACCGAACTCGGCAGCCACCTCGTGCCCGCGCCCGGCTCGGGCCTGCTCCGCTACACCCTCCAGGAGCTGACCTCGGCGCGCCAGGTCTTCGCCGCGCTGCCGCCCACCCCCAACACCGCGTGGGGCATCGACCAGCAACATCACCAGTTCGTGCTCACCCTCGCCCAGCAGGCGCCCGAATCGGGCGTGCAACGCCTGCTGGCCACCGCGGCGCGCTACGGCGACATGGTCAAGGTCGTGCGGGTGCCCGGCGCGTTCAGCGAGCAGGTGCTCGGCGGCGATCAGATCCGCACCAGCGAGGTGCTCTGCTCGGCCGGGTTCAACATCACCAAGGACGACGTCGACTACGTGCTCACCGCGGGCCACTGCACCCAGGGGCTGCCCTACTGGCGTGGGCTCGGTCCGTCGGTCTCGTCCAACTTCCCGAACACCGACTTCGGCCTGATCCGCAACGAGTCCGGCGACGCGCCCGCCGCCATCGACCGCTACGACGGCACCGAACAGCCGATCACGTCCTTCGGTACCGCGACCGTCGGCGAGGCGGTGTGTGCCAGCGGCATGACCACCGGCATCACCTGCGGCCAGGTGACGGCCGTCGACCAGACCGTCGACTACGGCAACGGCGACGTGGTCAACGGCCTGATCCAGACCAATGTGCACACCGATCATGGCGACAGCGGCGGCCCGCTGTTCGCGGGTTCGGCCGGGCTCGGCACGGTGTCCGGTGGGGACGGTACGACCGATTTCTTCCAGCCGTTGAGCGTGGCGCTCGCCACGTTGGGCGCGAACCTCGTGGAACCGTAATTCGTAGTAAGAATTTCAGATTGACGAACAATTCCATCGCATTCATTTGTGGGTAGGCTGGCCGCTGATCACCAGGGAACCGGCCGTCAACGCGAACCGTTGTAGTGGTTGGTACGCGTTCGACGCGTCGAAAGCACAGGAGGATCAGGTGCGAGCGACCAGCAACCCCGCATTCCGCAACCTACCGCGCGGTTCGGGGAACTACGTCGGCTTCAATCCGCAGGCGGGCACGCCCGGATACGGCAACTACGGTCAGCAACCGGCCTACGGCGGGCCTGGCGGACCCGGCGGTTACGGCGTCGCCTACCAGACCTCCGGCGCCGTCGGGCGGCCGATGACCATCGACGACGTGGTCACCAAGACCGCGATGACGCTCGGTCTGGCGCTGATCACCGGCGTCATCACGGTGCTCACCCACGTCTACTGGCTCGCGCTGCCCGCGGCGATCGTCGGCCTCGTGCTGGCGATGATCGTCATCTTCAAGCGCACCCCCAACCCGGCGCTGGTGCTCAGCTACGCCGGTGTCGAGGGCATCGTGCTCGGTGCGATCACCGGCCTGTTCGACAGCATCTACCCGGGCATCGCGTTCCAGGCGATCGCGGGCACGTTCGGTGTGTTCATCGCCATGCTGATCGTCTACAAGACCGGCGCGATCCGGGTCACCCCGCGCCTGACCAAGTGGATCATCGGTGCCACCTTCGGCGTGCTCGTCGTGGTGCTGGCGAACTTCCTGATCAGCATGTTCGGTGTCAACCTCGGCCTGCGCGACGGCAGCCCGCTCTCGATCGTGTTCAGCATCGTGATCATCGGCATCGCCGCGTTCAACCTGCTGCTCGACTTCGACCAGGCGGACCGGATGATCCGCGCCGGCTACCCGGCCAAGTGGGCCTGGTACGCCGCGTTCGGCCTGACCGTCACGCTGGTCTGGCTGTACCTGGAAATCCTGCGCCTGCTGTCCTACCTGCAACGCGGCAACTAGTCCTTTGTGGATGGAGTGGGGGCACCGGTTCCGGCCGGTGCCCCCACTCGTCTCAGCCGACGGTGTTGACCAGCTGGGTGGCGGAGTTGTTCGCCGGGTCCACGTCACCGGAGAAGACCGGTGTGGTGGCCGACACCGGGGCGTTGCTCAGCGGGGCCGTCACGGTCGCCTGAGCCACGAGGTGGACCGTGCTGCCTGCCGCGACGTTGCTGAGTTCCGATCCGAGGTAGACCGTCTGACCGCCGACGAAGGTCGAAACGTCATCGGTGGCCGTCGCGGATACCGGGGTCAGGCCCGCCGGGAAGTTCACCGTGGCGTTCAGCAACTCGGTGACATTGCTCAGGTTCGCCACGTCGACGGCGACGCTGACCTGGTCACCGACCTTCGCCTGGCCGGGCACGGTGAGGCCGGTGATCGCGGTGTCGACCTTCGCCGCGACGAAACCGGCGTCGAGCGGACCGGCCAACTGGCCAGCCTTGACCTGAACCGGGGACAGGTCGGCGCTGCTCACCGGATCGAGCACCGAGTCACCGCCGGATTTGGTGAGCCCGTAACCGGAAACCTGGCTGAACAGCGACAGCCGCTAGCCGCCAGCGGGCAGGTCCTGGATCTTGTAGTTGCCGGACGCGTCGCTGGTGCCCTCGGCGGCGTGCGCCAGCGCCGAGTTGTAGGCGTACATCTGGACACCCCCATGCGCCGGTTCGCCTGCCTGGCGGATGCCGTCGCCGGTGGCGTCGTTCCAGGTGTTGCCGGTGATCGTCGCGCCCCGAACGCCGAAGTCGGCGGTGACCAGGTGGCCCGCGATCACGCCGACGATCGTGGTGCGCGCGGTGGTGCCGGCATATCCGGTCTGTGCGCCGTCGACCTCGTAGAAGCCCTGCGCCAGGCCGTCGGCGCGGTAGGTGCCGGTCGCCGCGTCGGTCCTGGCGGTGGTGACACTGCCGTCGTTGAGGTTGGTGATCGTGACGCTCGACCCGCCGAAGGCCGGTTCGTCGTTGTCGCGCTGGTGATCGGCGTCGCGGTCGAACCAGACCAGCCCGCTGATGCTGTCTGTGCTGGTGTCCGCCCACACGCTCGTGGCGCCCAGCAACGGGCCTGCCACGACCAGGCCTGTTTCTTGCTTAACAAGGAGAGTCACCTTATGGAGCAATTGTTCGTTTATGCACATAAGGTGGCGTGCGCACGAAATGGGTGGTTATGTACCGTTGATAACGTTCCGGATACGCCGACGGTTCAGCGCAACTGGACCTGATCGATCTTCCAGGTCCCGGCCACGTTCAACAGCGTCAACGCCATCCGGTTGTGATTGACCTGCGGCGTCGCCGTGCTCGTGTTGCTGACCGTCTGGTCCACGAACACCAGCAGCGTCACCCTGGTCGGGTTCGCCGATGCCACCGCCTCGGCCAGCACCGTCCCGGCCGCCACCGACTTCTGGCTGATCAGCGCATCCCGCAGGCCACCGCTGAAGCGCTGGTACTGCTGGCCGAACGCGTCCGTCGAGTTCGCGGTGATCGCGGCGAAACCCTTGTCCAGGTTCCGGTAGTCGTAGCTGCTCAGGTCGACCGCGTAGCGCGCGCCCGCCGCGGAGGCCGCCGTGCGCGCGGCGTCCAGCGCCTGCTCGGTGCGCAGTGCGTCGTTCGCCGACCGGTAGCGCAGGCCGAAGTACGTGCCACCCGCCGCGACCAGCACCAGCAACGCGGCGAGCACCGTCACCACCCAGGCGACCCCTTTTCGCCGGGGGGCCGGACGAGGACGCGGCGACGGCCGTTGACCAGCGGAATCTGCACTGTGCACGGCATCACAGTAGAACGCGCCGGAAAGATTTCGAGTGAGTGCCGTCGGAGTTTCGCTGCCCCGACCGATGAGTTGAGGTAGGGATGACGACGACAGCGTTGAGGAGGTGGAGAGGTGAGTTCCCGGCCGGCGATCGTGCCCGAACCCGGGGTCGACCTGCTCGACCTCTACGACACCGCATTGCCTGAGGTGTACGGCTACCTGTTGGCGCGCTGTCGCCAGGTGGCGCTGGCGGAAGACCTCACCTCGGAGACGTTCCTGGCCGCGGTCGCGGCACTGCGCGCCAACCCGCCCGACGAGCTGACCACCGCCTGGCTGATCGGCATCGCCCGGCACAAACTCGTCGACCACTGGCGTCGGTCCGAACGCGACGAACGCGGTTTCCGCGTGCTGGTGGGGGAGCACGTGGAGTGTGTGGACCCGTGGGAAAACGAGCTGAACGCGTTGCTGGCCAAGGAAGTCCTGGGCAGGTTGAGCAGTCCGCACCGGGCCGCGCTGACCCTGCGCTACCTGGATGGTCTGCCGGTACCCGAGGTCGCCGAGCATCTCGGGCGCACCGTGCACGCCACCGAGGCCCTGCTGGTCCGCGCCCGCAGCGCGTTCCGAACGTCCTATGCGGACAGAACGGGACCGAAAACGGAGGGGAGGGCGGGAAACCGATGAAAGATCCACTGGAGGCGCTCTACGAGCCGGTACTGCCCGTCGACCCCGAACCGACCTTCGCGGCCGCGCTGCGCGCCCAACTGGTGCAGACGCTGTTGCGCGGAAGAGGAGAAACCATGAGCAACGAGACCACCGCTGCCCCGCCCGTCGAAGGCGACATCGGATACGCGTCGATCTGGGTGCCGGAAGTGACCCGCGCAGAATCCTTCTACGGCGCCGTGCTGGGCTGGCAGTTCGCGCCGGGCAGCATCGACGAGGGCCGTCAGGTCACCGGGTTGCCCAACCAGCACATCGGTTTGTGGGGAGGGCAGGAACGCGGCGGCACGCTGGTGTCCTTCGCGGTCGAGGACGCGCTGGAGACCGTGCGCCGGGTCCGCGGCGCGGGCGGCAGCGCGGACGAACCGAACCAGGAACCGTACGGTCTCGCCGCGATGTGCGCGGACGACCAGGGCATGCCGTTCTCGATCTTCCAGTCGCCGGCCGCCGAACGCGGTCCAGCGCCGGCCGCGGGCAACGGCGAAATCGTCTACCTGACCTTCGAAGTGGCCGACACCGCGAAGTTCCGCGACTTCTTCACCATCGTCTTCGACTGGCGGTTCTCGCAGGGCCACGCGGGCGGCGACCGGTTCAACATCCACGGCGTCCGGCCACTGTCCGGTCTGGCCGGTGGGCACCGGGAAACCACGATCGTGCCGCAGTACGTGGTCGACGACATCGACGCGGCGGTCGAACGGGTACGCGTGGCGGGCGGTTCGGCCAACGAACCGCAGCAACAGCCCTACGGCCGCTCCACCGAATGCGCCGACAACCAGGGCACCCGCTTCTACCTGGCGCAGCTGTAACAAAAGCCGGGGCGGGCCGGTTTTTCAAAGACCGGCCCGCCAGGAAACATCAGCTGAGGCGCTCCAGCACCATGGCCATACCCTGGCCACCGCCGACGCACATGGTCTCCAGACCGAACTGCTTGTCATGGAACTGCAACGAGTTCGTCAGCGTGGTGGCGATCCGCGCGCCGGTCATGCCGAACGGGTGGCCGACCGCGATCGCGCCGCCGTTGACGTTCAGCTTGTCCAGCGGAATCCCGATTTCCTTGTAGGACGGGATGACCTGGGCGGCGAACGCCTCGTTGATCTCGAACAGGTCGATGTCACCGACGCTCATGCCGGCCCTGGCCAGCGCCCGCTTCGATGCCTCGACCGGGCCGAGACCCATGATCTCCGGCGACAGACCGGAAACGCCGGTCGACACGATCCGCGCCAGCGGCGTGAGGCCCAGCTCCTTCGCCTTGGTGTCGGACATGACAACCAGCGCGGCGGCGCCGTCGTTGAGCGCGCAGCAGTTCCCAGCGGTGACCCGGCCGTTGGGCCGGAACACCGGCTTGAGCTGCGCGGTCTTCTCGTAGGTCACACCGGCCCGAGGGCCATCGTCGGAGTCGACGACGGTGCCATCCGGCAGAGTGACCGGGACGATCTCGCGCGCCCAGAAACCGTCGGCGATAGCCTTCTCGGCCAGGTTCTGCGACCGCACGCCGAACTCGTCCATCTCCTGGCGGGTGACGTTCTTGGCCAGCGCCAGGTTCTCCGCGGTCTGGCCCATGGCGATGTACACGTCCGGCACGGCGGAGTCCTGGCGCGGGTCGTGCCATTCCTGGTCGTCCGCGCTGGCCTGCGCGGTGCCCCGCTCGGCCGCCTCGGCGAAGAGCGGGTTACGGGTGTCCGGCCACGAATCGGAGCTGCCCCGGTCGAACCGGGACACGGTCTCCACACCCGCCGAGATGAACACATCGCCTTCGCCCGCCTTGATGGCGTGCAACGCCATCCGGGTGGTCTGCAAACTGGACGCGCAGTAGCGGGTGACCGTGCAGCCGGGGATCTGGTCGTAGCCGAGCAGGACCGAAACCACCCGGCCCATGTTGAAGCCCTGCTCGCCGCCGGGCAGACCGCAACCGAGCATCAGATCGTCGATCTGGGTCGGGTCGAGCTGCGGCACCTTGTCCAGCGCGGCGCGCACCATCTGCACAGCCAGATCGTCCGGTCGAATGCTCACCATCGAGCCCTTGCCTGCCCGGCCGATCGGCGAGCGGGCAGTGGCGACGATCACAGCCTCTGGCATGACGGCACTCCTTCGTGACGACGTCAGGTGCCGGAGGGGTGGGACTCCCTCCGGGGTTCGGTGCGAACACCGCACTCCAGTGTCGCGCAACTCCGTCGCGAAGGCCGCCTCTGCGAGGTGTGATGCTGACCGAATTTACTGACCGGTAGTTCAGGAGCCGCCAGGCACGATTTCCCGCCAGGCCCAGGCCACTTCCGGGGCAGCCCGCGACGCCGCCGCGCCACGGGACCCTCGTCTTACGCGCCCGCCGGGCCACGGACCCCTCGTCTTACGCGTCCGACGGACCACGAGACTCCTCGTCTCACGAGGCCGCCAGGGTGCGAGTCCCGTCGTCCACGAGCTCGTGCCTCGCAGCCGCTGGTGGTTGAACAGGCCCGTCGCTCGGGCGGTCCGTGGTTCAGGAAGCGGCGGGTTCGGCCCGGCCCAGCGGTCGCACCGCCGCGTCTGCGACGGACTCCGCAACCGCTTCAGCAAAGTTCCCAGTGACCTTCTCGGCGACGCCGGCGACACCTGCCTCGGCGAGCACCTGCTCCTCGGGCACATCGCCGCCTGCCGCGCGCAGCAGCGGACGTAGC
>DASXOJ010000160.1:0-34038 GCA_036494465.1 Pseudonocardiaceae bacterium
CTGGGCGCACCCGCCCACGCCGACGACGGCGCCGATCTGATCTATGTCAGGGACTGCGGCCGGGCTGTCGCGCTGCTACAGGTGGCCGACAAGCTCCACCACAGAACCTACAACGTCGCGAGTGGACACCCGACCACCAACACCGATCTCGCCACCGCGATCGGAAAAACCATCCCCGGCGCACGGTTCGACCTGCCCGCCGGCCGCGACCCGAACCGGCC
The DNA here is from genome assembly GCA_036494465.1 of Pseudonocardiaceae bacterium. GTDB lineage: Bacteria > Actinomycetota > Actinomycetes > Mycobacteriales > Pseudonocardiaceae > CAJCJE01. The sequence goes on from DASXOJ010000160.1 coordinate 222, forward strand.
CGGTCAGGACGTCTATCTGGCCATCACCCGGCTCCAGCAGGACACCGGATATCAGCCCGACTACGACACCGATCACGCCGTCGCCGACTACATCGACTGGCTGCGCGCGGGCCACGACCGCTGACCAGCGGGAGGGCGTCCACGGCTTCGTCACCGACCCCGGCCACCTCAGCTCATCCCCACGGAGCTCCACGACGAGATCCGCGACGGAGCGGCGTTCATCGTCGAGGACCTCCCGGCCACGCCCGCGACCCTCGACTGGGTCTACGTGAGCCCGGCGCTCAGGTTCGGCGCACATATGCCCGCCGAACGACTCGGTCGTTATCGGCTCGGCGACGAGGTCGCGGTGCAGCCCGAGGACGGCGGCGCGATCTCCGCCGCGGACTACGCCCTCGGGTTCGTCGACCTGATCGAGAAGGGCGAGCACCACAGGGCACAGGTCAACCTCGGCCACTGACTGGTCAACTCCGGTCGCCTCGTCCGAGGGCCGCCTGGGCGGGCGTCGTATTGAGACGCGGCGACGGCCGGATATCCATCGATGACCATGGGCCGTCAGTAAGCCATATAGGGATGTTCGGAATAAATCTGGTCGAGCCCGGTCAATTGGCTCGCGTGAGCGCGCCGCACGGAGAATTCACCAAATGGCTGGCGTCCAGTTGTTTCGGCACTCTTGGGCGAGCGCGGCCGGCCGGGTGGACATGGCCGGCGCCATTGCCGGTTCTGCCGTGCCGATGCGGGTGGCCACGCAACCGGTGCCCAACACGCTCGCAGCCAACAGGAGCAGCACCAACGGGATTTTTTTACTCGGGCTGCCGGTCCTGGGCCAGGACATTCCACTGCGCTTCGGTGAGGTGCTCCTGTTCCAGATACCGCGCCCGCGCGGAGATCAATGTGTCGTACCAGGCACGGAGGAAATCGGCCTGGTTGTGCGCGCGTTGCGTGGCCCGCCCGCCCAGCCTGCGCACCGCGTCCGCCTGCGGAACGCTGCCTGCGACGTCCGGCGCGGTGGCCGCCGTGGTGATTCGGCCGGCGCGTTGGAGGTACGAGTTTTCGAATTTGGCCAGCAGGTCGGTGCACTGGATCAGTTGTTGCTGTATTTCGGCCGGCGTGAAACGGTAGCCGCCGCTGGTCGCGGGCGGCTGAGCAGGCTCGGTCACGATTCCCTCCGGCCTTCGACGAGCGATCCGGTTAGCGTATGACCAGATCATCGAACCAGTTGCGGAATAGGAAATGTGATCAGAACTATCACCAATAGGAGTAATTTCAATTGGCGGTAGCGCAGCGTCGAAGCGATTGTTTCGACAAGAACTTCAACGGGTGTAGCGCAACATCAACAGGTCGTCGCCGTGCAGCACCGAGCGCAGGCGCATTCGCTGCGGCTGTTCAGGGAAATCGCCGACCGCGATCCGGCCGGAATCGCCCGAGGTCAGCAACGGTGCGACGGACAGGCACAGCTCGTCGACCAGATCGGCGGCGATCATGCTGCCGAACAGTCGCGGCCCGCCCTCGCAGTTGACCCGCAGCAGTCCGCGCTTGCCCAGATCGGCGACGACCGTGTGCAGGTCGACATCGTGCTCACCGGCCAGTACTACCTCGGCGCCCGCGTCGGCGACGGCGCCGCGGCGGGCTTCGTCGGCTGCGGCCGTGGTGTAGATGATCGGCGCGACCTCGGTGTCGGTGAACACCGTCGTGGTCGGTTCGATGGTGCAGTTCCTGGTGACGATGGCGATCGTCGGCACCGGCGCCAGGCCGAGGGCGGCGCGATCGGTGCCCGCCATGCTCTCGCGAGTCATGCCGGTGTACTTCTCGGCGACGACGGTCGCGGCACCGACCAGGATGACGTCGCACATGCCCCGGTCGAGCCAGAAGATGCGGTGGTCGTTCTCGTCGCCGAGGGCGCCGGAGCGGCCCTGCACGCTGGCGGCGCCGTCGAGACTGCTGATGAAGTTCACCTTCACCCACGGCTTGGTCAACGTCGACGGGAACGCGTAGAGAGCGTGCAGGTCCTCGTCGGTCGGCGTGCCGCGCCCCGGCCATAGTTGATCCACGAACACATCAAATCAGGTAGCTGCCGGTGCTGTCACCGGCAGCGTCAGCTCTCCGGTTAGTCTTCGTGACATGTCCGTTGGTCATCTCATCGACCGCGATCCGGTGGTCGCGCCGGACGAGTTGATCGCATCGCTGGTCCCGCCGCCGCGTTTCGGCGCGGTGCGGTTCGACACCTACCTGCCGAATCCGGACGAGCCGACGCAAGCGGCTGCGGTGCGCGCGGGCGAGGCGTTCGCGGCCACGGTCGGCGCGCCGCGCAAGTCCGGGCTGCGCCGGTTGTTCGGCGGAAACAAACCGATCGAGCGATCCGGCCTCTACTTCGACGGCGGTTTCGGCGTCGGCAAGACGCATCTGCTCGCGTCGGTGTGGCACGCGGTGCCGGAGCCGAAAGCGTATGGCAGCTTCGTCGAGCTGACCAACCTGGTCGGCGCGCTCGGCTTCGCCGAGACGGTGCGCAGGCTGGCCGGTCACCGGCTGCTGGCGGTCGACGAGTTCGAGCTCGACGATCCGGGCGACACCACGCTGGTCAACCGCCTGCTGCGCGAACTGACCGATGCGGGCGTCTTCGTCGCGGCGACGTCGAACACGTTGCCGGACAAGCTCGGCGAGGGCCGCTTCGCGGCGGATGACTTCCTGCGCGAGATCCAGGCTCTGTCGGCGCGGTTCACCGTCGTGCGGGTGGATGGGCCGGACTACCGGCATCGTGGCCTGCCGGACGCGCCACAGCCCCTGACCGACGCGGAGCTCGACGCGAGCGCCGAAGCCATCGCTGGGTCCACAGTGGACGATTTCGACGCGTTGTGCGCGCGGCTGGCCCGGTTGCACCCATCGAAATACGGGCGGTTGGTGGACGGAGTCGCTGCCGTGCACCTGCGCGGCGTGCACGCGGCGCCGGACCAGTCGGTGGCGCTGCGGCTGGTCGCGCTCGGCGACCGGCTCTACGACCGGGCAATCCCGGTCGCGGTGTCCGGCGAAGCGGTGTCCGCGTTGTTCACCGAGGAGATGCTGCTCGGCGGGTATCGGAAGAAGTACCTGCGGGCGGTGTCCCGGTTGGTGGCGCTGTCCCGGGACGCCGAGCGGCTGCGCGCGGACGCAACCAGTTGAGCCCGATCGCGAGCGGGAACACGGTACCCAGCGCCATGCCGTAGCCGCCGAAGATGTCGGTCAGGTAGTGGTAGCGCATGGCGATCAGGCCGATGGTCAGCGTGATCACCAGCACCACGTAGACCGTCCAGGCGATGATCCGGCCGCGCCGGGTATGCAGCAGGGTCAGGCCGACGAGCAGGGCGACGGTGAGCGCGGCGACCGAGCTGACCGTGTGCCCGCTGGGATAGCTCAACCCACCGCGCGGAAAGGTACGGCCGAACCCGGGTTTGAGCAGTACCTCGTTGAGGATGGTCGCGATGGCCGGACCGAGCACCGCGAGCGCGGCGACCGACCAGGACCGGGCGAACAAGCCGAACAGGAACACGATCGCGATCACCGCGTAGACGACCGGGCCGTCGCTGGGCGAGACCAGGATGTGCGCGAGCACGCTGCGCTCGCCGATGAAGCGGTACGCGGTCGCGGCCACCCTCGCGTCGAACGGGTCGGGGGTGTGCTGGCCCGCGAAGTGCACGCCGAGCACCAGCATTTCCGCCAGCCCGAACACCGCGACGAGCAACGCGGGCACGCGGAAGCGGGCGGGTAGCAGGTTCGGCGATCTCTCGGGCACGCCCTCGACTATGCCCGAGAGACCGCCGGTGGGCTCAGTTGGCGAGGACTTCCGCGATCGCGTCGATGCCCTGGTCCAGGTCGGCCTTGCTGATCACCAGCGGCGGCGCGACGCGCAGCGTGGTGTCGTGCGTCTCCTTGCACAGCACGCCGCGCGCGGCCAGCGCCTCGGACGCCACCCGGCCCTCGGGACCGCCCGGGGTGATCTCCACGCCAGCCCACAGGCCGCGACCGCGCACCTCGCTGACGCCCTTGCCGATCAGCTCGCCCAACCGGCCGTGCAGGTGCGCGCCGAGCTCGCGCGAGCGCGCCTGGAACTCGCCGGTGGCCAGCAGTTTGATCACCGCGCGACCGACCGCGCAGGCCAGCGGGTTGCCGCCGAAGGTCGACCCGTGCTCGCCGGGACGAAGCACGCCGAGCACCGCGCGGCTGCCGACCACCGCCGACACCGGCATGATGCCGCCGCCGAGCGCCTTGCCGAGGGTGTAGAGGTCGGCGCGGACGCCGTCGTGGTCCAGCGCGAGCAGGTCACCGGTGCGGGCCAGCCCGGACTGGATCTCGTCGGCGATGAACAGCGCGCCCGCCTCGTCACAGATGCGTCGCACTTCGCGCAGGTAGCCAGCGGGCGGCACGACCACGCCCGCCTCGCCCTGGATCGGCTCGACCAGCACGGCGGCGGTGCGCTCGGTGACGGCAGACGCGAGCGAGTCGACGTCGCCGTACTTGACCACCGTGAAGCCGGGTGTGAACGGGCCGAAGTCGGCGCGGGCCACGTCATCGGTGGAGAAGGACACGATCGTCGTGGTGCGACCGTGGAAGTTGGACCCGGCGACCACGATCTCGGCCTGCCCGTCCGGAACGCCCTTGACCTGGTAGGCCCACTTGCGGGCGACCTTGATCGCGGACTCGACGGCCTCGGCGCCGGAGTTCATCGGCAGCACCATCTCGGTGCCGGTCAGCTCGGCCAGCTCGTGGCAGAACAGGCCCATCTGGTCGTGGTGGAACGCGCGCGAGGTCAACGTGACCTTGCCCAGCTGCTCGACGGCGGCGGCGACCAGGTCGGGATGCCGGTGGCCGAAGTTGAGCGCGGAGTAGCCGGACAGGAAGTCCAGGTAGCGCTTGCCGGTCACGTCGGTGACCCAGGCGCCCTCGGCGCTGGCGATGACGACGGGCAGCGGGTGGTAGTTGTGCGTGCTCCAGCGCTCGTCGAGCGCGACGAAGTCGGCCGTGTCGATGGGCATCACAGTGTCCTGGCGAGCGTCGGTAGCGGTCATGACCCAAGGCTAAACGGTCCAGGGCGGCGATTTCAGCCAGCACATGTTGCACGTTCAGATGTTTTGTTGTGTTCAGCCCATCGATGGCGGCGATCCATTGCGTGAGCGTCGTCGGCATTGACGCGACGCTTGCGTAAGTAGAGACTTACCGTTCGTGGGGACTTACGGAGGAGTAGCCGCGCTCGGCGCGCTCGGCGACCCGACTCGCAGGGCGATCTTCGAGCTGCTGGTCAGCCGGCCCTGCGCGGTCGGTGAGCTGGCCGAACGGTTGCCGGTCAGCAGACCTGCCGTGTCCCAGCACCTCAAGGTGCTCAAGGAGGCCGGGCTGGTCCGGGACAGCGCGGTCGGCACCCGACGGCTCTACCGGCTCGACCCGGACGGGGTCGCCGCCATCCGCGCGTACCTGGACCAGCTCTGGGGCACCGCGCTCGACGCCTTCAAGACAGCCGTGGAACAGGAGCAGGAATGACACAGCAGATCGAGACCAGCGTCCGCAGGACCGTGACCGTCGCGGCCCGCCGGGAGCGCGCCTTCGACGTGTTCACCGCCGGATTCGGCACCTGGTGGCCCAAGGCGCACCACATCGGCGCGGCCGAGCTGGCCGCCGTCACCCTCGAACCGCGAGCGGGCGGCCGCTGGTTCGAGACCGGCACCGACGGCGTCGAATGCGACTGGGGCCGGGTGCTGGCGTGGGAGCCGCCCAACCGGGTGGTGTGCAGCTGGCAGTTGCAGGGCGACTGGCGCTACGACCCGGACCCGGCGAAGGGCAGCGAGGTCGAGGTCCGGTTCATTGCCGAAGGCCCGGATCGGACCAGGGTCGAGGTGGAGCATCGGCACTTCGAGCGGCACGGAGCCGGTGCGGAATCGGTGCGTACCGGGGTGGACAACCCGGACGGCTGGACGCACATTCTCGAACTGTTCGTGGAGAGGGCCGACGCCGCGTAGCGAGGAGGGATCTGACAAGGTGCCCAGGTGGCTACCGACTCGCCTTCCTTCCTGCGGCTACAGGCCCGCACCCAGCGCTTCACCCTCGGCACCCCGAGGGAGTTCCAGCTCTCGCCGGATGGTCGCCGCGTGCTGTTCCTGCGGTCGGCCTCCGGCACGGAACGCCGCAACTCGCTGCTGTCCGTCGACACCGAGACCGGCGCGGAAACCGTGGTGGTCGACCCGGTCGAGCTGCTCGGCGGCGACGAGCAGCTGACCAGGGAGGAACGCGCCCGGCGCGAACGCAGCCGGACCCAGTCGGCGGGCGTTGTCGGTTATGCCACCGACGCCGAACTGCGGATCGCGGTGTTCACGTTGTCCAGCAAGCTGTTCGTGGCCGACCTGGTCGACGGCGGCGTGCGCGAACTGCCCGCGACCGGCCCGGTGATCGACCCCCGGCCGAATCCGACCGGCACGTACGTCGCCTACACCTCGGGCGGCTCGCTGCGGGTGATCGGCGTGGATGGCACGGGCGACCGCGCGCTGGCCGAACCGGAGGGCGGCGACACCGAGAACATCGCCTGGGGCCTCGCCGAGTTCGTCGCGGCCGAGGAGATGGACCGCAACCGGGGCTACTGGTGGTCGCCGGATGGCACGAAGCTGCTGGCGCAGCGCAACGACCGAACGGCCGTGCCGCGTTGGCACATCGCGGATCCGGCCAACCCGGACAAGCCAGCCAACACGGTGGCCTACCCGGCGGCGGGCACCACGAACGTCACGGTCACCCTGCACGTGCTCGGCCTGGACGGCAGCCGGGTCGACGTGGAGTGGGACAACGACGACAGCGCGCTGCCCTACCTGACCGCCGTGCACTGGTCGTCGGTCGGCGATCCGTTGCTGGCGCTGGAATCCCGCGACCAGACCCGCCAGGTGATCGTCTCGATCGACCCGGCCACCGGCGCGAGCACCGTCCGCCAGGACCGCACCGACCCGCACTGGATCGACGTGGTGCCGGGCGTCCCCGCGCTCACCCCGGACGGCAAACTGGTCAACGTCGCCGCGCTGGACGGCGGGCACCGGGTCACCATCGACGGGCAACCGGTGACCGCGCCGGACCTGCAGGTCCGCCAGATCCTCGACGTCGCCGACGACATCCTGTTCACCGCGTCGCTCGACGATCCGACCCAGACGCACGTGTTCACCGTGACCCAGGACGGCACGCTGACCCAGCTGACCGATGTCCCGGGCGTGCACGGCGCGCGGCGCGGCGGTGACGCGCTCGTGTTCACCTCCTGGTCGCTCGCGCAGGAGGGCCCGAGCACCGTGGTGCGCAGGGGCGCGCGGCGCATCGAGATCGGTGCGACCGCGATCGCCTCCGGCCTCACGCTGAACCTGACCCTGCTCACCGCAGGCGAGCGCGACCTGCGCTGCGCGCTGCTGCTGCCCAACGGCCATCAGCCCGGTTCGGCCAAGCTGCCGGTGCTGCTCGACCCGTACGGCGGCCCGCACGCGCAGCGGGTGCTGCACGCCGCCAACGCCTACCTCACCCCGCAGTGGTTGGCGGACCAGGGTTTCGCGGTCCTCGTCGCGGACGGTCGCGGTACGCCGGGGCGCGGTCCGGACTGGGAACGCGCGCTGCACCACGAACCTGCCGAGGTGACGCTGGCCGACCAGATCGACGCCCTGCACGCGGTCGCCGAACGCAACCCCGACCTCGACCTGTCCCGCGTCGCGATCCGCGGCTGGTCCTACGGCGGTTACCTGGCCGCGCTCGCGGTGCTGCGCAGGCCGGACGTGTTCCGGGCGGCGGTGGCGGGTGCGCCGGTCACCGACTGGCGGCTCTACGACACCTTCTACACCGAGCGCTACCTCGGTCACCCGGACGCGGATCCCGCTGTGTACCAACGGAATTCGCTGCTCGACGACGCGAAGAACCTGGACGCGTCGCTGCTGCTGATCCACGGTCTCGCCGACGACAACGTGTTCGCAGCGCACACCCTGCGGCTGTCCTCCGCACTGCTCGCGGCCGGTCGCCCGCACACGGTGCTGCCGTTGTCCGGGGTCACGCACATGAGCCCGACCAGCGAGGTCGAGTCGGAGAACTTCATGCTGATGCAGGTGAACTGGGTCAAGCACACGCTCGGTGGCTGAGACGGAACTGATCAGGCAGGGCGCTGGCAACTATGCCCGCGCCCACCGCGAGGCACGCGAAGCCGCCCGACTGGTCACCGGCGCCATCTCGGGGCAGACCTGGGACCGGGTGATCGATGCCGTGGACACGGCCGATCAGGACTTGGCCAAGCTCGACGACGCGCGGCTCGAACTGCTCGCCGCGCACCTCGACATGGTGGTACGCATCGGAGATCGGGCACGGCAACGCCGCATGCTCGCCACCGAGGCCGCACCCGCGATCCGCGCGGCCGGCCGCCGGTACGGCACGCGCAACGCAATCGTGCACCGGATGCGCGCGGCGCGGACCGTCGCGGTCCGGTTCATCGGCGTGGACGACGCACGAGGCCGACGGTCGGCTGATCGCGTCGCCAAGGCGGTGTACCGGCACGGACTCGACTCGGACAAGGCGATCCAGGCCGAGTTGCGCGACATCGACGTGCTGCGCGGCCTGCTGCTCCCCGAACTGGCCGCGGCCAACGCCAGGGCGCTCGTCGACCGGTTGCCGGACGACGCGCGCCGGGCCAGGGTCGCTGCCGAGGTCTCGAACACCTGCTTCGACCTCGGCGAGATGGATGCCGCGCTGCACTGCTTCCAACTGAACTACGACCACCAGTCCGCGTTTCTGGACGAGCACCAGGAACAGGTCACCGCGTTGGTGACCCGGGCGAGCCTGGAGAACCTCCTCGGCGGACTGCTGCTCGGCACCGGCGCGCACAGCCGAGCCGAATCCGTGCTGCGCGGCGCTCTCCAGCAGGCCGAGGCACTGCACACCCGGGTGCTGACACGCACGGACGCGCGGTTCCTCGCCGAGATCACCGACGGCACCCTGGCCAACCTCGGTGACACGATGGTCGCGCTCGGCCGATGGCCCGAGGCTCACGACTACTACCTGCGCGCGTATCGCATGGGCCGCGCGCGGGTGAGCCGCGCCTACTTCAACGGCGCGGTCTACGCGGCGCGCGCCTGGCAGCAGATATAGGTGGGGCCCTGAACATGTCCAGTTCAGGGCCCCGCTTTTCCGCCCAATTGCACACACCAGCACGTTTAAGCGAACGGATCAGTTCTTAGGTCGCCGTGCTCTGCCGTTGAGCTACGGCCGCATGGGTGGAGCGGCCAGCGAGATTCGAACTCGCACCCCGACGATGTCCGTCCATTCGCGATTGATCTGGTGTTCGGCGGCAATGCTGAAGCTGGAGCAAGAGTCTGAGATTGCTGCCCGGCTGCCTCTGCCATTGGGCTATCCCGGCTCGTGGTGCCGGGAGAGGGAATCGAACCCTCACTGTTCACCGGGTTTGTCAGGCTGACGCTCAGTTTCAGCTTCACGGCCCTTCTTGGACCGTGCCCCCGTGCTCCAACGGGGGAGTCTCGATGTTATCCGAAGAGATAACCAAAAACGGCGTCACCGATGCGCTGGTCGGTGATCTCGATGCCGTTCGCCTCCTCGCGGGCGAACTTGACCGCCTCCTGCAACTTCAGCACCCGGTCCAGCAGTTCGTTGACCCGGCGGGCAGGCAGCGCGCCGGAGAACTTCACGGTGTGCCAGTAGCCAACCGCGATGTCCTCGTAGTACACCTCGACCTGCGCAGGGTGCTTCTCGGTCGCCTCGGCCTTGACGTGGTTGCGCGGCACCTTCTTGGTGCGGATCGTGCGCACCTGCTCGGTCCGCCAGTAGTCGGCGGACGGATCGAAGTTCCAGTCCTCGGCCGCGTCCAGCAGTGGCAGCTTCTTGACGAAGGTGTGCAGATCGGTGAGCTGCTTCTCCAGGAACAGCAGGTAGGACACGGGAACACCGGCGAGCAGCGTGCGGCCATCGACCACGATGTCGGCCTTGGCAACGGTGTTCGCCCAGTCCTTGGTCGCGGTCACGTCGAACAGGCGCGTCAGGACCTCGGCGGTCTTGCGCAGCACGTCCTCGCTCTTCACCTGGACCCGGGTGGACTCCGGCGGCAGCACTTCGCCGTCCTCGTCCTTGGGCTGGTAGGTCCGGGAGATCCCGGCCAGCATCGCGGGCTTCTGCAGCACGTGGTGCGCATCGGTGAGGTCGCGCAGCGAGCTGCTCTTGACGCCCTTCTCCACCGCGATGATCTGATTCAGCTTCGTCGTCATGATGGTCTCGTCCCCTTTTCTTGCGCGAACTCTATCGAATCGGGGCTATGCTGTCCTGGGATTTCCGACATCGTCGATGGCTTCGGGGTGCGCCGCCAAGCACCCGTCCACATGGCATCCGCTCCCCGGCTCCGTTCCCCGTCCGAACTCAAAGCCAGCAGGCGGCGCCGCGCGCACGGCTGCTGGGGACATCTGACCGTCGCGGTGTTGTGGCCGATGCACGGCGTCAATCTCGGCACGCTCCTGCGCACCTGTGACGCGGTCGGCGCCTGCCTCGCCGTGCCCAGGTTCCCGTGGGTGCCTGCGGCACTGGCCAGGGGCAACACCCTGCGCCGCCGCACCTGTGTGCACTTCACCGGCCCCGCCGTGCCCTGGTTGACGCGGCAACGCGAAGCGGGGCAACGGATTCTCGGCGTCGAACTGGCCGACGAGGCCATCCGCCTCGCCGACCTGCCAACGGCCAGGGAACCGACGATCGCCGTGCTCGGCCATGAGCAGTACGGGATTCCACCGGAGGCGCTGGACCTGCTCGACGCCGCCGTCGAGATCCCGATGGTCGGCCACGGCGCCAGTCTCAACGTCGCGGTCGCCGGTTCGCTGGTGCTCTACAAGCTCGCCGGTCTGCTCTGACCGGCGAGGGGCCCTTACCCCTCGACGAAGTCCTCGCCTCCGCCGCCGATGAGATCCGTTTCGATCTGCTGCTCGGGAGACAGCGTTTCCCCGTCGTACACCTCGTCCGGTGTCGACGTGTCCTCGCCCGTTTCGGTGGAGCCTGAGGTGTCGTCGGGATCGGTTTCGGGCACGACATCCTCGCCCCCGTCGCCGGTGATGTCCGTGGCGTCGTCGGACCCGCCTGCCGGACGGGACAGCTCTGCGGCGGCCTCCTGTTGCTGCTCCTGGAGGTAGGCAGCCGACTGGGCCGCGGTCTGCTGCTCGGCCGCCCCGTTCGCGGCCTCGGTCTCCGCCGCCTGCGTGCCCGCCTCAGCCTGCGCTTCCGTTGCGGCTTCGTTGGCCTGCGTCCGCTGCTCGCTCTGCTCCATCGCCGCGTTCTGCTGCTGCGATGCGGCGATGTTCGCCTCCTGTTGTTGCTGGGTCTGCGCCGCCGACGCCTTGAGGGCGGCGGACTGGGCGTTCAGGTTCGCTTGCTCCTGTGCCTCCGAAGCCGCCATCGCCTCCGCGTCCGCCTCTTCCTGAGCTTGCGAGGTGGTGCTTGGCTCCTCCTGCGGCTGGTTTCCGACCGAGCCGACCGAACCCTGCGATCGCACGAACCTGGTCTGGCCGTTGGCATCGCGTTCGGCGTAGTCGCTCCACGACTGCTCATCGCTCAGTTGCGGCTCTTGCTGCTCCGCGTCCGGGTCCGGCATGTCCTCGTTCGTGCCCCAGCCATAAGGGCGCATGGGTGCGGGGGCGGGCAGATCACGGACCGGCACCTCGCCGAGCGCCGCGTCGGCATCCGGGTCGGTGAGATCGGCTGAGGCGCCACCGGCCTGGAACACGGTGTCCGACAAGGCATTGTCCGAGTCCGGATCCAGATAGGAATCCGGGTCCGTCGAGCTCGGCGAACTGCCGGTCACACTCTTCTGTTCGCCGAGCGCGGTCTGCAGTTTCTCGCTGCTCGCGAGACGGGCCTTGATCGGGTCGAAGACGCGCTGGTTCAACTGCTGCCAGACCAGCGCGGTGACAACGGGGCCGACGCTCCCGTCAGTGCCTGCGTCCGATCCGGTCCCGGGCAGCGCTTCCGGCCCCTCCCACGGCACGGAGGTGCCCGTCTGCGTCTGGGCCTCGCCCGGCCGAAGGTATCCCCGCACCTGACTCATGATGTTGGAGATGTCCTGCTCTTTCCCGAACAGGGTGTCCTTGATGCCGGCATCCTTGATCTCGTCGGGCGCCCGTGAGTCCTTGTTGTTGGGGCCGATCCGGTCGCGTTCCTTGGCACCGTCAGGTATCTCGGTGCGCGTTTCGCTCCCGGTGCCGGATGCGTCGGGCGGAGCCACCGGTCCTGGGCCAGACGCGGCATCAGGCGCGTCCGCTCCGTCCGGAACATCGGCAGGCGTATCGCTCGGCGCGTCGCTGTCGGCGTTGCTGTGCGCGTCGGTCGCGTCGGTCGCGTCGGCGAGCGGGACGCTTGCGCCGGGAGCGTTCTGGCTGTCGTCGCGGCGATCGGGTGTCCCCGCTCCGTCCGGATCAGTGGGCCTGACCGGCACCGAGCCGGTGTCGGTTGTTTCGGCCACCTCGGACTTGGTGGATCGGGGCAGCACCGGCGAACTGGGCGTGGCGGCAACCTGCCGCGCGGCTTGTTGCCATGACTTGCGCGCATCGCTGTCCGGATCGGGCTGTCGCCGCAACGCGGCCGGGATGCCGTCGTCCTTCTTGTGGCCGGAATCCGGTTGTGCGACGCCGACACTGAAATCGTGCCCGTTCGCCCGCAGCTGGGTGACCTGGTCGACGACCGAGTTCGTCAGCTGGGTGAAATCGACCGAGCCCGGATCGGACAGGACCGTGTCCGCATAGCTGCCGTGATCCGGCGGCAACTCCGAGGCGTTCGCTTCGCCGGACGAGAGCGCGCTGGAGGCCAGCCATCCGCCCACCCCCAGCAGACCGGTCATCAGTGCAGCCTGGCCCAAGCTGGGACGATTCCGCTGCCTGGTCATCGCTCGATCATCTCCTTGTTGTTGGTGCGGAGTTGTTGGTGCGGGTCAGTCGAACCCAAGCGCGCTCAACTGCGCACGCGGCACGCCACGCAGTGCCCGCCAGCGCATCACCTGCTCAAGGGTGGCCCCGCCCTGTAGAAGCCGTGCGCCGTCGATGCTCACCCTCGGCGAGAACGACACCGGCAACCGCTTGCTCTCGGCGATACCCCGCAGGCCACGGATTTCGTCCAGCAGGCCACGAACGAGGTCGTGGTGGTCCGGCGCGTGCCGCAGGGCGACGCGCTCCTCCAACGCCTCGTCCACCGGTACGTCGATGATCACGAACCGGTCGAGGGTGACCGGATCCATCCCCTGGAGCTCCGGGTACCGGTCAGCGGCACCGTCCGCGACGGTCGCCGTCGCGATCACCCGAAAGTCCTGGTGTGCCTGGACCCTGCGGCCCGCGACGGTCGCCGTCTCGTGGCCGACCGCATGGTTCAACGTGGCCAGCAGCGTCGCGGGCATCCGGTCGAGCCGGTCGAGCAGGACGACGCCACCGTGCTCGAACGCGTGCCAGAAGGCGGAATCCCGGACATCGCCGTGCCATTCCAGGCCGAGCGCGTCGGCCGACTGCCTGGCCAGGGTGGCTTTGCCGACGCCGGACGGCCCGGCGAGCAACACCGCACACCCGGCGTGCACCGCGGTCAGCACCTCCGGCAGCGACCGGTGGCAGTCGGCGTCGACATCGACGTGCGCACCGGCAGGCAGGACCACCCGAACGAGGTGCGGGGTGAAGTCGGCGAGCGTCTTGCGGACTTCCCGCAGCGCCGCGTCCCCGATGGTGCCCAGCGCCTTGTGCAGCTCGGTCTCGATGAACTCGGCTACGAGACGGGCGAATGTGCCCAGCGCCTCGATCGAGGATTTCTCGACGGCTGCCGGAATGGTCCGGTCCGCTTCCTGCCGGACCGATTCCAGCACGCGCCCCTCGACCCGGTTGGCGAGTTCGCTTTCCACCCGGTCCAGGTTCGGTCGGGCGTCGGCGACCGCCTGCCGGGCCAACTCCGGCATGAGCCGGTCGGCTTCGGCCGAGACGAGGGCGTCGACGTTGGCGCGGACGCGTTCCTCGATGGTGCGTTGCAGCATCGCGGTGTCCGGGGTGGCTCTGGTGATGGCGCGGCTGACCATTCCGGGAATCACGGTGGCCGCCTGCTCCTGGATGACCAGGGGCAACCTGGCGCGCAGGTCGTGCTCGACCTGCCAGAGCAGATTGGTGCGCGAGGACAGGTCCCGGACGATCGTGTCGATCAGCTGACTGGCTTCCGGCTTCACACTCTCGCGCACGGGGCCCCTCCCGGTGGCATCGTCGGTTCGACGGCAACGCCATCCAACGACGCCTCCGGTGGGACCGGTCCCGGACAGCCGGAGTACAGCTACGGGGCGGCCAGTGCTTCCGTCGGCGTGAGGCGGGCGGCACGAATGGACGGATACACGCCCGCGATCACGCCGACCAGCAGCGCGCCGCCGATGCTGGCGGCGACCGAGCTCAACGGGATCACCGGTGGCCAGTCCTGATAGGCCGAATAGCCAAGTGTGGCGAACGCGCCGACGACTGTGCCGATGACGCCGCCGAACGCCGAGAGCAGCACGGCTTCGGTGAGGAACTGGCCGCGGATCTGGCCCCGGCTCGCGCCGAGTGCTCTGCGCAGGCCGATCTCCCTCCTGCGTTCCAGCACCGAGATCACCATCGTGTTCGCGACCCCGATGCCACCGACCAGGAGCGCGACCCCGGCCAGGCCGATGAACAGGCTGGAGAAGGTGTTCTCGGTGGCGCGCTTCGCCGCCAGCGCGTCGGACGGCCTGCTCACGATGACCATGCCGGGTTCTTCTGGTTCGAGGGTCGCGGGCAGCACGGAGCGGACGTCGTCGATGGCGTCCTCGCGCGCTTTCAGGTACATCTCGGTCGGTCGGCCGTTGAAACCCAGGTCTGCCAACGCTACCGGCCAGCCGACCAGCACCGCCTGTTCGATGTCGGTGGCCAGCGGGGTCGGGTCGAGGATGCCGATCACGGTGAACCAGCGGTGGTCGATGTAGACCTGCGGCAGCGGCTGACCGGGCGGCAGCGCGTTGATGCCGAGGATGGTCGCGGCCTGGAAACCGAGCACCACAGTCGGAAAGTGGTCGGTGGACGGGCTGAGGAAACTGCCCGCGTGCAGGGTCGCGTTGATCGAGGTGGGCAGCGCGTCGTCGGCGGCGAGCACGTTGACGCCGACGCTGCTGTCCGGGTCGGTCTGCTCGGTGCGCTGCACGGACTGGTGCGTGTTGCCCAGCGCGCTCGCGTCGGTCACCGGACCGATCCGGCGCACCATGCCCGCCGCGTCGGGTTCGAAGGTGATCGGTGGGTTCTGGTTCGGTTCGGGCAGCGCCTGCAACATGTTGCTGCCCAACGCGGTCAACTGGTTGAGCAGCGCCTCCTGGCTGGACGCGGGGATCCCGGTCACCACGATCATGGTGGCGATGCCGATGCAGATGCCCAGCGCGGACAGCGCCGCGCGCAGTTTGCGCACCCGCACACCGATGAATCCCAGGCGCAGCACATCGCCGGGGGAAAGTCGAACGTTCTTGGTCAACGCAGGATTCCCTGATACTGGTCGGCGACGATCCGGCCGTCGCGCAGTTCGACGCGGCGCGGCAACTGGGCCGCGATGTCCCGGTCATGGGTGATGATGGCGATGGTGGTGCCTTCGCGGTTGAGGTCGATCAACAGGTCGAGCACGGCCTGACCGTTGCTGGAATCCAGCGCTCCGGTCGGTTCGTCGGCGAGCACGAGCGCCGGTCGGTTGACCAGCGCACGGGCGATCGCGACGCGTTGCCGTTCGCCACCGGAGAGTTCGTGCGGACGGTGCCCGACGCGATGCGCCAAACCCACGCGCGCCAACGCTTCCCGCGCCATCGGCAACCGGTCGCGTCTGCGCACGCCCGCGTAGAGCAGTCCGGTCGCCACGTTCTCGGCTGCGCTGAGCCCGTCGGTGAGGTGGAACTGCTGAAAAACGAAGCCGAGCCATTGGCCGCGCAACTGGGAAAGCCGCCGGTCGGACAGTTTCGACACGTCCTGCCCGGCCACTTCCAGCGTGCCGGAGGTCGGCAGGTCCAGGGTGCCCATGATGTTGAGCAACGTGGACTTGCCGGAACCGGACGGCCCGATGATCGCGAGCAGTTCGCCTTCGTCGATGGTGAGCGAGACATCGCGCAGCGCCGCCACATCGCCCGGGTAGAGCTTGCTTGCGTTGTCCAGGCGCAGTACCGGGCTCAAGACTGTGCCGTTTGGACGTGCAGGCCCTCGGTCACGCCGGGGCCGCTCACCTCGACCTCGCCGTTGGCGAACAGGCCGGTCTGCACCGGGATCAGCTTCCCGTTCGGCAACTGCACCGCGTACCCGCCACCGCGCAACGCGAGCAGCGCGGTCACCGGCACGGCGAGCACGTTGTCCTTGCCGCTGGTGGTGAAACCGACCTGCACCGGCGCTGCCGCCAGGTTCGCGACATCGGCCGCGTTGTCGGCGGTGATCGTCACGTTCACGTTCGGTGGCGAGTTCTGGTCTTGCTGCTGCTGGTTGTTGTTGCTCTGGATGGTCTGGCTGATCGCGCCGACCGTGCCGGGCACCTGCTGGCCGTTGGGCAACGTGATGCTGACCTTGTTGCCGGTGTTGATGCCGGACATGTTCGTCGCCGCGACCGGCACGGTGATCACCTTGTCGGTTGGCGTCACCGCGAGCACCGGTTCGGCAGCTGAATCGCCCAGCTGCGCCTGGATTCCGTTGATCCGCACCGCCCCCGGGAACACCACGATCTGGCCGACGCCGAGCGTGCCGGTCTGTGCCATGTTCACCTTCTTCTGCCACTTCTTGATCGCGTCGGACAGCGCCTGGGTGAACGTGTCACCGGACGGGACCTGGTAGCCGAGCGCTGTGAGGTTGCTCGCGACCACGGTCACGTCTGCCCCGGAAGGCGGCGGAGTGCCGTCCGTCGGCAGGCTCAGGGTGCGGTAGAGGGGACTGCTGCCGTAGAACACGATCACCGGTTGATCGTCCACTCCGTACAGTGGCTGGCCCCGGGAGATCGTCGCGCCCGCCTGCGGGAGGCTGGTGATCGTGCCGGTGCCCTTGCCGGTCACCGTGCTCGCCGCGCCGAAGCCGAGCGTGCCGGCCAGCGTCTGGCTGTTGGACAGGTTCGTGCGGGTCACGGTCGCGGTGCTGACCTGCGCCGCTGCCGGTGGGGCAGCTGGTTTGTGCGCGTGCGCGGTGACGATCGCGATGCCGGCGATCAACGCCGCGACCACGACGAGTGCTGCCGCGCCGCCGATGATTCGATTCCTGGTCACTTCTTGCCCGAGAATGCCGCTAGTTCACAACTGTTTTCGAGCTGCGCTTCGTTCGCGGGCAACGGTGGCGCGTTGTCGTCGAAGGTGAAGCTCAGTCCGTTGGCGTCCACACTGGTGTCCTGGGTGAGGTGCACCATCTCGCCGTGCGAGCGCAGGCAGCTGATCTCGTCGAGCCAGTCCTGGCGGTAGTTCGGGTTCAGGTTGGGGTCGAGTTCCGGCGGACCGAGCGGTTCCTTGCTCATGCAGGCATTGGTGGCCTGCTTCGGGATCGGCTCCTTGATCGGCGTGCGGTCGCCCGCGACGCCGGTCGCGCCCTCGGTCGTCGCGCCGTTGGCCAGCAGGCACACGTCCCACGCGTGGATCAGCGCTTCGTGCTGTTCCGGGGTGTCGTCGAGGCGTTCCTGGGGCCGTCCGGCCGTCACCGTGGTGGTCGGGGCCTGGTTCGCCGAGTTCGCACCGCTGCTGGGCAGGGCCGCCACCTGCGGTTGCGCCGAGTCACTGCCGCTGCCGCACGCCGCCAGCGCGAGTAGGCCGGTCGTCATGGTGGCGAGCGCGAGGTGTCGCCAATGGAAAGTCTTCACGCACTGTGCACGCGGGCCCGGTCTGATCGGTTGCCAGGGGCCGGGAAATTTCCGTCAGTGGGTGGTCGGCGCGGTGGTGCTGATCGACGGCACCGTGGGTTGGGCGGGCGCGGGTGGGTTGATCCTGGCCAGCACCAGTCCGATGGTGGCCGCGATGATCACGCCGATGGCCGCCGCCAGCGGCGCGATCCGCCGTGCGTGTCTGGCCTTCAGGTCGTTGGGCACGTCCACTTACACGCCTGCTGCCCGCCTTTGGTTGCAAAACAGACCCACAGGTTACCGGCCTGTTTGCGCCAGTTGCGGCTTCTCGCGCCCGGTCAGATCATGGCTGTTCGCCAAAGGCCCGCTGCATTCCCGCCAGCCAGCGGTCGGGGTCGGCGGCCTTGTGCGCGTACATGGTGCCTGCCTCGGGGTGCGGCAGGATCAGGAAGCGCTCCTCGTCGATGCCCTTGATCACTTCTTCCGCGACCTGGTCGGGTTCGAGGATCGGCGCCGAGTTGGCGACCGCGAGCGCGGACGGGTTCCCGGCTTCCACGCCCGGCATGAGCATGTTGGTGCGCACGCCCATCGGGCACAGCGCGCTGACCTTGATGCCGAGGTTGCCGTAGGTCATGGACAGCCACTCGGCGAGGCCGAGGGCGGCGTGCTTGGTCGCGGTGTAGGGCGCGTCGCCAGCGCAGCTGAGCAGTCCGGCGGCGGACACGGTCTGCAACAGGTAGCCGGAGCCGCGCTCGATCATCGAGGGCAGCACCGCCTTGGCGGCGTGCGCGTGCGCGACCACGTTGATCGACCAGGACCGAGCCCAGTCCTCGGGTTTCGCGTCGAGCCCGATGCCGGTGGCGATGCCAGCGTTGGAGCAGAACAGGTCGATCGGGCCGAACGCGCGTTCGCTGGCCGCGACCAGTTCGGCTATCGCCGCTTCGTCGGCGACGTCGGCCGCTATCGCGGTGGCGTGCCCGCCGGATGCCTCGATGTCCCGCGCGATCCGGGTCGCGGCTTCGTGGTCCACATCGGACAATACGACTCCGGTGGCGCCCTCTGCGGCGAACCTGCGCGCCAGCGCGGAACCGATGCCGCCTGCCGCGCCCGTGATCACGGCGACCTTGCCGTCCAGCCGCATGTTGCCTCCCAGCGATTCCGTATATACCGACTAGTCGGTATGTAGTACCGTACGGGCGAGCTGAACCGCTGGCAAGGGAGGCACCGGGTGGGTACGAGTTTCGCCGGCAAGACCGCGCTGGTCACCGGCGCGTCGCGCGGCATCGGCAAAGCGACCGCGTTCGCGCTGGTAGAGCAGGGCGCCAACGTGGTGCTGTCCTCGCGCAAGCAGGACGCGCTGGACGAGGTCGCCGAGGAGATCCGCGGCAAGTTCCCGCAGGCCCAGGTGCTCGCCAAGGCCGCGCACGTCGGCGACCCGGCAGCAGCGGAAGCCTGCGCCGACGCGACCATCGACGCGTTCGGTTCGCTGGACATCCTGGTCAACAACGCTGGCACCAACCCCTACTTCGGCCCCCTGGTCGACCTGGACGTGCCGCGCGCGCAGAAGACCTTCGAGATCAACCAGCTCGCCATGGTCGTCTGGACCCAGCTGGCCTGGAAGAAGTGGATGCAGGCCAACGGTGGCTCGATCGTCAACATCTCCTCGATCGGCGGCCTGTCCACCGAGCCCGGCATCGGCTTCTACAACGCGACCAAGGCCGCGGTCATGCACCTGACCCGCCAGTTCGCCGCCGAACTCGCCCCCGGAGTGCGGGTGAACGCGGTCGCGCCCGGCGTGGTGCGCACCCACCTGGCCAAGGCGTTGTGGGAGAACTTCGAGGAACAGCTCTCGGCCAAACTGCCGATGCGCCGGATCGGTGAGCCGGCGGACATCGCCAAGGCGGTGCTGTTCCTGGCCGGTGACGATTCGTCCTGGATGACCGGTCAGACCATGGTCGTCGATGGTGGCGCGCTGGTGTCGCCACAGATCAGCCTCTGAAAGGAAACGCGCGCCGATGTCTCGTTGGGGTATCACCCTCCCGCTGACCGGGGTTCCGCTGGCCGCGCACCGCGACCTGGTCAAATCCCTGCCCGACCTTGGCTACACCGACGTCTGGAGTGCCGAGACCGCGGGCACCGACGCGTTCAGCCCGCTCGCGCTGGTCGCCGAATGGGCGCCCGAACTGCGCCTGGGTACGGCGATCGCGCCGGTCTACACGCGCGGCCCCGGTCTGCTCGCGATGACCGCCGCGACCATCGCCGAACTCGCGCCGGACCGGTTCGTGCTCGGCATCGGCAGCTCGTCGCCGGTGATCGTGCAGGACTGGAACGGTCTCGCGTTCGACGAGCCGTTCGGCCGCACCCGCGACACCCTGCGGTTCCTGCGTGCCGCGCTGGCCGGGGAGAAGGTCACCGAGACCTATCCGACGTTCGGTGTACGCAAGTTCAAACTGGAACGCCCGCCGAAGACGCCGCCGCGCATCATGCTCGCCGCGCTGCGCCCCGGCATGCTCAAACTCGCGGCGACCGAGGCAGACGGCGCGATCACCAACTGGCTCTCTGCCGAGGACGTGCGCACCGTGCGTGGGGTCATCGGACCTGAGGTCGAGCTCGCCGCGCGGATCTTCGTCTGCCCGACCGAGGATGTCGACGCGGCCCGTGGTCTGGGCCGGTTGCTGATCAGCAGCTACCTGACCGTGCCCGCCTACGCCGCCTTCCACGACTGGCTGGGGCGCAAGGAGATCCTCGCGCCGATGCACAAGGCGTGGGCAGCGGGCGACCGGGCGGCGGCCAACGCGGCCATCCCGGACGAGGTGGTCGACGCGCTGGTCGTGCACGGCAGTCCGGCGAAATGCCGCGAACATGTCGCCCGCTACGTCCAGAATGGTTTGGACACCCCGGCTATCGCGGTGCTGCCCACCGGGGCCGACCCGGCCGACATGGTGCGGGCACTGGCCCCGAAGGACTGAGGAGAGACGGATGGCGCGTGCGGCAGCGGCTCGCGGGGATCGGGCCGATCGGACGACCCGCAGCCCCATGGAGGAGCGGATCATCGCCGCCGCCGTCACCCTGT
Source organism: Pseudonocardiaceae bacterium (assembly GCA_036494465.1). GTDB lineage: Bacteria > Actinomycetota > Actinomycetes > Mycobacteriales > Pseudonocardiaceae > CAJCJE01. The sequence goes on from DASXOJ010000160.1 coordinate 21,100, forward strand.
TCGCCGAGCGCGGTTTCGACGGCACCGCGGTCCAGCAGATCGTCGACTACGCCGAGGTCACCAAGGGCGCGCTCTACCACTACTTCGACTCGAAGGACGACCTGCTCTACGAGATCTACCGGTCGTTGATCGGCGTGCAGAACGCGGACCTGGACGCGATCGTCGAACGTGGCCTGTCTGCGGCGGACACCGTGCGCGCGATCCTGGTCGACGTGGTCACCACGACGGTGAGCCGGTTGCCGGAGGCCGTCGTGTTCTTCCGCGAGGCGCACAAGCTCGACGACAAGCAGATGGTCGCCTACCGCGCGGACCGGCGCCGCTACCACGAGAGCTTCCGCAAGGTGATCGCGAACGGCCAGGCCAGCGGTGAGTTCGCGACCGTCGCGCCGCCCGACACCGTGGTGCAGATCGCCATGGGCGTGGTCAACCAGCTCCCGGTCTGGTACCGCCCCGGCGGCACGAAAACCCCGGAACAGCTCGGCAACGAGATCGCCGACTTCGTACTGGCCGCCCTGCGCGTCTAGCCTGCCGCGATCGGCGTATGCCTAGGAATAGGATATCGCGATGCCTCCGCGATCGAAGATTTGATATCGTTGAAGTGCTTCTATCGATGCCGGGGGTATGGGTATGTCTCGTACTGTGATTGACCTGGACGATGCGTTGGTCGAACAGGCTGCGACGGTGTACGGCACGTCGACCAAGGTCGCGACGGTCAACGCCGCACTGGCCGATGCGGTGAACCGCGCCAAGCGCACTGAGTTCATCGACTGGCTGGCTTCGGGAGGGCTGCCTGACCTGAGCGACGGCCAGGTGATGGATGGCGCGTGGCGGAACGGCACCGCGTGACAGCTCAGTACCTGGTCGACAAGAGCGTATGGGCGAGGATCGGTAAGCCTGCCGTGCGTGCGGCGGTTGAACCGCTCGCCGAGCGTGGATTTCTGGCGACCTGCGCGCCGGTCGAGATGGAAATGCTTTACAGCGCCCGCAATGCGAGCGACCGCGATCGTATTCGCGACTGGTTGCGCGCCTTCGAGTGGTTGCCCACCAACGACGAGACGTGGCAGCGGGCGATCGAGATGCAGTGCGCGTTGATCGAACAAGGCAGTCATCGCGCGGCATCACTGTCCGACTTGTTGATCGCGGCGACCGCCGAACGGCACAGCGTCACGGTTCTGCACTATGACGGCGATTACGACCTGATCGCTGAGGTGACAGGTCAGGCGTGCACGTGGGTGGTGCCACGGGGGACCGCCGACTGACGTGGGCGTGCGGGGAGTCTCGCGCCTTGGAAACGGTTCAAACTCTGCCAGTGGGGCTGGGGTCAGGTCGGCAATGCCCCGCACAGTGCGGAGATCGCGGCGCGCACGGCGGGATGCCGTCCTGCGCCGTCGCGGAACGCGACGCGGGTCCTGCGCCGCAACGGAACTCGGCTCAACCGGACTCCTTCCGGTGGTCGCAAAGCGCCCCACTCCGGCACCAGTGCGACTCCTTCGCCTGCCGCGACGAACGCCAGCACGGTGTCGAACTCGTCGATCCGGTGCCGGACATCCGGTGTGAAACCCGCTGCTTCGCAGGCGCGGATCGTCATGGCGTGACACCGGGTGCCCGGACTCGCCACGATCCAGGTCCGATCCCGCGCTTCGTCAAGTGCGGTGATGCCGTCGGGGGACACGAGGTACATGTCCTCCGTGCACAGCGGTTCGTCCACGATGCCCGGTTCGGCGGGGAAGGGCACGAAGTCGTAGTCGTGCACCAGCGCCACGTCCAGCTCGCCCGCCCGCAGCGCGTCGCCAACGTCGGCCGGGTCGACCTCGAACACCATCGGCGTCAGCCCGGGATGCGCATGTGCGAGAGCCCGTAGCGCGCCAGGCAGGATCGTCCGCGTCGCGGACGGGAAGGCACCGATCCGCACCGGACCGGTGAGCCCCTCACGCGTGCTCGCCAACTCGGCTTCGGCGCGTTCGAGCCGTTCCAGCACGACCTCGGCGTGCTCGACCAGGGCACGCGCCGCCGGGGTCAGCCGCACGCTGCGCCCGGTCCGTTCCAGCAGCGCGACACCCGCCTCCCGTTCCAGCGCGCTGAGCTGCTGTGACACGGCGGACGGGCTGAAGGACAACGCGTCCGCGACCGAGGCGATCGTGCCGCGCAGCGCGAGCTCACGGAGCAGGCGCAGACGGCGCACGTCGAGCATCAGGTGAGCTTACGCTCAATCCCGGAAAAGCGAACTGGAGCTTTCGCACGTTGCCCGGCACGCTAACAGCCATGACGCTGACCGGCATCCACGTCCCGCTGATCACCCCGTTCAGCGCGGACGGCGCGGTGGCCATCGAGGCCATCGCCCAACTGGCCAACGACGCGCTGGACGCGGGCGCCGCCGGTCTGGTCGCGTTCGGCACCACAGCCGAGGTGGCCGCGCTCAGCGTCGGCGAGCGCACCGAGATCCTCGACGTATGCGCGCGGATCTGCCGCGAACGCGACGCGTCGCTGATCGTCGGCGCGGGCGGTTCCGACACGGCGGCAACGCTGCGCGCGCTCACCGAACTCGCCGGCCACACCGCCGCGCTGGTCACCGTGCCCTCGTTCACCAGGCCCGGCGAAGCAGGCGTGCTCGCGCACTTCGCGCACCTCGCCGCGCACAGCCCGGTGCCGCTGGTGATCTACCACATCCCCTACCGCACAGGTCAGCAACTCAGCGCGGCCACCCTGCGCGAACTGGGCTCGTTGCCCGGCATCATCGGCGTCAAGTACGCGGTGGGCGGCATCGACGCGCAGACCGTCGAACTGTTCGCCGACGTCCCCGCCGACTTCGACGTGCTGATCGGCGACGACGTCGTGGTCGGCCCTGCCTTCGCGATGGGCGCGTCCGGCGGCATCCTCGCCTCCGCCAACGTCGCCACCGCGCCCTTCGTCGACCTGTACCAGGCATGGCAGACCGGTGACCTGGTCCGCGCCCGCGACCTCGGCGGCAAGCTCGGCCGCGTAGCCGCCGCGCTGTTCGCCGAGCCCAATCCGACCGTGCTCAAGGGAGTCCTGCACGCGACCGGCCGCATCCCCACCGCCGACGTGCGGCTGCCGCTGGTCCCGGCGAGCCAGGATTCAGTCGACGCCGCACTCAAGCTGCTCGCCGACCTCGGCAGCTAGCCGACGTCGTAGAGCAGGTGGGTCGCCGTGGACGTCACGGTCACGCTCCGCTGCACCAGGGTGCGCCGCGCTCCACCGGTGGACAGCGGCGTCCCCGCGCCCAGCACGACCGGCGAGAGGTGCAGCGAGAGCACGTCGACCAGCCCGGCGGCGAGAGCAGAGCCGACAGTGGCGCCACCACCCATCAGCACGACATCGAGATCCTGGTCGGCCACTTCCGCGCGCTCACGCGCGACGCTGACGGCGTCGGACAGGCCGGTGGTGACGAACGTCCAGTCGAGGTCGGTGAGCCGCATCGACTCCGGCGGTGCGCTCGTCACCACGACGAACGCCGGCTTGCCGACCTCGCTCGCACCGTAGCCGACGTTGTCGTCCCAGCCCTTCGGCCCGTCGACGATGTCGAAAAGTTTGCGGCCGAGGATGACGGCACCCGAACGTGCGGTCCCTTCGCGCAGAATCCGGCGATCCTCGGGGTCGTCGGAAAACGCCCAGGTGTGCAGCGCCTCGCCGCCCGTGCCAAGACCGTTGTCCAGGTCAGGGTCGGGGCCGGTGACGAAGCCGTCAATGGAGACCGAGATGTCCGCGATGATTCGAGTCATGTCCGGACAGACCTGACGGGCCGCCGAAATTCATCGTCCCTACACGCAATCCCAGTAGAACCGGCCTTCGTTTCCGTCCTGGCTCAGATACGCGTAGCCGGTGCCACCGCCGAAATTCAGCGCGTACGGGTCGTCGTCCCAGCCTTCGGCGCCGTCGAGCTGGAAGAAGAACCGCCACGGCGGCGCGAGCACGATGTTCGGCTGCCAGAAGCACGGTTTGCCGCCGACATAGCTGCGCGGCGTCAGCACGTCGGTGTCCGGGATCTCCAGGTCGAGCCCGGCGATCTCCGCCTCCTGCGCGGCGATCTCCGCCTCGAGCGCACGTTCCTCCGCTTCGCCGAGTTCGGCGATGTCCACCTGTAACTCGACCGGCACGTGATCGTCCCAGTTCGCGCCGCGCCGCCACAGGCTCGGCCCGGTCGCCGCGCCGGTCACGGCAAGAAACTCGGGGAGGTGGCCGTCCGGCTGCACCAGCAGCGCGTTCTCGCCCGCCTCTGGTTCGAAGGTCGGCGCATCCGGATCGTCGGTGATGAACAGGTACGCGATCCGGCCACCCGAACCCGGGATCGGAAACTGTCCGACGAAACACATGGGCGTGCCGAGCATCCGCGACACCGGCCAGGCGGGCGTGTCCAGCCACACCGGTTGACCGCCCAGTTTGGCGCGTGGTTCGCTGATGGGCGCGTCGACCGGGCGGAAGGACAGTTCGAGCCGGTCCGCGAACAGCACGTCGGTCAGCCGCGCGTCCATCCCGCCCGTACCTCTGATCTTGTCCGGGTCAACCCCTGGCTTTGGTGGGGTGATCTTGCCACGATGGGTTCGGCGCACGAGGGGAGGCCGCTGACCCAATGTCGAACCCTCGCCGCGCTGCCCGCCCCGTCGTGCTGGTCACCGGTGCCTCCCGGCGCGAAGGCATCGCCAGCGCCACCGCCGTCCGCCTGGCCGAGGCCGGCTGGGACGTCGCCATCACGCATTTCGGCCCGAACGACGACGGCGCGGTCGAGGAGTTGCTGCGCACCATGGCACACTTCGGCGCCCGCGCCATGGCCATGGCCGCCGACTTCGCGTTACCGGACACACCCGAGATGGTCTTCGAAGAGGTCATCCAGGCGCTCGGCCCGGTGACCGCGCTCGTGCTCGGGCACGCCGAATCGGTCAACTCGACGATCATGGACACGGACGTCGAATCGTTCGATCGGCACTTCGCGGTCAACGCGCGATCGAGCTGGTTGCTGATCCGCGAATTCGCCAGGACGTTCAAGGGCGCGCACGGCAGCGGCCGGATCGTGGCGCTGACCTCGGATGCGGTGGTCGGCGAGATCGCCTACGGCGCGTCCAAGGCGGCCCTGGACCGGATTGTGCTCGCGGCTGCGGTGGAGTTCGCGCCGCTCGGGATCACCGCGAACTGCGTCAACCCCGGCCCCACGGACAACGGCTGGATCACCGACGACCTGCGCACCGAGCTGACCGCCCGCACCCCGCTCGGCAGGCTCGGCCTCCCGCGTGACGCCGCGAACCTGGTCACGTTCCTGTGCTCGGCCGAAGGCGGTTGGATCAACCGGCAGGTGCTCAACAGCAACGGTGGTCTCGCGTCGTAATCCGGGTCACGGTATAACCAAGGAAGGTAAACCTAACTTGGCCGGTTTCGGCCGGTGAGAAACGGGAGGCGTCTGGTGGAGCGACTGCTCGCCGGTGGTCGCACCGGACCCGAGGCGCTGGCCGAGTTGGTCCCGATCGCCCTGGCCGCGACCACAGCGGGCCGGAAACAACGCGCCGCCGCGCCGAGTGGCGGACCGGGCGCTACTGCTGCCACCGTCGCCGCTCTCGCTCCGCTCCTGACCGCCGAGGGGGTTGGCGCCAAGGCCGCGTTGCGCGAGCTGACCACCGCGTTCGTCGCCGGTTCCGTCGATCCGGCCGAACCGTGGTGCGCCGCGCACCTGCACTGTCCGCCGCTCGCGGTGGCCGCCGTCGCCGATCTGGTGACCAGCGCGGTCAACCCGTCCATGGACTCGTGGGACCAGGCGCCGATCGCCAGCGACCTGGAACGCACGCTCACCGCCGAGTTCGCCGCGCTGTGTTTCCCCGACGCGCCCGCGCCGGACGCGCTGATCACCAGTGGTGGCACGGAATCCAACCAGCTCGCCCTGTTGCTTGCCCGCGAGCTCACGGGTTCGGTCACGCCGGTCTGCGGGATCAACTCGCATCACAGCGTCGCCCGCGCCGCGTGGCTGCTCGGGTTGCCGCAACCGATCGTGGTCGACTGCGCGAACGAGCGGATCCGGCCGGACGCGCTGCGCGCCGCGCTCGCCGAAACCCTCGGCCCGACGCTCGTCGTCGCGACCGCGGGCACCACCAACGCGGGCGCCATCGACCCGTTGCCGGTCATCGCCGATCTCGCCCGTGCGCACAACGCCCGCCTGCACGTGGACGCCGCCTATGGCGGCAGCCTGCTGTTCAGCCTGGCGCACGCGCCGCTGCTGGAGGGCATCGAGCGGGCCGACACCGTCGCGCTCGACCTGCACAAGCTCGGCTGGCAACCGATCCCCGCCGGGGTGCTGCTCGCCGCCAACGCGACCGACTTCGCGCCGCTGAACCTCAGCGCCGACTACCTCAACGCGGAGGACGACCTCGAAGCCGGGATGCCCGACCTGCTCGGCCGCTCGCTGCACACCTCGCGCCGCGCGGACGCGTTCCGGATCGCGGTGAGCCTGCGCGCGCTCGGCCGGACCGGACTGGCCGAGTTGATCGACCGCTGCCTGGCCACCGCGCGCGAGGTCGCCGCCGCCGTCGACGCGCACCCCGACCTGCGCCTGTGGCAGTCCCCGACCCTCACCACGATCCTGCTCCGCCCGGTCGGAGCCGACGACGACCTGGTGACGGCACTGCGCCGCCGGTTGCTGGACACCGGCCTCGCGGTGCTCGGTCGCGCGCGCATCACCAACCCGGACGGCACGGATTCGCGCTGGCTCAAACTGACCCTGCTCAACCCGGTGGCCACCGCCGCCGACTACCTGCCGCTGCTCGATCTGATCGCCGACACCGCGCGCACGCCGCGCGCCATGGAGGTCAGCTCGTGAGACGGCTGGACCTGCTCGGGGTCGGCGTCGGCCCGTTCAACCTGTCGCTGGCCGCGCTGGCCAGCGGCGTGCCCGGGCTGGCTGCCGCGTTCCTGGACCGGTTGCCGGAATTCCGCTGGCATCCCGGCCTGATGATCGAGGGCGCGACGGTGCAGGTGCCGTTCCTCGCGGACCTGGTCTCGTTGGTGGAACCCACGCATCCGTTGTCGTTCCTGAGTTATCTCGCGGATGTCGAGCGGTTGTTCCCGTTCTACTTCGCAGAACGGCTGCACGTCGACCGCACCGAGTACGACGACTACCTGCGCTGGGCGAGCAAACGCATGCCGACCTGCCACTTCGACACCGACGTCGCCGGGATCGACTGGTCGCCAGAGCACAACGCATTCGTGGTCGACACGGGTACGCCGAACCCCTGGTACGCCAAGAATGTCGTGCTGGGCGTCGGCTCCAGCCCGTCCGTGCCGGCAGCGGTGCGTTCGCTGGTCGCCGATCCGGCCGCGCTCGTGCTGCACTCCGCCGACTACCTTGATCATCGCGAGCAACTCGCGTCCGCCGGTGATGTCGTGGTGATCGGGTCCGGGCAGTCCGGCGCCGAGGTCTTCCTGGACCTGCTGAGACGCAGACCCGTTGGCCGCGAACGCTTGCGCTGGTTCGCGCGCACGTCCGCGCTGGCGCCGATGGAGTACTCCAAGCTGGGCCTCGAACACTTCACCCCCGACTACACCCGCTACTTCCACGGTCTCCCGGGGCCGGTGCGCACCAGGCTGGTCGACGAGCAGTGGCAGCTGTACAAGGGGATCAGCGCGGAGACAATGGCCGAGATCCACGACGAGCTCTACCGTCGTAGTGTCCATTGTGGATGGCCCGATGTCGCCATCACGCCCGGCGTCGAGGTGCGTAAGGCGCGCCAGTTCGACGGCCGGTACGAACTCGATCTCGGGCACACCCAGGACCAGGCAGCCCGCACCGTCACGGCGGACGGGATCGTGCTCGCGACCGGGTACGCCGAGCGCCCACTTGAGGAGTTGCTCGGCCCGTTGCACGAACGCCTTGTGCGCGATCCGGCGGGTCGGCTGCTGGTCGACGCGGACTACCGGGTCCGGTTCGATCCCGCGATCGGCGGCGCGTTGTTCGTGCAGAACGCGGAAATGCACACGCACGGCGTCGGCTCGCCCGATCTCGGCCTCGGTGCCTGGCGGGCCGCGACGATCCTGAACAGCATCCTCGACCGCGAGGTGTTCCGGCTGCCCAAGCGCACCGCGTTCACCCGGTTCGGCCTGGCACCATCGACGGAAGGCTGATCGTGACAAGAGGTGCTAACACAATGTTGTTCGATCAGGGAGCGGCGGTCAGGTGCGTGAGATCCAAGGCGGAGGAGGGAGGCATGACGGAGTCATGGTGACTGACGACAACGTGGGAGATCGCGTGCCTGGGCGTCGCGAGCCGAACAGGCATTGCGTTGGCACCTCTCAGGAAAGCTGGCAGCGGGCAGGCAGCCAGATCACGCACAAGATGCTCGGCGAGCTCAGCTACGAGGGCCTGCTGCGCCCCACGTTCTCCCAACAGCAGTGGCTGCTGGCGTTGCCCGACGACGTCAGCTACCGGTTCACCGCGCGGCGCGGCGCCTTCGAGTGCTGGGTGGTCGCACCGGAGAGCGCCACCCGCCAGGTCGGCGACGGGCCGAAAGAACCGGCGACTGATCCGCGTGCGCTGGTCGTGGACGCGCGCACCGTGCTCGGGCTGACCGGCCTGCGTCTGGCCGACGTGCTCGCCGAGCTGACCGCGACCATCACCAACGAGGCACGGCGCATCGAACTGGCGCCGAGCACCGCCGAACTGGCCACAATGGACTATGACAAGGCGGACGGCAAGCTCACCGGGCATCCGCGCATGGTGCTGAACAAGGGCCGGGTCGGCTTCGCAGAGCACGATCGCGCGCACTACTCGCCGGAGTCCGGCGCGAGCTTCCCGGTGCACTGGATCGCGGTCCGCGCCGAACTGGCGTCCTTCCGCTCCGTTCCCGGCCTGACCGCCGAAACCCTGCTGGCCGAGGAACTGGGCGCGGACAAGGTCGCCGACTTCACCCGGGTGCTCGCCGAACACGGCGATCCGGCCGGCTACGTGTGGCTGCCGGTGCACCCGTGGCAGCGCGAGGAAATCCTGGGCACCTTGTACGCGGGCGAGTTCGCCACCGATCAGGTCGTCGACCTGGGTATCTCCAGCGACCGCTACCTGCCGCACCAGACCGTGCGCACCCTCGCCAACCGCTCGCACGACACCCGCCGCGACGTGAAAACGGCGCTGTCGGTGCGCAACACCCTGGTATATCGGGGACTTGCCTCCGGCGCGACGCTCGCCGGTCCGTCGGTCACGCACTGGCTGCGCACGGTGCACGAGCGCGATCCGTTGCTGTCGAAGCAGTACCGGTTCGGGCTGCTCGGCGAGGTCGCCAGTGTTTCGGTGCGGCACCCGGTGTTCGGCGCGTTGGAGGAACTGCCCTACCGCTTCCACGAGACGCTCGGCGTGTTGTGGCGCGAGCCGATCCGCACCCAGGTCGAACCGGGTCAGCGCGCGATCTCCTTCGCCGCGCTGCCCTACCGCGACGCGGACGGGGTCGCGCTGGTCAGCGAACTGATCAGGGCGAGCGGGCTGGAACCGTTGGTGTGGCTAGAGAGTCTGCTCGACATGACGCTGACCCCGTTGCTGCACTGGCTGTTGCGCTACGGTGTCGCGTTCTGCCCGCACGGCCAGAACCTGATCCTGATCGTGGACGCGGAATCCAAGCCGGTGCGGGTGTTCATCAAGGACTTCGCCCAGGGCGTCGACCTGCTCGACGAGGACATGCCCGACTACGCCGAACTGGCGCAGGACGCCAACGACGACATGTTGCGCTGGCCCGCGTATCTGCTGGCCCAGTCGCTGTTCAGTTCGGTGTTCAGCGGTCAGCTGCGGTTCGTCGCGGAGATCCTGTTCGACGACTTCGGCAGCGTGCGCGCGGAATGCTGGCAGATCGTCCGCGACATCGTGGCCGCCTACCGCGCCGCGCACCCCGAGACCGCGAAGCGGCTGGACGACTGCCGGTTGTTCGACGAGACCGTGGAGAAGGTCTGCCTGAACACCGAACACCTCGCTGGTCAGGGCTTCGACAAGGTCGACAGGGACGACGAGTTCGACGTCCGGCAGGGCATGGTCCGCAATCCGCTGGCCGGTCCGGACCCGGACGGCGCCTGGTGACGCGCGAGCTGTTCGCGGCCCGGCCGGTCGGCCCGCGCACGTTGACCCAGCGCCGCGAGGCAGCGCTGGCGATGCTGCCCGCGTTTCGCGCCGCCGTCGATTCCGGCGGGGTGCGCCGCGTGTTGTTGCTGCTGCCCGATCCACACGCGCGGTTCGTCGCGGTCGAGCTGTCCGCGGATTTCGTCCGGGATGTGGTGTTGGAGCGCGGTTACGGCGTCTGCACCTACGTGCTCGCCTGGGACGTGCACCGGGACCCGATCGAGGCGACCGCGCTGCGCGACTACCTCGGCGGTTACGGCGATTTCCTGCTGGTCCCGGACCTGGCGACGGTGCAGCCCGTCGCCGGTCAGCCGGGCACGGTCGCGATCGTGTGCGACGCGCAGTGGCCGGACGGACAGCCGGTCGAGCTGTCCGCGCGGCAGGTGTTGCGCGCCCGACTGGCTGACGCCGAGGCGCACGGTCTGGTGCCGTCGGTCGGCATCGAGCACGAGTTCACCTGCTACGACGCGGCCGGCGAGCCGTTGACCAGCAACGGAATCGACTACGCCCTGCACACCAACCCGGCGCTGAACGGCGTGCTGGCCGGGATTCGCCGCGCGCTCGACGACAGCGCGCTGGGCGTCGAGTCGGCGCGCGCGGAATGCCATCCCGGCCAGTACGAGATCGTGCTGGCGCACCGTGACGCGCTGGCTGCCTGCGACGATGCGATGTTGTTGCAGCACCTGGTCCGTACGACCGTTGCCGAACAGGGCGGGTCGGCGAGCTATCTCGCCGCCGAGGCGCCGGGGCGGGGGAGTTCCTGCCACGTGCATCTCTCACTGTCCACTATGGATCTTTCGCCTGCCGGAAATGCCGTGCTGATGCCGTTTCTTGCGGGCGTGCTGCGTGCCGCGCGAGACCTGACCGCGATCTGGGCGCCAACGGTGAACTCCTACGTCCGGCTGCGCACCGCGCCGTTCTCGCCGCGCGTGCTGCGCTGGGGACCGGACGACCGCACGGCCGCAGTGCGGCTCGCCGGTCGGGACGCGTCGCAACGCCTCGAATTCCGGTTCGCGGGCGCCGACGCGCAAGTCCACCTGGTCGTCGCCGCGCTGCTCGCTGCGGGCCTGTCCGGGATAGAAGACCAGGTCAGCGCGCCGGAACCGGGCGAGATGGTGGGGCAGTTGGCAGGCACGCCGTGGGAGGCACTACGGTTATTGGAGGCCTCGCCGCTGATGGAGCGGTTGCTGGGTCGGACGGTGACCGGGCAGCAAGCCGCGTTCATCGGGGCAGAATTGACGGCCGTGTGCGAATCGGTCAGCGATATCCAGCGCAAACGCGGGAACCTTCGCGCCTAGCGTCACAAATGTCCGATACGGTGGCATGGCGCACGAGGGGAGGCCGGTGCGCCCATCGTTGGGGAGGACGTTTTCGTGGGATTCGCCATTGCCGAATTACCCAGCAGGATCGAGCGGGCACGCTACTGGTACCGGTCACCGGTTCTGCTGGTCGGCGCCTGGATCGTCAGCATCGCCGTGCTGGCGGCATGGTCGGCTCACCTGTTCCACACCGCGCCGGACGCGTTCATCGACCTGAGGGTGTACCGGCTCGGCGTGCAGGGCTGGTGGCACGGCGTCGACATCTACGGCCCGTTGCCCAAGGCGGCGGGCTTCGACCTGCCGTACGTGTACCCGCCCATCAGCGTCCTCGTGCTCGGACCACTCGGCGCGGTGTCCTGGGCGCACGCGATCGTCGCGACGATCACCGTTTCCCAAGCTCTTATGGGCATCGCCCTCTACCTGACCTTCCTGCGGATCTGGCCTGGCGCGGGCAAACGCGGCGCGCTGCTGGCCACCGCTGCGCTGCTGCCCGCATCGCTGTTGCTGGAACCGGTATCCGGCAACCTGGCGTTCGGGCAGGTCAACACCGCGCTGATGGCGTTGGTCGTTATCGACTGCCTCGCCCTGCGACTGCCGCTGCCGCGCGGCGTGTTGATCGGCATCGCCGCCGCGATCAAGCTCACGCCCCTGGTTGTGCTGCTGTACTTCCTGGTGCGCAAGGAATACCGGTCCGCGATCTGGATGGCCGGTACCGCCGCGGTGCTCACCGTCATCGGATTCGTCGTGTCCTGGACCGGTTCTCTGCACTACTGGTTCGGATCCTCGGGCGGCGCCCGCGCGATCAGCGCGTCGGCCTACTTCACCAACCAGACCATCGACGGCATGCTGACCCGCTGGGCGCTGCCACACCTGGTGCAGAGCGGATTGTGGCTGCTGCTCTCGCTCGCGCTGGCCGCAATCGCCGCCATCGGCATCCGGCGCGCGACCCGCATTGGCGACACCGCGCTGGCGGTGGTGATCATCGGCGCGCTCGGCCTGATGATCTCGCCCACGTCATGGAGCTACCACTGGGTTTATGTCGCGCCCGCGCTCGTCGTGCTGGCCGGTCAGACCTGGCGCAACCGCGCCGCACTCGCCGGATTGGCTTGGGGCGTGGCCACTGTGCTGGTCGCCATCACGTTCTGGGACGCGCCATTCAAGACGTTGCCCCACTTGAACAACCTCGCGATGAAGTGGACGTTCTGGCAGTGGTTCCCCGGCAACTCGTACGTGTTGCTGGGCGCCGCGCTGCTCGTCGTGTTCGCCGCACCCGAGGTTCGGCCCACGTTGCGCGCCCTGCGCCGCACGGTGCTGCACCGCTGGGACGCGCAACGCGAGCGGGCCGGAATTACCGGTCGCTGACGAGTTTCCCGCCCGCGCCCCAGCTGTCCGTTGGCACGTCGTGGAACCAGACGAACACCGATTCGGCGGGCGCGTCGTAGGCACTGACGAACGCGTCGGTGATCTGCTTGATCAGCTCCCGCTTCTGCTCGACGGTCTTCGGTCCCTGTTGGATAGTCACGATTGGCA
>DASXOJ010000161.1:0-13386 GCA_036494465.1 Pseudonocardiaceae bacterium
CGGAACCGCCGAAGATGTCCTCGACGACCTGTTCGACCAGCGAACCCAGCTGGCCGAAGTACTGCTCGATCTTGGTGAGCGCGCTCACCAGGCTGCTGATCTTCTGGGCGATCTGGGTGGCCACCTGAGTGCCGACGCCGATCGCCTCGCCGAGGAAGGAGATCAAAGAGATGCCGAAGGTCTCCGGCGCCAGGACGAGCGCCTCGATCGCGCCCGGCAGCAGGCGTTCGATCAACTGCGAGATCAGCTTGGTGATCAGGCTCTTCACACCGCTGACCAAGCCACCGGCGGCCTTGGTCACCTGACCGGCGCAGTCGGTCGCCTTGCTCAGCGAGGACAGATGGGTGCTGGTCTGGCTGGCCACGCTGCGGTAGTTGTCGGCGGCGTCGCCCTGCCAGCTGTCGCTGGTCGACTGGGCATCCTGGCTGTGTTCCTGCGCGAGCTGCAGCAGCGACTGACCGAGCTGCTGGAACTGCTGCGCCGAGGAGTTCACCGCGCCGGTGTCGGTGTCGAGCTGCTTCAGCGGCTCGACGACCATCTCGATGACCGGCATCAGGAACTGGAGGCCGTAGCTGAGGATGGTGCCGATCGGGTCCTCGACGAACGAGATCACACTGGACAGCGCGCTGATCGCGCCCTGGCCCATGACGCTGTTGCCGAGCTGGTCGGCGGCCTGCTCGATCTGACTGATCGCCGAGTCGACGTCGCTGTTGCCCGAGGGGCCGCTTGAGGACCCGCTGGAGCCGTCGGAGCTGCCGGAGCTGCCGGAAGCAGACCCGCTGGAGCCGACGTCAGTGCCGGAGTCAGGGGAACCGGAGTAGCTGGAATCCTGGTCGGAATTGCTGGGAGCACCGCCCGAGTAACCGGAATCGCCGCCGGAATCGCCGGAATCCCCATTGGAGTAACCGGAATCCCCGCTCGGAGAGCCGGAATCGCCGCCCGAGTAGTCCGAACCACTGTCCGGATAACCCGAGTCGCTGCCCGAGTCGCCGGAGTAGTCGGAGCCACTGTCCGGATAGGACTGTTGGCTGGGCGCATATCCAGACTGGCTCGGCGAATACGCGGGCTGGCTGTCGGCGTACGCGGGCTGGCTGGCCGGGTAGTCGGCCGGAGAGGTCTGCTGGCTCGCCGAGTAGTCCGGTTGGCTGGCCGGATAGGACGGCTGGACCGGCACCGGTTCGGTGAAGCGCGGCATGGTGTTCTGCACGATGCTGTCGGCCAGCTGGCTGGTCTCCGGTGCGACCTGCTGGGTACCTTCGACTACGTTGCCCAGCCGCGGCGACTCAGGCTGGACGGGCATCTCGGGCTCGCGCACGGTGCCGATGCGGAAACTGGACGGTTCAACAGTGGCCATGATTACCAGGGCCTCTCATCGAATTCGTCGTCCTCGACCGCGGGTTGCGCTGGTCGCGGGCGGGCGGGCGGCGCCTGGCGTGCCGAGGGCGGCGGGGTGAATGCCGGGGGCGGGGTGAACACCGGGGCCGAGGGCGGTTGCTGCTGCGCGGCGGGTTGGGGGGCCGCGTGCTGCGGCTCCGGAGCGTCGGCGGCGAGGTCGTCGTAGGCGTTCGCGGGCAGCTCTTCTTCCGGGTCTTCCTCGGGCGCGAGGCTGGTGAGCATCTCCATCGCGTTGGTGCCCATGCCGAGCGGCTCGAACGCCTCGATGACCTTCTCGGACATCTGGCGCTGCGCCTTGCCGACGGTCTTCATCACCAGCGCGGCGAGTTCCACGTAGGTGTGTTCGCTCGCGCGCTGGCCGAACTTGAGGTCGCGGAGGCCGCCGCCGGGCGCGATGCTGACCGTGACCGCGCCATCCGGCGAACTCAACGTCACGCCGCTCGCCGCGACGCTCTCCTGCAGTTCCGCTGTTGCCTGCTGGATCCCGCCGATCTTGCTCTTGTACTGCCCCAGCCAGTCCTCGATGTTCGTCGAGGTAGTCATCTCGTCCCCGTCCTTCTCAGCGGTCGCCTGCCGCATTCGCCAGCAGTTGATCGATCCGCGTGGCGATCCGGTCCGAGCCGGTCGGCGTCACGCTCACCCAGTCCTGTTCGCGCACCACGAGATAGCGGCCCGACGGTGTGTCGAACCACGTCACCAGGGTCGGTTCGCGGTTCATGCCGCCCCGGGAGCGGCGTCTGGTATTGATCCCGAACTGGCCGCCGTAACGCCGGGCGTCGACGAGTTCGGCGAGCAGCCGGGCGTCGCCGACGCTCATCCCGGCGCGGACCAGCACATCGTGGTCGTCACCGCCGAAGAACACGTCGTCGTCATCGTTGTCATCGGCGACGATCGCGCGCAGCACGCCCTGCGGGAAGGTGAAGGCGTGGCCCGGTCCTGGCCCGGTGTCCGGCAGCAGGCTGGTGATGCTGCTGGCCAGCGCGGTGGGGCGGATCGGGCGCAGGGTCAGGCCCTCGTCGGTGAGGATCGCCAGCGCGGCGGCGTTGCCGTCGCGCACGGCCAGCGCACGCAGCGGTTGGCCGATGTCGCCGAGCGCGTCCACGCTGATCGCGGGCTGGGCGAGCAGCCGAAGCTGGTCGGCCAGGTCATCGGCGACATCGGTGCCGCGAGCGAGCCCGTCGGTGGCGAGATCGGCCCAGGCCTTCTCCACGACCTCGGCCCGCTCCTCTGGCAGGAACCCGGTGCTGAGCACGGCCAACGGGTACGGCATCCGGCCGAGCCCGAGGTGCGACCAGACCACGTCGAATTCCGCGGTGGTCAGGAAGATGTCGCGAGTGGCGGTCGCGCTCATTTCGCCGGCCTCGTCCTGCGCTCGCCGATGACCGAGGGCGGCAGTTCGCCGCCGAGCGGTTCGAAGATCTCCTCGCCCTCGACGTACCCGGCGGACTTGTGTTCCTTGTCGTCTTCCTTGCGCTTGCTGCCGCCACTGCCCATCCCGCCGGGCATGCCCGACGAGGAACCGGCCCGGCCAGCCGCACCGAGCGAGCCTGCGCCGCCGGCTTCACCCTCGGCCTCGGCGGCAGCCGCCGCCCCGGACGCGCCCGCGTTCGCACGTGCGCCGGCCGATCCCCCGCTGGAGCCGAGCCGCGAGCTGATCGCGCCAGGCTGGTAGCCGCGGATCGAGTCTCCGCCTGCCCCGCCTGCCCCGCCACCGCCACCACCGCCGGGAATGTTCT
Source organism: Pseudonocardiaceae bacterium (assembly GCA_036494465.1). Taxonomy (GTDB): domain Bacteria; phylum Actinomycetota; class Actinomycetes; order Mycobacteriales; family Pseudonocardiaceae; genus CAJCJE01. The sequence continues at coordinate 3,132 of DASXOJ010000161.1, forward strand.
CGCCGGGCGGGATCGAGCCGAACGGTTCGTTGCCGAAGGGGCCACCGCCGGGGCCACCATACGGGTTGCTGCCACCGGGGCCGCCGTATGGATTGCCGCCGCTGGGGCCACCGCTGTAGGGATTGCCGCCGGTCGGCCAGGCGGGCCCGGTCTGCGGGCCGGGGCCGGAGCCGCCGGGGTATCCGGAGGTGGTCGTGCTGCCGGAGGGCTTGGTGTAGATGTCTGCCGGGGAGATGCTGCCGGGGCCGGTACCGGTGGGCACCGAGTTGACCGGCTGCGGGTGGCTGACGTAACCAGGCGACGGCGAGTTGTACGGCGCGTTCGGCTGGTAGTTGGGCGAGGAGGCGGGCGGCCCCTGGTAGCTCTGGGCCTGGGTGCTGCTCGACCCGCCCGGGCCGGACTGCGAGGCGCCCGGCGCGCCGGTGGTCGGCGGCTGCTGCGTCCCGAAGGGCTGGTCGGGGGAACCGTTGGCCGGCGACTGGTTGACCGACTGGAACGGCTGGACCGGGATCGACTCCGTCGGCGAGAGCGTCGCACCGGGCTGCATGGGCGTGCCGTGCAACCTCGGCGTGAGGGTGCCGATCTGGTTGGGCGAGATCACCGTCGGCACCGGCTCGAACTCCGGGGTGGCCTGGTCGATCTGGGTGGAGTTCTGCTCCATCGTGGTGGCGACGTCGATCGCACGCGCGTGCGCCTCCGCGGCCACCTGCTGCCCGGCCTGCGAGTCCATCATCGAGTTGGCGAACCCGGAGAGCCCCGGTTCGACCAACGCGGCCGTCTTCACGTCGAAGTCGACCGGGCCCGGCATGTTGTTCTTCGCCGTCTCCATCACCTGACCCTGCTGGTTCAGCTGATGCCCCATGAACTGGGCGGTCTGCGCGGCCTTGCCGCTCCAGCCGACCAGCTGGCCGACCGCGTCGCGCGCGGACTCCGCCGCTTCGCCCTGCCAGCCGGAACTGGTGGACGCGACCTGCTGGTGCAGGTTCACTGCCGAGTCCAGCATGTTGTTGCCCAGCGAGATCCACTTGTCGGACACGCCGTAGACGACACTGGGCTCGTTGCCGCCGACCACCGCGGCGTACAGCTGCTCGTGCGTCATCGCGGCCCAGTTCGTCTGGCCGTTGAGGGCTTTGCCGCCGATCCTGACCATGTCGTTCAGCCAGTCGGGTCGCGCTACTTCCGTTTCGGGTGTCTGCCCGGGGTTCGTGCTCAGGGTGGTTCGCCCGCCTTCGTGTTACCGGTCAGCTCGCCGAGATCCGGCCGAAGCTCTCACCGATAGTGGCTTCGTTGTCGGCATAGCGCTGCATGGCCTGCTCGATCGCGGAAGTGGCGTCCGTGATCGCGGTCTGGTACTGCGCTAGCACCGTAGCCAGGGACATGTCGTCACCGTCGGCCCGGTGGGAGAACTTGATGCCCATCGACTCCGCTACCGGGTTCTGGCCCAGCGGCAGAGAGGCGGAAAGTTCACCTATCTGGCGCTGCCAGCTCGTGATCTCCTCGGAATGCGCGCGCAGCGAACTCAACAGTTGCGCGCCGGCGGCCGGGTCGAGGGTGACTTTGCCCTCTTGTACGTTGGTACTGAGTTGTCCCACTTGCGCCACTGCGCTCCGCAATTCGGTAAGCGCTTGCGCGTCCGGTTGCCCCGCCACCGGTCCCCTCCCGTGTCCATGCCGAACACACCCAGCGAGATGCCGGGCGACGCCACGAGTGTCACCGGTCGCGATCACCGGCCAATCAACGCAGGATCAACGTCGAGGGCCGAATCGGCCTCTCGGGTATAAACAGGTGGAACATCCAGCGGTGCGCGATGGTAAGTCGGGGGTTACGTGGGTCACAACCTGCGGTTCGGGGTGCTCGGGCCGGTGCTGGTGCACCGTGATGGCGCGGAGCTCGCCGCCGGGCCGCCGCAACAGCAGTCCATGCTCGCGATGCTGCTGCTCGCGGAGGGCCGTCCGATGTCGGCGGCGAAGCTGATCGACGGGCTGTGGGGCGCGCATCCGCCCGGCCGGGCGATCGGCGCGCTGCGCAACTACGTGCACCAGCTGCGCCGGATCCTGGAACCGGATCCCGCGCTGCCCAGCGTGCTCCGCTCGGTCGGCAGCGGCTACGCCCTGAATGTGGACTTCGACCTGGTCGACATCGGGATCTTCGAGCAGACGGTGGCGCACGCCGACCGCCGCCGCCGCGCGGGCGCGATCACCGAGGCGTCCGCGCTGTTGCGCGAGGCGCTGAGCCTGCACCGCGGCGAACCGCTGGCCGGTCTGCCGGGGCCGTATGCGGTGCAGCACCGGGCCAGGCTGGCGGAACGGCGGCTGGCGGTGCTGGAGGACCGGCTCGAACTGGACCTCGCGGCAGGCAGGCACGCGGAGATCGCCGCCGAACTGGGCGCGCTGGTCACCGCGCATCCGCTGCGGGAACGGCTGCTAGCGCAGCGGATGACCGCGCTGGACCGGAACGGCCAGCGCACTGCCGCGCTCGACGCGTTCGCGGCCGGTCGTCGCGTGCTGCTGGCCGAGCTGGACGTCGAGCCGGGACGGGAGCTGCGCGAGCTGCACCAGCGCATCCTCACCGGAACGGACCTGCCCGCCGCCGGAACTCCGGTGCGGCAGCACGCCGCGAGCAGGCGACCGGCCCAGTTGCCCGCGACCATCGCGGACTTCACCGGACGCGAGGAGATCGCCGCGGCCGTGCGCACGTCCGTACTGGCCGGTGCCGGTTCGGCCATGTCGGTGTCGGTGCTCAGTGGCCTGGGCGGGGTCGGTAAGACCGCACTCGCCGTGTACGTCGCCAACCAGTTGACGGACAGCTTCCCGGACGGCCAGCTTTACGCCGAACTGCACGGCGTCGACGGGCTGCCCACTCCCCCGGAGCGGGTGCTGACGTCGTTCCTGATCGCGCTCGGTGTCGCGGAGCAGGTCGTCCCGGACGGCGTCGACGAGCGGTCCGCGTTGCTGCGCTCGATGCTGGCCGGGCGCAAGGTGTTGCTGGTGCTGGACGACGCGCGCGACGCGCGACAGGTCAAGGCGCTGCTGCCCGGTACCGCGGGCTGCGCGGTGCTGGTCACCAGCCGGTCCAAACTGACCAGCCTGTCCGGCGCCCGCAAGTTCGAACTGCCGGTGTTCGACGAAGCCGAGGCGCTCACGCTGCTGCGCCGCATCGCGGGCCCCCGGGCCGACGACGACGCGTCCGCGCGGGAGGTCGTGCGCGCCTGCGGCCGGCTGCCGCTCGCGGTGCGGATCAGCGCGTCGCGGCTGGTGTTCCGGCCACACTGGAGCATGCCGCTGCTCGCCGAACGGCTCGCCGATCAGCGCAACCGGCTGGACGAGCTGCGGCTGAGCGATCTGGCCGTGGCAGGCACCTTCCAGCTCGGCTACGACCAGCTCGAACCGCAGGCGGCGCGGGCGTTCCGGCTGCTGTCGGTGTCCCGTCCGCACGGGTTCTCCCGCAACACGGCCGCCGCCATGCTGGACACGTCGCCCGCCGAGGCCGAGCGGTTGTGCGAGGACCTCGTCGAAATGAGCCTGCTGGAGTCCACTGCGGCGGGCCGGTACCGCTTCCACGATCTGGTGCGCCTGTTCGCCAGGACGCATGCGCTGGCGGCAGAATCGGCGGCATGACCGAAGACGTCCGGCTCGCGGTCTACAAGCATTTCGCCGAAACCGGCGCCGCGCCGTCGGTGGCCGATCTCGCCGCCCGGACCGGATCGGACGATGCCGGGGTGCGGGCCGCGTTGACCGTGCTGCACGAACACCGCGACCTGGTGCTGGACGCCTCGGACCGGGACCGGATCGTGCTGGCGCACCCGTTCGCGTCGATCCCGCTCGGCTTCTCCGTGATGGGCGCGCGCACGCTGTGGTGGGGCGGGTGCGCGTGGGACGCGTTCGCCATCCCGCACCTGCTCGACACCGATCAGGACGTCCTGGTCGCCACCCGTTGCCCGGCCTGCGGCACCGCGCACGCCTGGTCCGTGCGGCGGCAGGCGCCGCCCGACGGCGACCAGGTCGCGCACTTCCTCACCCCGGTCGAGCGGGTCTGGGACGACGTCGTGCACGCCTGCGACAACCAGCGGTTGTTCTGCTCCACCGGCTGCGTCGAAGACTGGCTGGCCGCGACCGGACAACCCCGCGGCTACGTCATGGATCTCGCCACGCTGTGGCGCCTCGCCCGCGGCTGGTACGCCGGTCGGCTCGGCCGCGGCTACACCCGGCGCGATCCCGCCTCGGCCAGCGCGTACTTCGCCGAGGTCGGCCTGCGCGGGCCGTTCTGGGGCCTCGCCGACTGAACGACTTGCGTTCGAGCGCGCTCACACTTCTAACGTTCCCGCCATGACCACGAACAACGCTGTGAACAGCGAAAAGGGCCAGACCTGGATCATCACCGGCGCATCGAAGGGGCTCGGGCGCGCACTCGCCGAAGCCGCGCTCGCCGCGGGTGATCGGGTGGTGCTGGCGGTGCGGTCGCCGGAGAACGTCGCGGACATCGCGGCGATCGCGCCCGGCCGGTGCGCTGTGGTGCGCCACGACGCGGCCGACGTCGAGCGGGCGGCCGATCTGGTCGCGACGGCGCTGGACCGGTTCGGCACGGTGGATGTGCTGGTCAACAACGCCGGTCGGGGGTTGGTCGGCGCGGCCGAAGAGGTCAGCGACGCGCAGTTGCGCGAACAGTTGGCGTTGCACCTGTTCGGCCCGGCCGCGCTGGTCCGGGCGGTGTTGCCGACGATGCGCGAACAGAAGTCGGGCACGATCGTGCAGTTGAGCAGTCAGGGCGGGCGGATGTCGTTCCCGGGTGTTGGCACGTATTCGGCGTCGAAGTTCGCGCTGGAGGGCTGGTCGGAGGCGTTGGCGGGCGAGGTGGCGCCGTTCGGGGTCAGGGTGCTGGTGGTCGAGCCGAGCCGGTTCCGGACCTCGTTCAACGCACCGGACGCACTCGGGTTCGCCGCGCCGTCCGACACCTACGCCGACGTGCTGGCACCGGTTCGCGCGGACATGGCAGGCGCGGACGGCATGCAGGAGGGCGACCCGGTCCGGGCGGCCGAGATCGTCGTCCGGCTGGCGCATGCCGAGACGGTGCCGCTGCGGTTGCCGCTGGGTGCCGAAGCCGTGCAACGGATCTCGGCTGCCTACCGGCGCGGACTGGCCGAAGTGGAACAGTGGGCGGACCTCGCGCGCAGCGCCGATTTCGACGACGTGCTCCCGTCGTCCCGCCCGATCTAGGATCGAATCGTGGCCACCGAGGAACTGATGAGCAAGGCGCTCGCCGCGCTCGGCGAGATCGACGGACCGATGTCGGTCGAGGTGATCCACCGCCTCGCCGACACCGGCGACCTCGCAGGGCCGATGACCATCGCCGAGGTCGCCGATCTGCTCGACCTCTCGCCGCACACCTTGCGCTACTACGAACGCGCCGGGCTGGTGGAGGTCGACCGGGACGGCAGTGGACACCGCAGTTACCAGCCGGAAGCGGTGCGGCGACTGGTGTTCCTGACCCGGATGCGACTGTCCGGAATGGCCATGCGCGATCTGCAGCACTACGTCGAACTCGTCGACGCGGGCGAGGAAACCGTGCCGGAGCGGCTGGACATGTTGCTGGAGCACCGGGACACCATCCGGCGCCAGATCCGCGAGCTCACGCTGTCGCTCGCGGCGACCGAGTACAAGATCGCCACCTACGGCGGCGCGACCGGCGCCTGAGCGATCAAGGCAGCAACGGAAGTTTGCCGACGATCTTGTCGACCCGGTTGCGCGGACCGACAATGCCGACCGCGCGGTACTCGATGTCGGCGGCGGCGGTTTCCTTCACGGTGGCGAGATAGTCGGCGTAGACGCGGGTGTGCTGGGCGGCGGCGGGCATGTCGGCGACGAACATGCCGATCGAGGACGCGGCCTTGGCGCGGATGGCGCGCAACGTGCCGGGGTCGGCGGCCAGGATCGAACAACCCGCCCAGGGCAGTCCGGGATGCGTCGCACCGTCCGCGTCGATCGCGTCGTCGCCGAGCATGCCGCCCACCCCGCGCGCGGTCGCCGCGGCAACGCAGACCGCGGCGTTCACCGCCTGGCCCGGCGGCAGGTTCCGGTCGACGACGACCACCCATTTCAGCCGGGCCGCGCGAGTGGGTGCGGCCTGGTCGATCTCTTCCGGCGCGAAGCCGACGTCTGCGGTCATGCGGCCGACGCTAACCAGGCAGTCAGCGGAAAGCTCGCGCCGCCGAACTTGTCACGGCCGACCCCGCGAAGCGGCTCAGCTTGGCGCACATTGTGCGGCTGTTTCGCCGATCGTCCGTCACTTGTTCGGTGACGCCTCGATGTGCCGGGAGCGCAGGTGCTCGTAGGCCATCGTGGTGTGCACGTCGGCGACCTCGCGGCGCTGCGTGAGCCGGTCGATCACGAAGGCGTACACGCCATTGACGTCCGGAACCGCGATGTGGATCAGGAAATCGTGCTCGCCGGAGGTGACGAACAACCCGATCGTCTCCGGCAACCGGATCGCCCACTCCCGGAAGCCTTCGATGACCGGACGCGCAGGCGGCCGGATGCGGACCGCGATCAGCGCCTGCACCGGCCGCCCGATCGCGTCGAGGTCGACCGCCGCGTGAAACCCAGTGATGACGCCCTGTTCGCGCAGCGCCCGCACCCGTTCCAGCGAGGTCGACGGCGACACCCGCACCTTGGCGGCCAGGTCGCGGTTGGTCTGCCGGGCATCGTGCTGCAACTCCCGCAGCAGGGCTTGATCAGTCGAATCTATGCCCACCCTTGGCACGATATCCCGCACAACGTCCGGGCGCATCCGGTCAAGGCAGGTAGTGGGCGCGGCCGTCGTCGTCGATGTCGCACGAGCCCTGCGGGAGCACGCAGAACTCGTTGCCCTCCGGGTCGGCCAGCACGAGGAACCCACCGTCGTCGTACTCGGTCAGCCGTCGCCCGCCGAGCCGCTCCACCACGGCCTGTTCGGCGGCTGGATCGGCAGATTCGAGATCCAGGTGCAGCCGGTTCTTCCCGCTCTTGGTCGCGTCGGCACGCTGAAAGCCGATGCCCAGCCCGTTGCGGCGAGCCAGAAACACGTACGGCCCGATCCGTCCGGCCACCGGCCGGTTGAGGACCTCGCTCCAGAACGCGGCCAATCGCTCGGGATCGACGGCATCGACGATCACGCAGTTGACGTCCATGCCCCCTACCCTGCCATTGGGCGAAGATCAGGGTTCGGTGCGGAAAAAACCCTGATGCGAGCGCGAATCATTTCCGTCATTCTCGACGAGTGACCGATTCCGCCCAGCGAAAGCTCACGCTGGTGGGACCGGAGGCATCGGAACGACCCGAGTGGGCGACCAGGCGCATGGACGCCAGTGGCTGGCAGACGCTGCGGTCGTTTCCGGCCACCGTCGCCGCGACGGTTCGGCTGGTCTGGCACAGCTCGCCCTGGCTGACCTTGCTGACCGTCGCCACCGAATGCGCTTCGGGTGCGGTGATGACCTTCGGCCTGCTCGCGACATCGACCGTGTTGACCCATCTGCTCAACGGCGGCCCGACCCCGGCCAAGGTGCTGGCCGCCTTGCCGTCCCTGCTCGTCGTCGTGATCGCCTATGCCGCCCGCGGTGCGTTGTCGGCCGCGGTCAGCTGGGTGCAGAGCGCGCTGATCCCCCGCGTCACCTTGACCGCCGAGCTCGACCTGAACAAGGCCGTCGCGCAGGTGGACCTGATCGCGTTCGAAGACGCCGATTTCGTCGATCTGTTGCGGCAGACCGGTCAACGCGGCACGTCCGCGATCAGCAGCACCATCCACGGCGTGATCGGTATCGCGTCGCAGCTGGTCTCGCTGGCCGGTGCGATGGTCGCGGTCGCGGTGCTGAATCCGTTGCTGGCACCGGCTCTGCTGCTGGTCGCCGTCGCGGACGCGTGGTCGGCGCGGCGAGCGCATCGGCTGACCTACCAGAACTTCCTGACCAACGCGAGCGAGCGGCGCAGGATGTTCATCCTCAGCGGGATGATGACCGACCGGGACCAGGCGACCGAACGCTTCGCGTGCACGGTGACGCCGACGATGCTCGCCGAGTACGAAGAGCTGGCGCGGGACCAGTTGCGGGTTTCGCTGAAGCTGCAACGCAAGCAGACGCTGTTGCAACTGTACGGTCAGGTGTTGTCCAGCGCGGGAACCTGCGCCGCGTACGTGGTGCTCGGCTTGTTGCTGTACACGAACTCGTTGCCGCTCGCGCTGGCCGGTACCGCGGCGATCGCGATGCGGACCGCGTCGACCGCGTTGTCGGGCACGTTGAGCAGGGTGAACTCGCTGTACAACGACTCCTTCTACCTCGGTTTCCTGCGCCAGCTGCACGAGGAGGCGGCGAAGCGGCGCCGGCCGCGGGGGGTCGCGTCGATCACGCAGGCACCGCGCACGATCGACCTGCGCGGGGTGTCGTTCACCTATCCCGGCCAGACCGAACCGGCGCTGCGGGACATCGACATCACCTTGCGGGCGGGCGAGGTGGTCGCGCTGGTCGGCGAGAACGGGTCGGGCAAGACCACGCTCGGCAAGCTGATCACCGGCCTCTACCTACCGACCGAGGGCATGGTGGCGTGGGACGGGATCGACCTGGCGACGGCGGACGCGCATTCGGTGCACTCGCGGATCGCGTTGATCGCCCAGCAGCCCGCGCAGTGGCCGACCACCGCGATGATCAACGTGCGGGTCGGCCGGTTGGAAGCGGATGACCCCGATTCGGCGCGCTGGCGGGACGCGGTCGGGTTGTCCAGCGCGCGGGAGGTGATCGACGCGCTGCCGAAGGGCCAGGACACCGTGCTGTCCCGCTCCTTCACCTCGGGGCAGGACCTCTCCGGTGGGCAGTGGCAGCGGCTGGCCATCGCGCGCGGCATCTACCGCGACGGCGACGTGCTGATCGCGGACGAACCCAGCGCCGCGCTGGACGCCAAGGCCGAGGCCCGCGCCTTCGCGGGGTTACGCTCGGCGACCCGCCACAACGGGACGAACCGGCTGACTGTGCTGGTGACCCACCGGCTGGCCAACATCCGCGAGGTCGACCGGATCCTGGTGCTGGACCGGGGCAAACTGATCGAGCAGGGCAGCCACGCGGAACTCATGGCGCGACCGAGCCACTACCGCGAGTTGTTCCAACTCCAGGCGAGCGCCTACGCAGAAGAGTCTCATTATGCTTCTGGGGCATCCGAAGCCTGAGGAGATGACGATGGCGGTTACCCACCTGCTCGTGCATGGCGCCTGGCATGGTTCCTGGTGCTGGGACAAGGTCGTCGCCGAACTCCCCGGCCATGACGTGCGCACGGTGGATCTGCCCAGCGCCGGGAATCCGGCGGCGGGACTGACCGAGGACGCACGGGTGGTGCGGGACGCCGTTGCCGCGATCGACGGTCCGGTGGTCGTGACCGCGCACTCCTACGGCGGTGTGGTGGCCTCTCGCGCGCTGGCCGGGCTCGCGAACGTCCGGCACATCGTCTACCTGTGCTCGTTCGTGCTGGACAACGGGGATTCGCTGGTCGGCGCCGCTGGTGGCGCGCCGCTGCCGTGGTGGATCATGCGCGAGGACGGCCTGATCGACGTCAAGGACCCGGTCGACATCTTCTTCCACGACCTGCCCGACGCGGTCGCCGTCGCCTCGGTCGCGGATCTGGCGCCGCAGTCGTACCGCGCGTTCACCGAGCAGCAGACCGAGACGGCGTGGCGCACGATTCCGACGACCTACCTGGTGGCGACCGAGGACCACGCGATACCGGTGGGGGCCCAACGGGCGATGGCAGCGCGGTGCGGCCGGAAGTTCGAGCTGGCCTCGTCGCACTCGCCGTTCCTGTCGCACCCGGACTACGTGGCGAGCCTGTTGCGCGAGATCGAGGGCACGGTCTGAGCGGTCAGCCCCGCCTGGCGATCGCGTCGATCTCGACGGACGCGCCGCGCGGCAACCCGGCCACCGCGACGATCGTGCGTGCCGGGCGAGGCTCCGGCCAGGTGGCGACGAACTGGTCGTTGGCGAGTTTCCGGTCGGCCATGTCGGTGACGAAGTAGGTCAGTTTGGCGACATGCGTCAGATCGAGACCGATGGTGGCGAGGCGCCGTCCGACGGTGGCCAGGGCCGCGTCGAGGGCTTCTTTGTTGCCGGTAACCAGGTTCTCCGCCTCGTCGACTGGCAGGCAGCCGGACACGAAGACGGCGTCGCCGATGGTGGCGGTCTCGGCGTAGGGGTGGTCGAAATCAGCTGATGTCACGGTTGATCCTTTGCGTTCGGGCCGAAGAGGAG
>DASXOJ010000162.1:0-60920 GCA_036494465.1 Pseudonocardiaceae bacterium
ACGACCCGAGGTACGTCGTCGCGGTGATGCTGGACCGGCCCGCCCAGGGCGGCGAGAGCGCGCAGACCGCCGCGCCGCTGTTCCACGACATCGCCTCCTACATCGTGTCCCGGTACAACCTGCCGGTGAACAACACGCCGCTGCCCTTCGTCCCGTTCGTGCTCGGCTCGTAGACCTTTCGCGCACTCACCCGTTGTGATGGCGCATAGTTGCAGGTGAACCATGCTCAAGCGCGGTGGCGGAGAGGAGGTTGGGACGGTGGAGGACGAGTCCCTGCACGGGCGCGAAGTGACGCCGGTAGCGTTGCGCGACGTGCCAGCCATGCCGGAAGGCAAACAACTCGTCGCGCCTCGCCCCAGCCTGGTCGAGCCCATCGATGTCGCCGACATCGCCGCGTCGGTTGCCGCCTCCTTCGCCCTTCGCCCGCCCGGACAACATCAGCAGGTCCACGGCATCACCCAGCGTGCTCAGCACGTGCGCGCAGGCGACCTGTTCGCCGCGTTGCCCGGTGCCCGGGTGCACGGCGCCGATTTCGCGCAGGACGTGCTCGCCGCCGGTGCGGCCGCCGTGCTGACCGACGCCGCCGGGGCCGCCCGGCCCGCGTTGCAGGCCGCGAAGGTGCCGGTGCTGGTGCTGCCCGACCCACGCGCGGTGCTCGGTGCGCTGGCCGCCCGGATCTACGGCTGCCCGGCCGATCACCTCTCGGTCATCGGCGTGACCGGTACCTCGGGCAAGACCACCACGACCTACCTGGTCGACGCCGGGTTGCGCGCGGCGGGCAAGATCACCGGCCTGATCGGCACGGTGCAGACCGCGATCGCGGGCGAGCGGCTGGCCAGCGCGTTCACCACGCCCGAGGCGCCGGATCTCCAGGCGCTGCTGGCCTACATGCTCGAACAGGGCGTCACCCACGTGCCGATGGAGGTCTCCAGCCACGCGCTGACCTTCGGCCGGGTGGCGGGCGTGCGGTTCTCGATCGGCGCGTTCACCAACCTCTCCCAGGACCACCTGGACTTCCACCACGACATGGAGGACTACTTCGCGGCCAAGGCCAAGCTGTTCGACGGCCGGGCCGCGACCGAGGTGGTCTGCACCGACACGTCGTGGGGCCTGCGCCTGGTCCGCCCGGACACGGTCACGGTCAACACTTCCGGTTCGGACGCGGTCTGGCGGGCCGCGAACCTGGAACCGTTCGAGATCGGCGGGCAGCGATTCACCGCGGTCGGCCCGCGCGGGCTGCGGATCCCGATCGCGTTGCGCCTGCCCGGCTCGTTCAACGTCGCCAACGCGCTGCTGGCCACCGCGATCCTGATCGAGGCCGGCATCGAACCGGACGCGATCGCGCACGGGCTGTCCACGGTGGACGTACCGGGCCGGATGGAGCGGGTGGACGCGGGCCAGGACTTCACCGCCGTCGTCGACTACTCGCACAAGCCGGCCGCCGTCGCATTGGCGCTGGACGCGGTGCACGACCAGTTGAACCGCGACCACAGCGAAGGCCGGGTGCTGGTGGTGCTCGGCTGCGGTGGCGACCGCGACACGGGCAAGCGCCCGCTGATGGGCGAGGAGGCGGCCCGCCGGGCCGACCTGCTGGTGGTCACCGACGACAATCCGCGCAGCGAGGACCCTGACAAGATCAGGGCCGCGATGCGCGACGGTGCGCTCGCGGTGCCGCGCGGTCAGCGTGGTGAAGTGGTGGACATCGGTGATCGACGGGCGGCGATCCGCTTCGCGGTGGACAACGCCCACCCCGGCGACGTCGTTGTCGTTGCGGGCAAAGGACATGAGACCGGGCAGGAGATCGCCGGGATGATCCATCCCTTCTCCGACCGGGACGAGTTGGACGCGGCCATTCGCGAACTGGCGAAAACACACGGTTGAGGACGTAAATGAACAGGGTTTCTGACCCACCCCGGATGCGAGAGGTGGGCCGGTGATTCGGTTGACGCTGCGCCAGATCGCCGAGATCGTCGGTGGCAGGCTGCACGGCGCGAGCGGTGACGAGGTGATCACCGGCGGGGTCGAGTTCGACTCCCGTGCCGTTGGTGCAGGCGACCTTTTCGTCGCCATGCCCGGGGCCAGGGTGGACGGTCACGACTTCGCCGCCGGCGCGGTGCGCCAGGGCGCGGTCGCCGCGCTGACCGCCCGCGAACTGACCGGTCCGGACGGGCCGGTGCCCTCCGTTGTGGTGGACCCGTTGGGCCCCACCGGCAGCACGGTGTACGCGCTGGCCGGGGACACCGACGGTTCCGGCGCCGCCGTGCTGGCCGCGATGGCCACCCTGGCCGGTGCGGTGCTGGAGCGGTTGGCCGCGAACGGGTTGACCGTGGTCGGCGTGACCGGCTCGGCAGGCAAGACGTCCACCAAGGACCTGATCGCGCACCTGCTGCGTCAGCTCGGTCCGACCGTGGCGCCGCCCGAGTCGTTCAACACCGAGCTGGGCACGCCGTGGACGGCGTTGCGCGCCGACGAGGACACCCGCTTCCTGGTGCTGGAACTGTCCGCGCGCGGGATCGGGCACATCGCGACGGCGACCTCCTGGGCCAAGCCGAAGGTCGGCGCTGTGCTCAACGTCGGGCGCTCGCACCTCGGTGAATTCGGGTCGCAGGAGCAGATCGCGGTGGCCAAGGGCGAACTCGTCGAGTCGCTGCCGGCAGAGGGCATCGCGGTGCTCAACGCGGACGACCGGCTCGTCGCCGCGATGCACGGCAGGACGAAGGCCCGCGTCGTCTACTTCGGACAGTCGGAGCAGGCGCAGGTGCGCGCCGCGAACATCGTGCTGGACGACGACGCGCGCGCCTCCTTCGAACTGCACACGCCCGGCGGTTCGACCGGCGTCACGCTCGGCCTGCACGGCGCGCACATGGTGCCCAACGCGCTCGCCGCCGCGGCGATCGCGCTGGAACTCGGCGCCGATCTCGACACCGTCGCGAAGGGACTCTCCAGCGCGGTGCCGATGTCCCGGCGCCGGATGGAGGTGACCAACCGGCCGGACGGCGTGACCATCGTCAACGACTCGTACAACGCGAGCCCGGAAGCGATGCGCGAAGCGCTCAAGACGCTCGCCACCATGGGCCGATCCGGCGAGGGGCGGCGCACCTGGGCGGTGCTCGCCGCGATGGGCGAACTCGGCGAGGACAGCGTCACCGTGCACGACGAGATCGGCAGACTCGCGGTGCGGCTGGACATCGGCAAGCTGGTCGTGGTGGGCGAGGCCGCAGCGGCCATCCACCAGGGCGCGAGCCTTGAGGGCTCGTGGGGAGAGGAGTCGGTCCTGGTGCCGGACGTCGACGCGGCGGTCGCGCTGTTGCGCGCTGAGCTGCGGCCCGGTGATGTGGTGCTGGTCAAGGCGGCCAAGGCGCAACGGCTGTGGCGGGTCGCCGAAGCGCTGGTGGCCACCTCTGGCGGTGCTGCGTGAAGGGCATCCTGATCGCGGCGGCCGTCGCGTTGTTCGTGTCCATCATGTTCACCCCGTACCTGATCCGGCTGTTCACCAAGCAGGGCTTCGGTCAGGAGATCCGCGAGGAAGGCCCGAAGAGCCACGCTGCCAAGCGCGGCACGCCGTCCATGGGTGGCGTGGCGATCCTGGTCGCGCTGTGGGCCGGTTACATCGCCGCGCACCTGGTCAACGCGCTGTCCTCCAGCCAGCGGCAGGGGCCGACCGCGTCCGGCCTGCTGGTGCTGCTGCTGACCACCTCGCTGGGCCTGGTCGGGTTCCTCGACGACTTCATCAAGGTGCGCAAGCAGCGCAACCTCGGTCTGAACAAGACCGCGAAGCTGGTCGGCCAGTCGGCGGCCACGATCGTCTTCGCGGTCCTCGCCATCCGCTTCCCGAACGTCAACGGCCTGCGCCCGGTGTCGATCGACCTGTCCTACACCCGCGACATCCCGGCCATCTCCTTCGGCGTGATCGGCTTCGTGATCTTCTGCTACATCGCGGTCTCGGGCTGGTCGAACGCGGTGAACTTCACCGACGGCCTTGACGGTCTGGCCGGTGGCTCCTCCGCGATGGCGCTGGCCACGTACGTGGTCATCTCGTTCTTCCAGACCAGTCACGGCTGCTTCGGCCAGGTCGTGCAGTCGCGGCTGCTCGGCTGCTTCCAGGTCCGCGACCCACTGGACATCGCGCTGGTGGCCGCCGCCGGGCTCGGGGCGTGTGTCGGGTTCCTCTGGTGGAACGCGGCACCGGCAAAGATCTTCATGGGTGACACCGGTTCGCTGGCCCTCGGCGGCCTGTTCGCCGGGCTGTCCATGACCACGCACACCGAACTGCTGATGATCATCATCGGCGGCCTGTTCATGGTCGAGATGCTCTCGGTCGTGCTGCAGATCGCGGTCTTCCGCACCACCCGCAAGCGCCTGTTCCGAATGGCACCGTTCCACCACCACTTCGAATTAGCCGGGTGGGCGGAAACCACGGTGATCATCAGATTCTGGCTCCTCGGAGCCACCGCCTGCATGTTCGGCCTCGGCCTGTTCTACGCCGACTGGCTCTCCCACGGCGGCGGTTGATGATCAACATCGAGGATCTCGACGGTGCGCCGGTCGTGCTGGCCGGTGCGGGCGTGACCGGGGTGCCGACCGCGAAGGCGCTGCTGGCGCTTGGCGCGCGGGTCATCGTGACCGACGGCAACGCCCAGCGGCTGGACGCGCTGGCGCAGGAGTTGCCCTCGGTTCGCACCGAGCTCAGCCTGACCGACCCACCGGAGGGCACCCGGCTGGTGGTGACCAGCCCTGGCTGGAAACCGACCGCCCCGCTGCTCGCGGCAGCGGCCGGCCAGGGCATCGAGGTCATCGGCGACGTCGAACTGGCCTGGCGGATCTGCCAGACCGACGAGCAGCCGCCGATCTGGCTGGCGGTGACCGGCACCAACGGCAAGACCACCACGGTCGGCATGCTCGCCTCGATCCTGCACGCGGCCGGCGAGGACGCGGTGGCCTGCGGCAACATCGGCCTGCCGGTGGTCGAGGCGGTCGCGGCCGGGCACCGGGTGCTCGCGGTGGAGCTCTCCAGCTTCCAGCTGTACTGGTCGCCGTCGGTGCGACCGGCGGTGGGCGCGCTGCTCAACATCGCCCCGGACCACCTGGACTGGCACGGCGACCTGGACGCCTACATCGCCGCCAAGAAGCGCGTCCTCACCGGTGAGATCGCCATCGCGGGCAGCGAAGACCCGCTGGTCGAGAAGCTCCTCGCGGACGCGCCCGCGCCCGCCAAGTACGGCGTCACCATGGGCGAACCCGCACCCGGCCAGCTCGGCATCGCGCACGGTCGGCTGGTCGATCGCGCCTTCGCGGATGGCGTCGCGCTGATCGACGTCGCACAGGTGCACCCGTCGGGCCCGCCGGGCGTGTTCGACGCGCTGACCGCCGCCGCCGTCGCCCGCGCGCACGGCGTGTCCGCCGAAGCCGTTGCCAAGGGCCTGCTCGAATTCGAACCCGGCGGGCATCGAGGCGTCGAGGTCGGCGTGCTGGACGGCGTCCGCTACCTCAACGATTCCAAGGCCAGCAACCCGCACGCGGCCGCGGCCGCGATCCGGGCGCACGACCGGGTCGTGTGGCTCGCGGGCGGATTGCTCAAAGGCGCCAACGTGGACGAGCTGGTCGCAGAGCTGGCTCCGCGCCTGGTCGGCGCGGTGCTGCTGGGCGCGGACCGGGACGTGATCGCCACCGCGCTCGCGCGACACGCGCCCGATGTCCCCGTTCACCTGGCCGGATCAGGAGACCATGACGCTATGGCGGTCATGGTGGAGGCGGTCCGGGCAGCGAGCGAGCTGGCGCGACCCGGTGACGTGGTGCTGCTCGCACCCGCCGGGGCGAGCTGGGACATGTTCACCGACTACGCCCACCGCGGCCGCGCGTTCGCCGAAGCGCTCGCCGTGATCAGCGGACAACGGCGGTTGGCGAGGCCGGGAGACCCGGCATGACCACGACCGCCCGCCCGAAGCCGGGGACGGGCAGGGCGAAGAAGACGACCACGCGCAAGGTCAAGTTCAGCTCGGTACGCACCGCGTTCGGTCCGCTCACCGCCTGGCTCGGTCGCCCGCTCGCCTCGTTCCACCTGATCCTGGGCGTTTTCGGCCTGCTCACCGCGATCGGCCTGGTCATGGTCGCGTCCGCGTCGCCGATCGTGTCGCTGCAACAGTCCGCGCACGGCACCGGGTCCGCGTACGCGCTGTTCAAGAAGCAGCTGGCCTTCGCCCTGCTCGGCCTGCTGGTGTTCTGGGTCGGCGTGCGCATCCCACTGCACAAGATCAGGGCGCTGTCCGGGTTCGCGGTGTCCGGCACGATCGCGCTGCTGATGGCGGTGCTCGTCGTCCACACCAACAAGCGCGGCTTCCTGCCGCTCGGCCCGCTCGCCTTCCAGCCGGTCGAGCTGGCCAAGCTCAGCCTCGCGCTGTGGGGCGCGCACGTGCTGGTGAAGAAGAAAGCGATGCTGCACCAGTACCGGCACCTGCTCGTGCCGGTCGTGCCGGTCGGCCTGCTGATGCTGACCCTGGTCATCCTGCAACCCGACTTCGGCAGCACGGTCACGCTCGGCATCGTGCTGCTCTCGCTGCTGTGGTTCATCGGCGCGCCGATGCGGCTGTTCGTGTCGATCGTGGTCGGTGCGGTCGGTGGCGGCATCGCGCTGTCCGTCGGCGCCCTCTACCGCAGCGCCCGCTGGACCGCGTTCCTGCACCCCACCCAGGACACCCTTGGCCTGAACTACCAGGCCACCGAGGGCAAGTACGCACTCGCCGACGGCGGCCTTTTCGGTCAGGGGCTCGGTCAGGGCGCGGCCAAGTACGGCTACCTGCCCAACGTGCACACCGACTTCATCTTCGCGCTGATCGGCGAGGAGCTCGGTTTCGTCGGCTGTGCCCTGGTGCTCGGGTTGTTCGTGCTGCTCGCGATCGCCGGTATGCGGATCGCGATGCGCAACATCGACCCGTGGATCAAGGTCGTCGCTGGCACGCTCACCACCTGGCTGATCGTGCAGGCCGCGATCAACATCGGCTGTGTGCTCTCGCTGCTGCCGGACACCGGCATCCCGCTGCCGATGATCTCCTACGGCGGCACCTCGCTGGTGGTCACCATGCTGGTGTTCGGCCTGCTGGCGAACTGTGCCCGGCACGAACCCGAATCGGTGGCCGCACTGCGCACCCAGGGCCCTGGCAAGTTCGGCAGGCTGATGCGCCTACCAGCGCCGAGCGTCTACCAGCCACCGGTCCGCCGAAAACCGGTCCGGCCATCCAGCCCGCCCAAGGGCGCCGGCCGACCCGGCGGGTCAGCCGGGAGCCGATCTTCAGGGCTTCCACCTGCGGAAGAACGACGGAAGGCGAACCGGTCCTCGGGTGGGGACCGGCGGCGGAGCGCCTGGCGCGGTGAGGAACGATGGGGCCCTGGGCGGCACGGCTCCACTCGTGCCGCAGGGCGTACCGCTGAAGGAGGAGGCCGTTGACCGGCTTCTACGAGAGTCTGCGTGGGAACCTCCCGCTGGAGGAGGTCGACCCGCAGGGGCTCGCCGGGACAGGGCCGTGTGTGGTGGTCGCCGGTGGCGGCACCGCCGGGCACATCGAACCCGCGTTGGCGCTGGCCGACGCGGTCATGCGGCTGCGCCCGGACGCCAGGGTCGTCGCCCTGGGCACGAAGCGCGGTCTGGAGACGTCGATCGTGCCGCAGCGCGGCTACCCGCTGGAGCTGATCCCGCCGGTGCCGATGCCGCGCAAGCCCACGCCCGCCCTGCTCAAGCTACCGATGAACGTGCGCAACTCGATCAAGGTCACCCGGGCCGTGCTGGAACGCGTCGGCGCGAACGTGGTGGTCGGCTTCGGCGGTTACGTCGCCCTGCCCGCGTACCTGGCCGCGCGCCACCGGATCCCGATCGTCGTGCACGAGGCGAACGCGCGTGCCGGTCTGGCCAACAAGGTCGGCGCCCGGTACGCGGTCAAGGTCGCCGCCGCCGTGCCGAACAGCGGCCTCGGCGACGCCGAGATCATCGGCATCCCGCTGCGCCAGTCCATCACCAGCCTCAACCGGGCCGCGCTGCGCGCCAAGGCCCGCGCCCACTTCGGGCTCGATCCGAACGCGCCGACGCTGCTGGTCACCGGCGGTTCGCAGGGCGCGCAGACGATCAACCGCGCGGTCTCCGGTGCCGCCCGCGAACTCGCCGACGCCGGTATCGGCGTGCTGCACGCGTACGGCAGGAAGAACACCATCGTCGTGCAGAACGACCAGGCCAGCAGGGGAGCGCCGCCCTACGTCGCGGTGCCCTACCTGGAGCAGATGGACCTGGCACTGGCCGCCGCCGACATGACCGTGTGCCGATCCGGCGCGATGACCGTGGCCGAGGTGTCCGCGGTCGGCCTGCCTGCGGTGTTCGTGCCGCTGCCGATCGGCAACGGCGAACAGTCGCTCAACGCGACCGCGGTGGTCGAGGCGGGTGGCGCGATCCTCGTGCCGGATGCGGAGCTCACCCCGGCGAAGGTCGCCGAACTGGTCATCCCCATCCTCACCGACCCGCGCAGGCTCAACACGATGAGCCAGGCCGCGATGGGCAGTGGTTCGAAGACAGCGGCCGACGTGCTCGCCCGCATGGTTCTGGAAGCAGCGAAATGACGGACATTTTCAAGGGCGCGCACTTCATCGGCATCGGCGGCGCAGGCATGAGCGGCATCGCGCGGATCCTGCTCGCCAGGGACGTGCCGGTGTCCGGATCGGACGCCAAGGAGTCGCCGACCCTGCTCGCGCTGCGGGCGCTTGGCGCGCGGATCGGTGTCCCGCAGGACGCCGCCAACCTCGACCTGCTCGACGAACCGCCCGCCGTGCTGGTGGTGTCCAGCGCGATCCGGGAGGACAACCCGGAGCTGGTCGCCGCGCGCGAACGCGGCATCCCGGTGATCCACCGCTCACAGGCGCTGGCCGCGTTGATGGCGGGGCACCGGGTGGTGTGCGTCGCAGGCACGCACGGCAAGACCTCCACCACCTCGATGCTCACCGTCGCCCTCCAGCACTGCCGGCTGGACCCGAGCTTCGCGATCGGCGGCGACCTCAACGAGTCCGGCTCCAACGCGCACCACGGCAGCGGCGGCATCTTCGTGGCCGAGGCCGACGAGAGCGACGGCTCGTTCCTCGCGTTCAGCCCGGACGTGGCGATCGTGACCAACGTCGAGGCCGACCACCTGGACCACCACGGCACGATCGACGCCTACACCAAGGTGTTCGACGACTTCGTCGCGCGCATCCGCCCCGGCGGCACCCTGGTCGCCTGCGCGGACGACCCCGGTTCGGCCGCGCTGGCCGACCGCGCTGAGCAGGCCGGGGTCCGGGTGCGCCGCTACGGTTTCACCGCGACCGGCGCGGACGACGCGACCGCGGCCGGGTTCACCCCGACCGGCGGCAGCAGCGACGAACGCGCGGGCGGCAGCGAACTCACCCTGCACGTGGACGGCGCGGACGTGCCGCTGCATGTCGCGGTGCCCGGCGAACACATGGCACTGGACGCGACCGCCGCGCTGCTCGCCGGTCTTGAGGTCGACGCGCCGCTGGCCGGTCTGCTGGAGGGCTTGGCCGCCTTCGGCGGCGTGCGGCGCCGGTTCGAGTTCAAGGGCCGCTCCGGCGGTATCCGGGTCTACGACGACTACGCGCACAACCCGACCAAGGTCTCCGCGCAGCTCAAGGCGACCCGGCTGGTCGCGGGCGACGGCAAGCTGATCGTGGTGTTCCAGCCGCACCTCTACTCACGCACCAAGGACTTCGCCACCGAGTTCGGCGCCTCGCTCGCGCTGGCCGACGAGGTGATCGTGCTGGACGTGTACGGCGCGCGCGAGGAGCCGATCCCCGAGGTGACCGGCAAACTCGTCGCCGACGCGGTCACCCTGCCCGCCGGGCACGTGCACTACGAGCCCGGCTTCGACCGCATCCCCGACCTGGTCGCGAGCCTCGCGCGGGACGGCGACCTGGTCCTCACCATGGGCGCGGGCGACGTGACCTCGCTGGGCGGCGAGATCATCATCGCGCTGGACAAGCGCGGCTGAGATGGGCGCATCGGACGACGAACGCGGCGGCGGGGTCAAAGCCCCACCACGCACTCGCTCGACCCGGACCAGCAGCAGAACCCGAAGCGGACGGCCGACCAGGCGGCGCGCGCTGGTGCGCCGCTGGATGGCGATGCTGATCTTCCTTGGCCTGGTCCTGATCACGGTGACCGTGCTGTTCACGCCGGTCCTCGGGGTGCGCACGGTGAACGTGAGCGGCACCAAGGCGCTGACCCCCGAGCAGGTGATGCTGGCCGCCGAGGTCCCGTTGGGCACGCCGATGATCCGGCTGGACACCGACGGGATCGGCACCAGGGTGGCGAACCTGTCCCGAGTGGCCACTGTGGACGTTGTGCGGGACTGGCCGTCGACCATCTTGATCGAGGTCACCGAGCGCAAGCCGGTCGCCACCTTCGCAGGGCCCGGCGGCATCCACCTGGTCGACGCGACCGGCGACGATTTCGCGACCGTGCCAACCGCGCCGCCCGCCCTGCCCACGATCACCGTGCCGCACGCCGCCCCCAGCGACCCGGCCACGCAGGCCGCGATCGCGGTGCTCGCCGCCATACCGCAGCAACTGCGTCCGATCCTGGTCAACGTCAGCGCGGACACGCCCGGCCACGTCACCTTCTCGCTCAACAACGGCAAGACCGTGGTCTGGGGCGACACCGCCGACGGCGGGCACAAGGCGGCGGTGCTGGCCGCGCTGCTCACCCAGCCCGGCAAGACATACGACGTCTCCGCCCCCGACCTGCCCACTATCTCGAAGTGACGCTGAGCAGGCGCGGCCTGATCCTCGGCGGTCTCGGCGCGCTCCTGGTCGCGGGCGGCGCCTGCGAATACTTCGAGGTGCTGCCCGGCGGCGTGCCACTGCACCGGTTGCTCGGCCTCACCGGCGGCACCGGCACCGTCCCGGCCGTGCCCGCCGCGCAGACCACCGTGCGCCAGTTCCACTCCGCCGCGCGCGGGCGCCTCGTCGACGTGGTCACCATGATCCCGGCCGGTGCCGACCCGGCGCGGCTGCCGGTGTGCCTGGTGCTGCACGGCCGCAACAACAACGCGCGCGGCATGATCACCCTCGGCCTGCCCCAGCTCATCACCGCCGCCGTGCGCGACGGTGCGCCACCGATGGCGTTCGTCGCGGTCGACGGCGGCGATTCCTACTGGGTGCCAAGAACACCGGCCGACGACCCGCAGCGCATGCTCACCGCCGAACTACCCGGCTGGCTGTCCACTCTCGGCCTCGCGCCGAACCCGGACACGGTGCTCGCCATCTCCATGGGCTGCTTCGGCGCGCTCGTCTACGCGCGCACGAAACCCGTGCGCCGCACAGCTTTGCTCTCGCCGGCGCTGTTCCAGGACTGGCCGGACGCGCAGACCGTGCACGCGTTCGCAGACGAGCGGCAGTGGGCGAACTACGAGCCGCTGCGCCATCCTGCGCCCGCGAACCTCGCCATCTGGTGCGGTCGCGAAGACCCGTTCTATCCCTCCGCCCACCAACTTGCCGACCAGGCACATCCCGCGATCGCGAGCTTCCCGCACGGCCAGCACGACGACGCCTTCTGGCGCCGCATGCTCCCGCTCGCCATCCCCTACGTCGCTGGCTAGCCGGGCGGCTGGTTCCCGTCCGTGTCCAGGAACGCGTACGGGTTCACGTCGAGGTTGATGACGCCCTCGCAGTGGTGTTGCCCGTCCGGGTACTGGGGCCCACCTGGTTGCCCCGGAAATGCGGGTATTGCTGGTCCGGCTCGATCGTACCGGACATACTAGCGTGAAGTGGTCAGATTGGCGGGTTTCGCCCGTTGCAGTCCCGGCTAACCCTTCTTCGGCGGGGCGGCCGGGTAGAACTGCTGCCAGTTCGCGGTGGACGGTTGGATTTTCCCGGCCGGGCCCTGCCCGATCAGCCAGAACAGGTTGCCGGTGATCTGCTGGACCAGTCGCGCGGTCGCCGGTGACTCGCCGCCGCCGGGTACCAACGCGGGGATCCAGTTGTTGGTGCCGCTGTCCCACACACCCGCCTTGGCGTTCGGGCCGGTGTAGTAGGTCATGTCCGAGTAGAAGGTGTTGCCGTCTCGGGTGTTCGCCTGCGCCTGGCTGGCGGGCAGCCCCGAGTGCGCCAGCACCTGCACGTCGGCCGGATGCGTCGCCCTCGGCTGGAGACTGTCCACATCGGAGCCGATGGCGGCGGGCAGCACCGAGCCGTTGTGCAGGCCGGTGCCCTTGAAGATCCACGCGGACGCGTCCGCGACGGTCAGGCCGGCGTGCACGTCCGGCTCAAGGAAGCCGTTGTACGCCTCGCCGACGAAGTCGGTTTCCGGCCAGTTCGCGGGCGGCGCCGACCAGGTGTTGCCGGTGACCTCCTTCGGGTCGCCCTTGCCGTTGAGCGGATCCTTGCCGGAGTCGCGGTAGTCGACGAGTTCCCGGTCCGCGCCCAGCGGTGACGGCTGGGACCGGACGTGCCGGAGCACGCCGCTGGCGCCGAAGAACGCCAGGTTCAGGCCCTTCGCGTTGGCCGCTGTCGCCGCCTGCCGCTCCGGTAGCGACCAGCACTCGTCGTGCCCCTCGGACAGCAGCGCCTTGTGGTTGGCCAGGATGTCCGGGTGCTCGGCGACGGTCAGGTCGGTCACGTAGGAGACGTCCAGGCCGTGCTGCTCCATGAACTGCACCAGCGGCATTTCCAGCCACATGAAGTCGCCGGTGCCGTCCTCGTCACCGTAGGGCCGGTCGTAGCTGACGACCCTGGCCCGGGTGCACAGCGGGTAGACGTTCCTGGGGCACGAACCCGGGCCGACGTAGTAGTCGTAGCCGCCGTAGGGGTTCCACGCCTGCCAGGTGAACACGTCGTTCTTGACCAGGTAGGTGCCGTGGCTGGCCGGGTCCCACACGGTCAGCGGGACGTAGCTCTGCTCGTGGTGGCTGCCGGTCAACTTGAACAGGTAGTCGCCCTGCACGAACGCGCTGGTGATCGGCACGGTAACCGATGGCGTCCAGTTGTCGCAGGAGACCATGTTCACGCCCGCGGTCAGCGGGCACGGCGGCTGCGCCCTGCCGGTCAGCTGCTTGGAGCTCCACACCAGCCGGGCGCCGACGCCGCCGTAGTACCCGATCCGGTAGGCGTCGACGGTGAACTTGGGCGCGGTGCTGTTCACGTAGAGCTTCACCGACTGACCGGCCGACGCGTAGACCTGGTTGGCGAAGCCCTCGATGGCGCCGGTCTTGGGCGTGTCGCCGATGCGCCAGGCCGGGCTGCCCGGCTTCTTGTTCTCGTCGACCACCCAGTTCGCGGTCACCCCGTAGGAGGTCAGCCCGGGTGGGGCGGGGGCGCTGCTCGGGTGCGGAGCGGGTCCGGCGGTGGTCTTGGGGGTGGGATCGGTCCCGTCCGCCAGCGCGATGACGCCAGCGACCAGCGCGATCACGGCGAGTACTGCGGCGAGCAGGAGTCGGGGGCTTCGCTTGCGGTTGCGCAACGGATCACCAGGCACAGGTAGCGAACAACGACACGCGACCGTGGCACCGACCGGTCGGGGACGTCAACCGACCGGTGCCACTTCAGCCGATCGGGTCAGAAGACCCCGACGGTTTCGGTGCGTGCCCGGACGACCGCGGTGTTGCCCGCGAAGATCTGGTCGACCTGGCTGACCTCGCTCGGTCCGGGCTCGGCGTTGGTGCACGCCGTTCCGGCGCTGTGCCCGGACATCAGGATCGAGCAGTCGCCGTCGTAGTTGTCCGGCAACCCCAGGATGTGCCCGAGTTCGTGGGCGGTGATCCTGGTCCGGTCGTAGCCCTCGGTCACGGCCTCCTCGCCGAGGTCGACGGTGCCGGCACCGGGGGAGTCGGGCTCCGTCTCCGGCCAGCCGCTGTAGGAATCGATGGTGACCGTGGAGTTGCCCGAGTTGCCCTGGGCGAACTTGACGTTGTGCAGGGCGCCGTTCCAGTTGGCGATCGCCGTGGTGACCGCGCTTGACCAGGCCGAACTCGCCTCGTTCTGGTAGTAGACGGTGGTCACCGCCCGGGGTGCGGCCGGGGCCGCGCTCGCGGACAGGGCCGGGAGTCCGAGCAGTGGCAGCGCCAGCAGCGCCGCGCCCGCTAGCATGCGGGTGGAAGATCGAAACACGTTTCGCCTCCTTGGCAGGGTTAAGAGGACGAAGTTGTTGGTAGAGCATGGTTGCCGGTTGAGGCCAGGTCCGATGGTGGGGTTCGTGCACGCTAACTTTTGACGCGCCAGGTGTGGTGGGCGCGACCGACACAAGTGACGAACACGTTGGGCTGGCTACGGCGTGGCTGCTGGACCAAGGGTTTTTCGCTGCCTACGGTTCAGTTCGGCAGCATGGGGTTGACAGAACTGTAAACCTCTGGTTGAGGTCAAGGGTTTGGCCGGAACTGGAACGCGAACTGGCGAGCCGGGCAGGTGAACACTTAGGCGTCAATAAAAGGCACTAAATGGGCATGACGGCACCGACTAGGCAGTCACGATCAGGAAGGCGGATCCGATGACTCCTCCGCACAACTACCTCGCGGTGATCAAGGTCGTCGGTATCGGCGGCGGCGGGGTCAATGCCGTCAACCGGATGATCGAGGTCGGCCTCAAAGGTGTCGAGTTCATCGCGGTCAACACCGACGCGCAAGCACTGCTGATGTCCGACGCCGATGTCAAGCTCGACATCGGCCGCGAACTCACCAGGGGCCTCGGCGCGGGCGCCAATCCCGACGTGGGCACCAGGGCCGCCGAGGATCACCGCGAGGAGATCGAAGAGGTCATCAAGGGCGCCGACATGGTGTTCGTCACCGCCGGTGAGGGTGGTGGCACCGGCACCGGTGGCGCACCGGTCGTCGCGTCGATCGCGCGCAAACTCGGCGCGCTGACCATCGGCGTGGTCACCCGGCCGTTCTCCTTCGAGGGCAAGCGGCGCGCCAAGCAGGCCGACGACGGCATCACCGAGCTGCGCAACGAGTGCGACACGCTCATCGTGATCCCCAACGACCGCCTGCTCCAGCTCGGCGACGTCGGCGTGAGCCTGATGGACGCGTTCCGCTCCGCGGACGAGGTCCTCCTCTCCGGTGTCCAGGGCATCACCGACCTGATCACCACCCCCGGTCTGATCAACCTGGACTTCGCCGACGTCAAGAGCGTCATGTCCGACGCGGGCAGCGCGCTGAT
This sequence comes from Pseudonocardiaceae bacterium, assembly GCA_036494465.1. Classification (GTDB taxonomy): domain Bacteria; phylum Actinomycetota; class Actinomycetes; order Mycobacteriales; family Pseudonocardiaceae; genus CAJCJE01. The sequence continues at coordinate 15,175 of DASXOJ010000162.1, forward strand.
GGGCATCGGCTCCTCGCGCGGCGAGGGCAGAGCCATCCAGGCCGCCGAGAAGGCGATCAACTCGCCGCTGCTGGAAGCGTCCATGGACGGCGCGCACGGCGTGCTGCTGGCCATCGCGGGCGGCTCCGACCTGGGTCTGTTCGAGATCAACGAGGCGGCGTCGCTGGTGCAGGAGTCCGCGCACCCGGATGCCAACATCATCTTCGGTACGGTCATCGACGACTCGCTCGGCGACGAGGTCCGGGTGACCGTGATAGCGGCCGGGTTCGACTCGGGCATGCCCACCCACAAGAAGCTGGATCCGCGCGCGGTGACCAGCTCGCGTTCGACAGCGACGGCGACCGCCGAGTCCGGCCGGATGCGCGACCCGGAACCGGAGCCTGCTCCGGTCCGTCAGCCGGAATCGCGACCGGACCCCAGGACGCTGCCCGCGCAGAACCCGAGCTACCAGGCGACGCCGAGCCAGCCGGTGCCGCAGCAGGAGCGTCAGTACCCGGCGCCGACCGCGCCCCAGGTGCCCAGCAACCACCAGGCACTCCGGCCGCCGGTCGGGCACAACGGCTCGCTCCCCAGCCGCGCTGTTCCGGTCACCGATGACCCCGACGACGAGGTCGACGTCCCGCCGTTCATGCGGCGCTGATCCCAGCGGTGATCAACTGGTGACCTGCGACCCGCGCGCCGACCGTTAGGCTCTCGGCGTGCGGGTTCGTCGAATTGTCACCACAAGGGCAGGCGGTGCGTCCGTCGCGCCGTTCGAGTCGTTCAACCTCGGAGATCACGTCGGCGACGACGAGACCGTGGTAGCGGCCAACCGCAAACGTTTGGCCTCCGAGTTGGGGCTGCGCCTGGACCAGCTGGTCTGGATGGAACAGATCCACGGCCGCACCGCGACCATCGCGCGCGGCCCGCAATCCGCGCCACTCCCGGCCACCGACGCCGCGATCGCGGTCGGCTCCGGCCTGGCGCCGGTCGTACTGGTCGCCGACTGCGTGCCGATCCTGCTCGCCGATGTGCGAGCCGAAGTCGTGGCTGCCGTGCACGCCGGCCGGGTCGGTGCCCGGGTCGGCGTGCTGCCCGCCGCGCTGGCCGCGATGGTCGAGGCAGGTGCCCAGGTCGGCCGGGTCGAAGTGCTGCTCGGACCGGCCGCGTGCGGCGAGTGCTACGAGGTGCCCGCCGCCATGCAGGCCGATGTCGAGGCGCACCTGCCCGGCAGCGCCAGCAAGACCCGCAAGGGCACGCCTGGCCTGGATCTGCGCGCCGGGCTCTGGAACCAACTCGCGGACGCGGGCGTTGCCAAGATCGGGATCGATCCTCGGTGCACGATGGAGGACCGCGCCTTGTTCAGCCACCGCCGCGACGGCAAACCCGGTCGGCAGACCGGCAGGATCGCGGCCCTGACCTGGTTGGAGCCGGATCCGGTATGACGCAGGAGCGGGTCGCGGAGCTGGCGGAGTCCCTCGCGCGGGTGCGCGAGCGGATCGCCGTGGCCGCGCGGGCCGCCGGTCGCGATCCGGCCGAGGTGGCGCTGCTCGCGGTCACCAAGACTTTCCCGGCCTCGGACGTCGCGGCCCTGGTCGACCTGGGTTTGTCCGATTTCGGGGAGAACCGGGATCAGGAGGCGTCCGCGAAGGTGCCCGAACTGGCTGGGCTGCGGCCGGACGCGCGGGTGCGCTGGCAGATGATCGGCAACGTCCAGCGGAACAAGGCTCGCTCAGTGGTGGCTTGGGCCGGACAGGTGCAGACCGCCGATTCGCCCCGGCTCGCCGACGCGTTGGCGTCATCCGTTCGGGTGGCAATTGATCGAGGTTCGCGGAACGGCCCCCTGGACGTTCTGGTGCAGGCCAGCATTGACGGAGATCCAAAACGGGGTGGCTGCCCACTGCCCGATCTGGTGAGATTGGCCGACCTGATCGGGGAGAAAACCGAGCTTCAACTACGCGGAGTCATGGCAATCGCTCCGCTTGAGAGTGAACCAAAGCAGGCTTTCGAACGTCTAGCAGGTGTGGTGATCACCTTGCGTGAACACCATCCGACGGCAACAGAACTGTCCATCGGGATGAGCGGTGACCTTGAGGCGGCAATCGCCAGTGGGTCGACATGTGTGCGTGTCGGAACCGCTTTGCTGGGTGGACGGAGATTAGCCTCGGCATAGCACGGGTACAGATCGCCGGTGGACGGGGCGGCGGTCGCTCGCGTTTCGCGACGTTTCGGCGTCACGGAGAAAGGGCTGTCATGAGTGCGCTGCAGAAGTTGAAGGCATACTTCGGGATGGTCCCAGCCGACGAGATGGATGAGTACGAGGACGACGACCGTTACGGTGCGTACTCATCGTCCTACTCGTCGGGGCCGGCCGATGACTTCGACGGCTACGGCGATCGCGCCGCAAGCCGGCGGAGGCTCTCCTCCGACGGGGCACGTCCAGTGTCCCGCATGGACTCCAGTGACGATCTGCGCTCCTTCTCGGCAGGTTCGGGCCCGCGCGGCAGCGCCCGCCCGTGGCTGACCGAGACCGCACAGCGCAACAACCCGACGCCGATTCGCGGTGCCCTCGCCGAGCAGCCAGAGCTGATCGAGCCGGTTACCCGCACGCGGCAGGCCACCGAGCCGACGACGGGCTCGCAACCGGCCCTGAGCCGGGTCACCACGTTGCACCCGCGTAGCTACGAGGACGCCCGCACCATCGGTGAGCAGTACCGCGACGGCAACCCGGTCATCATCAACCTGACCGCGTTGTCCGACGCTCACGCTCGGCGAGTGGTCGATTTCGCAGCGGGTTTGGCGTTCGCCATGCGGGGCGATATCGACAAGGTCACGGACAAGGTGTTCTTGATCTCACCGCCCGATGTTGACCTGACCGCCGAAGACCATCGCCGCATCGCAGAGGGCGGTTTCTTCGGCTGAGCCGATACCGCTTGGCCGCCCGGTCTGACCTTCGGGCGACATTGGTGGCACAGTTGAACTGTGGAAACCGCTCGGTTCGTGCTCTACTACGTGCTGTTCGTCTTCTGGTTACTGCTCACTGCCCGCGTGGTGGTGGAGCTCGTCCGGGTGTTCGCGAGGGAATGGCGTCCGGCCGGGGGTGTAGCGGTGGCCCTGGAGTCGATCTACACAGTGACCGATCCGCCGGTACGACTCCTCCGTCGGGTAATCCCGATGGTGCGATACGGCGGCATGGGACTAGACGTATCGATTATGGTGCTGTTGCTGGTCGTGTTCATTGGAATGCGGCTGGCGTTCCCGGGTTAACGGGGCTCCGGGATCCGGCAGCCGTGAGTGCGTGAGGTGATCTGATGGGCTTGACCCCCGCTGACGTGCACAACGTCGCGTTCAGCAAGCCTCCTATTGGCAAGCGGGGCTATAACGAAGACGAGGTTGACGCCTTCCTCGACCTGATCGAGGCGGAGCTCGCTCGTCTGATCGAGGAGAACAACGAGATCCGGGCCCAGGTCGAGCAGTTGGACCAGCAGCTCGACGCGGCGCGGTCAGACCTCGACGGTGCGCGTACGCAGCTCGGATCCGTTGACCCGGCTCCCTCCCGCCGGCTCGCGCCGGTGCCGCCGCCTTCCTCCATGGAGGAGACCGCGCCGGGAGGCATGGCCGGTGGCGACCACCACGTGCAGGCGGCCAAGGTGCTGGGGCTGGCCCAGGAGATGGCAGACCGGCTCACCGGCGAAGCCAAGTCCGAGGCCGACGGCATGCTGGCCGAGGCGAGGACCAAGTCGGAGCAGTTGCTCTCCGAGGCACGCGCCAAGTCCGACGCTCTGGTCAACGAGGCCAGGACGCGGGCAGAGGCCATGCTCAACGAAGCACGTACCCGGGCCGAGACGGTAGAGCGTCAGGCCAGGGACAAGGCGACCACGCTGGAACGCGACGCGACCCGCAAGCACACCGAAGTCCTCAGCACGATCACGGCCGAGAAGAAGCAGCTCGACACCGAGATCGAGAAGCTGCGGACGTTCGAACGCGAGTACCGGACCCGGTTGAAGACGCTGCTCGAATCGAGCCTGCGCGATCTCAACGACCGTGGCTCGGCGGCACATGCGGAGACGCGTGCCAACCAGACCGGCTACTCGTTCGGGCCACGCGCCGAGGCAGGCTGACCCTCCTGGGTTAGCCCGATCCGGGCGTAGTTTGTTCAGCTTTGACAGCGGGCCAAGGGCGGTCCGGGCAGCGGGGAAGAGACATGTTGTTGTTCGCTCTCCTGCTGGTCCTGGCCGCCCTTGGCCTGTTGGTCGTCGCCTTGACCACGTCGGCCATGTTCTGGGCCTGGTTCTCGGTGGTCGCCAGCGTCGCCGCGTGCGTGCTGCTGATCGCGGACTGGTGGCGCCGCAAGCACGCGCCCACACCGGAACCGCAGGGCGCGGAACCCGTCGTGGCAGCGGAAGAACCCGCTGATCCGGACCCTGAAGCTGAGCTCGACCCTGAGGCCGAGCCTGCCGAGGAAGACACCGACGCGGCCGATGTGCTGATCGTCACCGACCTCGATATCGAGGTCCGGGTACTTGACGAGCGACCGCGCTACCACCTCACCTACTGCCGTTGGGTCGGCGACCGGGCGAGTCTGCCGCTGCCGATCAAGGAAGCGCGCCAGTTGGGCTTCAACCCGTGCGCTGTCTGCACTCCCGACGCGGTGATCGCCGAGCGGTACCGATCAAGCGCCGAATGACCGGCCTCGGGAATAACCGGATTGCCGGACCCGATATTCTTGGATGTACAGGCGTTGATCCGGACATCACCGGGGAGTCTCCGGAAGAACGGGCCCCCGGGCCTCAGTAGAACCGGACGGGCCGGCCCGTCACAGCCGATTTCGAGCGGCGCTCGCCGATGGCAACGGTGAGCGCAAGCGGGGTGGTACCGCGGGACGCCGACCGTGTTCGGCTCTCTCGTCCCCGTGTGGACTTCGGTCTATGCGAACGACGATGGAGTGACCCGCACCATGAGTTACCCGAAGAACTCCGACGCTGCCGTACCCGCGCAGCCGTCCTTCCCGGATCTCGAGCGCACCGTGCTCGACTACTGGGCGAAGGACGACACCTTCCAGGCCAGCGTCGATCACCGGCCCGCAGGCGAGAACGGTGCGAACGAGTTCGTCTTCTACGATGGCCCGCCCTTCGCCAACGGCCTGCCGCACTACGGCCACCTGCTGACCGGGTACGTGAAGGACGCGGTGCCGCGGTTCCAGACCATGCTCGGGCGCAAGGTCGAGCGCCGGTTCGGCTGGGACTGTCACGGCCTGCCCGCCGAGGTGGAGGCCGAACGCGAACTCGGCTTCAAGGTGAAGGCCGACATCGAGGCGTTCGGCGTGGAGAAGTTCAACGAGGCGTGCCGCACCTCGGTGATGCGCTACACGCACGAGTGGCGCGACTACGTGACCCGCCAGGCGCGCTGGGTCGACTTCGACAACGACTACAAGACCCTCGACCTCTCCTTCATGGAGAGTGTCATGTGGGCCTTCAAGTCGCTCTACGACAAGGGCCTGATCTACCAGGCGTTCCGCGTGCTGCCCTACTGCTGGCGCTGCGAAACCCCGCTGGCCGCCGCCGAGTTGCGGATGGACGCTGGCACCTACCGCGACCGCCAGGACCCGGCGTCGACCGTCTGGTTCGAACTGGAGACCGGCGAGCGGATCCTGGCCTGGACGACCATGCCGTGGACGCTGGTGCCGAACTTGGCGCTGGTGGTCGGCGAGGACATCGACTACGCGGTCCTGGAAAAGGACGGCCACCGCTGGATCCTGGCCGAAGCCCGGCTGGGTTCCTACGAGAAGGAGTTCGAGGGCGCGACCCGCGTCGACACCGTCAAGGGCAGCGCCCTGGTCGGGCGGAAGTACACGCCGGTCTTCGACTTCCTGGTCGAGCAGTTCGCGGACAACCCGAACGCGTTCACCGTGCTCGCAGGCGACTTCGTGTCCACTGAGGACGGTACGGGCATTGTGCAGGTCTCGCCAGCGCACGGTGAGGACGACTACAACGTCTGTGTGGCCAACGGGATCCCGGCGATCCTGACCGTGGACGCGCACGCCCGGTTCACCTCCATCGCCCCGCGTTTCGAGGGATTGCAGGTGTTCGAGGCGAACAAGCCGATCCTGCGCGAACTGCGCGAACGCGGCGTTCTCGTTCGCCAGGACAGCTACGTGCACTCCTACCCGCACTGCTGGCGTTGCGACAACCCGCTGGTCTACAAGGCGGTCGACTCGTGGTTCCTGTCGGTCACCTCGTTCCGGGACCGGATGGTCGAGCTGAACCAGGAGATCAGCTGGACGCCCGAACACATCAAGGACGGCCAGTTCGGCAAGTGGCTGGCCGGTGCCCGTGACTGGTGCATCTCCCGAAACCGGTTCTGGGCCTCGCCGCTGCCGGTGTGGGTCTCCGACGACGCCAACTTCCCGCGCACCGACGTGTACGGGTCGCTGGACGAACTGGAGCGCGACTTCGGTGTGCGCCTGACCGATCTGCACCGCCCCTTCGTCGACGAGCTGACCCGGCCCAACCCGGACGACCCGAGCGGCAAGGCGACCATGCGCCGCGTGCCCGAGGTGCTGGACGGCTGGTTCGAGTCCGGTTCGATGCCCTTCGCCCAGGTCCACTATCCGTTCGAGAACACCGACTGGTTCGAGCACCACTACCCCGGCGATTTCATCGTCGAGTACAACGGCCAGACCCGCGCCTGGTTCTACTACATGCACGTACTGGCCACCGCGTTGTTCGACCACACCGCGTTCCGCAGCGCGATCGCGCACGGCATCGTGCTGGGCGACGACGGCCAGAAGATGTCCAAGTCGCGGCGCAACTACCCGGACGTGAACGAGGTGTTCGACCGGGACGGGTCGGACGCGATGCGCTGGTTCCTGATGGCGTCGCCGATCCTGCGCGGTGGCAACCTGATCGTCACCGAACGCGGCATCCGCGACTCGGTGCGCGCAGCGGTGTTGCCGCTCTGGAACACCTACTACTTCCAGGCGCTGTACGCGAACGCGGCCAACAAGGAAGGCCACTGGCGCACCGACAGCCGGCACGTGCTCGACCGGTACGTGCTCGCCAAGACGCACGACCTGGTCAAGGACGTGCACGCGGCCATGTCGGGCTACGACCTGTCCGGCGCGTGCGCGCTGATCGAGGACTTCCTGCAGGCCCTGACCAACTGGTACGTGCGCCGCTCGCGCGACCGGTTCTGGGCAGGGGACCAGGATGCCATCGACACCCTGCACACCGTGCTCGAAGTGACCTGCCGGGTGGCCGCGCCGTTGCTGCCGCTGGCCACCGAGGAGATCTGGCGTGGCCTGACCGGTGAGCGTTCGGTGCACCTGACCGACTTCCCGTCGGCCGATGCGCTACCCGCCGACGACACCCTGGTCACCGCGATGGACGAGGTGCGCCAGGTCGCCTCGGCGGCGTTGTCGCTGCGCAAGGCCAACAAGCTGCGGGTCCGCCTGCCGCTGGCCAGGCTGGTCGTCGCCGCGCCCAACTCGGCGCTGCTCGAACCGTTCACCGAGATCATCAGCGACGAGGTGAACGTCAAGCAGGTCGAGCTGACCACGGACGTGGCCGCGCACGGCCACTTCGAGCTGGTTGTCAACGCGCGAGCATGCGGCCCTCGCCTTGGCGGCGACACCCAGAAGGTGATCCGCGCGGTCAAGGCCGGCCAGTGGTCGACCACCGAGGCCGGTGCTGTCGTCGCGGCAGGCATCGAGCTGCTGGACGGCGAGTACGAGCGCAAGCTGGTCGCCACCGACCCGGGCGCGACCGCCGCGCTGCCTGGCGGCAACGGCCTGGTCGTGCTGGACACCGCGGTCACCGAGGACCTCGCGGTCGAGGGCGTGGCCCGCGACGTGGTCCGCGCCGTGCAGCAGGCTCGCCGCGACGCGGGCCTGGATGTGTCCGACCGGATCACGCTGACCGTGTTCGGCCCCGAGCAGGTGCTCGACGCGGTTCGCGCGCACGAAAAGTTCGTCGCGGGCGAAACCCTGGCCGGCGCGGTCGTCTACGAGTCGCTGGACGCCGCACCCGAGGGCGCCTTCGCGGCGACCGTCGGCGACGGCTTGGACGTGCGGGTCGTGGTCGTCAAGAGCTCGTAGCCGCTGCGCAGCAGGCGCACGTACGGCGACCACTGGGCCGGCCTCCTCGGAGGCCGGCCCAGTGCCGTCTCCGCCCGGTCCAGCAGGTCCTCCAGCAGCGCGTCGTGCAGCACGCGGAACACGACCGACCAGGCCAGCGCCCCGGCGATGCCGATCGGCTCCGCGATCAACGTGTGCTGGAGCAGTACGCCGTCCGGACGTTCGATGAGCTCCACCGCGTGCGTGCCCCGGACCGGGGTCGGCGGCTGGAACTCGAACTCGGCGCGTCGGCCCGGCTGGTGGTTGACGCACTGGTAGCGGATCGGCCCGTGCCCGCCGTCCGCGCCCGGCCCGAGCGGCCGGTCCAGCACCATCACGGGCCAGGGTGGCGAAGGCCACAACGCGTTGCCCGGTTCGGCCACCGCGTCGATCAGACGCCCCGCTTCGGCCATTTTCGCTGGTAGCAGCCGTTGATGCACATTGCTGATCATGATGCTCCTTCCATACGCACCCGTATGGTGACGTCCATACGGTAGCGTACGGAAACGTGTCCGTGAAGCGTCGCCTCGCGAAGGAAGACTGGACAGCCGCCGCGCTCGCCGCGCTGGCCGATGGCGGCTTGGCGGCGGTCGCGATCGAACCGCTCGCCGCGAAGCTCGGCGCGACCAAAGGCAGCGCCTACTGGCACTTTCCGAGCAGGGAAGCCCTGGTCAAGGCGGCATTGGACCGCTGGGAGATCGATCAGACCGACGCGATCATCGCCCGCATCGAGACCGCCGACGACCCACGCGAACAGCTCCGCCTGCTGTTCAAGGCCGCCTTTGCCGACCCCGAATCCGGCCGCGTCCAGCTCGCCCTGCACGCCGCCGCCACCGACCCGGTCGTCGCCCCGGTCCTCGCGCGGGTTACCGAGCGCCGGATCGCCTACCTGGCGCTGCTCTACGCCAAGGTCGGTTTTCCCGCCCCCGATGCCGCCCGCCGCGCGACCCTCGCCTACACGACCTATCTCGGCACCATCCAGCTCCGCCGATCGGTGCCGGGCGTCGTGCCGAGTACCCCCGAGCAGTGGCGCGCCTACCTCGACGACGCGGTGCGGATCCTCACCCGTGAGTGACTGCCGGTTCGCGGTGCGGGTGAAACCGGGCGCCGCCAAGCAATCCGTCGGCGGCAGCTACCCGGGTCCGCACGGTCCCGCGCTGATCGTCGCGGTCACCGCGCCCGCCGTCGACGGCAAAGCCAACGAGGCACTGCGCAAAGCCTTGGCCGCCACGCTGAACCTCCGCCGCGCCGATATCGACATCGCGGTCGGCGCGCACGGCCGAGACAAGATCATCGTCGTCGATGCGCCACCCGATCAGCTGGCGAAGATCATCGACCAGGTGACAAACCTTCGCGACAAATGAGAGATTTCTCCTCTCGGTAACCATAACTGCCAAATATTGGCCACAATGGACGTAAATGAGAGGAGCGGACTGTGGCGGACTTGGCCGAAGTGCTCGGCATTTCCGCTGTCGTGCTGCTCGTCGCGGTCCTCGCCGTGCGCGTCTCGGTCCGGCTCGGCCTGCCCTCGTTGTTGCTCTACCTCGGGATCGGCCTGCTGCTCGGCGAATCCGGCATCGGGATCCGGTTCGACAACGCGCAGCTGACCCAGTCGCTCGGCATCGCCGCGCTCGTGCTCATCCTCGCCGAAGGCGGCCTGACCACCCGCTGGCCGACGGTCAAACCCGCGCTGGGACTGGGCATCGTACTGTCCATTGTGGCCGTTGTGGTCAGCATCGGCGTCACCGGCGTCGCCCTGCACTACCTGCTCGGCCTCGACTGGCGGAGCGGTCTGCTCTGGGGCGCGGTCCTCTCGTCCACCGATGCCGCCGCCGTGTTCAGCGTGTTGCGCGGGATCAACGTCAGCAAGAAACTCGTTGGCGCGCTGGAACTGGAGTCCGGTCTCAACGACGCGCCGGTCTACATCGCGGTGGTGCTGCTCGCGTCCGGTGACGAATTCACTTGGCACACGCCACTTCTGGTTGGTTACGAACTCGCGGTCGGCGCGTTGATCGGCATCGCGCTCGGCTGGGCGGGCGCGTTCGTGCTGCGCCGCGCCGCACTGCCCGCCACCGGCCTGTATCCGCTCGCCATCATGGCGGTGTGCGTGCTCGCCTTCGCGGGCAGCGACCTCGCGGGCGCGTCCGGTCTACTCGCCACCTACGTGTGCGCGCTGGTACTCGGCAACTCGCACCTGCCGCACCGCGGCGACACGCTCTCCTTCGCCGAGGGATTCGGCTGGCTGGCCCAGATCGGCCTGTTCGTGCTGCTCGGCCTCTACGCTTCGCCACCCCAACTGCTCGCCGCGCTGGTCCCAGGGCTGGTCGCAGGCGCGGTGCTGGTGCTGCTCGCTCGCCCGCTCTCGGTCGTGCTGGCCACCATCGGTTTCCGGTTGCCGTGGCGGGAAAAGGCGTTCCTGTCCTGGTCCGGCCTGCGCGGCGCGGTGCCGATCGTGCTCGCGCTGATTCCGTTGACCGACGGCAGGCCCGGCGCGCAACAACTCGTCGGCGCGGTGTTCGTGCTCGTCGTCGTGCTCACTCTCGTGCAGGGCGGCACGTTGCCGTTGCTGGCCAAGGTCCTCGGACTCACGTCGAGCGTGCAGTCGCGCGAACTCGAAGTCGACTCCGCGCCGCTGGAGGACATCGACGCAGGCCTGATCCAGGTGCGCATCGGCCCGCAATCCAGACTGCACGGCGTCTACCTCACCGAACTGCGCCTGCCAGCGGGGGCGACGGTGAGCCTGGTAGTGCGCGAGAACAACGGTTTCACTCCCGGCGAGCGCACCCGCCTGCGGCACGGCGACCAACTGCTCATCGTGGCAACGGAAGCCGTGCGGGACGCCACCGAACGCCGCCTGCGCGCCGTGGACCGGGCGGGCCGCTACGCGAAGTGGCAAGGCGAAACCGGCGATTAGCCACTAATCAAAAGTAAGTGACTAACGCGTCCTTTGCACGGCGCCGCGACCCGGAGCTAACTTCGAATCGTCAGGCCACGGCGGAAAGCCGTGTCGCGCAACGATTCGACGAGGACTCGATTCACATGCCGCACCTGCTGCACATCGACTCCAGCATCAAGAAGGACACCTCGGTCAGCCGCAAGCTGACCGCCCACGCCGCACAGAAGTGGCTCGCCGGCCACCCCGGCGGCACGGTCACCTACCGGGACCTGGGCGCCAACCCCGTGCCGCACCTCGACGACGCTGGCGGCCTCGCCCGTCAGACCCCGCTTGATGCGCACACACCCGAACAGGCCGCGTCCTGGCAGGTCAGCGAGGAACTGGTCGCCGAGGTGCGCGCCGCCGACACGATCATCCTGGGCCTGCCGCTCTACAACTACGGCGTGCCGAGCAGCGTGAAAGCGTGGATCGACCACCTGATCGCGCCCGGCCTGTCCTACGACCCGGCCACCGGCACCGGACTGCTCTCCGGCCGCGACCTGATCGTGCTCAGCTCGCGCGGCGGCGGCTACGGCCCCGAGGCGCCCAAGCACGGCTGGGACCACGCGATTCCGTGGCTGCCGCACATCCTGGAAGTCACCGGTCTCGAACCGGAGTTCATCACCGCCGAGCTCACCCTGGCCCCGGTCGTGCCTGCCATGGCCGAGCTGATCCCGTTGGCGGAAAAGAGTCTCGCCACCGCCGAAGAGGCCATCGACGCCCTCTGGGCGGCCTGATCAGCGCTCTTTGCGCCGGGCCTCGTGTTCGGCGCCCCAGCGGGCCAACGGGGTCAGGATCGCCAGCAGCGACCGGCCCGATTCGGACAGCGAGTAGCGGATCTGCACCGGCGTCGAGGGCACCACGGTCCTGATCACCAGCCCGTGCTCCTCCAGTTCCTTGAGCCGCTGGGAAAGCAGCCGGTCCGACAGCCCGTCGACCGTGCGCAGCACCTCGCCGAAGCGTTGGGCGCCCATCGCGATGGCCAGCAGGATCGAACCGGTCCAGCGTTTGCCGATGATCTCCAGCGTGGGCTGGAAGCCGTCACAGGCCTCGCCGGGAATGGTCGGCAGCTGCGGTCGAGCCGAGTGCACAGTGCTCATACTCACCGAAGATAAGTGACTAACAAAAAGTATGCAAGCAGGTCAGGAGTGTGACCGGTCACCCTCAGCGTCGGGACCGGTCCCCCTCGTCATGGGTTAGCTTCCGCGCGCCAACTGGTGGACGTCGCAAAGGAAGCCCACATGATCCAGCCGCCGAACAACCCGCCGACCGCAGTGCCCAAGCCCCTGCGCACCGCGCGCGTACTCATCTGGATCCAGTTCGCGGCCAGCGCGCTGCTGCTCATCCTGGTGTTCAGCGAGGTCGCGAGCATCGCCGACCACGGCCAGGAAATGACCTCGCTCGGCTCGTTCGAGGTCGTCGAGGACCCGATCGTCGTGGTGCTCGCCCTGATCGCCGCGATCTTCATTGCCTCGCGCAAACAGTGGGTCCGGCCGCTGGTCGTCATCGTCGAGGCGCTCGCGGTGATGAACGGCATCATCAACGTGGTCAACGGCGCGGTCGCCGGGCTCGTCGGCATCGTGCTCGCGATTTTCGTCGTCTCGCTGATGTTCCGGCCCGAGGTCACCGCCTGGGGCGAGGCGCCGGCCGCCTGAGCCAGCTGGCGACCAGGTCCGTCCACTGGTAGCTCGGACCGAGGGCCACGCTGCCGGTGATCGTGCCGGTCGCGGTGTCGACCAGGTCGGCAAACGCCGTAGCCGCCCGCGTACAGCGTCGCGCCGTCCGGGCTCAGCGACACCGGGGCGCCCCGCTGGATGGTTCGTCGGCCAGTTGGTGACGTGGACCGTCGTTGTGGTGGGGGTCGGGACCCGCGGCCTGGGCGAGCAGCGCCGAACCGATGAGCAGGCGTGCCAACATGCGCGTTAGTTTAGAAATTTTATTAACTTTTGGGCAGAGCCGACCGGCGCATGACATCCGCGTCAGGTTCTGCGCCGGTCCGTCCGAAGCGGACTACGGCTTGATGCCGACCGCAGCGCGCAGATTCGTCGCCGCCGCTTCGCCCTCGTCGACAGGGCCGGGCTGGTCCGGGTGCCAGAACGGCGCCAGCACCAGACCCGGCTCGATCAGCTTGTACCCGTCCATCAGCCGCCGGATCTCCTCCGGCGTGCGGAACAACGTCGGCGTCGGCGTGCGCGCGTACGCGTCCAGGAACGCCTGCACCTGCTCGTCGGTCAGGGTGACCTGGTTGGCGTGCGAGATCGCCAGATAACTGCCGGAACAACTCGCGTCCCGGTACGCGGCGAGCATGCCGAACGGGTCGTCATCGTCGGTGAGGAAATGCAGGATGCCCATCGCCAGCACCGCGATCGGCCGGTCCAGGTCCAGCAGGTTCGTCACCGTCGGCGCGGCGAGCACGTCCTTGGGGGAGCGGATGTCCGCCTGGGTGATGGTCACCAGCGGCTCGTCCTCCAGCAACTTGCTGGCATGCGCGACGGCGACCGGCTCCCGGTCCACGTACGCGACGCGCGCGTCCGGGTTGTACCGGTGCACCACCTCGTGCACGTTGCCCGCGGTCGGAATACCCGAACCCAGATCCAGGAACTGGTCCACGCCGAGCTTGGCGAGGTAGCAGGCCGCACGGCCCAGGTACGAGCGGTTCGCCCGGACCGCAGCGCGAAAGTGCGGAAACGCGGCCGCGGCGGCCTCCGCGGCCTCCCGGTCGACGGCGAAGTTCTGGCCACCACCGAGCAGGTAGTCGTACATCCGCGCCGAACTGGGCCGCTGGTAGTCCACTTGCTCAGGTCCTGGCATGCGGGAATGCTAGCGGGTACTGGCGGAGAACGGTTCGGCGAATGCCGTCAACGCGTCGATGGCGGCGGGCGCGAGGATCTGGTCGTTGCCGGAATCGCCTGCCGGATGCAGTTCGTGGTCGAGTCCTGGCACGACAACGAGCCCGGGACCGGTCGAGTGCGCGGCGGACAACGCGGAGAGCAGCGGTGGCGTTGTCGCACAAGGGACATTGGTGTCCGCCGTACCGCAGGTCACCATGACCCGGGTATGTGGTGCGAGATACCGCGCGACGTCTGGCGGGTAGATCGCGTCGTCCGAGCGCACGTAGTTCGCGTTGGCAGCATTGAAAATAGATTCACTGAAGAACTGCGCGATGCTCGGCAGCAGACCGGTGTAGTCGATCGGTTGTCCGGCGCGGAATTCCCCGATGATGCGAATCATTCCGGTTTTGTTCTGAGTCGCAACGGATTTGTCGAGCTTTCCGGCGGCGACCGCCGAGTCGAGTTGCTCACCGAGTTGCAGATCGATCAGGTCCAGCAGTCGTTCGTCCTGCGGTTCCAGCAACGCGAGGCCGGCCGGACGTGGCCACACCGACTCCGCGACGAGCACGCTGGTGAAGCCGCCTTCGGAGTGCCCGAGGATCAGCAGTCTCACCGGATCCACCGACTGTTGTCGCGACAACAGTCGGTAGGCGGCGTCGGCTTGGCGCACGAACGCGGCGAGATCGATCGCGCCAGGATCGGACGCATAGGCGCCTGCGCCGGTCTGGCCGGAGAAGTACTTGTCGAACCGGAAGCTCGCGATTCCGTGCTGGTCCAGCACGCCCGCGATCAGTCGCAACGTGTCCGGGTCGAAGCTGGGGAGTTGGTTGCCGTCGCGGTCGGTCGGACCGCTGCCCGGCAACAACAACGCGGCGGCGAGCCGCTGACCCGGCCGGTGCGCAGGAACGTGCAGCGTGCCGTAGGCGGTGGTGCCGTCCTGGGTGAAGGACAGTTGCTGGTCAGCCGAGGGAATCAGTCCAGCGGGAATCGGCGCGGGTTGTGCCGAGGCCGCGGTGACGCTGCCTGCCAGCGCGAAGGTGATGAGAGTTACCCCGAGAACCCGCCGCGCACGGCGGGCGAATAGCGGTGTCATGCGGGCCAGCATGGATCCGCTCACGACACGTTGTCAACTATTAGTTAACAAACACCAGTGAAGAGTGACACGTAATTAATTGCGTGCCAAACTGCGCGAAAATCGGGCATTTCTCAGCATCCGAGAGTGGGCTGGCTTGTTGCCGGAATCGTCGGTTAGCCTCGGAGCCAGGTCATGAGTGCCAGCGTTCAGCCCCGGCTTGCTGGCCGGCAACCCTCCTCCGCGGTGGGGTGCCCCGGGTGAAGACCGGGCCTGCCGCGCAGTGCGGCCGGGCAAGCGCGGAGCCCTCGCGGGTTCCCGGACCCGCTGGAGGACCGTCATGACGCTCGCGATCACCCGCCCGACCACCCCCGTTTCCCCCGCTGTTTCCCTTGCCCAGCACGCCATCCCGGCCGTCGCGGGCGCGCGGCTCACCGTGCCACTGGTCACCGGCGAACAGATCGGCTACGCCAACCTCGACCACGCGGCCAGCGCGCCCTGTCTGGCCGACGTCCAGTCCGCAGTGGACGAACTGCTGCCCTGGTACGCCAGCGTGCACCGCGGCGCCGGATTCGCCTCCCAGGTCTCCACCCGCGTCTACGAGCAGGCACGCGGCACGCTGCGCCGCTTCTTCGGCGCGCACGATACCGACACGGTGATCTTCACCCGCAACACCACCGACTCGCTGAACCTGTTGGCACGCGCGGTGCCCAGGGGTACCTCGGTCGTGCTGTTCGACACCGAGCACCACGCCGCCCTGCTGCCCTGGCGCGGGCCGCACGTGCGCAGGCTGGTCACCCCCGAGACGCCGCTGGACGCGGTCCGCGCGGTCGACTCGGCGCTGCGCGACTGCCCGGTCGGGCCCCGGCTGGTCGTGGTCGGCGGCGCGTCCAACGTGACCGGCGAAGTCCTCCCGGTCGCCGAACTGGCCGCCGTCGCCCACCGGCACGGCGCGCGCATCGTGCTCGACGCCGCCCAACTCGCCCCGCACCGCCCGATCGACGTACGCGAACTCGGCGTCGACTACCTGGTTGCCTCCGGCCACAAGCTCTACGCCCCGTTCGGCGCCGGCGTGCTGCTCGGCCGCCGCGACTGGCTGGACGCCGCGCCGCCCTACCTGATCGGCGGCGGCGCCACCAGCCTGGTCACCGACCACGGCCCGCACCTGGGCATCTCCTGGTCCGGCGGACCGGACCGGCACGAGGCGGGCTCGCCCAACGTGGTCGGCGTGCACGCCCTGGCCGTCGCCGCGCAGACCCTGGGCCGCAACTGGACGCACATCCAGGCGCACGAACGCACCCTGCTCCGCCAGCTGCGCGCCGGCCTCGCCGACGTGCCCGGCCTGCGCGAGTTGAGCCTGTTCGGGCCGGACGCAGACCGGGTCGGCGTGGTCAGCTTCACCATCCCCGGCCACGACGCGGGCCTGCTCGCCGCCGCGCTGTCCGCCGAGTACGGCATCGGCGTGCGGGACGGCGCGTTCTGCGCGCACATCGGCACCCGCAGGCTGCTGGGTCGGGTCGACGCGACCGAACAGCGGGCCATCCGCGCCAGCATCGGCCTCGGCACCACCGAGGAACACGTGCGCAGGTTCACCAACGCGCTCTACAGCCTCGTCACCAGGGGACCGCGCTGGACCTACGGCGAGGTCGACGGCCGCTGCGCGCCCACCCCGGACCCGCGCCCGCTGCCGCCGTTCCTGACCGACTGAAAGACACCTGGCCGACTGAGAGACAATGAGCCCGTGAGTAGTGATGCGGGCGACGTCAAGCCGCCGACCGACGTAGCCGACGAGACCGACGTACCGACGGTCGACGAATCCGAGGTCGTCGAACCCGAGGTCGTCGAGCCGCGGTTGCCGCCGCGCCGGTTCGCGGTGCTGGCCGTCGTCGCGCCGCTCGCGCTCGCGCTGGACATCCTCACCAAGACGCTGATGGTGGCCAACCAGGAAGGCAAATCGCCGATCCGCATCCTCGGCGGCATCGTCTACCTGGACGTGATCCGCAACCCCGGTGCCGCGTTCTCCATGGCGACCGGCATGACCTGGATCCTGAGCCTGATCGCGGTCGCCGTCGTGGTCGCGTTGATCGTGGTCGCACCGAGGCTGCGCTCCACCGGCTGGGCGATCGGTCTCGGCCTGGTCCTGGCCGGTGCGCTGGGCAACCTGCTGGACCGGATCTTCCGCAGCCCCGGTCCGCTCCAGGGGCACGTCGTCGACTTCGTGTCGGTGTTCGGCCCGTACGGCCAGTACTTCGCGGTGTTCAACGTCGCCGACTCGTGCATCTGCGTCGGCGGCGCGCTGATCGTGTTGATGGCGATCCTCGGTCGCGACTACGACGGCGGCGTCGCGCGGCAGCGCAAGCTGGCCGAGATCGGCAAGAGCTCATGACCGCCGCTCGGTCGCTGCCGGTCCCGGACGGCCTGGACGGCATGCGCGTCGACGCCGGCCTGGCCCGGCTACTCGGCCTGTCCCGTACGGTCGTGGCCGAACTCGCGGCAGCGGGCGACGTGCTGGTCGACGGTCGCGCGGCAGGCAAGTCCGACCGGCTGATGGCGGGCTCACTGCTGGAGATCACCCTGCCCCAGCCGGAAGCCCCGGTCGCCGACGTGCCCGCGACACCGGTCGAAGGACTGGTCGTCCTGTACTCGGACGACGACATCATCGTGGTCGACAAGCCGGTCGGCGTCGCGGTACACCCGAGCCCCGGCTGGACCGGCCCGACCGTGGTCAGTGGCCTCGCCGCGGCGGGCTACCGGATCTCCACCTCGGGCGCGGCCGAACGACAGGGCGTCGTGCACCGGCTCGACGTCGGCACCACCGGCGTGATGGTGGTCGCGGCCAGCGAACACGCCTACACCGTGCTCAAGCGCGCGTTCAAGGAACGCACGGTGGACAAGGAGTACCACGCGATCGTGCAGGGTCACCCGGACCCGAGCCGGGGCACCATCGACGCCCCGATCGACCGGCATCCCAAGCACGACTACAAGTTCGCGGTGGTCTCGGGCGGCAAACCCAGCATCACGCACTACGAGGTGCTGGAGGCGTTTCCGACCGCGTCCCTGGTGGACGTGCACCTGGAAACCGGTCGCACCCATCAGATCCGGGTGCACTTCGCCGCGCTGAAGCACCCGTGCGTCGGGGACATCACCTACGGTGCGGACCCGACCCAGGCCAAGCGCCTCGGCCTGACCCGCCAGTGGCTGCACGCCCGCTCGCTCGGTTTCCACCACCCGGCCGACAACCAGTGGGTGCAGTTCACCAGCGAATACCCTGCCGACCTGCAAAGCGCTCTCGACCTGCTGCGCGATGCCTGATCCGACCCGCTGCGCGACGCCTGATCAGTCCGGTCGACCTGATCAGCCAGGGATGTTCGCGGCGATGCCGTCCAGCACGTAGTTCAACCCGGCCAGGAAACCGGTCGCGCCGTCCGGGTGCTCGGCCTCGGCGACCACCCGGTACAGGTTCGGGTAGCGGCCGGTCTCCAGCATCCGCAGCAGGTACGGCGTGCTCCGCGCCTGCCACTGCTGTTCGTCCAAGCCGGAAGCGCGTTCGGCGCGCCGCTCAGCCAGTTCCGCGCTGATCGAGCCGATTACGTAACCGCGCACCGTGCCGTACGCCCGCAATGCCCGGTCGATGTTCGCGAAACCGGGCACGCCCTCGAACGCGGCCAGCCCGGCTTCCAGGTGTGCCAACGCGTTCGGCCCGAGCTGCGGCCGACCACTGAGCAGCTCGGTGAACCATTCGTGTCGTCGCGCCACCGCCCTGGTGCGGACGGAGATGTCGGCCAGCTTCGCGCGCCAGTCGCCCGCATCCGGTCCGGGTAGCGGGATCTCGCCGTACACCTCGTCGACCATGAGGTCGAGCAGTTCTTCCTTGGTGGACAGGTAGCCGTAGAGCCGCATCGGGCCCGCGTCCAGTACGGCGCCGACCTTGCGCAGCGACACCGCGACGAGCCCGTCCGCGTCGGCGAGCCCGATCGCCGCGCGCACGATCGCCTCGCGGCTCAGCGGGCTGGGCGTCGGCCTGCTCGGTGGTTCGGGTCGTTCCCAGATCAGCGCAGGTTCTTCCGACACGGGCCCACCGTACACCGTCGCATGCGATACAGTGTATTGATAAATACAGCGTATTGAACGGAGAATCGATGCGTACCGAAACCACCTCCGTGCTGGTCCTGGGCGGTGGCTTGGTCGGCCTGTCTGCGGCGGTGTTCCTGGCCTGGCGCGGCGTGCCCACCGTCCTGGTGGAGAAGCACGCGGGCAGTTCGCCGCATCCGCGCGCGGTCGGCTACACGTCCCGGACGATGGAGTTGTACCGATCGGTCGGTCTTGCCGATCAGATCCCGGAGGCACCCAAGGGCGCCGGACTTCGCCGGGTGCGAGCGGAAAGCCTGGCAGGCGCCTGGTTCGAGGAACAGCACTGGACCCCGGTCGAACAGGCCCCGGTCACCATCGAGTACTCGCCGACCGGCAGCGCGGGCCTCGCCCAGGACAAACTCGAACCGCTGCTGCGCGCGCACGCGGTCAAGCTCGGTGCCGATGTCCGGTTCAGCACGGAATTACGATCGGCCGACCAGGACGCCCACGGCATCCGCGCGACCCTGGCCGACGGCACCGAAATCCGCGCCGACTACCTGATCGCCGCGGACGGGCACCGCAGCCCGGTGCGTGAACAACTGGGCATCGGCCGGACCGGTCGCGGCCACCTGAGCACCGGTCGCAGCGTGATCTTCCGTGCGCCGTTGGAGGAATACCTGGCCAGCGGGGTCCGCCAGTTCGCGATCGAACAGCCCGGCTTCTCCGCGTTCCTCACCACCTACGGCGACGGTCGCTGGGTGCTGTTCCACGACGACGAACTGGACGACACTTCCCCGGCCGCGCTGCGCGCGTTGATCGACAAGGCGACCGGCCGCACCGATCTGGACGTCGAGATCGTGGTGACCGGCCGGTGGGTGACCAACGCGCTGGTCGCCGACGCCTACGCGGACGGCCGCATCTTCCTGGCCGGTGACGCCGCGCACGCGCTGCCACCCAACCGGGGCGCGTACAGCGCGAACACCGGCATCGAGGACGCGCACAACCTCGCCTGGAAACTCGCGGCAGTGGTCGGCGGCGAGTCGGATCCCGCGCTGCTGAACAGCTACGAGGCCGAGCGCAGGCCGATCGCCTTGCTCTGCCACGATCAGATCTTCGCCCGGCTCGACAACGACGCGGACGTGATCATCGACGACCAGGCCATGGCGCACGGCTACCTCTACCGCTCGGCCGTGCTCCCGGACGCCACCGCCGACCTGCCGCCCGCGCAACGTCCAGAAGCCTGGGCAGGGCAGCCCGGTACCCGCGGCCGGCACCTGTGGCTGACCCGATCCGGCGCTCGATTGTCCACATTGGATATCACGCAGCGCGGCTGGACGCTGCTCGGCGAAGCCGGACTCTGGCGCGACGCGGTCCGGCGCGCACCGATTCCTGTTGACTACCAACAGATCGGCGTCGACTACAAGACCGATGTCGAGGAGTTCCGCGCCGCGTTCGGCATCACCGAAACCGGCGCCACGCTGATCCGCCCGGACGGCTACATCGCGTGGCGCTGCGAAAAAGCCCCCGACGAACCATTCTCCGCGCTGGCCCGAGCGCTGAACGTCGCGGCGGATCCGGGCATCCGGTCCGGCGAAACGGCGACCGACGGCTCGTTCTCCGCGCCCACCGATCACGGCGACAACATCGGAGTCAGCAGCGAATGACCCGCACCCCCGCAGCCAAGCCGGTTCCTGCCCAGCCGGTCGGCGGGCCGGTTAGTCGGCGGACCAGCCGGGCGGCGGACCAGTTGGTCGACCTAGTCGACGGTCCAGGTGAGGCTGTTCTTGTCCTCGTCCGGCCGGGCGCTCCAGCGCACCGCGGTGATCCGCGCTTCCTCCGGCAACACGTAGACGGTGTGCCCGCCGGCCGTGTCGCCCGGCGCCACGCCGATCCGGTGCGGCGGCCGGGAGGACAGCGAGACCGGCGCCTTGCCGACCGTGCTGCCGTCCGCCGCGACCAGAACCAGGTACAGGTCGGGCAGGGTCTGGTAGGAGGCGCTGCCGAGGTTGGTCATCTCGGTGTGCACCACGACCGCGCGCTCGCCGTCGCGCAGCTTGTATCCGGCGGCGGTGAACAGGAAGTCGGCCGGGTCGACCACCTCGATCAGGTTGATCGCGATGTGCTCGCCTTCCAGCCCTTCGGTGCGCAGCGTCTCGCCGATCGTGCCCTCGTGCCGTTCCGGCGCAGGCGGCGCGGCCGGGCGCGGCGGTTGGTCGCCGCGCGCCCAGGTGGCGCTGCCGGGCGGACCCCAGGTGTTGCCTGCGGGTGCGGCGGCGGGCACCGGCGGCGGCGGGGGCGCGAAACCGGATTGGCGGGCGGGCGGCGGGAACGAACCCGGCGGCGGATAACTGCCCGAGGGCCCACCGGAAACGCCGTAGTTCGGCTGTGGGTAAGGCCCGGCCGGACCGGCATTCCCAGTGGCGCCATAGGGCCCGGCATTTCCCGGGCCCGGATTTCCGGGCGCCGCGTATGGCCCGGACTGCGCGGGGTTCTGCGCGGAGTAGGGCCCAGAGCCGGGGTTCGGCGCCGCGTACGGGCCGGACTGCGCGGGATTCTGTGCGGGGTAAGGGCCCTGTGCCGGGTAGGGCCCTGAGTTCGGTGGCATGCCGGGATTCGGCGGCATCGGGTACGGGCCCGACGGCGGTCCCACGTTCGGCGGGTAGTTGCCCCAACCGCTCGCGTTGGCGATGGCGGCGCGGATTCCGTTCGGGTCGCATTCGACGCCGACCGTCAGCGGCAGTCCGCTGGCGGACAGCGCGAGCAGCCGCGCGGCCACCTCCCTCGGGTCCATGCCGAGCCGGCCCGCGATGTCGGCGACCGCTACCTTGCCGGACTCGGCAAGCACCGCGAGCACGCGAACATCGACCGGATCTGGGGCAGCCACGCGTGGCACGCTACCCCGTCCGACCGACGGTCGCGTCACGACGCCCCTAGTCCCGGGGGCTGCGCGACAGGGCCGGATGGCGCGCGTTGTCGACCCGCACGGCGACGTCCGCGAGATCGGTCGGCGCGACTTCGTCGGCGTAGCGGGCGTAGCTCGGCAGCGTCCAGCGCTGGTCGTCGTCGATCTGGCGGGCGAGCGCGGCGGGCGAGAGCCACAGGTGCACGGCGAAGTCGATGGGCAGTCCTTGGCCGAGCAGCAGCGACCCGTCCAGGATCAGCACGCCACCAGGCGGAACCTCGACGTAGTCGGTGCGCGCGGCGCGGTCCCGTTCGGAGTCCCACAGGGCCGGCAGCACCTGGCCGGAGCCGCCCGGATCGAGCGGTCGCAGCACTTCCCTGGTGAGGCCGTTGACGTCCAGCCACCCTGAGTAGAAGGTCTCCTGGTCGGTGCGGCCGTGTTCGAAGCGCAGCGACGCGGGCCGCAGGAAGTCCACGGCGTGTACTCGTTGCACGGCGCGGCCCCTGGTGCGCAACGGGTCGACCAGCGCGTCGGCAAGATCACCCGGTCGGGTCGGTGGTGCGCCGTCGATGGCGACCCGGACCCACTGGCCCGGTCGCAGTCCGCCGACCGACTCGGCGATCTCGTCCACGAGCAGGTCCGGCGAGATCGGGCGAAGCGGCATGTCGCCATCCTGCCCGCCACTAGCCTCGGGATCATGGCCGACACCGTGAACGCGCTCGCCGACGAACTCGTGACCGCCATCCTGACCGCGCATCCGCTGGAGGCGCACGCGCTGAGCGTGAGCGTCGACCCGACCCGGCTCGACGATTTCAGCGCGACCGCCGACGCCGAGTACCGCGCCCGCTGCGCGGACATCGCCGACCGTGCCGACGCGCTGCCGGACGCGCCGGGCCGGGAGGGGATCACGCGCGCGCTGATCAAACACGAGGCGCGCAGCCAGATCGAGAAGATCGACGCCGCGCAGATCGAGTTCACCGTGTCCGACTTCTTCGTTTCGCCCGCCGCGGGCCTGTTGAGCTTCCTGCCGGTCGGCGAGCTCGACACCCCGGAACGCGCCGACGCGCACCTGGCCCGGCTTGCCGCGATCCCCGAGTACCTGGCCAGCGCGTCGAACCGGCACCGGGCAGGCACCGAGGCGGGCCGCACCCTGGTCCGCAGGCTTGCCGAAGCCGCCGTGCGCCAGCTCACCGACGATTCCGCCGAGCTGCTCCGCCGCGAACCGGCGGACGCGACCGCGCGGTTCCTGGCCCGCCAGGAGGAATTGATCGGCAGTGCGGTCCGGCCCGCGTTCACCGCCTACCGGGCCGCCGTGGCCGACCTGATCCCGCAGGCCCGCACCGACGAGCAGCCGGGCGTGTGCTGGCTGCCCGACGGTGAGGCCACCTACGCGCGGCTGGCCAGGGTGCACACCACCACCGACCGCACCCCGCAGGACCTGCACGACACCGGCCTGGCGATCATCGAACGGCTCGCCGACGAGTACCGCGAGCTCGGTTCGCGCGTGTTCGGCAGCACCGACCTGGCCGAGATCTTCACCCACCTGCGCGAGGATCCGGCGCTGCGCTGGGAGAGCGCGGAGCAGGTGCTGGACACCGCGAACACCGCGCTGGACCTGGCGACCGAGGCGGCGCCGCGCTGGTTCGGGGTGGTCGCGAGCCAGCGTTGCGTGGTGCAGCCGACCCCGCCCGGGGCCGCGTCCAGCGCGATCCCGATGTACTACATGCCGCCCGCGCTGGACGGGAGCAGGCCCGGCAGCTATTGCGCGAACACCGAGAACGTGACGGAACGGTCGCGCACCATCGCCGAGGCAACCGCGTTCCACGAAGGCGTGCCCGGTCACCACTTCCAGTTCGCGCTCATGGACGACCTCGATCTGCCCATGTTGCACAAGCTCGCCGACGCCAACGCGTTCGTCGAGGGCTGGGGCCTGTACTCGGAGCGGCTCGCCGACGAGATGGGCCTGTACTCCGACGACGTCGCCCGGCTCGGCATGCTGGTCTACGACTCGATGCGCGCGGGCAGGCTGGTCGTGGACACCGGCATGCACGCGCTGGGCTGGAGCCGTCAACGTGCCGTGGACTTCCTGCGGGAGCGCACCCCGATGACGATCAGCGAGATCGGCACCGAGATCGACCGCTACATCGGCTACCCGGGCCAGGCGCTGGCCTACATGGTCGGCAGGCTGGAGATCCAGCGCCTGCGCGCGCACGCGACCGATGCCCTCGGTGCCGCCTTCGACCTGTGCGGCTTCCACGATGTCGTGCTGGGAAACGGAAAACTCCCGCTCGCGGTGCTGGACGCCGTGGTCGGGAACTGGATCTCCGCGCACGGGCACTGATCGGCGGTCCCACTCGTTAAGTGGAAGAATGTCGTCCACTCCATCCCGATCGGCAATGAGGGGGACTCGTGCTGACCTACGGCGAAGAGTCGATACAAGATCCACACGCCTTCTACGCGCTGCTCCGCGAGGAAGGTCCGGTGCACGAGGCCATGCTGCCCATGGGCACCAGGGCCTGGGTCGTCACCCGTTACCCGGACGCGCGCGCCGCGCTCAGCGACGCCCGGCTGAGCAAGGACGTCGAGCGCTCCAGCGAGCTCATGCGGCAGTTCCGGCCCACTGGCGAGGAACCGTCGGACGGCGGTGAGATGTTCCGGCACATGCTCAACATGGACGCGCCCGACCACACCCGGCTGCGCAAGCTGGTCACCAAGGCGTTCACCGCGCGCCGGATAGAGGGCCTGCGCCCGCGCGTCCAGGAGATCAGCGACGCGCTGATCGCCAACATGGTCGCCAACGCCGATGCCGGTCCGATGGACCTGCTCGACGAGTTCGCCTTCCCGCTGCCGATCACCGTGATCAGCGAACTGATCGGCGTTCCCGACGCCGCGCGCGACGACTTCCGGGCCTGGTCCAACACCATGCTGCAGTCCGGGCCGAGGGAAGAGGCACAGGCCGCTGGGCTGGCCATGGCCCAGTACCTGAGCGGGCTGATGGAGGCCAAGCGCGCCGAGCCGACCGACGACATGCTCTCCGAGCTGATCCTCGCCAGCGACGACGGCGACCGTCTCACCCAGGGCGAAGTGCTCGGCATGGTCTTCCTGCTGTTGGTCGCCGGGCACGAAACCACGGTGAACCTCATCGGCAACGGCCTGCTGGCCCTGTTGCGCAATCCCGAACAACTGGCCGCACTACGCGCGGATCGGAGTCTGCTACCGAGCGCTGTGGAGGAATTCCTGCGCTTCGACGGACCGATCAACCTGGCGACCTTCCGATTCACCTCGGAACCGATCGAATTGGCTGGCGTGCAGATCCCCAAGGACGAGTTCGTGATGATCTCGTTGCTCGGCGCGAACCGTGATCCACACCAATACGAGCAACCGGATCGACTCGATCTGGGCCGCAACCCGAGCCATGTCGCATTCGGCCACGGCATCCATTTCTGCCTCGGCGCGCCGTTGGCCAGAATGGAGGCCGCGATCGCGTTCAGTGGCCTGCTCGATCGTTTCGACGACATCGAATTGGCCGTGCCGGTCAAGGATCTCAGCTACCGGCCCAGTTCGTTGATTCACGGATTGACGCGCCTGCCCGTACTCCTCCGACCACGCACAGCGGCCATTGTGTGAGCTGATACGACAACCGGGTGACCGCGCCGGGGTATATCCGAGTGACTTCGCTAGCCGCGCCGCAAACAAGGGCGCAGCATCGAATTATGAGCGAACCACCATTTGTGCCATTGCCCGGCAGTTACCGGGCTGCGCTGACCGGCGTCGAGGAAATCGGCGCGGTCGCCTCGGATGAACGTATCGGCGTCACGCTGATCCTGCGTCGACGCGCGGAATTGCCGCCAGAACTCGTCACCGGCCCGGAAACCATCGGCACCGAGGAACTGGCCGATTCCTATGGCGCCGACCCGGCCGACGTCGAACTCGTGGTGGCCGCGTTGCACGTGGCGGGCGTCGAGGTCGCCGAGGTCGACGTCGGTTCGCGACGGATCTCGGCGACCGGTCCGGCGTCCGCGCTGGCCGAACTTTTCGGCGCCCAGCTGACCAGGGTTCGCCGCGACGGCAGCGAATTCCGGGCCAGGACCGGGCAACTCCGCGTGCCTGCCGCGTTGGACGGCCTGGTCACCGCGGTGCTCGGACTGGACTCGCGACCACAGGCGCGGGCCTACCTGCGCAAGCACAAGCAGCCCGCGGCGAGTTCCTCGTTCGACCCGCCCGCGCTCGGCGCGCTCTACGGGTTCCCCGCCAACACCGACGGCACCGGGCACACGGTCGGCGTGATCGAACTCGGCGGCGGCTTCGGCCAGGACGATCTCCAGGCGTACTTCACCGGCCTGAAGATCGCGACGCCGAAGGTGAACGCGGTCGGCGTGGACGGCGCCACGAACGTGGCGGGCCAGGACCCGAACGGCGCGGATGGTGAGGTGCTGCTGGACATCGAGGTGATCGGCGCGCTGGCACCGAAGGCGATCCAGAACGTCTACTTCGGACCGAACACCGACCAGGGCTTCGTCGACGCGATCAGCACCGCCGTGCACGCCACCCCGACGCCGACCGCGATCAGCATCAGCTGGGGCCAGTCCGAAGACCAGTGGACCGCGCAGGGCCGCACCGCCATGGACCAGGTGTTCGCAGACGCGGGCGCGCTCGGCATCACGGTGACCGCGGCGGCGGGTGACAACGGCAGCCCGGACGGCCAGACCGACGGCAAACAGCACGTCGACTTCCCCGCGTCCAGCCCGCACGTGCTCGCTTGCGGCGGAACCACCCTGCACGCCACCGGATCCACCGTGATCAGCTCGGAAACGGTGTGGAACGACGGCAGCAACGGCGGGGCGACCGGTGGCGGCGTCAGCGACACCTTCCCGATCCCCAGCTGGCAGGCCAAAGCGGGGGTGCCGAACCGCTCCGGCGGCGGCACCGGGCGCGGTGTGCCGGACGTGGCGGGCGACGCGGATCCGCAGACCGGCTACAAGATCCGGGTCGACGGCAACGACATGGTGATCGGCGGGACAAGCGCGGTCGCGCCGTTGTGGGCCGCGCTGGCCTGCCGGCTTTCCCAGGCGGTCGGCAACAAACCGCTCGGCCTCATGCAGGCCGCGCTGTACAAGGCGGCCACGGCGGGCAAGGCGACTGCCGGTTTCCGCGACATCACCAGCGGTGACAACGGGGCGTACAAGGCAGTTCCGGGCTGGGATGCCTGCACCGGTCTCGGCACTCCGCTCGGCACCGCCCTCGTCGAGGTGTTCAAGAGCTGACAGCTGGCTTCAAGCTAGCCTCGCCCGATGACCGACCTCCTGGCGATCGATCGGGCGCACGTCTGGCACCCCTACGGTCCGATGCCCGGCACCGTCGATCCGCTCGTGGTCGAATCCGCGCGTGGCACGAAGCTGCGCCTCGCGGACGGCCGCGAGCTGGTCGACGGCATGTCGTCGTGGTGGGCGGCGATCCACGGCTACCGGCACCCGGTGCTGGACGCGGCGGCGCACGCGCAGATCGACCGGATGAGCCACGTCATGTTCGGCGGCCTCACCCACGAACCGGCCGTCACGCTCGCCGCGACGCTCGTCGAGATCACCCCTGAGCCGCTGCGGCACGTGTTCCTCGCGGACTCTGGATCGGTCTCGGTCGAGGTCGCGATCAAGATGTGCCTGCAATATTTCCAGTCGACCGGACGGCCCGCGAAGAACCGGTTGCTCACCTGGCGCGGCGGTTACCACGGCGACACGTTCCACCCGATGAGCGTGTGCGACCCGGACGGCGGCATGCACAGCCTCTGGCAGGGCGTGCTGCCCAACCAGGTCTTCGTGCCCGAACCGCCGAGCGGCGTCGACACCGAACTCGATCAGTCCTACCTGGATGTTGTCGCGACTACAATCGCGGCACACGCGCACGAACTCGCCGCGATCATCGTCGAACCGGTCGTGCAGGGCGCGGGCGGCATGCGCTTCCACAACCCCGGCTACCTGCGCGCGCTGCGCGAACTCGCGGACACGCACGACGTGCTGCTGGTCTTCGACGAGATCGCCACCGGTTTCGGTCGCACCGGCACGCTGTTCGCCGCCGACCACGCTGGCGTCGCGCCCGATGTGATGTGCGTCGGCAAGGCGCTCACCGGCGGCTACCTGACCATGGCGGCGGCGCTGTGCACGTCGCGCGTTGCGGAGGGGATCTCCCAGGGTGCCGTCCCGGTGCTCGCGCACGGCCCCACCTTCATGGGCAATCCGCTGGCCGCTTCGATCGCCAACGCGTCCATCGACCTGCTGCGCAACCAGGACTGGCAAGCAGAGATACGCCGTATCGAAACCGCCCTGCACGACCACCTCGCCCCCGCGCGCGACCTGCCAGGTGTCGCGGACGTGCGGGTGCTCGGCGCGATCGGCGTCGTCCAGCTCGACCACGACGTCGACCTGGCGTCGGCCACCGAGGCAGCGGTCTCGGCCGGGGTGTGGCTGCGTCCGTTCCGCGACCTGATCTACACCATGCCCCCCTACATCAGCACCGACGATGACCTCGCCGCGATCGGCGAAGCCGTGGTCGCCGCCGCCAAAGTCGGCGCAACCCTGCCCGGGTAACCTGTGGGCCCGTGACTTCGCTCGTGATCACCGGCACCGGCACGGACGTCGGCAAGACGATCGTCACCGCGGCCGTCGCCGCACTCGCCACGTCGACGGGCAAACGGGTCGCCGTGCTCAAACCCACCCAAACCGGCGTACTCCCCGGCGAACCGGGCGATCTGGCCGTGATCGAGCGCCTCGTGCCCGGCGTGACCACCCGGGAACTGGCCCGCTATCCGGACCCGCTCAGCCCGGAAACCGCCGCTCGACGTGCTGGGCTGCCCACCCTGAACCCGCAGCGGATCGCCTCCGCCGCGAGCGCGCTCGGCGTCGACCACGACGTGGTGCTCATCGAGGGCGCTGGCGGCCTGCTGGTCCGGTTCGACGAGCGCGGCGGCACCGTCGCCGACGTCGCCTGGTCGCTCGGCGCGCCGGCCCTGCTGGTCAGCCAGGCCGGTCTCGGCACGTTGAACGCGACCGCGCTGAGCGCGGAGGCTCTGCTCCGGCGCGGTATCGAATGCATCGGGGTGGTCGTCGGCCGCTGGCCCGCCGAACCCGACCTGGCCGCCCGCTGCAACCTCGCCGACCTGCCCGTGGCGGCGGGCGCGCCGCTGCTCGGCGCGCTCAGGGACGGCATCGCCGACCTGCCGCCCGACGAGTTCCGCGCGGTCGCCGCCGAATCGCTGTCACCCTGGTTGGACGGCAGTTTCGACTCCGAAACGTTCACCGCCGCCAACCACGCCTGAAGTGTGACGGTGAACATTTCCACGATGGGCGGACCGGCCCGGTAGGAGAGACTGGCCGGACGTCCCCGTCCGCGACCCGAAGGAGTAACCGGTGACCACAGCCCCTGACCAGGTCGACAACGCCACGACCGATGTGCTCGCGGTGGCCGCCCGTCAGGTGCGGGACGAGGGCGCGGGCCTGACCGAGGAGCAGATCCTCCAGGTGCTGCGCCTCGGCGACGACCGGCTCACCGAACTGCTCGCCCTCGCCCACGAGGTGCGCGAGCGCTGGTGCGGGCCGGAGGTCGAGGTCGAGGGCATCGTCAGCCTGAAGACCGGCGGCTGCCCCGAGGACTGCCACTTCTGCTCCCAGTCCGGTCTGTTCCCGAGCCCGGTGCGGGCCGCCTGGCTGGACATCCCCGGCCTGGTCGAGGCCGCCAAGCAGACCGCGGCGACCGGCGCGACCGAGTTCTGCATCGTCGCCGCAGTGCGCGGCCCGGACAAGCGACTGCTCAGCCAGGTCCGCGAGGGCATCAAGGCGATCCGCGCGGCCGGAATCGAGATCAACATCGCCTGCTCGCTCGGCATGCTCACCCAGGACCAGGTCGACGAGCTGGTCGACATGGGCGTGCACCGCTACAACCACAACCTGGAAACGGCACGCTCGCACTTCGCCGACGTGGTCACCACGCACACCTGGCAGGAGCGCTGGGACACGCTGAAGATGGTCGGCGACGCGGGCATGGAGGTCTGCTGCGGCGGCATCATCGGCCTCGGTGAAACCGTCGAACAGCGCGCCGAGTTCGCCGCGCAGCTCGCCGCGCTGAACCCGGACGAGGTGCCGATGAACTTCCTCATCCCCAACCCCGGCACCCCCTACGAGAACTACCCGATCGTGGAGGGCGCGGAGGCGCTGCGCACCATCGCCGCGTTCCGGTTGGCGATGCCGCGCACCATCCTGCGTTTCGCGGGCGGTCGCGAACTGACGCTCGGCGATCTCGGCGCGGAGCAGGGCATGCTCGGCGGCATCAACGCGATTATCGTCGGCAACTACCTGACCAACCTCGGCCGCCCCGCCCAGGCCGACCTCGACATGCTCACCGACCTGAAGATGCCGGTCAAAGCGTTGAGTCAGACGTTGTGACCGCGTCATTCTGCAGTTGGTGCGGGAAGCCGGACATCGAGGCCGCGCACGACCTGTGCCAGCGCCGTCTCGCGCTGGTCGACCCGCCTCGGTACTGCGCCCAGTGCGCGCGGCGGATGGTCGTCCAGGTGACGCCCGCGGGCTGGCTCGCCAAGTGCAGCCGACACGGCGAGATCAGCTCGGCCCGCTGACACGAGCCCCATGTCCGCCCGACTAAGGTGCAGCGGGTGACGGATCAGCCGACCGAATCGAGTCCGGGCGCGGACACCGCTGCCGAAACCCCGGAACCGACCTCGGCCACCGCCGCCTCTGCGACTTCCGGCCCGGCCGCCGACGCTGCCGATGCCGGTCCGGCCGCTGACTCGGCGCCCACGGAGTACCCGGCGTCGGTCGCGACCCAGTACGCCGAGCCGCCGCTGGACATCTCCTGGATCCCGGTCCAGCGCGCGCCCAAGGTCGTCATCAAGGCCGACCTGCTGCCCGCGCTGAGCCTCGCCCTGCTGCTCGCCGTGTTCGGTCTGCCGCTGGGCTGGATCTGGTCGCGGATCGCGCCGCCGGAACGGGTCGGCATGAGCAGCAACGGCGCGATCCTGCCGCTGATCGACGAGACGTACCACCCTTGGGACGACGTCGCGATCTACCTGCTGATGGGCCTCGCTTTCGGTCTGGTCGCCGGGGTCGCGGTGTGGCTGCTGCGCGAACGGCGCGGCCCGACGGTCATGGTCGCCGCCGTGCTCGGCGCGGTTGCCGCGGGTTGGCTGATGACCAAGACCGGGGTTTCCTTCGCGGCGGGCGACTACACCACCCCGGCCAGTCTCAAAATCGGCACGCTGTTCGACCTCGCGCCGCAGCTGAACACGTGGTGGGTCCTGCTCGCGCCACCGCTTGGCGTCGCGCTCGCGTATCTGGTGCTGTCCGCGTGGAGTGGGTCCGAGGATCTGGGCCGCAGGCTCGGTTAGTTCAGGCTCGACCGGGGACTGAGGTCCGACAACGGGATCGGCACCGCGCGCAACGCCCGCAGGATCCCGGTTTCCCGGTTCAGCATGGTGCGCACCATGCGCAGTCGCCGCACCGGGCAGGTCTGTGCCAGCAGTCGTTGCCGGTCCTCGGAATCCAGCAGGCAGTCGGCCGCGACCAGGTGTGCGAGCTCCGCCGGGGGAGTGTCCTCGGGCGGTTCCACCCAGTCTTCGCGCTGCCACGCCGCCTGGCAGTACCGCCGATGGGCCGCGCGCACGGACGCGACCAGCGGCGGCTCCAGCGCGGCGACGCGCGGCTCGGGTGTGCTGTCCGGCAGCCATTCGACGACCCCGGTCAGGTAGGGCGCGGCCGCGTCGTCGATGTCCAGCAGGTGGAACCGGTCGGTGCCCTTGGTGACGATGTCGAAACGCCCGTCCGGCAACGATTTCA
The DNA here is from genome assembly GCA_036494465.1 of Pseudonocardiaceae bacterium. Classification (GTDB taxonomy): domain Bacteria; phylum Actinomycetota; class Actinomycetes; order Mycobacteriales; family Pseudonocardiaceae; genus CAJCJE01. The sequence continues at coordinate 46,917 of DASXOJ010000162.1, forward strand.
CCTCGCGCAGCAGCGCCGCGCAGCCGACCGTGCGCACCTGCTCGACGGTGCGCACGTCACCGGTCCAGCCGGGTTTGGTGGCGACCACGCCGAAACAGTTGCCTGCGATGGTGTCGGTGATCAGGTCGTTGATCAGTTGGCGGTAGCGCGGCTCGAAGATGTGCAGCGGCAACGGTGTCCCCGGCAGCAGCACTGCTGCCAACGGGAACAACGGGATCGTTGTCGGCGCCACGGTTCCACGTTACGGGTTCACGCTTCGCCATGCCGGGTGATCAGGACGAAACGCGGTCCGCGCTCGGTGGGCGCAGCACCGCGAACGGGTCGGTGACCTGCATGCCGTGTTCGGCGAAGCAGAACAACGCCGCAGGCCGGCCGCCCGACGGACCGGGTGGCAACGTGTCGCCGGTCGGCTCCAGCAGACCCCGACGGGCCAGCACGCGTTGCAGGTTGGTCGCGGACACCCGGTAGCCCAACGCCGCCGAGTACAGCTCGCGCAGCGCGGAAATGGTGAACACCGGTGGCGCGAGTGCGAAGCCGAGGTTGGTGTAGGAGAGCTTGCTGCGCAGCCGGTTGCGCGCCCGCAGCACGATCGCCTCGTGGTCGAACGCGGTTTCCGGCAGCGCGTCGACCCGGTGCCAGTCGGTGTCCTCGGGCACTTCCGGGTCCAGCCCGGCGGGTACGAGGCCGAGGAAGGCGCTCGCTACCACTCTCAGGCCAGGAACGCGATGTGGCGCACTGAACACGGCCAACTGTTCGACATGCGCCAGTTGCCGGACGTCGACTTTCTCGGCGAGCTGTCGTCTGATGGAGGTTTCCACGTCTTCGCTGGTCCCGAGGCTGCCACCGGGCAGCGACCAACGTCCCGCATCGGGTTCCCGACCGCGCCGCCAGAGCAGTACCTGGAGTGAGTTTTCCCGCACCTGCAGGACCGCGGCCAGCACTTCATGCGCCAACTGACTCACTCTGCTGATACTATCGCGGTCAGTTTTCAACTGGAAGGCGAAAACTATGAAAAGCGCCGGAACGGCCGAGTTGACGCAAACCCGCGTCGCCGCCGTGACCGGCCCGAGGAGGATGACATGACCGCGATTGGCTATGCCCCGATCGTGCGGAGCGACGGCGGCGTGTTCACCGGCATCGAGCCGGACGCAGCCTGGGCGGAGGAGGTGCGCGCGCTGGCCAAATCCCGCGACGCGGTGATCCTCGCGCACAACTATCAGCTCCCGGCGATCCAGGACATCGCGGACGAGACCGGTGATTCCCTTGCGCTGAGCCGCATCGCGGCCGCGAGCGAGGCATCCACCATCGTGTTCTGCGGCGTGCACTTCATGGCCGAGACGGCAAAGATTCTCAGCCCGGGCAAGACCGTGCTGATCCCGGACGCCCGCGCGGGCTGCTCCCTGGCCGACTCCATCGACGCCGCCCAACTGCGCGCGTGGAAGGCCGAACACCCCGGCGCCGTCGTCGTCTCCTATGTGAACACCACTGCCGAGGTGAAGGCGGAAACCGACGTCTGCTGCACCTCGGCCAACGCGGTCGAGGTCGTCGAATCGATCCCCGCCGACCGGGAAGTGCTGTTCTGCCCTGACCAGTTCCTCGGCGCGCACGTCCGCCGCGTGACCGGTCGGGAGAACCTGCACGTCTGGGCGGGCGAATGCCACGTGCACGCGGGCATCAACGGCGACGAACTCGCCGCCCGCGCGTCGGCCCACCCGGACGCGGAACTGTTCGTGCACCCCGAATGCGGCTGCGCCACCTCCGCGCTCTACCTGGCGGGCGAGGGCATCGTGCCGGCCGACCAGGTCAAGATCCTCTCCACCGGAGGAATGCTCACCGCGGCGCGGCAGAGCAAGGCCAGCAGCGTGCTGGTCGCCACCGAGATCGGCATGCTGCACCAGCTCCGCAAGGCCGCGCCCGAGATCGACTTCCAGCCGGTCAACGACCGCGCCTCCTGCCAGTACATGAAGATGATCACGCCCGCCGCGTTGCTCCGTTGCCTGCGCGACGGTCTCGACGAGGTGCAGGTGGACCCCGAGACGGCCGCGCGCGGCCGGGCCGCCGTCCAGCGCATGATCGAGATCGGCAAGCCGGGCGGTGGCGAGTGAACACCCACCGCTGGGAAGCAGCCGCCGACCTGGTCGTGGTCGGCACCGGCGTCGCTGGTCTCTCGGCCGCGTTGCACGCCCGCGAACTGGGCCTGCGCGTGCTGGTCGTGACCAAGGCCGCCATCGACAACGGCAACACCCGCTGGGCGCAGGGCGGCGTCGCCGTTGTCCTGCCCGGTGAGCACGAAGCGGGCGACACCGTCGCCCAGCACATCACCGACACCGTCACCGCGGGTGCTGGCCTGTGCGACGCGGACGCGGTCACCGCGGTGATCACCGACGGCCCCGCCGCCGTCGCGGGCCTGCGCGCCCTCGGCGCCATCTTCGACCCCGACAACACCGGCGACCACCTCGCGCGCACCAGGGAAGGCGGGCACAGCGCGTTCCGCGTCATCCACGCGGGCGGCGATGCCACCGGCGCCGAAGTGGAACGCGCCCTGCTCGCGGCCACCCACGACGCGGCCCTCCCGGTGCTCACCGACCACGTCGCCGTCGACGCCCTGCACACCGCGAGTGGCGCGGTCGGCGGCCTGCTGGTGCTCGATTCGACGGGCATCCCCGGCGTCGTCCGGGCGCCTGCCGTGCTGCTCGCCACCGGCGGCCTCGGCCAGCTCTACCAGGCCACCTCCAACCCCGAAGTCGCCACCGCCGACGGTCTCGCGCTCGCGCTGCGCGCCGGTGCCGCCGTCGCCGACCTGGAGTTCGTCCAGTTCCACCCGACCGTGCTGTTCACCGGCAGCGGCGCGCGCGGCCGGTGCCCGCTGGTCACCGAGGCGGTGCGCGGCGAAGGCGCGGTACTGGTCGACGGCTCCGGTCAGCGCGTGATGCTCGGCGTGCACCCACTCGCCGACCTTGCCCCGCGCGACGTGGTCAGCGCCGCGATCACCCGCAGGATGGCGGAAACCGGCACCGATCACGTCTATCTCGACGCCACCCACCTCGGTGCCGCTGAGTTCGCGGCCCGGTTCCCGACCGTGCACGCCGCCTGTCTGACCGCGGGCATCAATCCAGCGCACGACCCCATCCCGGTCACGCCCGCCGCGCACTTCGCCTGCGGCGGCGTATCGGCCACAGTGGACGGTCGAACGGACGTCACCGGCCTGTACGCGGCAGGCGAGGTCGCCCGCACCGGTCTGCACGGCGCCAACCGGCTGGCCTCCAACAGCCTGCTGGAGGGCCTGGTCGTCGGTCGGCGCGCCGCCCGCGCGGTAGCCAACGACCTGGCAGCGGGCATCCTCGGCGACCCGCTTTCCGCTGAACCGCAAGCCCTTCCCGCGGCACCGATCGCCGAACGCGACGTGCTGCAACGGGCCATGAGCCGCTACGCCGCCATCGGCCGCGACGCGGAGGGTCTGGCCATCGCGTCGAGCATCATCGACGCGGCCACCGTCACCCGTCCACTGTGGACTCGCGAGGCGGTGGAGGACGCCGCGCTCACCCTCGTCGCGCGCAACCTGCTCGACATGGCCATGGCACGCACCGAATCGCGCGGCTGCCACCTGCGTACCGACCACTCGAACCGCGACGACGCGCACTGGCAGACCAGTTCGCGGGTCCGGCTGGACGTCTCCGGGCAGTCGATCATGATCGCCCCGCTCGAACTGGGAGGTGTGGCATGACCCCGGTCACGCTCATCGACGACCTGACCACCGCCGGACTGGACGCGGGCGAGGTGAAGGCGGTCGTGCAGACCGCGCTCGCCGAGGACCTCCGCTACGGCCCAGATGCGACAACCGCGGCGACCGTGCCCGCCGACGCGGTGGCCACCGCCGAACTCACCCCGCGCCAGTCCGGCACCATCGCGGGCATCCCGGTCGCGCTCGCCGTGTTCGAAGCCGTGCTCGGCGCAGGCTGCCACGTCCTGGACCGGGTCAGCGACGGCGCCCGCCTCGAACCCGGCCAGCCCGCGCTGGTGCTGTCCGGCCCGGTTCGCGGCCTGCTCACCGCCGAACGCACCGCGTTGAACCTGCTCTGTCACCTCTCCGGTGTCGCAACCGCGACAGCAGCGTGGGTCGACGCGGTCGAGGGCACCGGCGCGCAGATCCGCGACACCCGCAAGACCCTCCCGGGGCTACGGCTGTTGCAGAAGTACGCGGTGCGCTGCGGCGGCGGTCGCAACCACCGGCTCGGTCTCGGCGACGCGATCCTGATCAAGGACAACCACGTGGTGGCCGCGGGCTCGGTCGCGGCGGCCATCAGGGCAGCCCGCCAACACGCCCCCGACCTGCGCTGTGAAGTCGAGGTTGACACCCTCGACCAGCTCGACGAGGCACTGGCCGTCGGCGGCGCGGACGAGATCCTGCTGGACAACTTCACTCCCGCCCAGTGCGCGGAAGCCGTCCGGCGCAGGGCGGCAGCGGGTTCGGTGGTCCGGTTCGAAGCCTCCGGCGGCCTCACCCTGCCGGTCGCCAGGGCCTACGCCGAAACCGGCGTCGACTACCTGTCGGTCGGCGCGCTCACCCACTCCACGATCGTGCTCGACCTCGGGATGGATCTCCGCTGACCAGGTCCCGGCGGATGCCCGGGTGTCGGCGGTGGCCGGTGACCACCCGTTAGGGTCAAACCGTGCGCCGCCGACACCTGCTGCTCCCGGTCGTCCTGCTTGCCGGGCTGACCGCCGCGTGCACCGGCGCGCCCACCCCCAGCGCGTCCGGCCGTCCCGACAACAGCGCCATGGTGCTCGCCGAGGCGATGGAACCCGCGAGCCTCAACCCGCTCGACGGCTACGCACCGTACGGGGCCAGCAAGATCTTCGACGGCCTGCTCGAATACCAGTCGGACGGCTCGCTGCGCCCGGTACTGGCCGCCGCGCCGCCGGTGCCCTCCGCCGACGGCAAGACCTGGACCGTCGGCATCCGCTCCGGCGTCAAGTTCAGCGACGGCACGACGTTGACCGCCGCCGATGTGGTCGCCACCTACCAGGCGCTGCTCAACCCGGCCTTCGACTCGCCGCTGCGCGCCGGCTACCCGATGCTCAGCGGGGTCACCCAGGTCGACGCCAAGACCGTCAGCTTCCAGCTCGCCTACCCCTACGCGCCCTTCCCGAACAAGCTCGTGCTCGGCATCGTTCCGGCCGCCGCGCTCGCCACCCCCGCGCCGGTCGCGTCCGCGCCGACGCCGATCGGCACCGGCCCCTACGTGCTCCAGTCGTGGACCAAGGGCCAGAACATGGTGCTCACCGACAACCCCAAGTACACACTTGGCGCGGAGCCGAAGGTCAAACGCGTCACCGTCCAGTTCATCCCGGACGACGCCACCCGCGCGCAGCGCCTGCGGGCGGGCAAACTCGACGGTGCCGCGCTGGCGCCGACCCAGGCCGCGCAGTTCGCCAAGTCCGACGCGTTCACCGTGTTCACCGACCCGAGCGCGGACATCCGCGCGATCACCCTGCCCCAGTCGAACCCGGTCGCCGCCGACCCGGCCGTCCGTCTCGGCCTCAACCAGGCCGTGAACCGCGCGAGCATGGTCAGCAAGGCGCTCGGCGGCCAGGGCAGTCCCGCGACCACCCCGATTCCGTCCGTCCTCCCCGAATTCGTCGAGCCCACCGCGACCTTCACCTACGACGCGGCCAAAGCGACCGCGCAGCTCTACGCGGACGGCTGGGTCGCGGGCACGGACGGCATCCGCGCCCGCAACGGCGTCACCGCCGAACTCACTCTCGACTACCCGGCCGGCGACGCGACGGACGCGGCGCTCGCCCAGGACTTCGCCGCCGACGCGAAGGTCATCGGTGTCAAGATCGACCTCGCCGCCGTCGACCCGGCGCAGTTGACCGCGAAGGAAGCCACCGACGCGGTGCTGATCAGCACCGGCAACCCGTTCGACCCCGATCTGACCACCTACGACCTGCTCGATTCGGGCGCAGGCAACGCATTCGGCTACCACGACGCCGATGTCGACACCGCGCTGCAAACCGGCCGGACCCAGCTCGACCCCGGCCAGCGCGCCGTCGCCTACCGCGCCTTCCAGCGCGCGTTCGTCGCCAATCCGGCGCTGGTCTGCCTGGTCGAGATCAACCACACCTACGTGCTGCGCGCCAACTGGACCGGCTACGTCCAGGTGACCGACGCGTCCGGCCAAGGCATCAACTGGGGTCCACTGTGGAATCTCGACCAGTGGAACCCGCGCTGACCCCGTTCGGGGCAGCCACGTCCCAGCGCAGCAGGTCGCCCGGCTGGCATTCGAGCACCTCGCAGAGCGCGGCGAGCGTCGCGAAGCGCACCGCCTTGGCCCGGCCGTTCTTGAGCACCGCCAGGTTGGCGGGGGTGATCCCAACGCGCGCCGCGAGCTCGCCAACGGACATCTTCCGTTTGGCCAGCATCACGTCGATCTCGACGGTGATCGGCATCAGATCACCTCGTCCAGCTCGGCCCGCAACCGCAGCGCTTCGCCGTCCCGCGCGACCGCCTGGGCGAGCAGCATCCGCAGCACGAGCACGATCAGTGCGACGCCCAGGATGGCCACGCCGATCCCGCCCATGATGAGGGTGACACCCGGGTCGTCCCGCTGACCCGGCGCATCGACGGCCGTGATCGCGAACCATCCGAGGGCCGCCGCCACGATCGCGCCGATGATGATGTCGACGTACCGGAAGGCGGCGTGGGAGAACACGGTGCCGCGCCGGACCATTGTGGCCAGCCGCCAGACGCAGAGCACCAGCCCGAGCACGACCCGCAGTGCGTACACCGTCAGTTTTCCCATGACCGTCATCCTATCGAGTTGCGATGGGAATCTATCGAATCTCGATAGGCATGGCAACGGCCGGGCTGGCGATCTCTTCTCAGCTGGCGGAACCCGTACGCTGGTGACCAGCGGATTCCTGCGAGTCCGTCCGTGAACCCGGGATGAACAGGGGCGACGACCATGCTGCGCCGGATCGACCTGCGTGCTTCCTTGCCGGCGAGTGCCCGGCTGCGTTCGGTGATGCCGCGTCCGGACACCGACGTGGAGAGCGTGCTGGACCGTGTCCGGCCGATCGTGGAGGCGGTGCGCGAGCGCGGGGTGGACGCGGTACTGGAGTTCACCGAGTCCTTCGACAAGGTGCGCCCGGCCACGGTCCGGGTGCCTGCCGACGAGGTGCGCAGCGCCGCAGAGGAACTCGATCCGGATGTGCGCGACGCACTGGCGGAGTCGATCAGCAGGGCGCGGCGGGTGCATGCCGAGCAGCGCCGGACCGACGTGACCACGCAGGTGGTGCCGGGTGGCACGGTCACCGAGCGGTGGGTGCCGGTCGCCAGGGTGGGGCTCTACGCGCCGGGCGGCCTGGCGGTCTACCCGTCGAGCGTGGTGATGAACGTGGTCCCCGCGCAGTTGGCGGGAGTCGAGTCGCTGGTGGTGTGTTCGCCGCCGCAGGCGGAGTTCGGCGGACGGCCGCATCCGAGCATCCTGGCGGCGTGTGCCCTGCTGGGGGTTACCGAGGTGTGGGCGGCGGGCGGTGCGCAAGCGATTGCGCTGCTGGCTTACGGCGGGGTCGACACCGACGGTGCGCGGCTCGATCCGGTCGACATGGTCACCGGGCCGGGCAACGTCTACGTGGCCGCGACCAAGCGGCTGCTGCGCGGCGAGATCGGCATCGACGCGGAGGCTGGCCCGACCGAGATCGCGATCCTGGCCGATCACACCGCCGACCCCGGCCACGTCGCCGCCGACCTGATCAGTCAGGCCGAGCACGACCCGTTCGCGGCGAGCGTGCTGGTCACGCCCTCGGTGGAACTGGCCGACGCGGTCGACGCCGAGCTGGCGCGGCAGGTGAAGGCGACCAAGCACACCGAACGGGTCAGTACGGCGTTGACCGGTAACCAGTCCGGCTGCATTCTTGTGTCCACTGTGGATGATGGGCTGCTGGTGACGGACGCCTACGCCGCGGAACACCTGGAGATCCAGACCGCCGACGCGCGCGCGATCGCCGCCCGGGTGCGCAACGCGGGCGCGGTGTTCGTCGGCGCCTACGCGCCGGTCTCGCTCGGCGACTACTGCGCGGGCTCCAACCACGTGCTGCCCACCGGCGGCTGCGCCCGGCACTCGTCGGGCCTGTCCGTGCAGACGTTCCTGCGTGGCATCCACGTCATCGACTACGACGAGGCCGCGCTGCGCGCCGTCGCAGACAAGGTCGTCGCCCTGGCCAACGCCGAGGACCTGCCCGCGCACGGCCAGGCCGTCACCGAACGTTTCCGCACGGAGTCCGCATGAACGAGCCGATCGGGTCCGAGATCACCCTGGACCAACTGCCGATCCGCGACGAACTGCGCGGCCGAAGCCCTTACGGCGCGCCCCAGCTCGACGTGCCGTATCGGCTCAACACCAACGAGAACCCGTACCCGCCGCCGCCGGAGCTCGTCGCCGACATCGTCCGGGAGACCGAGCAGGTCGCCGCGACCCTGCACCGCTACCCGGACCGGGACGCGATCGCGCTGCGCACCGGCCTCGCCGCGTACCTGACCACGTCGACCGGCGTCGAGCTGGACGTGCGCAACGTGTGGGCGGCCAACGGTTCCAACGAGATTCTGCAACAGATCCTGCAGTGCTTCGGCGGACCGGGCCGGACCGCGCTCGGCTTCGAGCCGTCGTACTCGATGCACCCGATCATCGCAGCGGGCACCCGGACCGACTGGGCGCCGACGCCACGCCGCGCGGACTTCTCGCTGGACACCGAGCGCGCCGCCAAGGTCATCGCCGAACGCCAGCCCGACGTGGTGTTCGTGACCAGCCCGAACAACCCGACCGGCCAGTCCGTGCCGTTCGCCGATCTGCGCGAGCTGATCGACGCGGCACCGGGCATCGTCGTGCTGGACGAGGCGTACGCGGAGTTCTCACCGGAGCCCAGCGCGGTCGCGATGCTCGCGGAGTTCCCGGCCAAACTCGTCGTGAGCAGGACCATGAGCAAGGCGTTCGCGTTCGCGGGCGGACGACTCGGCTATCTCGCCGCCGCGCCTGCCGTCGTGGACGCGTTGCAGCTGGTGCGCCTGCCCTACCACCTGGCCGCGCTCACCCAGGCTGCCGCGCGCGCCGCACTGTCCCACGCGGACGCCACGCTCGGTTCGGTAGCGAAACTCGCCGCCGAACGGGACCGGGTCGCCGCCGCCCTGACCGGCCTCGGTTTCCAGGTCGTGCCCAGCGACGCCAACTTCATCCTGTTCGGACACTTCGACGACGCGCCCACCGCGTGGCGGGCATACCTCGCCGACGGGGTGCTGATCCGCGACGTCGGCATCGCGAACCACCTTCGGGTCAGCATCGGCACGCCCGAGGAGAACGACGCCTTCCTGGCCGCTAGTAAGGAGATTCGCCGGTGAACCGGATCGGTCGCGTTGAGCGGAGCACCAAGGAGTCCACCGTCGCCGTGGAGATCGACCTCGACGGTGCGGGCAAGGTGGACGTCAGCACCGGTGTGCCGTTCTACGACCACATGCTGACCGCGTTCGGCGTGCACGGCGCGTTCGACCTGTCGGTAAAGGCAACAGGCGACATCGAGATCGACTCGCACCACACCGTCGAGGACGTGGCGATCGTGCTGGGCAAGGCGATCCGGCAGGCGCTCGGCGAACGCATCGGCATCCGCCGCTTCGGCGACGCCTGGATCCCGATGGACGAATCGCTCGCGCACGCCGCGGTCGACGTGTCCGGCAGGCCCTACTGCGTGCACGTCGGCGAGCCCGAGGTGATGACCGGGTTCGTGGTCGGCGGCAACTACGCGACCGTGCTCAACCGGCACGTGTTCGAGTCGATCGCCTTCCACGCCGAGCTCGCCGTGCACGTGCGCGTCATCCACGGCCGTGACCCGCACCACATCACCGAGGCGGAGTACAAGGCGTTCGCGAGGGCACTGCGCGCCGCGGTCGAGGCCGATCCGCGACTGACCGGGGTGCCCTCCACCAAGGGCGTGCTCTGACGGCGGTTAGGCTCCACACCGTGGGCAAGGAATTTGCGGAGATCGGACTGGTCGCACTGGCCGGCATCCTGATCGGCGGCGTGTACTCGACGTGGAAGAACGACTCGAAGGTCGCGTCGGTCGTGCTCGGCATCGCCGCGCTGCTCGCCCTTGGCGGCGCGATCGCCTGGCTCGTGTCCTGAGAGCTCCTAACACGACAACTGCTCGGCTCGCCATCGTGTCAGGAGCTCTAGTCCTGCCTGAGGTACTCGGGCGGGACGTGGTCGGTGAGCCAGACTCCGTTGGCGCTCAACCAGAACGGGGCACCCGCCGCGTCCATCGCCGCCGCGTCGACGGTGAGGATCACCGGTGTGCCGCGCCGGGCACCGACCTTGAGCGCGGTGCCGACGGTCGCGGACAGGTGCACGTGCCGGCGGTTCATCGGGCGCAGGCCCTCCCGCGTGATCGCGTCGAGGAACTTCGCGACCGTGCCGTGATACAGCACCGGGGGCGGGGTCTGCCGGGGTAGCTCCAGTTCAACCGGGATGCTGTGCCCCTGGCTGGCGCGGATCTTGCTGCCGTCGTCGTTGAACGCGAAGCGCTGCTTGTCGTTGGTGGCGACGACCTCGTCGAGTTCGGCGCGGGTGATGTGCAACGCGGCCAGGATGTCCTCGACATCGGCCCAGCCCGCCTTGTCCAGCCGCAGGCCGATCTTTTCTGGTTGGTGGCGCAGATACAGCGATAAACGCTTCGAAATACGAACATTCACAATGCCGCGAATTGCAGCACACCAACGACGGCGCCACAAGTGGTTTTCAGTCGACGCCGCCTTCGCCGGCGGGGCGGAGCTTGGGCGCGCCGGGGCCGAGCGCGGCCAGTTCGTCGTCGGTGTTGTACAGGCCGCAACTGCGCAGCGACAGGCAGCCGCAGCCGATGCACGAGGTCAGCCGATCGCGCAGGCGGTGCAGCGCGTCGATGCGCGCGTCGAGTTCGGTGCGCCAGGAATGGGACAGCTTCGCCCAGTCCGATTTCGTCGGCGACCGGCCGTCGGGCAACGTGTTCAGCGCGTCCTTGATCTGGTCCAGGCTCAGTCCGACCCGCTGCGCGGTGCGGATGAACGCCAGCCTGCGCAACACCGCCCTGGGGTATTTCCGCTGGTTGCCCGCGGTGCGCTCGGCGGTGATCAGGCCGCTGTCCTCGTAGAAGCGCAGCGCGGTGTGCGAGATCCCGCTGCGTTCGGCGACCTGCCCGATGGACAGCGAATCCGGCAATTTCGACACGTCGACAGCCTACGCCTTGACCTCCAGTTAGCTCGAACTTGCAGACTCGGATGATGAGCGTGACGACCGCATACGCCTATGCAGATCTGCCTCGGCTGATGGCCGAGATGACCGGCGACGAGAAACATGCCCTCGCGTCGGCCTCCACCGTCGATGTGTTGTGGGTGCTCTACGACCGGATCCTGCGCATCGATCCGAGCACCGTCGACGACCCGGACCGGGACCGGTTCCTGCTGTCCAAAGGACACGGACCCGCTGCCTACTACGCGGTGCTGGCAGCAAAAGGGTTCCTCGATCCCGGCCTGCTGGCGAACTGGGGCAAGGTCGATTCGCCGCTCGGCTACCACCCGGACCGGGTGCTGCTGGCGCCGGTCGAGATCGCCAGCGGCTCGCTCGGCCACGGCCTGCCGCTCGCCGTCGGGGTCGCGCTGGGCCTGCGCGCACAGGGCCGGACCGGGCCACGCGTGATCGTGCTGATCGGCGACGGCGAACTCGACGAAGGCACCAACGCGGAAGCGATCGCGGCCGGGGCCCGTCTACGGCTGGACCGCCTCACCGTCGTCGCCATCGACAACTCGTCGTCGAGCCATGGCTGGCCGGGCGGGATCGCGGACCGGTTCGCCGTCGAAGGCTGGGCCGCCACCACCGTCAACGGCCGCGACCACGACGAACTCACCGCGGCGCTGCGCCACACCGCACCGGATCGACCGAACGTGGTCGTCGCCGTCACCGAGCCGAAAGAGGCCGCCGCATGACCACCGCCGTCGCCGTCACCATGCGCGAGACGTTCACCCAGACCATGGACGCGATGCTCGACGAGAACCCGAGCCTTGCCGTCGTCCTCGCCGACATCTCCTACGCCGCAATGAAAGCCGCCCAGCAGCGCCACCCGGACCGGGTGATCAATCTCGGCATCCGCGAACAGCTGCTGGTCAGCGTGACCGGCGGTCTTGCGCTGACCGGACTGCGGCCGGTCGCGCACACGTTCTCGTCCTTCCTGGTCGAGCGCGCCTTCGAACAGATCAAGCTCGATCTCGGACACCAGGAGGTGGGCGCGGTGCTGGTCAGCGCGGGCGCCTCCTACGACATGACCAGGGGCGGCCGCACCCACCAGGGACCCGGCGACGTCGCGCTGATCGACACGCTGCCCGGCTGGACCGTCTACGTGCCAGGACATCCCGCCGAGGCGGAACTGTTCCTGCGCAGGGCGATCGCCCGCGACGACCGCGTCTACCTGCGCCTGTCCGATCAAGCCAACATTCAGTCCTATGTGGACGTCGAACATCCGGACGACATCAGGATCATGCGGCGCGGCAAGCGGGGCATTGTGCTCGCGGTCGGACCGATGCTGGACCGGGTGCTCGCCGCGACCACCGCACTCGACGTGACCGTCGCCTACGCGGCTACCGTCCGCCCGCTGGACGGCGGCGGGCTGCGCCAAGCCGTGCTGGGCGCCGACCGGGCCGACGTCGTGCTGGTCGAGCCCTACCTCACCGGCACGTCCGCCTACCTGGTCGACGCCGCCCTGGAAGACCTGCCGCACCGGGTCCGCTCGCTCGGCGTGAGCCGCGAGGCGGAACTGCGCATGTACGGCGACATGGCCGACCACGACGCCGCGCACGGACTCGACGAGCAGTCCATCGCGGGGTCGATCGGCGCGTTCCTGCGCTACACCTGATCGGGCTTTTTCGCGCCGACCCTGGTCTGCTCGGCCTCCTCACACAGCGCGGGCGCGGCCCGCGCGAAGAACTCGAACAGCACGTCGCGCTGTTCGGCGGGAAACGAGTCGAAGATCTCGCCGAGCCTGCGCCGCGCGGGCTCCGGCAGCGCGTCGAACACCGTGCCCCGGTCCGGTTCGATCGCCACGTGCACGCGCCGCCGGTCCACCGGATCGGGCAGGCGCCGCACGTGGCCCGCGCGTTCCAGCCGGTCGATGAGCCGGGTCACCGCGCCGGTGGTCAGCGCGGTGCGCTCGGCGAGCTGCCCCGCCGTCAACGGGCCGGCCGAGACCAGCAGGTTGAGCGTGTAGACGTCGGTCGGGCCAAGGCCGGCCGCGTCCGCACTGACCTGGCTGTTGAGCATCAGGCCGGTCACGAAGTCGCGGAACGGCCCGGTCGCGCACGGCGTGTCGTCCGTGGTGGGCTGGCGGGACATCGGTCTCTCCTGTGCTCGGGTCCCGCTGATCATCCGCTGACCTGCCCGTTTTGCCGAGCCTCGCTGGGCATCCGCTGACTGGCGATTGACTAGGGTCGCCAGCTATGGACGTCAACGAGGACGGGGCACTGGCCCGGCGGATGTGGGTGCGGTACGAGACGTTTCACGACGTCACCTACTTCACCCCGGAATCCCGCGCGGCAACCGACGAACTCGGGTGCAAGGGCGGCTGGATGGGCTACTTCGGCATGCGCGCCGCACCGCTCGGCGCGGCAATGCCGGACCAGGTGGTCTCCGCGTTCTACAACTTCCACCGCTCCCTGGTCGGCCGGGCGCTGCCGGACGCGTGGGGCGTCGCCACGCCCGAGCAGTTCCTGAACGCCCGCCTGCTCGGCGCGGACCGGGCGTTGCGCCGGATGCTCGGCGACGACACGCTCGCCGGGGAAGCCATCGCCGAAGCGGCGGAACTCGCGGTGCGCGCCGCCGGGTTCGTGCCGGTCGAGGGGCGGCCGATGGCGGTCGCGAACGCCGCGATCCCGTTCCCGGAACAACCGCACCTGGCGCTGTGGCAGGCCACGACCCTGCTGCGCGAGTCGCG
>DASXOJ010000163.1:0-19840 GCA_036494465.1 Pseudonocardiaceae bacterium
CAGCATGCGAACACTGCCGCCGAGCAGCAGTTGACCGGCGCGGTCGAGCACGGTGCTGGCGAGTTTGCTGGAATCCTCGGCATGTTCGGCCATGCGCATCAGGCCGGTCGCGGCCTTCACGAACCTGGTCCAGCCGCGTGATTTCGGCACCTGAAGCCAGTCGGCGACATCCGGGTTGACGACCTGGCGGACCATCGCGGGCACGACGCCGTCGAACACCTTGCCGGGCACCAGTTCCTCGTAGGTGTCGAGCAATCCTCTGGTGAGCGCGATGCCGTCGGGCGATGGCCCGTACGTCGACTCGACCTGGTCCTTGCTGAATTCCTCGGCGTCGGCCAGGGTTTCCGGGATGATGGCCGTCCGGATGCCGAGCATGCTGCCCGCCACGCGCCACACGTAGTAGTAGTCCTCGGCCTCGGTCTCTGTTACCTCGACGCCGATCCGGCGCATGCCCTGGATGACCTGTACGGAGAAGATCATCAGCGCGCCGAGCAGATCCTGCTGGCAGATCGGCACTCCGTCGGTGGCCGCGTCCCACTCCCCCGATTCGGCCACGAAGTGCCGGACGGCGGCGTGGATCAACCGGGTCTTCTGGATGGTCGGCACGAAGGACCCGCTGTCGCCGAACGGGTCGGTGGCCATCATGTGCAGCACGAACTGCGATGTTTCGGACAGCCGCCGGTGCGGATGGTCGAGCCGGTGGGTCAACCGCAGCAGTTTCGACGGTCGCGGCTGCGCGTAGCAGTTGACCATCGCGCCGTAGGAGAGCACGGAGGCGACATGCACGCCGTCATCGATGAAGAACTCGCGTGCGCGGGCGATGCGGTCCTGGTCGGCCCAGTCGGGTGGGTTGTCGGTGGCGATCAGGTAGTCGCGCACGGAGGCAGGCAGGTCCTCCGGAATGGGGGTGTCGTTGCCGCGCAGATGGTCGAGGACGGCGTTGACGGCGGCGATCGAGTCGGTGGCGACGAGGTCGGCGACGACCTGATCGGCGAGCGGATCACCTTCGAGTGCCAAGGGGTCGAGTGCCACGCTGACATCGTTGGGAAGAAAGCACTTACCGGCAACAGGCGATGCCCGGTGCCCGTCCAGGGAACCGGAACGCAGGGCGACGAACAAGGCGTGTCAACCGCTGTTCGACTGTCTGCGCGGCGCCCGCCCGGCCGGGTCGGCCGTGCGCCGGACCACTGGAACGACACGGGGTCCGGTCCGTGACTGGGCCGAAGCGGTGAATGTTGGACAGGCCGGGTTGATCTCGCCGTCCACTGGGAACAGATCCGATGATTTGTTTGACCTGATCTCGCCAGATCACTAGTTTCAGCCTGAGCAACGAGTAAACATCGGATCACCTAGTTGGGGACTGATCAATGTCGATCTCGAAACGCGCCCTGGTCATCGCGGCCGTCATCGGTACCGCGACACTCGCGGTGAGTGCGACCGGCGCCAACGCCACACCTGATTCCTATGCGGGATCGGTGTCCCGCGCCGAGGCCATCGTGGCGAAGATGACGCTGGCACAGAAGATCACGGAAATGCACGGCATCCAGGACGCCGACCATCAACGTTACGTGCCGGGTATCCCGAGCCTGGGCATCCCGCCGCTGGTGGTGACCAACGGGCCGGCCGGGATCGGGCCTGGCGACCCGCACACCCAGGCACCGGCGACCGCGTTACCCGCGCCCGAACTGCTCGCCGCGACCTGGGATCCGAGCCAGGCGGCCGCCTATGGGGGGGTCATGGGCACCGAGGCGGCGGATCTGGGCAACAGCCTGCTGGAGGGCACCGACGTCAACGTCGTGCGGGTGCCACAGAACGGTCGCGCGTTCGAGAACTACGGCGAGGACCCGTACCTGGCGAGCCAACTCGCGGTCGCGAACATCAAGGCTGTGCAGTCGGCAGGCGTGATCGGCGAGGTCAAGCACTTCGACGCGTACGCGCAGGAGAACAACCGCTTCGCGCTCAACGAGAACATCGACGAGCGCACCCTGCACGAGATCTACGATCCGCCGTTCCAGGCCGCCGTGCAGCAGGGCGGCGCGGACGCGGTGATGTGCGCCTACCCGAAGGTGAACGGCACGTTCTCCTGCGAGAACAACGAACTGCTGACCACGGATCTGCGCAACGACTGGGGCTTCACGGGTTTCGTGACCTCCGACTTCGGCGCGACGCACAGCACTGCGCCCTCGGTCGAGGCGGGCATGAACCTGGAGATGCCGACCGGCGTCTACTTCGACACCGCGCTCACCAAGGCGGTGCAGAGCGGCCAGGTCAAAGAGTCCACAATAGACAGCCTGCTGGTGCAACGGTTCGCGACCATGATCCGGATCGGCCTTTTCGATCATCCGAGGACGATCACGCCGATCCCGGCACAGGCGGACGGCTCGGCGTCGCGGAGCATCGCGGATCAGGGCATCGTGCTGCTGCGCAACCAGGGCAAGGTGCTGCCGTTGAACCCGGCCGCCAGCCAGTCGATCGCGGTGATCGGGCCGTACGCGGGCGCGGCGTCGACCGGCGGCGGGGGCAGTTCGCATGTTGACCCGCTGTACACGGTGTCACCGGTCGCGGGCATCACGAACGCGGTCGGCTCGCACGCGAGCGTCACCTACAACGACGGCAGCGACCCGGCGGCGGCCGCCGCGCTGGCGAAGTCGTCGAGCGTGGCGATCGTGATGGTGGGCGACAACGAGACCGAGGGCAAGGACCGGCCGGACCTCGCGCTGTCCGGTAACCAGGACGCGCTGGTCGAGGCGGTCGCCGCGGCCAACCCGAAGACGATCGTCGTGCTGAAGTCGGGCGCGCCGGTGCTGATGCCGTGGGCCAGCAGCGTCGCCGGGCTGGTGGAAGCCTGGTATCCGGGCGAGGAGGACGGCGACGCGGTCGCGGACGTGCTGTTCGGCAGGGTCGACCCGTCCGGCAAGCTGCCGCTGACCTTCCCGGCGCAGGCGGGCGACGTGCCCGCGAACACGCCTGCGCAGTACCCGGGCGTCGACAACACGGCGACCTTCTCCGAAGGGGTGTTCGTCGGTTACCGGCACTACGACGACGCCGACATCGCGCCGCTGTTCCCGTTCGGGTTCGGACTGTCCTATACGGACTTCACGTTCTCCGGTCTGCGCGTCCAGCCCGCTGACAACCACAAGGTGACAGTGAGCGCGGTGGTGACAAACACCGGTGCACGCTCCGGCGCCGAGGTGGCACAGTTGTATGTGGGCGATCCGTCGAGTTCCGCTGTTCCCGAGCCGCCGAACCAGCTCGAAGGTTTCGCGAAGGTGTCGCTGGCGCCCGGGCAGAGCAAACGGGTCACGTTCACGTTGACCGCGCGCTCGTTCAGCTACTGGAACAGCACCGCGAACAACTGGCGGGTGGCCGGTGGTCAGTACCGGATCAGCGTCGGCGACAGTTCCCGGAACCTGCCGCTGAACGGCTCGCTGCGGTTGCCCGGCGGGGTTGGCTGAGAGCGAACATGCGGATCGTGAACCGCGCGTTGTCAGTCAACCAGTTCATGGTCAACGGTTGAACGACGCCGAGGCCAAGCGGGGGTGGCGCCCCGCTTGGCCGATGCGTCATCGCGGCAGCAACTGGTCGAAGAACGAGCGGTAGCTGCGCAGTGCCAGCCGCAGGTCCTCGGTCTGCGCGTCGCCGCCCGTGCGCCACTGGTCCTCCAGCGACTGCTTGCGTTCGGCGAAGGTGGTGGCCAGCGTCTGCATGAGTTCGGCGACGAGCCGGTCGGCGTCCTGAACGGCGCGCCGCGGATCGTCCACGAACTCTTCCTGCACCGTGTGCCACCGGCTGCGGAACCGCGCGCCGTCGGCGTCCTCGATCAGCGCGGCGTGTTCACGGGCACCCGATCCGGTGTGTTCAGAGTGGACAGCGGACGGCGCCGGCTCGGACTGGACCAGGTCCTCGGTGCCGATCTGGTCGTGTTGCTGGCTTTCTTCGCGTTGCATGTCATCTGCTCCGTTCGGGCGTTGCGTGCTCCACCAGGCTCTCGAAGAGGGTGCGGTAGTGCACCATCGCTTCGCGGAGATCCTCCGTTGATGCGGGATCGTCGTTGCCGCGCCGCGAGATGGCGTGTGCGGTCCGGTAGTGCGCCAGCACATCCGAGTGCTCGACGGACAGATCAGCGGCCTGCTGGTCGAAGCCGCCGGACGGGTAGCCTCGATCGTTCATCACCCGGCCGATGAGCTGGTCCGCCTGACCGACCGCGGCCCTCGGCGAGTCGACGAACTCTTCCTGCACGGCGGACCACTCCTTCACATACCGAGTCCGGTCGGCTTCGGAGAGTGGGGAGAGTTCGAAGTCCTGGTGCCTGCGTTGCCGCTGCGTCAACTCTGCTTCCGCGCTGCGTACATCGCCCTTGTCCTCGACGGTCCGGTCGTACTCCGGCCCGAACGTGCCCTTCAGTCGTCTGCGGCGCATGGCGGGACGCGCGACCAACGCGGCCACCGCCAGCACCACGATGACAACCACCACGACCAGAATGATCACGGCAGTGGTCGACATGGTGACCTCCTTTGGTTTTCCACCCCTAGAAGGCATGCCCCGTGCAGGCCGGGGAATACGCGGGTTCGCGGTGCAATCCGGTTGGGCCGGTGGGACCAATGACCGATGCCGTTGTCACCTGCTGTGAAAATCGGCCTGCGTTGACCGTTGACACCGTGCGGCGCACCAGTTCCACCACCGGTCCGATCCGTCGACCGTGGAAATACCGTTGCTCCCATTGGCGCAACCACTGTTCGTATCGATCTTTTTCACTGGCAACGTGCCGGAGAAGCACCGGCACGACCACGTTGCGTTGACACTCGACTGTGGTCTAGTCCAATGTGGCGGGACAGCAAAGAGCCCCGCCAATTTGGATGTGACGCTCATGTCGCGATTGTCAGCAGCAATGGGAATTGCCACCGGCGGACTACTGGCCGTGGCCAGTTTAGCCGTGCCGGCGAGCGCTTCCCCTGCCGCGCAAGCATTCCCGACCCACGTGTCCGCGCCCTATGTGGACACCGGGTTGAGCAACACCACGCTGACCTCGGTGGCCGGCGCGGACGGCACCAAGTACTTCACCCTCGCCTTCGTCGACGGCGCGGGCTGCCAGTGGAGCATGCCGAACAGCTCCGGCTGGCAGTCGCAGATCTCCGATCTGCGCAACGCAGGCGGCGACGTGGCGATCTCCTTCGGTGGTTACACCTCCGACACCAACGGCACCGACATCGGCAACGCGTGTTCGACGGCGGATGCCGCCGCCGCGCAGATCGAGGCGGTGGTGACCACGTTCGACGCGAGCAGGCTCGACTTCGACATCGAGTCCAGCGAGCTGACCAACACCGCCGACGTCACCAGGACCAACCAGGCGCTGGCCGAGGTGAAGTCGTGGGCGTCGGGCAACGGCAGGCCGTTGTCGATCTCCTACACCATCCCGACCGCGCCGACCGGCCTCACCTCGGACGGCGTGAACGTGCTGACCAACGGCAAGTCCAACGGGTTCACCCCGGATCTCGTGAACGTCATGACGATGGACTACGGCTCGTCCGGCACGGAGATGGGCGACGCCGCCAACCAGGCGCTGGACGCGGTGGCCGGCCAGGTCGCCAGCACGTACGGCGTGTCGTCCGCGCAGGCGTACGGGATGCTCGGCACCACGCCGATGATCGGCCAGAACGACTCGCCTGGCGAGGTGTTGAGCCTGGACGACGCCGCGAGCATCGTGTCGCACGCGAAGTCGCAGGGCATCGCGCAGGTCTCGTTCTGGGCGGAGGGCCGCGACAACGGCGGCTGCGCCGGTCAGACCACCGCCAGCTCGACGTGCAGCGGGGTCAGCCAGAGCGATGGAGATTTCACCAAGGCGTTCCAGCAGTTCGCGGGCTGAGCCCGGGGTACGACAGTGGCCGGCGGGCCCGCGCTCCGCCGGCCACTGTCGCGCTTCTAGGCTCGGTACCAGGTGCTGCCGCCGTGCGACTGGCGGTAGCCCAGCGCCCGGTACACCGCGTCGACCAGTGACTGGCCGCGGTCGTTGATGCCGACGCCGGTGCCCTGCTGGTTCATCACGTAGCCGAAGGAGATCTTGGCGCGCGGATCGGCGAAGCCGAGCGAACCGCCGATCCCGCTGTGCCCGAACGCCTCCTCGGACAGGATGACGCCTTCCGCGTCGCCGCCGGAGAGGTAGCGGTTGTCCACCGACTTCACGAAGCCGAGCCCGAACCGGGTCGGCGCCAGGATGACCGCGTCCTGCGCCGCCGACGCGACCGCGCCGAGCACCGGCAGGTAGTCGGGCTGGAACAGCCGCACCGGACCGAACGACCCGTCCAGCGCCACCGGCCGGTACAGACCGGCGAGGCCGCGCGCGCCGGTGATGCCGCCGACCGCGCCCATCACCGCGGCGTGCGCCTCGCGGGTGTCTGCCTCGCCGGGCACCAGGTAGCCGCCGTTGTTGTGCACCATCAACCCGGAAATCGACTGCGGGTCGGTCAGCGCGACCCGGTACAGGCTGGGCAGTTGCACGCCGGGCGCGACCAGGTCGGGCGGCAGGATCGGCGCGACCCGGTCCTCGACCTCCTCGGGCAGGCCGAGCCAGAAGTCGAGTTCGAGCGGATCCGCGAACTCGCGCTGGAAGAACTCACCGAGCCCGGCCCCGCTGACCCGCTGGATCACCTCACCGACCAGGAACCCGAAGGTGAGGCCGTGGTAGCCGTGCCGGGTGCCGGGCGTCCACAGCGGTTCGGCGTCGGCCAGCGCGTTGACCATGAACTCCCAGTTGTAGAACGCGCCCTTGGGCAGCGCCTCGCGCAACGCGGGCAGCCCGGCCTGGTGGCTGAGCAGGTGCCGGACCAGCACGTGCTGCTTGCCCGCCGCGCCGAACTCCGGCCAGTACCGCACCACCGGCGCGTTCAGGTCCAGCTGGTCGCGCGACGCGAGCAGGTGCGCGCACAGCGCGGTCGCGCCCTTGGTACAGGACCACACGTGCGCGACGGTGTCCTCCGTCCACGGCCGCTCGATCTCCGGGTCGGCGACGCCGCCCCACAAGTCCACAACGGACTGTCCGTCCACTGTGACGTGCACGGAGGCGCCCACCTCGCCGCGTTCAGCGAAGTTGCGTTCGAATTCGGCGAGCACCTCGTCGAATCTGGTCTCACAGGTGCCATGGACAACGTCGGCCACAGTGCTTCTCGCCTTCTCGCGCGACATCCCTACCGATGGGGGTCCAGCAGCAATTTGCCCACGGTTCGCCGCGCGCGCAAGTCCTCGTGCGCCCGGTATGCCTCGGACAGCGGGTATTCGCCACCGATGACGGTACGGAGCTTGCCGTCGGTGACCAGGTCGAACAGTTCGCGCAGCGGCGTGCCGATCAGCTCGGCAGGGCGGGCGAAACAGTGCCCGAGCCAGAACCCGATGACCGCGCGCGAGGTGGCCATCAGCTTGACCGGGTCGACCGGCGTCGCGGGCACCCGGCCTGCCTGGCCGAACACCACCAGCCTGCCGAACGGCGCCAGCGCCCGGAGCGACTGGTCGAACACCGGCCCGCCGGTCATCTCCAGCACCACGTCGATCTTGCGGTCGTCGTTGACCTCCAGCAGCCGGTCGCGCAGGGTCTCCGGGTCCGCCTCGATCGCGATGTCCGCGCCGTGCTCGACCGCGAGCGCGCGCTTCTCCTCGGTGGACGCCGTCGCGATCACCCGTCCCGCGCCGAACAGCCGGGCCAACTGCACGGCCAGCAACCCGACGCCACCGGCACCCGCGTGCACCACAACGGTTTCGCCGCTGGCCAGCCGGGCCGAGGTGCGCAGCAGGTGCCACGCGGTCACGCCCTGCAGCACCAGCGCGAGCGCCGTGCCGTCCTCGATCCCGTCCGGCACCTCGAAGATCAGGTTGTCGCCGGTCACCGCGAACTCGGCGTAACCGCCGGAGGGCATCAGCCCTACCACCCGGCGCCCGTCGACGGTGCGGCCGACCACCTCGCCGCCCGGGGTCAGCGGCAGCTTCGCCGGGGTGAGGTAGGTGTTCTCCGCCTGGTGCGTGTCCGCGTAGTTCACCCCGGCGCGGCTGACCTCGATGAGCGCGGCGCCCGGCCCCGCGGCGGGCGTTGGCCGGTCAACCACCTTGAGCACGTCGGGTCCGCCGAACTGCTCGATCTCGATCGCCTTCACGCAGTGCCTTTCTCCTGATCAGGTCCCGTAAACCGTACGCATCCAGACCGTGCACAACGATTCGATGATGTCCGCGTCGCCGCGTTCGGTGTGCGGCGTCATCGAGTAGTGGATGCACGCCTGCTCGTTCATGTTGACCAGCAGCGCGGCCAGTCGCTTCGCGGTCGGCGGTCCGGGAATGGCGACGCCCGCCGCGCGTTCGCGCTCGATGTGCTCGGCGGTCGCGGTGAAGAACCGGGTGCCGGTCTCGGCCCAGAACTGGTGCAGCCGGGGATCGGTGTCCCGGACCCGGACACCGGCGCGCAGGATCGGGCCGTGCTCGCGCCACAGCGCGATCGTGGTGCCGACCGCGCGGTGCAGCGCCTGTTCCGGGGATTCGTCACCGCGCCGGAACCAGGACTCGCCACACTGGTAGAGCGCGTCGTGCAGGCGTTCGGTCAACGCGAGCAGCACGGCCTCGCGCGAGTCGTAGTGGAAGTAGAACGCGGAGCGGGAGATCCCGGCGCCCTTGGCGATCTCGTCCACGGTGATCTCGGAGATCTGCCGCTCCTGGAGCAGGGCCGCGACCGTGTCCAGGATCGCCTGTCCGGTGCGGTCCCCCTTGCGCATGGTGGTCCGGCGCGCGCCGGAGGCCAGCGTCGGCGCCTGCTCGGAAGAGGTCCGCGGCACCTGTCGATTATCCTCGACACCCCGTCGAATCTCAACCGAACGGGGTGCCGAGGACATCGTGGGTCAGTCGACCGCGACCAGTTCCTCAGTGACCGGCTTCGGGGTGTTGGTGCCACGCAGCGGTTCGTGCTTGACGAACCAGGCCACCACGAAGGCCAGCAGACCCATGACCGCGCCGCCGATCAGCACCCCGTGCAGGCCACTGACCACACCGGACTGGAACGCCTCGCGGATCGGGGCGGGCAGCTTCAGCACCACCGAGGGCGGAATCGCGCCGCCACCCGAGACCAGCTTGCCGCCCTGCGCGCCGAGGTCGCTGGTGAGCGTGCCGGTCAGCTTGCTGGTGTAGATCGACCCGAGCAGCGCCACACCGAGCGAACCGCCGACGGACCGGAACAGCGTCACCGAACCGGTCGCCGCGCCCATATCGCGCAGCTCGACGCTGTTCTGGGTGATCAGGTTGGTGTTCTGCATGATGAAGCCCATGCCGATGCCGAGCACCACGGTCAGTGCGGAGGCCAGCACGGTCGGCGTGTTCACCCCGAGCACGAGCAGCAACAGCAGGCCGGCGGTCATCAGCGCGGCGCCGATGATCGGGAACTCGCGGTAGCGGCCGGTCTTGGTGGTGATCTGGCCGGTGGCGAGCATGAAGGCGAGCATGCCGAACATCAACGGCAGCAACAGCAAACCGCTCGCGGTGGCCGACGCGCCGCGCACGTTCTGCATGTATTGCGGCAGGAAGTTGACCGCGCCGAACATGGCCGCGCCGACCAGGAAGCTGAGGATCTGCGCGGTGGCGAAGTTGCGGATCTTGAACAGGCGCGGCGGCAGGATCGGCTCGGCGACCCGGTTCTCCACGAACACGAACGCGATCAGGAACACCACCGCGACCGCGAACAGGCCGAGGATCTGCCACGAGCCCCAGGCGTACTGGCTGCCGCCCCAGCTCGCGGCCAGCGTCAGCGAGACGACGCCGACGGCGAGCAGGATCGCGCCCCAGTAGTCGATCCTGGCCTGGATGCGGTGCTTGGGCAGCTTCATGAACACCGCGGACACGATCAGCGCGGCGACGCCGACCGGCAGGTTGATGTAGAAGACCCAGCGCCAGCTCAGGTCGTCGGTGAGCACGCCGCCGATCAGCGGACCGCCGACGAACGCGATCGGCATCATGCCGCCGATCAGCGACTGGTAGCGGCCACGCTCGCGGGGCGGGACGAGGTCGGCGATGATCGCCATCGCGCCGACCATCAGACCACCGGCGCCGAGTCCTTGCAGCGCCCGGAAGCCGATGAGTTCGGTCATGTTCTGGGAGAGCCCGGCGAGCGCGGACCCGACCAGGAACACCACGATCGAGGACAGGTACATGCCGCGACGGCTGTAGAGGTCGCCGAGCTTGCCCCAGACCGGCGTGGACGCGGCGGCCGCGAGCGCATAGCCGGTGACCACCCAGGAGAGGTGGTTGAGTCCGCCGAGGTCCCCCACGATGGTCGGCAGGGCGGTGCTGACGACCAGGTTGTCCAGCATGGCGAGCAGCATGCCGAGCATCAGCCCGGACATGGCGAGGTAGATGGCACGTCTGCTCAGCTCGGGGCGGCTGTCAGACCCCCGCTGAGCAGCGGCGTTCGCAGACGTGGTGTCCGTCATCGGTAGGCTCCATCGCGAGATCAACAACAACTGAACACGATCGCGGGATACGACCGGCTGTCGCGCTTACTTGCCGTACGGTAAGCTAGTCACTAGCCGGTCGTCAAGTAAGTTGTGTCCGGGCCGGTCCGGGGCCGGTGTCCAGGTCGGGAGGAAGAGATGTCGGAGGACGAACGCCGAGGCGGCGGAACCAGGCAGAAGATCCAGCAGGTAGCGCTGGCGCTGTTCGCCGAACAGGGCTACGACAAGACGTCGCTGCGCGAGATCGCCGAACGGCTCGACGTCACCAAGGCCGCGCTCTACTACCACTTCCGCACCAAGGACGACATCCTCGCCAGCGTCTTCGAGGACTACTTCGCGCGCATCGACGAGATCGTCGAATGGGCGCGCGCGCAGGGCACCCCCACCAACGCCATGCGCAGGGAGATCCTGCGCCGCTACGCCGACCTGCTCGGCGAAACCGGCAGCAGCGGCGGCGCGAGCGTCATGAAGTTCATCCAGGGCAACCAGTCCACCATGCGCGACCTCAAGATCGGGCACGGCATGACCGACCGGTTCAGCGCGTTCGCCGAACTGCTCGTCGACAAGTCAACGCCGCTCAAGACGCAGATCAAGAACGCGATGACCATGGCCATGCTGCACGTCGGCACCTTCGCGCCGATCCCGATCGAGGCCACCCCGGAAGAACGCAGGGCAGCGGCGCTGGAGGTCATCCTGGAGATGATCCCGGACGAGCAGCTGCGTTAGTTGTACTGCTCGCGGACGTGCCGGTGGCCCTCGGCAGGGAACATCGGCGGTTCGGGCGGCAGGATCGAGTGCAGCAGGTAGCCGCAGTTGCCAGCGACCCGGCAGGACGCGTGGTTGTCCACCGAGTGCAGCAGCTCCAACCGGGTCAGCGGCAGGTCGCAGCGGGAACTGAACGCCCAGTCCGTTGCGATGTCCAGCGCGCGCGACGCGATGCCGCGACCGCGGGCCTTGGCCGCGACCCAGTAGCCGACCTCGGCGGACTCGGCGCTGGACACGGCTTCGGTGGTCGGGTCCGCACCGCTGGTGATGGACAGGTGGCCGATCGGCTCGGCGCCGATGTCCTCGGCGAGCACGGCGAAGCCGAACCGGGTGCTCGTCGACCAGCCCGCGATCTGCGCGGCCAGCCACTGTCCGCCGGACTGTTCGTCGGTCAGCGAGTTGACGAGCGTGCGGCGCATCCGCTCGTCGCGGTGCGCATCGAGCAGGGCAGGCAGGTCGGTGCGGCGCCAGGGCCGTAACAGCACGGCAGGCGCACGCCCGCTCGCCTTCCCGGACAGCAGTACGGTCAACGACGCTCCTCGTGAGAGATCCTCTACCAAGAACGTACCCGCCGACGCGACGGTGCCCGCCGGTGGTGATCACCGGCGGGCACCGTCGTGACGAAACCGTGTTACTGGGCGCTCGCGGCGCCCACCGTGTAGCTGTAGGGCAGCGTGGCGATCTGCTGGCTGCCGTTGTGCACACTGGTGTTGCTGCTGACCACGACGCTGCCGCTGACGTTGGTACCCGCCGACGCGGTCGGCACCAGGTTGGCGGTGAACAGCGCGGTCGAGCCCGGCGCGAGGTAGATCGGCGTGGTCACCGCTCCCCCGGTCAGGTCGTTCAGAGCGGAGCTGAGCTGGAAGGACCGGCCGATTCCGGTGGTGTTGGTGACCCGGAAGTACTGCGGCGTGCTGCTGCCTGCCTTGACCGTGCCGCCCTGCGGCAGGTCGTAGGCGAACGCCGAGGACTTGTCGAAGCCGACGGTGCCCGCCACGTCCTGGGTGAACTCCTTACCGCTGGTGGTCAGGTTCAGTTCGACGTCGATCTCCCACCGGCCCGGCACCGGGTTGGCCTGGACCAGCGCGGCGTCCGCGGTGGGCGTGCCGGCGCCGACACCCTGCACCGTGGTGGTCGGAGTCGCGTCGGTGGCGGCCACGTTCCCGTCCGGGTCGATCAGGTAGAAGGTCATCTTGTTGTCCGCACTCGCGTCCGCGGTGTGGAAGTTGACGTCGATGTCCTGCTGGCCCGCCGGCACGTCGATGTCGAACGTGCTGATCTGCCCGACCTCACGGCCGACCGTGCTGGTGATGGTGGTGTCGAACGCGCCGCCCTTGCTCGGAATCAGCGTCCGGCGTGCCACCGGCAGCGAGGTGGTTGCGCCGTTGTTCGCGGTGAACTGGACCGACTCGGGGTGGTCGCCGGGCGCGGCAGGCATGGTCACCGACAGCGGAACGGTGGCGCTGCCGTGCGCGGGCACGGTCACCGCCTTGCTGGCCGACGACGTGACGTAGTGCTGACCGGTGACCCGGAAGGAGACGTTGCCCCGGTATGTGCCCGGCACGTTGGGCGCCTCCTGCAGGTGCGCGCGGCCGTTGGCCCAGAGAATCTTCGCCGTCCAGTTGCCCGGGGTCGGCGCGGTCACCTCCACGTGCTGGATGTTGGACACCGTGCCCAGGCGGCCTGCCCGCGACGACGGGGTGCCGTAGTCGTAGGAGATCTGGGTCAGCTTGCCGTTCGGATCGATCAACGTGAACGAGAGGATCGTGCCGTTGGCCGGGTCCGGGATGGTCATGTCCGCGTTGAGCCGGTCCAGTCCGGCGGGCACCGTGAAGGTGACCGGAGCCGCCGCCTGGGCGCCCTGAGCGGGCACCGGCAGGGTCGGGTCGGGCGCGCTGACCGGTTCGGTCACCGTGGAGCCGAGCTGGCTGGCGTTGCCGAGCGAGCGGTAGGTGCCGGTGACCTTGGCGGCCTTGTTGCCGGTGTTGTACAGGCTGACCTGCTGCGCGCTCTTGCCCGCTGCCGCGGTGACGGCCAGCTGCGCGGTGTTCGGCACCAGGCCGGGGGCGTCGTTGGCGCCCGCGACCGAGCTGCCCGGCTCCTGCTGGGCCGCGCGCACCGCCGCGTACACGTCCAGCTGACCGGCGCCCTGCTCGTCGGCGGGAGCGCCGATGTCGTCGGCGGTGCCGGTGAGGATCTGCTTGATCAGCGCGGGGCTGGGCTTGGTGCCGTGATGGCTGTCGGAGTAGGCCTGGATGACGTCCGCGACCGCGCCCGCGACCAGCGGGCAGGATTCACTGGTGCCACCGAACGCCTCGGTCAGCGTGTTGGCCGGGCAGTCGCTGCCGACCGGGCTGCACGCCGCCTCTCCGCCGTAACCGGGCGCGACCAGGTCGACGACCCGGTTGTTCGGCGCGGTACCGCCGGAGGACAGCGGGGTGATGTTGTCGTTCGTCCAGCCCGTGTAGCCGTAGGCCTGGGCGTTGAGCCGCAACGTGTTGGTGGCGCCGACCGCGATCACCTGCGGGTCGGTCGCCGGCGAGGACACGGTGCCGGACACGCCGCTGTCGCCGGAGGACACCACGACGGTCACGCCCGCCGCGACGGCGGCGTCGTTGGCCGCGTAGAACACCGAGTACTCGCCGGGCTCGGGGGTGTATCCGTAGGACTCGGAGATCACGTCCGCGTGGTCGACCACGACCGCGTGGTCGATGCCCGCGACGACCTGCGACTCGGACACGGTCTGCGCCTGGCCCGCGTCGCTGGGCGGGGTGTCGATCTGGTCGGCGTCCACCAGGGACGCGTCGGGCGCGTCGCCCTTGATCTGGAACGTGCAGCCCGCCGGGAGGCCCGAGTACGGGAGTTCCTTGGAGTAGTCGTAGGTGATCAGGCCCTGGCCCGCGACCGAGGACGCGTCGCCGTAGAACTCACCGTCGCTGTCGTCGGCGGTGTAGTCGGGGGCGTCGATCACCACGTGCGAACCGTCCGGGCGCACGAAGTTCGGGTTGCCTGCCAGGTCGTTCATGCCGTAGATGGCGACGACGACACCCTTGCCGGTGGCGACCTTGCCAGCCTGGTCCGGATCGGTGGGGTTGTCCGGGTTGTCGACGTGCAGGGTGGAGAGCGCCTCGGGTTCCAGGAGGGGCTTGTTCGGGTCGCTCGGGCACAGCGCCTGGCTGAGCTTGGCCGGCGCGGCCTGCGGGACGCTCGCGGCGGGCGGCACGGTCAAGGTCGCGTCCGGGGTGATGGTCTGCACCGCCGGGTTGGCCCGCAGCCGGGCGACCTCGGCGGCGGAGAGGTGCGCGGCGACCGCGTTCACGCTCACCAACTGGGTGACGCCGGTGCCGCCGTGCGCGGTGATGTCCGCGACCACGGACTGCTGGTCGGCGTGGGCGGCCTGGGTCCTGGCGGTGCCCTGGGTCTTGAGCGGGACGTTCGCATGCTGATTGCGCAGCACGACGATCACGGCACCGCCGTTGACGGAACCGGCGAGCGCGGGAGCGAGGGCGGGTGTGGCGGTGGCGGCCTGCGCGGTCGCGGCCCCGTCACCCAGCATCGCCACCGCGGTGGCTAAGGTCAGTGTCGTCGCGGCCGTCAGCAGCCGGCGTCTGTTCACAGAATTCCCCTCCTGAGGGTTGTTCAGCACATTGTTTCCGCACGTGAACACCGAAAAAGCGCTGAGCGTTGTGAGTCAATCCCTGGTGGGTTGACCAGGCAAGCCAACGAAAGTCGTGTTGATAACCGACCAAAGTCGGGCCGCTGCTTTTCGGAACGGCGCGGGTATTCAGCAACCGCCGCCAAGTTGATCACGCACAGTGGCCGATGCCATAGTCGAACTTCGCTGACCACTACCTATTCGAGTGGACTTTAGCTACCGTAAGTAGCATGTCAGGTTTCGGCTCGGCGTTCGCCGAGTTCTCCGCCCGCCGGGCGCTGTCCCAGTTGCACGATCAACTGGGCCACGCCGGCCTGGCCGCGGCGGCGGCGATCCCGGGACTCGGTGCCGCGATCGACCAGCACGCGGCCGCCGTGCGCGACATCGTGGACGTCGGCGTCGAGGACTCGGCCGCGGTCGCCGGGGTGGTCGTGCTCGCCGGATACGCGCGCGGCATGCTGGACAAGGCCAGGGAACTGGGCTGGCGGCGCTCCGCCCCCAACCACCTCGCCGACTGGACCAGGACCGACTGGCTCACCGCCCGGCTGCTCGCGGTGTGCGCGCTCGCGAACCGGCCGGTCGAGTCAGTTGACTCGGCCGGCCGGCACATCGCGTAGCGGTTACTGCTGAGGTGGCATCTGCTGGCTGCCACCGCCCGTTGTTTCGCGGTGCGCGCCTGGCTCCATGGGCTGGGCACCGGCCCGGCCCATGTCCTCCTGGCCGCGCTGGTAGGCGTCGGCGTGCGCCCTGGCCTCGGGCAGTTGCGACTCCATCCGGCCGATCCAGGTCTCCCACCGCTGCCGCATCGGCCCGATGAGACCGCCACCCATGCCGACCACGACCACGCCGCCGATGGTGGCCAGCACGGTGATCAGCACCGGGGTGGTGACCGTGGTGGCGATACCCATCTGGTTGAGGGCGGCGATGATGCCCATGCCCCAGATGAACACCGCGGCGATGGTGCCCGCCATGCGGCCGTAGGACAGCCCGGACAGCGCACCGCCGACCAGATTCCTGACCGCGTTGGCGATAGCCCCGACGATCACGATGATGATCATCGCCACGATCAGCTTGGGCAGCCAGCCGACGATCGCGGTGAGGATGCCGCTGATCGGGTTCGGCCCGAACACGCCGAACGCGACCTCCAACGCGATCAGCAGAACCGCGTAGTAGACGACCTTCGCGATGAGCGTGGAGGCGTTCCAGTTGTTGCGCTCAAGCATCTGTTTGAGCCCGCCGCGTTCCACGACGCGGTCGAAGCCGATCTTGCCGAGCACCATGCCGACGACTTTGCCGAGCACCTTCGCGATGATCCAGCCGATCAGCAGGATGATCAGGAAGGCGATGAGTTTGGGCACGAAGTTCGCGATCGCGGTCCACGCGGAGGATATCCCTCCGCTGATGTCGATCGCGGCAAGGTTGTGCGTTGCCACTGAAACATCTCCCTTCCGCTCGTTACAGCAGAAAGGTAGTCAAACTGGCGGAAGTCGAAACTTGGCTGCTGATTGTTCATCCGGTCGGGTGACCATTGTGGACCCGTTCGGCGCCGGAAATCTGATGTCGAATTCCTGCCAGCTTCGGCCGAGCACCGCTGGCACGCTGGACGTCATGACCCAGGTACGTCCTTTTCAGAGTGAAACCGACCCGGCACAGCTCGCGGATCTGCGCGATCGACTGGCCAGGACCAGGTTCGCGCCCGCACTGTCCGGAACGGACTGGATGCTCGGGACACCGCAGGGCTACCTCGCCGAACTGGTGGAGTACTGGCGCAGCGCGTTCGACTGGCCCACCGCCGAGCGGCGGATCAACACGCTTCCCCAGTTCGTCACCGATCTCGGGGACGCGACCCTGCATTTCGTGCACGCCAAGGGCGTCGGGCCCAGGCCGTTCCCGTTGGTGTTCTCGCACGGGTGGCCGGGCTCGTTCCTGGAGGTGCGTAAGATCCTGGGACCGTTGACCGACCCGGGTGCGCACGGCGGCGATCCGGCGGACGCGTTCGACGTGATCGCGCCGAGCCTGCCCGGTTTCGGTTTCTCGCCGCACCCCGGCACGCCCGGGATGAACCCGCAGGCGATCGCGGAGCTGTTCCACCGGCTGATGACCGACGTGCTCGGTTATTCGCGTTACGGCGCGCAGGGCGGCGACTGGGGCGGGCAGATCGTGACCGCGCTGGCCCGTACGCACGGCGACTCGGTGGCGGGCATCCACCTGAACCTGATCGGGCTGACGCCCGTGGACTCGGCACCGTCGACGGACGCCGAGCACGCGTTCCAGGCGCAGCTCGCGCGATTCCTCGCCGAGGACTGCGGGTACGCGCAGATCCAGGCAACCCGGCCGGCGACCATCGGCGCCGGACTTTCCGACTCCCCCGCCGGGCTCGCGGCCTGGATCGTGGAGAAGTTCCGCGCCTGGAGCGACTGTGGCGGCGACGTCGAGTCGGTGTTCGACAAGGACGAACTGCTCACCGGCATCACCCTCTACTGGCTGACGAACACCGCGGCGACCTCCGCGCGCCTGTACTACGAAGCAGGTCGTGCGACCGGCATGTTCAGCAGCAACGATCCCGGCTACGTCGACACCCCCACCGGGTACGCGTGCTTCCCGAAGGACAATGTCACGCCGCCGGAAGAGTGGGTGCGGCGCGCCTACAACCTGACCCGGTACACCCGGTTCGAGCACGGTGGTCACTTCGCCGCGCTGGAGCGGCCAGGGGACCTGGTGACCGAGATCCGTGAGTTCTTCCGGCCGCTGCGCGGGTGATCACGGGTGGCATGCTGGAAACGGTCCGACCCGACGGCCTTTCCGGAGGAGATGTGGCAGCCCAGCCCGAACCGTTCCGCAGTGAGACCACCCCAGAACAGCTCGCCGACCTGCGCGAGCGGCTGGCCAGCACCAGGTTTGCGCCCGCGTTGTCCGGCGATGAGTGGACGCACGGCACGCCACCGGCTTACCTGGCCGAGCTCGTCGAGTACTGGCGCACCGAGTTCGACTGGCTCGCGGCCGAGCGGCGGTTGAACGCGTTGCCCCAGTTCACCGCCGATCTGGACGTCCAGACGCTGCACTTCGTGCACGCCAGGGGCGTGGGACCGGCGCCGTTTCCGCTGGTGTTCACGCATGGCTGGCCGGGCTCGTTCTGGGAGGTGCACAAGATCCTCGGACCGCTGACCGACCCGGCGGCGCACGGCGGCGACCCGGCCGACGCGTTCGACGTGATCGCGCCCAGCCTGCCGGGCTACGGCTTCAGCCCGCACCCCGGCACGCCGGGAATCACGCCCGCGCGGATCGCGGACCTGGTGAACACGCTCATGGTCGACGTGCTCGGTTACCCGCGCTACGGCGCGCAGGGCGGCGACTGGGGTGCGGCGGTGACCAGCAGCCTGGGGCGCGAGCACGGCGACACGGTCGCCGCGATCCACCTGAACATGATGATCGGCGCGCTCCCCGCCGAGCTGCGCACCGAGCCGCTCAGCGCGGCCGAGCAGGACTACCTGGAGAAGATCCAGCACTGGCGGGCCGAGGGCAGCGGGTACGGGCACATCCAGGGCACCCGGCCCGCGACGCTGGGCGCCGGCCTGTCCGACTCGCCCGCCGGGCTGGCGGCCTGGATCGTGGAGAAGTTCCGCGCCTGGAGCGACTGCGACGGTGACGTCGAGTCGGTGTTCAGCAAGGACGACCTGCTCACCAACATCACCCTCTACTGGCTGACCAACTCGATCGCGACCTCGACCCGGCTGTACTACGAGTCAACGCACTCCACCCCGAACACCGCGTTCGTCGAAACGCCGACCGGGTTCGCGTCCTTCGCCAAGGAGATCGCCACGCCACCGAGGGAATGGGTGGCGCGCGCCTACCACCTGACCCGGTTCACCGAGTTCGACCGCGGCGGGCACTTCGCGGCACTGGAACGACCGGACGACCTGGTCGGCGAGATCCGCGAGTTCTTCCGCCCGTACCGGTCCTGACCTGCACGAACGCGGTCACCTGTTGCCGCGACGTAAGCTGGCTCGCGTGCGCACGCGCCCCACGTTGACCTGGACTCCCGCCGGCCCGCCCCCGCCCCGTACGACCGACCTGACCGAGGTGATCAGCGTCGTCGGCGCGGGCGGCGTGGTCGCGTTGAGCGGCGCCGGGCTGTCCACCGAGTCCGGGATCCCGGACTACCGGGGCGAAGCGGGCAGCCTGCGCAGCCACACGCCCATGACCTACCAGGAGTTCCGGGGCAGCGCGCCCGCGCGGCAACGGTACTGGGCGCGCAGTTTTCTCGGCTGGCGCACGATTGCCGGCGCGCAGCCGAACGCGGGTCATGTCGCCGTCGCGGAACTGCGCGCCCTCGGCTATCTGTCCGGGGTCATCACGCAGAACGTGGACGGACTGCACCAGGCGGCGGACACCCCCGAGGTGGTCGATCTGCACGGCACCCTGAACCGGGTGATCTGCCTGGACTGCGGCCGGATCAGCGCCCGCGAGAGCCTCGATCGGCGGTTGCGCGTGGCGAACCCGGGGTTCGACGCGGCGGCGGGCCGGATCAACCCGGACGGTGACGTCGAACTGGCCGAGGACGCGGTGCGCGAGTTCCGCTTGGTGGACTGCGCGCACTGCGAGGATGGCGTGCTCAAACCGGACGTGGTGTTCTTCGGCGAGAACGTGCCGCCCGCGCGGGTGCGGTTGTGCGAGCGGCTCGTCGACGACGCGGATGCGTTGCTGGTGCTGGGTTCCTCGCTCACCGTCATGTCCGGGCTGCGGTTCGTGCGGCGCGCGGCCGACGCGGGCAAGCCGGTGCTGATCGTCAACCGGGGCCGTACACGCGGCGACGACTACGCGAAGGTGCGCGTCGACCTGCCATTGGGTCAGGCGCTCACCGACATCCTGGAACGCCTGACCGGAACGAGCGCCCTCAGGCAGGCAGAACCTCTTCGATAGACGTGGTCACCTTCGCGTCCTCCGGCTC
>DASXOJ010000164.1:0-28734 GCA_036494465.1 Pseudonocardiaceae bacterium
CCATTGTCAGCCGGTCGCGAGACCGACCTCAAGTACCCGCGTCCGCCACGAGCGCGGACCATACGGGGATCGCATACCAGTAACCGAGAACCACCTGCCAATCTGATGGGACTCCGGTACCCGCCCGGCGCACGACAGCCACAGCGGGCGATCCAATGATGTGCCCTTCCCTTCTCTCCAGTGTTATCCGTTTACCGTTACCGTGTTCTGCTGCGATGATCACCGCTGGAACCCTTCCACTGACCGGTTCCAGCATCCGTGATATCGCTGGTCACCGCCCGAAGTCCGTTCGAAGATCGACTCCGGTCACCTGACCGTCCTGCCGTAGCGCTGCACTACCTACGAGTGGCTGGTTCTCCACCCGCGTCCTATCTCGTCGGGACCGTCACTCACTTCGTTCCGGTGTACAACCCGGTCCCGGTCGTTCCTGGTCATCAGCCGAAGCCCGTCCAATGAATGGCTCCAGCTACCTGACTGCCTTGTCCCACTTCGCGGGTAGTTCCGTCATCTCCCGCGCCTGCTAGACGTTGTCTCTCTCAGTACGAGGAGAAGATTACACACAACCACCGCCGAATGTCTACCCCAGTCACCACAGATTTTCTGTGGGCCGGTTGACCAGGGATCCTCGCAACCAGCCTGCGGCCCGTCCACCACCAGACGTACCCGTCGGGACTGGATCGGCCCAAATCGCCACGGGCGCCCCCAGCAAACACCCCCCGCAGGAACGGTTACCGCTGGGCGAGCCAGATCCTTCGACATAGTCGGCGTTTGTCATGGTGATGCCCTGCGGAGTGGCGCGTAAGAGCCTGTTGGTAAAGGGTTTCAGGCTGATCCCGGGTCTGGTGTGGACGGTACTGATCGGGGTGGTCAGAACAGGCTCCAAGGTTCCCTGCTCACGCTCGCCGACCACCGAGTAGGCCGACAGGGCCGAGGGGACCACCGCGGGAATCACCAGCATGTAGAGCAGCGACAGTCCGATGCGAGAGTCGAGGCGGGCGGTGTCCGTCGCCGCGTTGGCCGCGAACAACTGGATCACCGGCGCGCTGATGAAGACGATCGGTACCGTCGTCATCGTGCCGATCACGAAGCGGCTACGTCGGTAGTCCCGCAACTCCTTGCGGAAGATCGCACCCACCCGATGCCAACTGAAGCTCATCGGCTCTTGGCCTCCACATCCTCGTCGATCAGTTGGAGGTAGACGTCCTCCAGCGAATGGTGAGACTCGGTGATCGACAGAATGTCGGCGCCTGCCTCGACGAGCGCGCGTGCCAGGGCCGGCGATGCGAGGTCCGGATCCGAAACTGTCAGCGTGTAGCCGGCTGGCGTCCGGTCCCACCCTTCGACCTCGGGTACAAGGCCGAACGCCGCCTTCGGGTCGTCGAGGGGCGCGCGCAGCCGGACGTCCACGGAGCGTCTGAACAGTTGCGTGCGCAGCTCGTCAGGACGGCCGATCAATCGCAGCGTGGTGTTCAGGATCGCCACCCGATCGCACAGCCGTTCGGCTTCCGCCAGGCGGTGTGTGGTCAGGAAGATCGTCACTCCCTGGTCACGCAACGACGCGATCAGATCGTGGACCTCGCGCGTCGCAACCGGATCGAGGCCCGAGGTTGGCTCGTCCAGAAACAGCACCACCGGGTCGTTGAGCAGCGCTCTGGCGAGCGCGACGCGCTGACGCAGTCCCTCTCCCTCGGACAGTGATCCGCACAGATCGCGGGCGCGGCCTTCGAGGTTGACCGCTCGTAGCGCTCGGTCGATGCGCCCGCGAACGTCGTCGAGCCCGTAGAGTCCGGCGAAGCACTGGAGGTTCTCCAGCACCGTCAAGCGCAGGTACAGACCCTGAGACTCGGGCATGATCGAGATCCGCGACCGGATCGCCGGCCTGTCCTTCGCCGTCAGCGGGACGCCTGCGACCGTCGCGGAACCCGACGTCGGCGCGATCAGCGTGCTTCGGCTCATTGCGCCGCTACTTGTTCGGGCTAAGCCAGTTGGGGCCGTCGCAGCGTCAGTGCGGTTGTGAGGATCCAGACGAATAGGAGTGCGGGCATCACTGCGATCAGGGGACCTTCAAGGGAGAGAATGCCCCGTGGCGTCACAAGTGAAACGAGCAGCAGGACATGGGCCGCAGCCGTGAGAATGGCGAGGTCGCCAGTGTGCCGCGGTAGCCGCTTGGTTGTGAACACGACCGCGGCGTACGCACCAAGTGCAACGATGGCAGGCATGGCGGACATCGCCAACAGAGCGAACGTGAGGTCGTATAGGAGCCGCGCTGTCACTGGATCGGGTGCGCGGTAGGCGAGGACGAAGGAGTTTGTGAATCCGGCCATCAGCAGCAGGATCATGCCGCTGAACGCAACACCGAACAGACTCGTTGCAAGGGTGTCTGAGGCCGATGCACGGCGGAGTCGAAGCCA
The DNA here is from genome assembly GCA_036494465.1 of Pseudonocardiaceae bacterium. Classification (GTDB taxonomy): domain Bacteria; phylum Actinomycetota; class Actinomycetes; order Mycobacteriales; family Pseudonocardiaceae; genus CAJCJE01. The sequence continues at coordinate 2,412 of DASXOJ010000164.1, forward strand.
CACCGCGCCGCCGAAGACCATCCAGAGGGTGACTCCGACGGTGTCGAGGACCAGGGTTGCGCGTAGGGCGACTTGATGGTCGATGACAAACCGGACGACCTCTGACCCGGGCGCGGAGGTCGAAGGCATCTGCCAGATGGGAACGAGAAGGTTGCTGGCCATCGGGATCAGGAACCCCGAGACGCCAGCGATCACGCCGGCGTTGATCCGTCGGATGTCAGTTCGGCTCGCCACAGTCATCGGTGCCTCCAACCGCCCGCCATCTAGACGTTGACTAGTTTACGAGGTCGCTACATCTTGTCAACGCCTAGACGCAGGTAGCGTCTCTCTCATGGCGAGCGACACACCCAAGCCCTACCACCACGGACATCTGCGCCAGGCACTCATCGATGCAGCAGTCGCCGAGGTCGAAGCGGTAGGACCCGCCGCGTTGAGCATGCGCGAGATCGCCCGACGAGCCGGGGTCTCGCACGGAGCCCCCGCCCACCACTTCCGTGACAAAGCGGGGATCTTCACCGCAATCGCAATCGAAGCATTCCGACTCGCCAGCCAGACCATCGGACCAGTCGCCCACGGGCCGTACGGCTTCCTCGACGGCGGCAACGCCTACATCAGCTTCGCGCTGGCACACCCCGGCCACTTCGCCGTCATGCTGCGGCCTGACCTCTACCACGACGGCGACCCCGAACTGTCGCTCGCGCGCGACGAGGCATTTCAGATCCTCTACGGCAGCGCACGCAACCTCTACGGACTACCACCAGACACCGACGTCACCGGCGTTGTGCTCGCCGGATGGTCGCTCTCCCACGGCTTCGCGACACTCTGGCTCAACAGCAACCTCAAAGACCGACTCGGACCAACCCCGGCCGACATCGCCGACCAAATCCGCGACGGCGTCATCCGCCTCGGCCGCGCGCTAGAACAACAACGCGGCGACCAGTAGCGACGAACATCCGGGAATTGCCGCTGGTCGGTCGTTCCGGCTCAGACGTGGCAGCATAGGCCGGGTGCGCAGGAGCCCCTCAGGTCTGGCGGAGTGGTTTTCTAGACTAGTTTGGCCGCACCGTTCTCCGCGACGACATAGAGCTCGATCTTGAGGACTGCTCGGATCTCGGGTCTCACGCGCTCAGCTGCGCGTAGTGCGGAGGAAGGGACGACGAGCGCGTAACGCAACTCCTCGATGCCAGGTCGCATACGCCGGAGCAGTTGACCGTAGGCGGTGTCGACATCCAGACCCGTCGAACTTGTCTGGCCTTTCGCCTCGGCGAGCAATGTGACTCCGTCGCGGTCGGCGAGAACATCGACGTGATCCACCTCGGTCCGCACCGACCAGCCCTCGCTAACGAGCCATGCCGCGTACGCGCTGACGACCTCGGCCTCGGTCATCTGGCAAGCTTCTCACCTCGCCGATGTCGTGGGTGCCTTCCCGACGACAGCTCAGATGGGTTCAGCTAGGGCCGAGTGCACAGGCAGACCCGGCTTGACCAGCCGAAATGATCTGGATTGGACTTAGCTGACCAGCGACCGTTGGCCTCGTAGTGCGTAGGTCAAGGGTTCGATTCCCTTAGGCGGCTCGTCGCTGATCAGGCCCTTCCCGGCATCCGGGAAGGGCCTGATCTGTCTCCGTTGCAGTTGGTGCCCGCGAGATGCTCCGTGCCCTCCCACCGGGCCCCGGCAAACTCGTCGGTGGCCACCGATAAGTTCCGGACGCTCGCCGGGTCTATACCGGTGTGGACACCAACAACCTCGCGGACCGCTACGAACTGCCTGCCCTGGACTGGTCGTCGGTCGCCGACCGGCTCGACGCCGGCTGCGACCAGGCACCCGGCTCAGGTGGCCCGGACCGGCATACGACCTGGCTCACGACCATCGATCCCGACGGCAGCCCGCACGTCACCGCGGTCGGCTCCCTCTGGCTCGACGGCTGCTTCTGGTTCGAGACCGGCCAGAAGACCCGCAAGGGCCGCAACCTGGGGCGTGACTCGCGGTGCACGGTCGCGATCGCCACCCAGGAGTTCGACCTGGTGGTCGAGGGCACCGCCGAGGTCGTGACCGACCGCGACACCGTCACCCGGCTGGCTCCGGTCTGGGCCGAGGGTGGCTGGCCGTGCGAGGTCGACGAGTCCGGCATCGCGCTCACGGCACCGTTCAGTGCGCCGTCGGCTGGCGCGCCGCCGTGGTCGGTCTACCGGGTCACCGCCCGGTCGGCGTATGCGGTTGCCACGGTCGAGCCGGGTGGTGCCACCCGCTGGACCTTCTAAAGCCCCGCCCGTGCTGGTCGGCCGTTGGGCAAGATCAGCGACCACCAGCGTTCCGGGGCTACCGGCTCACCGCGTCCCGGCACGTCGCCTCCGACAGGATCCGTCGCGACCCGGCGCTCGAACTCGCCGAGGACGTCACCGACGTTGACGGCCCCGGCACCTGCCTGGGCGGTGCGACCCGGTCGCGTGTGGACCTGGCGCCGTATCGTTCGGATATGGCCTTGGTAGCCGTCTGCGAAGACGATGCGGCGTTGCGCAGTGTCCTGCGTCGAACGCTCGAAGCGGACGGACACAAAGTCGTCGTCGCGGCGACAGGTCGTGAACTGTTGGAATACGTGGGTCGGAGTCCGCACATGTTCGTGCTCGATGTGCGGCTTCCTGACTTGAACGGACGCGACCTGTGTTTGGCTCTGCGTTCTCGTGGCGTCGATGTGCCGGTCCTGATGCTGACGGCGCTGGACGGTATGCATCACAAGGTCGCCGGGTTCGAGGCCGGGGCCGACGACTACCTGACCAAACCCTTCGACATCCCCGAGTTGCTGGTCCGGATTCGAGCACTGCTCCGCCGCACATCGCTCGTCATCGGTTCCGATGACGTGGTGCTAGATCCGGTCAGTCATGAGGTGCGCCGAGGTGACGTCGGCGAGGCGTTGACCCCGACGGAGTTTCGGTTGCTGGGGCGTCTGGTTTCCGCACCTGGCGAGGCGGTGCGGCGACGCGCGCTGCTGGCCGCGGGCTGGCCGTACGGGGAGATTGTGAGCGAGAACACGCTGGACTCGTATGTGCGCAGGCTGAGGGTGAAGTTGACGCGACTGGGCAGCGCTGGACGGCTCGTGACTGTCCGCGCAGTGGGGTACCGGTGGGACTGACCAGTTTCCGGGGCCGCATGGTCGGACTCTCAGCCCTGACCGCGGTGCTGGTGGTGGCGTTGTTGCTGGTGCTGACGGGCATCTTGTTGAGCCACGCGACCGACGACCAGACGCAAGCCTTGGCGCGGACGAGAGCCGACGCGGTCGCCGCCACCGTCGTCGTGACCGATGGCCAGGTCAGCCTGACGGAGGGGTCCGGCGAGGATCGGTTCGACGCCGTGGCTTGGGCGTACGCGGACGGGCATCTGGTTGACGGCAGCATTCCGCCCGACGTCGCCGGTGCCGCCGCCAGGCTGTCGACTGCGACACACGACGTGTTCACGCAGACCGCCCACTATCTGCTCTATGCACAGCACGTGCCCGCGACCGGCCATCAGGTGACCGTGGTCGTCATGGTCGACCTGGCTCCGTACGCTGCGTCCGAACGGCGGAGCCTGTTGGCGTTGCTGGTGCTCGGCGGCCTCGCGATTGTTCTGGCAGGGCTGATAGCTGACGTGGTGGTGCGCCGTGCGTTGTCGGTGGTTCGTCGAATGTCCGCCCTCGCCGACGACTGGAGCAATCAATCGTCGGACCGGCGGTTCGCTCTGGGTTCGCAGCGAAATGAGTTCGGTGAACTGGCACAGACGTTTGACCGACTTCTCGACCGGGTCGCCCAGGCGCTCGCGGACGAGCGACGCCTGACCGATGAGATCGCCCATGAACTCCGGACCCCGTTGAGCGTGCTGCGCGCCGAGACGCAGCTCGCGGAACTGACAGGTCACCAGCCCGAGCCCGAGCGGGTGCTCGCCGAGGTCGATCGGCTGAGCATGGCGGTTACCGCGATTCTCGACGCCGCACGTTCACGGCTGGGTGAGGGCGCGGCCTGCGATCTCGCGTCGGCGCTGCGGCTGGCCGCCGAGGGCCATGCCGTGGAGATCATCGCTCCGGCCGACGTCGCGGTCGCGGTCCCCACGGAAGCCGTGACATCGGTGTTGTCGCCCCTGCTCGACAACGCCGCCCGACACGCGCGCTCGACCGTGTGGATCGCCGCGGACCTCGAGGGTGATGTCGTCGCCGTCCATGTGCTCGATGACGGACCGGGCTTCGCGCCGCAGGAGACGGAGCGGGTGTTCGAGCCAGGGAACACCAGCGGCGACGGACATGGGCTTGGCCTGGCGGTCGCCCGCCGGATCGCGATGGCCACCGGGCTCGATCTGCGCGCCGTCGCGGACGGGCGTGGGCACGTGCAGGTGCTGCTCCCGCGCCAGTGAGCGGTCAGTGACCGCTTCGGGCCACGCAGTCAGATTGCGTGCAGAAACGCCGGGAGAGCATGGCCCCATGACGGAGACGACAGTGCGGCTGCGATATCGGGCCGCAGGCCCGGCACGGTTGAGCAAGGTCCCCGAGATCACGATCTGGTTCTGGGTCATCAAGATCCTGTGCACCACGGTCGGCGAGAGTTTCGCCGACTGGATCAACACCCAACTCGGGGTCGGCCTGGTCAACACAGCCTGGATCTTCACCGCCGTGTTCGTGGTGGCCCTGGGCATCCAGTTGCGGCTGAAGCGCTACAGCCCGTTCCCATACTGGCTCACCGTCGTGGTGGTCAGTGTCACCGGAACGCTCTACACAGACATTCTCACCGACAAGGCCAACGTTCCATTGTGGGTCAGCACCTCGGTGTTCTCAGCCCTCCTGGTCATAGTCTTCGGGGTTTGGTGGCTGCGCGAGCGCACGCTGTCGATCCATTCGGTCACGACGCTTCCACGGGAGTCCTTCTACTGGCTCACTGTCCTGGTCACCTTCGCGTTGGGCACCGCGACCGGCGATTGGACGCTGGAGCTGACCGGGTGGTCGCCGGGCGTCTCGGTGCTGCTCCCGCTTGGCTTGATCGTCGCGATCGCACTGCTGCGGCGTTTCGGAGCCAACCCTGTCCTGTCGTTCTGGCTCGCCTACATCCTGACCCGCCCGCTGGGCGCGAACATCGGCGACTGGCTGGGCTCGCCGAAGGTTGCCCAGAACCCCGGAGACCCTGTCGGCCTTGGTCTCGGCACGTTCACCACCAGTCTGATCTTCCTCGGGCTCATCCTTGCCACCGTCCTCTATCTTTCGCTGGCGCGCTCCGACGTGATCGAGACGTACGAGGCCGCTCACCAGCCGAGCGTCACCACGTCGCCCGCGAAGGAGCGGATCGCACTGGGCGGATTCGCGCTACTCGCCGTCGCCACCGTCGCCCTGCTGTCCTGGGCACACGTCCAACCGCATGCGGGCCCCGCTCCCGAGAATGACGCTCCCGCCTCAGCACCGGTCCAGCTCGCACCCGGCGCCACGGCGACCTCCAAATTCCCGCCAGCCAAGATCGCCGCTCTCAGGACGCTCGCCTCGACGGCGCTGGCCGACGCTCAGTCCGGGAAAGCATCCGACGCGCATGCCAAGACACAGGCGCTTCGCAACCTGTGGGATGCCGACCAGGCGAGCCTTGAGCCGCTGGACGAGACCGGCTGGACCTACATCGACCAGCAGATGGACGCTGTCCTCCAGACGTTCGGTATCGACCACGCCAACCCGCCGATGGCCCCAGCACAGCAGGAAGCCGAACTCACGAAGCTCCTGTCGGACCTGCGTTAGCGCGACCGATTGCGGCTGGCCAGGCGGAACGGTCTGAGTTGGACTTGGCCAGCCAGCCACCGTTGGCTTCGTAATGCGGTACACGCGTCCCTGCCGCCACTCCAGTGCAAGCGGGCGGCGTCACGCGGGGGACCAGTCCCGACTCGGCAGACCTACCGTGCGGCTATGACCAGCCCGCAGCCGTACGAGCCGCCCGCGCAGCCGCAGGCCGCGCCTCCGCCGCCGGAGCTGAACCAGCCCTACTATCCGGTTTATCCACAGCCTTATCCACAGAGTTATCCACAGGGCTATCCGCAGCAGTGGCCGATGCCCGTGCCGGGTACCAACGGGTTCGCCATCGCCGGGTTCGTGTGCAGCTTCTTCTCGGTGATCGGCGGCATCCTGGGCATCGTGTTCGGCGCCATCGCGCTGAGCCAGATCAAGGTCAGCGGCCAGCGCGGCAAGGGGCTCGCGATCGCCGGGTTGGCGATCGGCAGCTGCTGGTTCGGTTTCGTCCTGATCGCGATCATCTCGTCGGCCGCTGCCCCATAATCGGACGATGTTGTTTCTGGTTTACGGCCGTGACGGCGACGAGTTCGGCTCCGAGTCGAGCGGTCGGGACGAGGCGCACCAGGCGTACATGGACGGTTGGCTGCCGCGCATGATCGGCCGAGGGCCCACTCTGTCGCCGGACGGCGAGGACCACACCGGCAGCGTCCACGTGATCGACGCCGACGATCTTGCGGTGGCACGCGCGTTCGCGGCCGACGAGCCGTACGCGAGCGCGGGCTGGTACGCCGAAGTCTCGGTGTGGCCGATGCGCCCGGTGCTCGACGGCACGATGTGGGACCGCCCGAGGCCGGCAGGCGACCAGGTTTCGTCCTTTGTGCTGGCGACCTGGTCGGCGCGCCCGATCGACGAGGTCCACATCGAACCGGCGGACTGGCTGTTCGCTGGCGAGTTGCTCAGTGATGATCTCCGGTCCTCAGTGGGCTTCGCGGCCGCGATCGATCTACCTCCGGAGGAGGTACTTCAGTCGTTCAGCGACTGTCCCGGCGCGATCGAGGTGCACTGTTGGGAACGGGGCGGTCGCAGACCGTAATAGGCGTCGAGGTATTTGATCTGAGGTCTCCCATTGGATCCCGGTTGCCAGTAAGTTGGCGGGGGGTCCTTAGGCACTGGGGAGGAGTAGACGGTCACGGCGGGCTGATCTCTGTTTCAGGTGAACAGTTTTGGCTGGTTGCTGACTGTGTGCGGTGACTTTCCCGGCGGTTGGGGGTCTGCCCATTCCTGTCCGGAATGCTGGTAGTCGAGCATAAAAATTATGTTCGAGAACAGTAGGGAGAAGCTCGGATGGATGACGTCATCGAGCGCATCAAGGCTGTCCGTGAGGAACTCACCAACGTAGGCGTATTCGCCGCGGAACTTGGCGGGGAAGAAGACTGGATCAGTATTTGGACGCACTGACCCAAAGCAGAAATTCAGCTGGGGAACTTTGACCGTTCATATTTTTGTCGGACCAACACTCGCCGGGCAGGCGGTACTCGATGTCCTGCCCGGCGCGGTGCTGCACCCGCCGGTCGCACATGGCGATCTGTTGCGCGCGCCGCTGCTGCGCGATGACGTGGTGGTGATCGTCGACGGCTACTACCACCAGCGCCCCTCGGTCCGCCACAAGGAGATCTTGGCCCTGCTTGCCAGGGGCGTAGTCGTGATCGGTTGCGCCAGTATGGGTGCGCTGCGCGCGGCTGAGCTGGATGAATACGGAATGATCGGGAACGGCGCGGTCTACCGGATGTACCGCGAGGGCGTGTTGGACGCGGACGACGAGGTCGCCGTCGCACATACTCCCGGACCCGAGTACCAGAGTCTGACGGTGCCGTCCGTCGTCGTTCGGCATGTCGTCGACGCTGCCGTCCGAACCGGCGTCTTCGACGCGTCCCAGGCTGCCGGCGTTGTCGATGCCGCACGCCGGATTCACTACGCGCAACGATCATGGCAAGCGATGTGGTCTGTCCGGGACGCCTCGGATGCCACGATTGCTGCCCTGGTCAAGCTGCGAAAATTCGTTGAATCACATTCAGATCCGCTCGATGTCAAGGCTGACGACACGCTTGACACGCTGCGGAAGGTCGCCAATGGCGAATTGCCAGGTGTTCGACAAGCGGCGGACGGGTGGGCGGCAAGCGGGTGGCGCAACCGGCACGTGAATGAATGGGAAGTTCAATTCGCGGTCACATCGGTTGATGACATCGAGGTTGCCGAAAGTGACATTGTGTGTTACCAGCAGATCTATCTGGATGACTTTCCGGAACGCTGGAAAAGATTCGTGCTGGAACGAATTACTGGCGGCGAGGGTGCCACCGGGCACGAACTGACCGGGCTGGCGCTGGCCAGGGCGGCGCGGTGCGGGCTCGGGATGGCATCGATGAGTGATGCACGGCGTCACTATTGGCTGACCGAGCGTGAACTGGCTGAGCTCACCGCGGATGAGGCGCTGGTCCGGGTGCTCGTCCGTTCGTACCGGCCGCTGCACCCCACCCGTGACCTGATCGAGGGCCGGCCCGATCTGGTTCACGATGATGGCGTGCGGCACGTTGTGGCCGAGGCTGCGGTAGTCAATTCCGAGGTTGCCTCCTGGGGCCAGGCCCAGACCGTCGACCATCTGAAGTCCGAGAGCGTGCAGGCTCACCTCGCTCAGGTCTGGCGGATTGACGGCGCGGATCCGGCCGTGTTGCTTGCTGCCGCGCGTGATCGAGGCTTCGGTTCGGTGGCTGAGGCGACTGGCGCGGCACAGATGTTTTTCCTGCTCAAGTCATTCCTGCCTGCGGCTTCCACAACGACGGGGTGATGTGTTGGCGCACAAGGCTTTTCGCGGTGGCACGCATCGGGTCCGACGTCCGGAGCACACCTGGGAGCTGATCGCACCTCTGCTCCGAAACTACGGTGTCACCCGGGTGGCGGACGTTACCGGCCTGGACGTACTCGGCGTGCCGGTAGCGATGGCGGTGCGCCCGCTGGCGCGCACGTTGACGGTGTCCCAAGGAAAGGGACAGACGCTGCTGCTGGCCAAGGTCTCCGCGGCGATGGAGTCGATGGAGTTGTGGCATGCGGAGTTCCGCCACCCGCAATCGGCGCATCGTGGAGTACCGGCCGTCGAGCTCGACCTGCCGTACCGGATTGACCAGGTTTCCACCGGGCCTGCCGCGCTGGCAACCGAATGCACCCCGCTGGACTGGGTGAGCGCAACCGGGCTGAATGACAGCGCGATGGTGCCGGTGCCGGCGAGGATCGTGACCGTGCCGGAGGACCAACGGTCTTGGGTCGTGCCGGGCCTGCGCTGGGACAGCAACGGCCTTGCTTCGGGTAACAGCCGCGAAGAGGCTGCCCTACACGCGTTGTACGAGATTGTCGAGCGGGACGCGGTGTCTGGACGGCCCGGCAGATCGACCGACTATGTCGATCCGACGTCGATCACGGAGCCGAACTGCGCTGGCTTGATCGAGCGGATAACGGCCGCGGGTGCGACCTTGCGCATTGTTCGTGTGCCGGACCGGTTCGGCGTGCCCTGCTTTGGCGCGACCGTCTGGAGCCAGGAGTTTCCCGTCACCTGCCTTGGTTGGGGAGCCCATCTGGATGCGGCGATCGCGGTGTCCCGCGCGGTGACCGAGGCGGCACAGAGCAGACTGACCGCGATTGCTGGCAGCCGTGATGACCTTCCGGCCAAGTACCACCTTGTGCGGTCGAATACTGAGGAGCGCAAGCCGATCAGCGGGCCGGTACTTGCGTGGCGCGACGTCGAGAATGCCTGCTCTGGGTCCTTCGACGACGTGAATGACGAACTGGCCTGGTTGGCCGGTAAGATCACCGAGGTGTCCGGGGTGCAGCCGTTGTGCGTCGATCTGTCCACTACCGACGAGTTCGCTGTGGTGAAGGTGCTCGCGCCGGCCGCGACTTTCGACCAGGACCGGGTGCACGCCGCGCGTTGATTCAGTCTGTTTCAGCAGACTCCAGCTCGGCAATCAGATTCCCCAGTCTCAACCTGATCTGAGCTGATGCCGGCTCACTGAGATCGGCGGCCCAGTTTCGCTCCGCCTGCGCTGTGGCCTGGTTGCCCGCTTGCTCATGCGCGTCGGCCAGCGTGCGCAGAGCGCCGACCTGGAACAGGCGGTAGTCGTGCTCCTGTGCGATCAGCAGCGCCTGCTGCGCCTGCTCGATCGCATCCTGGCACTGCCGCGCCGAGAGCAGCGCCGCGGCGAGTTCGGCGCGCATTCTCGTGCGCTCCCGTGGCAGTTCGGCTTCTACGCCAGATTTGGCCAGCTCGATTGCCTCGGCTGCCCGGCCCGTTCTGCGGAACAGTTCTGCGGTGCCCCGCGCGATCGACCATTCCCAATGGCTTCCGGCGGTACCTGCCGCCGTGCTCGCTTCCGCGAAGCACTGCTCTGCGGTGTCGAGATCGCCGAGTGCGAGGGCGGCATCGCCGAGCACGGTCAGCGAGCCGATGGCGGCCCACACCCAGTCGATTTCTCGCGCGGTCAGCAACGCGCGCCCGGCCAGGGCCCGTGCTTCCGCCGGAAACCCGGCAACGAGTGCGGTGTTCGCGATGTAGGAAAGGATTTCCACCCAGCCGAAGGTGAACTGAGCACTCGACCATTCGGCCAGCGCCTGCTCGAAGTTGTGCAGGGCTGATTCGAGTTCGCCTGCCCACAGGTCCCGCAGGCCAAAACCGCCAAGACACCTGGCGCGAGCATGCACGTAATCCAGTTTCTGTGCTTCCTCCAGAGCCAGCGTTCCTTCGACGGTGTCACCGAAATGGATCTTCAAAATACCGAAGTTGAACAGGTACACGTGGCGACCGGTTGGATCACCGCCAGCCTCGGCGAGCCGCAGTGTTTCCTTCGCGTGCTCGACCGCTGCACAGAATCGCCCGGTATCCACCGCGATCGCGGTGAGGCTGTTGACAGCTCTGGCCTCGTTGACGGCGTCACCGGCTTGCCGGTAGAGCTCAACGGCTCTGGTGATGTGCTGCTCGGCCGTTTCGTAGTCAGCGTGCTGGAAGTACAGCCGACCCAGCCCGCGATGAGCGGAGGCCTGTGCCTGGGGACTGCCGAAACGCCGGGCCGCGGTCAAGGCTGACGTGAAGGCCGATTTCCAGATGGAGTCGTAGCGACCGCGGTTGAGGTAGGTGGCAATCGCATCGGCAAGCGTCCAGACCGGCAGGCCGTCTGATGGCACGCAGGTCATCGCGACCAGGTTTTCTGCTTCCCGTTCAAGCCAGGCCATCGCGGTATCCGCGTCTGGCCATTCCGGCTCGGCTTCGGACAGCGCGATCTCCGGAAGCGTGACCGGATGCGAATCGACGTAGACGAACAGCGAAGCCGAATTGGCCCAGCGCAGGTAAAACCCGAACAGCCGTTCGCGAGCCCGGCGTTGCTCCGCGGTGGTTTCCTGATCCTGCGCGCGCTCCGCGGCGAACTCCTTGATCAGGTCGTGGAACGCGTAACGGCCGGGGACGTTCTCGTTGAGCAGATTGGCCGAGGCCAGCGCCCCGAGCATGCGCTGGGCATAGTGCGAAGTGCAGTCAGCGACGGCGGCTGCGGCCCGCGCCTCGAAATCCGGACCCGGAATCAGGCTGAGCATCCGGAAAAAGTGGGACAGCGTCGGCTTCAGCGTGCTGTATGACAGATCGAACGCAAGCCGGACCGCGGCCTGATCATCGCCCTCGATCTCCATGGCGTCCAGCCGTGAACCGGACTTCAATTCCTTGACGTACTCAGCGATGCTCAACTCGCCGGACATGACCAGGTTGGTCGCGGCGATACGCAGACTCAACGGGAGGTATCCACACGCTGCCGCGAGCTGCTCGGTGGCGCTGAGTTCCCTGGCTATCCGATCAGCCCCGACGATCTTGCCGATCAGCGTGATCGCTTCCGACGGCGTGACGATCTGCACCGGGAGGCGACGGGCACCGTTGAGGGCGGTCAGTCCCGGCAGGTTGTTGCGGCTGGTGATCAGCACCGCGCAGGAGGGCTCGGCTGGGAGCAGTGGACGGATGTGCTCCGGGCTGGCGGCGTTGTCCAGCACCATGACGACCTTCCGGCCAGCCAGCAGCGTGCGCAGTAACGTGCTCTGTTCGTCTACTTCGTGTGGAATGCGTTCCGGTGCGACACCGAGCGCACGCAGGAACCGGCCGAGGGCGTCGGTCGCGGCCAGCGGCGGGCTGGTCGAGTAACCCCGCAGGTTCACCCACAGTGCGCCATCAGGGAAGTCGCGGCGGAGCCGATGGGCAGCGTGCACTGCCAGCGCGGTCTTGCCGGCGCCAGGCGGACCGGACAACACCACGATCGGAACCGAATGTTCGTGTTCGTCGTTGCCCACGGTGAGTTCGCGGATGCGCTCGACCACATCCTCCCGGCCGATGAAATCGGGCACGCCAGCGGGAACCTGGAACGGTGCGGTCCAGGTGGGCACGGACGCCGTCGATGATGGTTTTGGTTTGCCTTGCTGCGGGGTCCGCGCCAGGTTCGGTGTCCGGTTGCTGACCAGGATTCGCTGGTGCACCTCTCGCAGGCTCTCACCGGGGTCGATGCCGAGCTCTTCACGCAGGGTGGTGGACACTTTGCGGTAGGCGCTCAACGCGTCCGCCTGCCGGTCCGCGCGGTACAGCGCCAGCATCAGCTGGCTCCAGAACCGCTCCCGCAGTTGGTTCTTCTCGGTCAGCGCATACAGTTCGCCGATGACCTCGGCGTGCCGGCCGAGGGAAAGCTCGACGTCCATCAGGCGTTCCAGCGCGCTCAACCGTTCCTCGGCGATGCGTTGAACTTCCTGGACGTGCAGCAGGTCCGACGGCACGTCGGACAACGGGGCGCCGCGCCAGCTGGCCAGCGCTTCGCGCAGTTCGCTGGCCTCGACCTGTGGCGCCGACCGTGCTCGGGCCTCGTCAGCGGCAACGATCTTGGCTCGGAACCGGCCCAGGTCGACGCTGTTTCCCGCGACGCCGATGAGGTAGCCGGCCGGCCGGGTGCTGATCAGCGAACCCGCGCTGCCCAGGGCCTTGCGCAACCGCATGACGTAGGACTGGGTGGCGTTTCGCGCCCCGCTGGGCGGGTCGTTGTCCCAGAGCCGATCCACCAGTTCCTCGACGGACACCGTGTGGTTCGGCCGCAGTAGCAGGCTGGCCAGCACCACGCGGGTCTTCGCCGACTGCAGGGGCACCGGCGTCCCGGCGACCTCGACCGAGAGCGGTCCGAGCACGCCGAAATCGACTGGCACTTCCCGCTCAGCTGTCAAGTCCCCTCCACCCAGTGAAAAGCACGCCAGGCACCGCGCTCCCGGGTCAATGATCCGCTTCTGATGGCCAAGAACGCCAGGGTTCAGACCACGTTCCTCGTCATAGATGGCCAGATCAGCCCATATGCGGCCGAGGATTCAGGCGCTTCTGACCTTGGTAGTGACAGGCTGTCCGCGAGGCCGCACTGAACGCGACACCCGGTGGCAACGTGGTCTGCGAAAACCGGTCCAATTCCCCGCGACAGGTCCGAACGGGACATTGTCGGCGGAGGTGCGTGCTGTGACGCAGGTCTCCCGGCGTGTACCGGTGACCAGCCGTCAGCGGACCGTCAGCGAGATGACATCGGGATGTTCGAAGCTGGTCACAGCGCCGGACGAGCCGGCCGCGCCTGGGGGACCGACCAGCGGCGCGGCTCGTCCGGCCCGGGACGATCTGTGTGGTCACCGGGTTGTCCTGGCCGGCCTCTTTCCGGTAATCCGGACCGGAAAGAGGCCGGCCCCACCAACCAGCGAGTCAGCCGAGCACGGCGCGGAACCGGAAGGCGAAGGCGACCGGGTTCTCGGCGAAGCCGATGTGGCCGCCGGGGAACATGCTCGGTTCGACGCCGAGCTGCCCGGCGAGGGCACGTGCGGTCCGGTCGCAGAGCTGACCGGCGGACGCCTCGCCGATGCCGATGATGATCCGGCTGGACGCGGCCTTGAGCTTGGCGATGTCGGGCAGCCAGCTGATCGTCGGGCGCATCATGTGCGCGTTCTGGACGTGGTCGTCCGCGGCGTCCTGCTCGCTGCGGTTCGCGTACATCTGCTGGAAGACCGGCTCAGGCAGGTCCAGCTGGGCCAGTTTCATGAACAGCCTGCCTGCGCCCTCCGGGTCGCCGCCGACGTTCATGGCCATGACCTCCTCGAATCCGGTGCGCAGCTCGTCGCGTTGCGGCAGCAGTTCGTTGAGCGGGGGTTCGTGCGCGATCACGGTGTGCACCAGGTCCGGGTGGGCCTGGGTGAGGGCCAGCACGCTGACCGCGCCGCCGCTGGAGCCGAACACGACGGCCGGGCCGGCGTCGACGTGGCGGACGAGTCTGGCGAGGTCGTCAGCGCGCAGGTCGAGGGTGGCTTCGGTGTGCGGATCGTCGAGCTTGCTGCGGTTGATGCCGCGCGGGTCGGTGGTCAGCACGAGGTGGTCGGTGGCGAGCAGTTCGGCGAGACCGGTGAAGGCGCGCGCGTCCATCGGGGCGCCGACCAGCACCACGAGCGGGCCGCTGCCGCGCAGCTCGTAGTACAGGTCGCCGTCGGGTACCCGGAGCGTTGCTGAGGTCGTCATATCGGGTGTGACTCCCTTCGTGGCCTCGAATCATCGCAGCACGGCAGGTGCGTCAGCGAGCTGTCATCGAGATGACATCGACGGCCACTAAATCTATGCACGGCGCCGTCGCTGATCGGTCGGCGGATCCATCGCAGCGCTGGCACGAACCGTCTGGGGTTCGGTTCGTTCCGGTGAACCGGCAGGCACGTCATCGTCGACGGGCTGGTGCGCTCGAACGCGCCCCCGGCTCCCGCGCGATGCGGTCCGCCGACCGGAACGGCAGGTGGTTACTGCTTGCGGCCGACGCCGACGTAGCCGAATCGGCAGGCGAGTTCCGTCTCGGTGAGCCGCTCGTCGTCGAAACGCCAGTCCGGGTAGGGCACCAGACCGGGTTCGACGAGCTCGGTGCCCGCGAACCAGCTGGCGATCTCCGCCTTGCCGCGCAGCGTCAGGTGCTCGTTGACGCTGCGGTAGGTAGCGATCACCTGGTCGATCTCCGCGGAGATGTCCGGGGTGACGTTCTCGTGGCTGGCCTGCGAGATGGCCAGGAAACTGCCGGGCACCAACCGGTCGGCGTAAGTCGCGATGATCTCGGCGACCCCGTCCTCCGGCGGCAGGAACAGCAGCACGCCGACGATGAGCAGGCCGACCGGCCGGGAGAAGTCCAGCAGCTCGCGGGTTTCCGGATGGTTGAGCACGAGGCCGGGTTCGCGCAGATCCGCGTGCAGGATGGTGGCGTTCGGGTTGTCCGCGAGCATCTCGTGCGCGGCACCGTAGGCGACCGGTTCGTAGTCGACGTAGACCACGCGCGCGTCCGGGTTGGCCTGCTGGGCGATCTCGTGCACGTTGCCGACGGTCGGAATGCCGGAACCGAGATCGAGGAACTGGTCGATGCCCTGGTCGACCATGAACTGCACGGCGTGCCGCAGGAAGGAGCGGTTCAGCCGCGCGCCGAGCGTCCAGTGCGGGGCCATGGCGGCGAATTCCCTGGCGACTTTCCGGTCGGTCGCCGTGTTGTGCGCGCCGCCGAGAAAGCAGTCGTAGAGCCGCGCCGCGTTGGGCGTGTCGAGATCGAGTGGGCGCGGACCGTATTCGGCGGAATTGTCGGACGGCATGGCAGCACTGTACCGGGCACGGTTTCCCGCCAGGTACGAATTGGTTCAGGTTGGCTCGGTTCCGGTGTAGCGCACCGGGTTCCCGCTGATCGCCGACCACAGCCGGGTGCCGTATTCGTAATGCCACCATTCTTCGGCGAGCACCACGAATTGTTGTTCGCGCAATGTCCAGTAGAGCATTCGGCGTAATCCACGTACGTATCCCTGATATTTCTCGAACGCGTCGGCCGCCGCGCGCGGCGAGAAGTCGTCGAACTCGGTGCCCAGTGCCAGCGGGATGTCCTGCCAGGTCAGGGTGAGATCGACGGTGCCACCGGTCAGGTGCGGTGGTGGGGTGAGCGGATCGGCCGAGGGCGGCGCGACCGCGCCCGGTGGCAGGTCGTCGGCGGTGGCGAACAGTTCGCGTTGCAGTGCGAGTGGCCGCCACGCATCGAACACGGCAAGGCCGAATCCGCGCGGCAACGACTCCGCTGCCCTGACCAGCCGCGCCAGCGCGCCGCTGCGCAGGTACTGCCGGTCGACGGCGCCGCGCAGCCCGGCGCGCCGGTACGAGTGCAGCACCAGCAAGCCCGATCCGGCCAGGTCGAGAAGACTCTCGTGGTCGTGGGTGCCGGTGGACCGGTCGGTGCGCTGGTCGAGCACGGTTTCCGGGGTCAACGACGGCAGCGAGAAATCTTTCCCGGGTCTGTCGATTTGGCCGTGCGCCCTTCGTATAGGTGGTGACCGCTGGACGACAACAGGAGGATGAGTCCCATGAAGCAGTACCTGATGACCATATACACGCCGCAGGACGGGACGCCGCCACCGCCGGAGGCCCTCGACTCGATCATGCGCCAGCTCGACGAACTGAACACCGAGATGAAGCAGGCGGGCGCCTGGGTCTTCAACGGTGGCCTGAGCGCGCCGAGCACCGCGACCGTGCTGCGCGCCAAGGGCGACGACGTGCTCACCATGGACGGCCCGTTCGTGGAGGGCAAGGAGTACATCGGCGGGCTCAGCATCGTCCGCGCCGCCGACCTCGACGAGGCGCTGAGCTGGGGGAACCGGCTCGCCACGATCATCGGGCTGCCGATCGAGGTCCGGCCGTTCGAGGGCGAAGCCGACTAGATGGCGGTGTCCGCGACCGATGTCGCCGCCGTGTTCCGGCAGGAGTACGGGCGCGCGGTGGCCGTGCTGGTGCGCGTCTTCGGCGACATCGACATCGCCGAGGAGGCGGTCCAGGACGCGTTCACCGCCGCCCTGCGCCGCTGGCCTGCCGACGGACTGCCGCCCAGCCCGGCCGGCTGGATCATCACCACCGCGCGCAACCGCGCCATCGACGGGTTGCGCCGGGACGCGGTGCGCGCCGACAAGCACGAGAGCGCGCAGCTGCTCACCGCACCTGACGAGCCGGAGGAGGAGAGCGCCGTGCGGGACGACCGGTTGCGGCTGATCTTCACCTGCTGTCACCCGGCGCTGGCCACCGGCGCGCAGGTTGCGTTGACCTTGCGCCTGCTCGGCGGGCTCAGCACACCGGAGATCGCGCGGGCGTTCCTGGTGGCCGAGCCGACCATGGCGCAGCGCATCGTGCGGGCCAAGGGCAAGATCCGCGACGCCCGCATCCCGTACCGGGTGCCGACCGAGGCCGAGTTGCCGGACCGGTTGCGCGCCGTGCTCGCGGTCGTCTACCTGATCTTCAACGAGGGCTACGCGGCCAGCACCGGCGCGGATCTGGTGCGCGGGGAGCTGTGCACGGAGGCGGTTCGGCTGGCCCGGTTGCTCGTCGAACTGATGCCCGACGAGCCAGAGGCGCACGGGCTGCTGGCCTTGCTGCTGCTCAGCGGTTCCCGGCAGGCCACGCGCACCAATCCGGCGGGTGAGCTGATTCCACTGTCCGAACAGGACAGGTCACGGTGGGATGCCGCGTCGATCGGCGAGGGACAGGCGATCGTGCGCGCGTGCCTTCGCCGCGGCCAACCCGGGCCGTACCAGATCCAGGCCGCGATCAACGCCGTGCATTCCGATGCGCCCAGCGCTCCGGAAACCGACTGGGCGCAGATCGTGGCCCTCTACGACCAGTTGCTCCGGCACCTGCCAACGCCGGTCGTCGCACTCAACCGGGCCGTCGCGTTCGCCGAACTGTCCGGCCCGGCGCCAGCTCTGACCATTGTGGACGAACTGGGGCTGGACAACTACCACCTCTACCACGCCATCCGCGCCGACCTGCTGCGCAGACTGGACCGGAAAGCCGAAGCGGCGCAGGCATACCGGGCCGCGCTCGACCGCACCGACAACACGGCCGAACAAACCCACCTGCGCCGCAGGCTCGCCGAACTCGGCTAACCGACGCTGACCGGCGTCGGTTCCGCCTCCTGGGGCAGTTGCTTGCGCGCCATCTTCGACGGCCACCAGTTCCATCGGCCCAGCAGCACCACGGTCGCGGGCACCAGCACGGTGCGCACCAGGAAGGTGTCCATCAGCACGCCCAGCGCGATGCCCGCGCCGATGTCGGTCACCTCGCTGCCGCCCGCGCTGCCACCGGCGATCGCGAACACCGCGAACGTGCCTGCCAGCACCAGTCCGGCCGAGGTCACCGTGCCGGAGGTGGCCGCCATCGCCTTGCGTACGGCCTCGCGCAGGCTGAGGTGCTTGGCTTCCTCGCGGATTCTGGTCATCACCAGGATGTTGTAGTCCTCGCCGAGCGCGAGCAGGAAGATGAACATCAGGAACGGCAGGATGAACGTCAACCCGTTGTGCCCGAACAGCAAAACCGAAAGGCCAAGCGAGGCCAAATAGGACAGTCCAACCGAGACGATCAGGTAGATCGGCGCGACCACGCTGCGCATGACGAGGCCGAGCAGCACCGCGATGATCGCGATGGCGATCGGGATCACCGTTTGCAGGTCGGCCGTTGACGTGCTGTTGACGTCGTAGAACGCAGGCGCTTCACCAGCGACGCCGTTGTCGGTGGCGCCGATCGCGGTAGCCACCTTCGCGGTCTCCGCGCGGATCGCGGGCACCGAGTTCATCCCGGCCGTGCTGGCCGGGTCGCCCGCGCGCAGACCCACCGCGAACTGCACGGCGCGCCCGTCCGCGCTGACGAAACTCGCACTCGACCGGTACGCCTCGTACACGGCGACCGGCACCTTCACCCCGGCGGGCGGCACCGGCGGCAGCGCGGCAGCCGGTCCGAGGCTCGCCCGCAGGCTCGCGTACTCGCTGGGCGGCAGCGGTGCGCCGGTCGGGTTCAGCGGACCGTTCACCGTGCTGAAATCGCCGGTGTCGGCCTTGAGCTGATCGGTCGCGGTCTGCAACGCGTTCGCGTCCTGCCAGGCCGGTGCGGGCAACGTGAACAGCAGACTGGTCGGGTTGGCGTTGGTCTGCGGGAAGTGCGCGGTGGCTGCTGCCGAACCCGCCGCCGAGTCCGACCCGGCAGGCGGCGAGGTCTGCCCGCCGAACCCGCCCGCCGTGTACCCGAGCACCGCGAAGGACAGCCCGCCGAAGAACACCAACCCGATGGCCAGCGCGGCGACCGGACGCTGCACGATCCGCCCGGACACCCGGCCCCACAACCCGACCCGGTTCGAGTCGACCTTCAACTTGCTCGGCCAGAACACCGCTCGGCCGAAGATCGCCAGCAACGCGGGCAGCAACGTCAACCCGGCCAACAGCATCAGCCCGATACCGATCGCCAACGGAATGCCCAGGTTCGAGTAGATGCCGAAACTGGCCGCCAGCAACGACAACAACGCCGCCATCACCGTGCCTGCGGAGAACGTGATCGACTCGCCGACCCGGCCGAGCGAATGCACGACGGCCTCGCGCATCGGCATGCCGCCGCGCACCGCCTCGCGCACCCGGAACACCAGGAACAGGCCGTAGTCGGTACCCGCGCCCAGCACCAGCACGATCAATATCAACTGCGCCAGCGCCGACACCTTCAGCCCGGCATGCGTGGCCTCCGCGATCAGCGGACCCGCCATCGACACCACGATGAACGCGGGCGCCAACGTGATCAGCGGCGCGAGCACCGAACGGAAGATCAGCACCAGCAGCACGATGATGAACAGGACGGAGAGGTTCTCCACCTCCTGCCCGTCGTTGCCGGACTGCGCGCTGATGTCCACCTGCTGCGCGACCGGTCCGGTCAGGTGCGCCTGCAAACCGCCGGGCAGGCCGGCCTTGGCAATCGTCGAGCGCATGTCCTTGACCAGGGTCGTCATGCTGTCCCGGTCGGACTGACTGATCTTGGCCAACGTCTGCAACTGCTCGGCCGCGCCATCCGGCGAGCGGCCCTGGTCCTTGACCAGCTGCACGTTCGGCACCGTGTGCAGCGCGGTCACCAGGTTCGCGATGGCAGTCGTATCCGCGTCGTCCAACTGCCCGGACGACCGGCTCACCACCACGCTGACCGGCGTCTCGTTCGACTGCTGGAACGGCGCGGCCAACGTCTGCGCGTGCATGCTCGGCGAACTCGCCGGCAGGAAGTCGGAGTTGTCGGTCTGCGTCACGCTGGTCAACGACGGCAGGAACGCGGCACACGCGACCGCCCCCGCCAACCACGCGACGACCACCAACCAACGGAATCTGACCGCGAATCTGCCGATCGCGGTGAACACACCTTGCACCCGAACACCCCTTTGCCGAAGCTTCCCCCAAGATCGCGTCTACCCTCGCGGATTCCGCGCGCGGAAACGTCCCCTCGGCGCAGTCAATCGCCGCTACCACGATCGCAGTACGCGGTACCCGACAGATACCGCGCCTGGACAATACGATCCGGATACTCGCCGCACTTATCGTGGTGAGGTGGCGGCAGTGGTGGTCGGCGGGCAGGTGCACGGATGGCGGCGAACCGTCGGCGCGCATCCCTACGCCGTCGACGTCCTGATCGCGCTCGTCACCTACGCGATCACCCTGGCCGAGCCCCTCGCCGACACCAAACACCGCTATGACATGCCCGACGCGGCCATCGTGCTGTGCGCGACCGCGATCGGCCTCGCGCTGGTGTTCCGCCGCCGCCGGCCGCGCGAAGTCCTCGCGGTCACGCTGATCGCCGAACCGCTGTCCATCATCGGCGCGCACGGCCACCCGCCGTTCCTGCTCGGCAGCCTGGTCGCCATCGGCACCGCCGTCTCACGCACCAACCGGCCGCTGTCGATCTGGCTCGGTCTGCTCAGCGCGATCGTGCTCGGCGTCGTCGCCGGGCTTGGCACCGAAGGCCCCGCCGACGGGCCCACCATCGCGGGCGCCGTCGCCTTCGCGGTCGCCGCGGTCGCCCTCGGCGAAGCCAGCCGCAGCCGCCGCGCCTACATCGCCGAGGTCGAGGCCCGCGCCCTGCGCGCCGAACAGACCCGCGAGGAAGAGGCCCGCCGCCGGGTCAGCGAGGAACGCCTGCGCATCGCCCGCGACCTGCACGACCTCGTCGGCCACCACATCGCGCTGATCAGCGTGCAGGCAGGCGTCGCCGGCCACGTCTTCGACAAGCAACCGGAAAAAGCCAAACAGGCCATCGCCCAGGTGCGCTCCGCCTGCCGCAGCGCCCTGGACGAACTCGCCACCACGATCACCCTGCTGCGCGCCCCCGACGAGGCCACCGCGCCCACCGAACCCACCGTCGGCCTCGCCCAGCTCCCCGCGCTCACCGCGTCGTTCACCGCGGCCGGTCTGCCGGTAGAACACACCGTCGACGGCGCCACCCGCGCCATCCCGCCCGCCGTCGACCTCACCGCGTACCGGGTCATCCAGGAATCCCTCACCAACGTGCACAAACACGCCGGTCCGGCCTCGGCAACGGTCCAGGTGAGCTACGGTCCGGCCGTGCTGCGGATTCTGGTCGAGGACGACGGCGCAGGCCCAGCGGGCGGCTCGCCAGGCGAGGGGCACGGCATCGTCGGCATGCGCGAACGCGCCGCCGCGCTCGGCGGCACGCTGCGCACCGGCGCCCGTCCCGGCGGCGGCTTCCAGGTGCAAGTCACTCTGCCCGCGCCCGAGACCACGTCCACATGAGCATCAGAGTGCTGCTCGCCGACGACCAGGCGCTGGTCCGCGCGGGCTTCCGGGTACTCGTCGAATCCGCGCCCGACCTGGAGGTCGTCGGCGAGGCCAGCACCGGTCAGGAAGCCGTCGAACTGGCCGCCAGCACCAAGGCCGACGTGGTGCTGATGGACATCCGCATGCCCGAGCTCGACGGCCTCGCCGCCACCCGCAAGATCACCGAGGACGAGAACCTCGCCAGCGTCCGGATCCTCATCCTCACCACGTTCGAGATCGACGAATACGTGTTCAAGGCGCTGCGCGCGGGCGCAAGCGGCTTCCTCGGCAAAGGCGTCGAACCCACCGAACTGCTCGCCGCCATCCGGGTCGTCGCACGCGGCGACGCCCTGCTCTCACCCGCCGCCACCCGCGGCCTGATCGCCCGGTTCCTCGACCAGCCCGACCGGGGCGCCACGCCCCGGCCCGAACAACTCGACGTGCTCACCGAGCGCGAACGCGAAGTGCTCGGCCTCGTCGGCGCCGGCCTGTCCAACGAGGACATCGCCGAACACCTGGTGCTCAGCCCGTTGACCGCCAAGACCCACGTCAACCGCACCATGATGAAACTCGGTGCCCGCGATCGAGCCCAACTAGTGGTCATCGCCTACGAAACCGGGCTGGTCAAGGCCAGCGGCAGCTGGCAGCTGTAGGGCCGCTGGAGAACCGCTCACTGCGCCGCCCGCATCGCACGATCGCCCACTACGATCGGAACCCAACGCGACTGGCGTGTTCGGGTGGAACTGACCACCGGGGAGCGAACGAGACCGGCGGGCACCGTACGCCTGGGTGCCGAGACCCCTACCGGCCAGGAGGCTTTGCCATGCACGAGCCAGCAATCCCGCACCTCGCCGCGACCGACCCCCAGGTCGCCGAACTGGTCAGCGCCGAAGCGCGGCGCCAGTTCGAGAAGATCCGGCTGATCGCCTCGGAGAACTACGTGTCCACCTCGGTCCTCGAAGCGACCGGCACGGTGCTCACCAACAAGTACTCCGAGGGCTACGCCGGCAAGCGCTACTACGAAGGCCAGCAGGTCATCGACCCACTGGAGCTGCTCGCCGTCGAACGGGCCAAGGCGCTGTTCGGCGTTGACCACGCCAACGTCCAGCCCTACTCGGGCTCGCCCGCCAACCTCGCCGTCTACCTCGCGTTCGCCGAACCCGGCGACACCACCATGGGCATGGCGCTGCCTGCGGGTGGCCACCTCACGCACGGGTGGAGCGTCTCCGCGACCGGCAAGTGGTTCCGCTCGGTCCAGTACGGCGTCCGCAAGGACACCGGTCGCGTCGACATGGACGAGGTCCGCGACATCGCGCTGCGCGAACGCCCCAAGCTGATCTTCTGCGGCGGCACCGCCATCCCGCGCACCATCGACTTCCCGGCCTTCGCCGAGATCGCCCGCGAAGCGGGCTCCGTGCTCGTAGCCGACATCGCGCACATCGCCGGCCTCGTCGCCGGTGGCGCGCACCCGTCGCCGGTCGGTCACGCCCAGGTCATCACCACGACCACGCACAAGACCTTGCGTGGCCCGCGTGGCGCCATGGTCATGACCGACGCCGAACACGCGAAAGCCATCGACAAGGCGATCTTCCCCGGCCTGCAGGGCGGCCCGCACAACCACACCACCGCCGCCATCGCCGTCGCGCTGCGGGAAGCGTCCGAACCGGCCTTCCGCGACTACGCCCAGGCCATCGTCGACAACGCCAAAGCCCTGGCCGAAGCCATGATCGAACGCGGCTACGACCTGGTCTCCGGTGGCACCGACAACCACCTGATCCTGGTCGACCTGACCAACAAGGGCGTCGCGGGCAAACCGGCCGCCAAGGCGCTCGACCGCGCGGGCATCGAACTGAACTACAACACCGTCCCGTTCGACCCGCGCAAGCCGTTCGACCCGTCCGGCCTCCGGATCGGCACCCCGGCCATCACCACCCGCGGGCTCGGCGTCGCCGACATGCCCAAGCTCGCCGAATGGATCGACCGCGCGATCACCGCTGGCGACAACGGTGACGACGCGGCCCTGGCCACCATCGCCACCGAAATCCGCGAACTGCTGGCCGGCTACCCAATGCCCGGCTGGGCCTGATTCACCACCCGATCGGTCGCGGTTGTTCTCGACCGCGACCGATCGGGGTCGCGTTCAGTGCTCTTCGGGCTCGGCGTCCTTCGCGCGCTGGTAGGACTTGGCGATCTCCGCCTCCGCCTCCGTGCGTCCCGCCCAGGTCGCACCCTCGACGCTCTTGCCCGGCTCCAGATCCTTGTAGACCTCGAAGAAGTGCTGGATCTCCAGCCGGTAGAACTCGTTCAGGTGGTGGATGTCGCGCAGGTGCTCCTGCCGCGGGTCATCACTGGGCACCGCGATGACCTTGTCATCAGGGCCCTTCTCGTCGCTCATCCGGAACATGCCGATCGCGCGGGCGCGGATGAGACAACCCGGGAAGGTCGGCTCCTGCACCAGGACCAGGCAGTCCAGCGGGTCGCCATCCTGGCCAAGCGTGTCATCGATGAATCCGTAATCGGCCGGGTACATGGTGGCCGTGAACAGCGTCCGGTCCAGGCGAATGCGACCCGTCTTGTGGTCCACCTCGTACTTGTTGCGCTGCCCCTTCGGGATCTCGATGGTGACGTCGAAGTCCACGGGTCCTCACTTGGTTGTGCTGCCCTGCTGAAGCGATGGGCAGAGAAGTAGTGCTCGTTACGCCACTAGTGTGGACCATGCGTCAGCTCGCGGTGGCCTCGTGCGGGGCCCTGCGGGTGTGACCTTGCCCCCTAAATCGTTGCTCGGACCCGGTGTACAGGAGGCCTGCGTGCAGCAAGAAGGCGAGCCAGCTTCCGACGATGCCGGCCAGCCCATCCTGCCTGGTCAGAGTGCTAAGGACGGACACGAAGAGACGCCGGAAACGCCGCACGAACCCGCCGGGGACGACCCCGAACCCGCTGAACCAATCACCGACGAAGCCGAGCCCGACCCTGCGGCCCCTGCCGACCCCGAGCCAGCTGAAGCGACTCCCGAGGCCGAGTCGGCCACCGCCGAGGACCCGGACCTCGAAATCGCACCTGACCAGCCCGAACCGTCAGACCCGAAGCCCTCGGAGCAGGAGACCCCCGAAGTCACTCAATCGGGTGATGATGAAGATTCAGCCAAACCGGACCAGACGGCTTCGGAGCCAGAACCGGACACCGAGTCAGAACCGGACACCGAGTCAGAGCCGGACGCTGAGCCGGAGCCGGATACCGAGTCACGGGCGGACGCTGAGTCAGAGCCGGACGCTGAGCCGGAGCCCGAGCCGCCAGCGGAACCCGAAGCAGCGGTCGAGCCCGACGTATCGGTCGAGCCCGAGGCCGAACCGGGGCCGCCGAGTGAACCCGAGCCAGTGCCCGAACCCGAGCACGCATCCGGACCGGAGCCAGCTGCCGAACCGGAGCCAGCTGCCGAACCGGAGCTCGAGGCTGAGCCCGAGCCCGACGTCGAGCCTGCACCCGAAGCTGACCCTGCGCCGAAGGCCGAGTCAGACACCGAGCCCGAGTCCGAGGCTGCGACCGAGTCCGCACCGGAGCCTGGACCCGAGCCGATCCCGGAGCACCTGACACAGGAGCACTTGACGCCGGAGTCCCCGGCGCCAGAATCCTCGGCGCCGGAGCCCGAGCCCCCGCCGGAACCCGAATCTGCTCCCGAGCCCGAGCCCGAGCCCGAGCCCGAGTCGGCGCCGGAGGCCAGCCAGGCGCCGGAGGCCAAGCCGGTGTGGCGGGTCGAGCCGACCTGGGCGACACCCGCCCCCGAGCCGGAGCCGGTCGCTGAACCGGAACCCGTTGACGACCGGCAACCGGCCGCCGAGCCGGAACCCGAGCCGACCCCAGAACCCGAGCCGCACGCTGAACCGCAGCCGGAGCCCCACGCCGAAGCGCAATCCGAACCCGAGCTGGAACCCGCTCCGGAACCCGAGCCCGCTCCGGCCGAAGAGCCCGCCTCGGCCGAGCCGCAGGAATTCGCGGAAGCCGAGCCCGAGTCGGACACCTCCTGGCTGTCCGACTGGAAGCCGTCCTGGCAATCCGAGCCGCCGCAAGCCGAGCCCGACCAGGCCGAGCCCCACCAAACCGAGCCCCAACCGGCCGAGCCGCCGCAGAGCAGCCTGGGCGGACGCGCTCTGTTCGAGCCGTTCTCGGACCGGGGGGCCGAACTGGACGAACTCGACGATGTCTGGCCGGACGCCCCACCAGAGGCGCCCGCTGAAAAGTCGCGGCCGGATTTCGGCAGCATGTTCGACGTCGATCATCTCGCCGACCTGGACGAGCAGATCTTCGGCAGCCGGTTCGCGCCCCCGAAGCCGGCCGAGCCCGAGCCGACCTGGCCTGACGAGCCGCCGGTCGCGGAGGACCCGGAGACCCCGGCTGCTCAGGAAACCGCAGCTCAGGACTATGCCTGGCCAGAGATCGCGGAACCGGTCGCGGAGTCGGAACCGGTCTCAGAGGCAGCGGCGATCGCCTGGCCAGCGGCAGAGCCCGCTCACGACAAGGAACCGGCAGCCCGCGAAACGGAATCGGAGGAAGCGGCGTGGCCGACCGAGGCCCCGCCGCCCGCGCGCCCCGAGCCGCCACAAGCGCAGCCGCCACAAGCACAGCCGCAACAAGCACAGCCGCAAAAGCCCGAACCCCCACAACCCGAGCCCCCGCAACCTGAACCCCCGCAACCCGAACCGCTAAGGCCCGAACCGCCAAGGCCGGAGTCGTTCCGGTCAGAGCCGCCGAAGCCTGAGCCTCCGCAACCCCAGCCACAGCCCCAATCCCCGCAAGCTCAGCCTCCACAGGCTCAACCACCGCAGCCACGACCCCAGCAACCGAGGCCGCCGCAAACGCAACGGCCGCTGCCGCCTCAGCCCAGGCCGGCCCAGCCCA
>DASXOJ010000165.1:0-6380 GCA_036494465.1 Pseudonocardiaceae bacterium
TGGTGAGCATCGGTCGGGCTGTCCCTTGTCTCGGAGGTACTGCCTACTGTTGGGCCGCCAGCAGCGTCTTGCTCTGTTGTTGCAGCGTTGCCCAGATGTCGTTGCCGCTCTTGTTCGTGAAGTAGGACTGGATCATCGGCACCAGCGTGTCGGTGATCTTCGCGCCGTTGTTGTAGTCAGGAGTCGGGAACAGCTCGTTGTTCTTGACGTAGCCTGCGAAGACCGAGAAGTCGACACCCTTCGTCTGCTCCTGCTGGGAAAGGGCGTCCGTCGAAGCCTTGATCGAGGGCAGGAAGGACCCGTTGTAGGTCGCGGCCTTGGTCTGGCAGGTCTGGCTCTCCTGGTAGGAGATCCACTTCCAGGCCTGCTCGGTGTTCTTGCTGCCCGCCCAGATGTTGTTCCCGTTGGAGTTGGTGATCAGCGCCCGTTTGCCGTTGGGGCCCGCCACCATCGGCGCGGTGCCGATCTTGATGCCGGGGAGCTGGGAGTACGCGGTCGCCGACCAGGTCCCGTCGATGGCCAGCGCCACCTTGCCGGAGCCGAGCTGTTCGCTCGCCGCGGTGCTGAACTGATTCATCTGCGGCGAGAAGTCGTTGTTGGACAGATCCCGGATTCGGGACACGCCCTTGACCAGTTCGGGGTTGGCGAAGTTGAACTGGGTCGGCCAGTTGGGCTTGTTCTGGATGTCGATACCGGCGGTCTCCAGCAGCGCTCCCCAACCGCTCTGACCGAGAGCATCGCTGGCGAGTTCCAGATTGCTGAGCCCGTAGGTGGCAATGTTGTTCGGGTCGAAGCCGGGCTGGTCGCCTCGGTGACCGTTGGCATCCACGGTGAGGTGTTTGACCATCTGCTCGAACGTGCCGCCGTTGTCGGCGTTCCAGGACAGATCGTCGACATCCTGCGCGGTGTACCCGGCCGCTTGCAGATCGGCCTCGTTGTAGTAGATCGCGGCGGTCGCCCAGTCCATCGGCAGCGCGTACTGCTTGCCGTCGGTGTATTTCCAGGCGGCCGTTCCGATCGAGTACTGGCTCATGTCGACGTTGTCCTGCTTGATGTAGCTGTCCAACGGCAGGAGTTGACCCTGGTTGGCGTAGGACTGCAGGTAGGTCACGCTGTTCATGAAGGCGTCGGGCGCGTCTCCCGCGACGAAACCCGCGGTGAGCTTGGTGAAGTAGTCGCTGACGTTGTACTGACTGACCTTCACCGTGATGTCCGGGTTGGCTTTTTCGAAGGCGGGTATGCACTGTTCGTAGGCGGCTGCCTGGTTGGGGTCCCAGGTCCACCAGTTGATGGTGACGTGCTGACCGGACGCGCCCGTGCCGGAACAGGCCGCGGCCGCCGCGAGCGTCGTGACGCCCAGCGCGATGGACAGGAGTTTTCTGCTTTTCACGATGTGCCTCTTTACTTGATGCCGGTGAAGCCGATCGAGTTGACGACACGTTTGCCGAAGATCATGAACAGCAGGAGCATCGGCAGGGCCGCAACCAGCGCGGCGGCCATCAGACCGGCGAAGTCCGGTTGGGTCTGGCGGGAAGCCTGCTGGAAAACGCCGAGCGCGACGGTCAACGGCCGCACGCTCGGATCGTTGGCGATCATCAGCGGCCAGAAGTAGTCGTTCCAGGCGTTGATGAAGTTCAACAGGGACAGCGTGATCAGCGGTCCGGACGTCATCGGCACGGTGATCCGGAACAGCACCATGAACGGACCCAGTCCGTCGATCAGCGCAGCGTCCTCGATCTCGCTGGGCAGCCCGAGCATGAACTGTCGCAGGAAGAAGATGCTGAAGGCCGAGAACAGCGCGCCGGGCAGGACGAGTCCGGCGAAGGTGTTGGTCAGGCCGAGGTCGTGGATCAGCACGAAGTTGGGCAGCAGGGTCATGATTCCGGGGATCATCAGCGCACCGAGGAAGATCGAGAACACCACGTTGCGGCCCCGCCAGCGCAGGCGGGCGAAGGCATAGGCGGCCAACAGTGAGCAGAAGACCACCAGGACGGTCAGGATGCTCGCGTAGATGACGGAGTTCCTGATGTAGAGCGCGAGATCGATCGCGGCGCCCGAGCCGCCCTGGGCGATGGCCTGCGCCGGGCTCGCCAGTCCGAGCACCCGTTCGAACGCGCCAAGGGTGAGCCCGACGGGCAGCAGCGACGAGGGGTCGCGAATGAGCGAGTAGTTGTTGGACAGTGCGGTCCGCAGGATCCAGTAGAACGGGAACAGCGTGACGGCGAGGAACAACGCCAGATACGTCCAGGAGACGGCCCTGCCGACGGAGAAGCGGGTAGTGGTCACGATGGGCCCTCAGTTGGTGTCGGAGTCGTTGGCACGCATCAGGCGCATCTGGACGAAGGTGATCGCCAGCAGGAGTACGAACAGCGCCATCGACATGGTCACCGCGTAGCCGAAGTCGAACTCGCTGAATCCGGTCTTGTAGATGTAGAGCGGCAGCACGTTCGACGCGTTGGCCGGTTGACCGTTGGTTGTCACCGCGACGAGGTCGAAGACCTGGAACGAGCTGATGACGGTGAGCACGACGACCATCGCCATGATCGGCCGCAGCAGCGGCAGGGTGAGCGTGGTGAACATCCTGATCTCGCCGGCACCGTCGAGCCGACCGGCTTCGTAGATCTCACCCGGGATCGTCTGCAGGCCGGCGAAGATGAGAATCGCGTTGTAGCCCATCGACTTCCAGACGCTGATGAGGGCCAACGACGGGATGACCCAGTTCTGCGAGTAGAGGAACAGGACGGTGTGGCCGGTCAGCGCCTTGACGACCACGTTGACGATGCCGACACCCGGATCGAGGATCAACTGCCAGACCAGCGCCGCGACCACGCCGGAGATCAGGAACGGCAGCAGGACGAGACCGCGAATCACGGTCGACGAGGTCAGCCGTTGCAGGATCACCGCGGTGGCCAGCGAGACCGCCAGTCCGATGCCGACCGAGAGTAGTACGAAGTAGACGGTCACCCACAACGAACTCCAGAACTGGCTGTCCGACAGCAGTTCCCGGTAGTTGGCCAAGCCCGCCCAGACCGGCGGGGTCAGGATGTGGAAGTTGGTGAAGCTGAGGTAGATCCCGCGCAGGGTCGGATACGCGGCGAAGACGACGAAGCCGATCGCGGCGGGCAGGATGAGCAGCACGGCGAGCCGCCCGTGCCGGCGATGGCGCGATGGCCTCCGTTTGACCGGCGGGCCACCTCCATGGGGCGGCTTGGTGATCTTCGCGGCGGTGACAACCACGATGTGTTCTCCTTTGAACAACCATGCGTCGGCCCGATCAGCGGGCACTTCCTCGTCCGGTGCTTCGCAGCGAGGCTCGGCGGGTTGGCCGCGACCATAACCCGAGTTATATTCCTCCGGCAAGTAATTCCTGGACGTAAGCCCAGGAGCCTGGCGACAGGATCGGAGTCATGGTTTACTGCGTGAAGTAACGCGTGGGATGCGGGCACCCACGCCGCAGTGCGCTGGGCGCATGCCGAATCGGTAGCGAGGGTAGTGATACGCGATGACGGTGAACGAGAAGCCGAACGGCCAGGACGGTGCGGAATCGCTGTCGGCCGCCGACCTACAGCTCTACACACCGGCCGTCGTCGACGTCTTCACCGCAGTGCTCAAGCATGGGCCGATCGCGCGGATCGACATCGCGCGCCGGACCGGCCTGTCCCAGGCGGCCGTGACGAAGGCGGTCGCTCCGCTGATCGGCCGCGGCCTGATCTCCACGCACGACTACCAGCGCGGCGACACCCCGGGGCGGCCGGTCCAGCCGATCAGCGTCAACGAGGAGGCGCAACTGGCGATCGGGATCACCGTGCGGGTCAACGAGGTGTTCGGCGTGGCAACCACCATGCGCGCGAACGTCCTGCACGCGGTGCACACCAGCCTGGGCAGTCCGTCCGTGTCGGCGGTCGTGGATGTCATCGCGGACACGGTCGACTCGTTGAAGGCCAGGCTCGGCAGCGCGGCGCGCAAGGTCATCCGCATCGGCGTCGCCATCTCCGGGGACGTCGACAAGGAGAACGGCATCGTCCGCGACTCCCCCCGGATGAACTGGTCGGCCGTGCCGCTGGGCGAACTGCTCGAGTCGAGACTGGGCGCGGTCATCACCCTCGACAACGACGTCCGCGCGCTGTCCATTGCCGAGGAGTGGTTCGGCGTCGGCATCGACGTGGAGTCCTTCGCCATCGTCACCATCGGTGCAGGCATCGGGTGCGGGCTCTACGTCAACGGCGACGTCGTCGAGGGCGCCTACGGCGTCGCTGGCGAACTGGGGCATCTGCCGCTCGCCCCGTCCGGCGGCCGGTGCTCGTGCGGGCGCCGGGGCTGCGTGGAGACGGTGGCGTCATCGAGCGCCATTCTGGAATCGGTTCGCGATGCCAAGGGCGATCCGCTGCTGACCATGCGTGAGGTCGTGCAGCTCGCCCGGGACGATGACCCGGACGCCCGCGCCGCGCTGGAGCGAGCCGCCTCGACCATCGGGATGGCGCTGGCGACGATGGCCAACCTCGTCGGTCCGAGCGTCATCCTCGTCGCGGGCGAGTCCGTGACCGACTTCGATCTCTACGAGCAGCGGATCAGGGAGAGCTTCGACGAACACACCTTCGGCTCCGCGGTGAAGTGCCGCATCCTGACCCGATCCCACACCTTCGAGGACTGGGCGCGCGGTGCCGCGGCCGCCGCCATCCGCGCGGTCGTCCACGACAACCCCGGAACCCGTCCCCCCACCAGTTGACGGAGAGCCATGTCGACCATCACCGGCATCGAGACCACCGACATTCGGATGCCCACCTCGATCCGCCTCGACGGGTCGGACGCGATGAACCCGGCCCCCGACTATTCCGCGGCGTACCTGCGGGTCCGCACCGACGACCCCGACGGTCACGAGGGACACGCCTTCGTGTTCACCATCGGGCGGGGCAATGAGATCGAGGTCGCCGCGATCGACGCCCTCGCCCGAGGATACCGGGGGCACGACCTCGATTCGCTGCTCGACGACATGGGGGCGACCTGGCGAAACCTGGTCTACGATTCGCAGCCACGCTGGCTCGGACCGGAAAAGGGCGTCGTGCACATGGCCATCGGCGCCATCGTGAACGCGCTGTGGGACCTGAAGGCCAAGCGTGCCGGGCTACCGCTGTGGCGGCTGCTCGCCGAGCTGAGCCCCGAGGAACTCCTTGCGCTGGTGGACTTCCGTTACCTCACCGACGTCATCACGCCGGTAGAGGCTCTCGGCATCCTCCGCGCTGCCGAGCCCGGACGCGCGCAGCGCCTGCGAGACCTCACCGAGCACGGATATCCCGCCTACACCACCACACCGGGCTGGCTGGGCTACGACGACGAGAAACTGGACCGGCTCTGCCGCGAAGCAGTGCGGGAGGGTTTCACGCAGATCAAGCTCAAGGTGGGCGCCAATCGAAACGACGACATCCGCAGACTCAAGATCGCCCGCGCTGCCGTCGGCCCGGACATCCGCATCGCGGTCGACGCCAACCAGTGCTGGGGCGTCGACGAGGCGGTCGACTGGATCGCCGAGCTGGCGCCGTTCGACCTGGCCTGGGTGGAGGAACCAACCAGCCCCGACGATGTGTTCGGCCATGCCGCGATCGCCCGCGCCGTCGCGCCTGTGCCCATCGCGACCGGCGAGCACTGCGCGGGGAGGGTGATGTTCAAGCAGTTCCTCCAGGCGGACGCCATCGATGTGGTGCAGATGGACGCCACGCGCGTCGCGGGCGTCAACGAGAACATCATGATCCTGCTGCTCGCGGCCAAATTCGGTGTGCGGGTGTGTCCACACGCGGGCGGGGTGGGGTTGTGCGAGATGGTGCAGCACCTGTCCATGTTCGACTACGTCGCCGTGTCCGGCGAACTCGACGGCCGGATGATCGAATACATCGACCACCTGCACGAGCACTTCGTCGTGCCAACGGATGTCCACGATGGACGTTACTGGCCACCGGCGCGGCCGGGGTCCGGAGCCGAGATGGTCGGCGCGTCGATCGACGAATACACCTGGCGGGGTTAGAGGTTAGCGTCTGTTCCTGACTGTTTCCTGGCATCGGTCTGTGAGCTGCTGTGCGTGTCTGTATCCGCAGAACGAATGCTCGTTATTTCGAATTCGTCGTTGTTCATCTCGCTGATACGTGTCTGAATACTGCTGTCGAAGTTGACGTCCTCCCTGTGCTGAAGCACAGGGATTCCAACTACGCGACCGAGGAGGTCTCGCGTTGAGGTTCACGATTCACCAACCCAGCCAACACCGGGCCTCCCCGCGCAGTCACGACACGCCCTGCCGCGATGTTCCTCGCCGCGTTCACATCAGCATTACCGGTATACGCGCAGGCCACGCAGCGGAAGAGAGCTTGGCTCTTGCGACTCTCCGCGGCGAC
>DASXOJ010000166.1:0-5547 GCA_036494465.1 Pseudonocardiaceae bacterium
GCGACCGTGTAGGCGGCGGTGAAGATCGGCCCGGTCGCCGGGTTCGGGTGACCGACCGTGGACACCACGAGCTCCGGCTTGGCGACGGCGCGGACACCGGTCAGGTCGTAGTGCACGGTGACCGGTTTGCCCGCCGCGACCGTCGCAGGCGCGACCGGGGCTTGCGCCTCGGCATAGCCGCCGTCGGTCGGACTGAAGGTGAGCTGGCGCTGTGCGGAAGCGACGACACGACCGTCGACGCGCACCGCGTAGGTGTAGCCGATCGTTCGGTTTGTTGTCGCGACTACAGCCTGCCCTGCGGCCGTGAGGAGCTCGGTCGGCGTGAGCCGGATCGCCGGCGTTGCCGAATGGAACTGCTGGCGGCCGACGGTGAGCACGTAGTCGACCGGGCGGTTCGATGGGAGGCCGGTGACGTCGGCGGCGATGGTGACCGGACCGACCAGCCCCTCCCCCGTGCCGGACGGGCCTTGCAGGTCGATCAGGTTCGGGTCGGTGTCTTCGGTGAACTCGCCGCCCAGCTCACCGAGGGTCTGCCGGTGGGCGACCGAGATCCGGGCGATCTGCGGACGTTGTTGCGGACCGCGAGCCGTCGACAGGACCGAGTTGACGGCTGCCGTGAGATCGACCTGCGGGCCGACGTTGAGCTGCTGGTCGGCCTGCGGCGGGGTTTGGACGGCCCGGCCGGTGTGTTCGAGCAGGGCGCGCACCTGGAGCGGGTTGATGGCTTGTCCGGTCAAGCGCGCGGTCTGCAACACCACGGCCGCCGCGGCGGCCGTCATCGGCGCTGAGGCGGAGGTGCCGCCGTTGAGCACGGTTTCCACGTCCTGCGGGGTCCCGCCCTGCGGGTGTTCGAAGGCGGGGATGCCGTCGCTGGGCGCGGACACGTCGATGCGGCTGCCGAACCCCGAGGAGAACGCGCCGGAACCGTCGGTCCGGGTCGCGGCCCAGGTGCCGTTGTGCGACTGGGCTCCCCCGTTCTGGGTCGGCACGGCGAGGGTGTCGTCGAGGGTGGTGCCACCGACCGCGATGGCGCCGCTGTCCAGGACCTGGCTGGGCGTGGTCGAGTCGGCGTCGTCGTTGATATCGGTGGTCTTGCCCGGGTCGCGGGTGACGTTGGTGGGGGTGCTGCCGCCGTCCGGGCCGACCGCCGTCGGGGTGTAGAGGCGGGTGCCGTCGTTGGCGGAGATGCACACCACGATGTGGTACTCCTGCACGATCGCGGCGATCACCGCCTGGTCGATCGGGTCGTCCTCCAGGTAGCGACCGGGGAAGCCCTGCGCGTCGGTGCCGTAGCCGAGGCTGGCGGTGATCACGTTCGGGCGCGGGTTCTGGCGGGCGGCGGCGAGCAGCGCGACCGGGAGCTGGTCGGTGGTGGGCTGTTGCGGCACGACCAGCCGGTACTGGGCGCCGGGCGCGATGCCGAGCAGGTCGGTGGCGCCACTGCCGGTGGCGCCGGTGCGCTGGTCGTTGTGCGGCAGCGGCGCCATCACGCCGAAGTCGAGCATGATCTCGCCGAGGCTGGGGTCCTGCTCCTCGGTGGAGCCGGTCGGGTCGAGTGCGCCGGACGGGCTCGCGGTGTAGGTCGGGATCAGCGGCATCGACGGCAGGTCGAGGTAGCGCTGGCCGTTCTGCACGACCGTGGTCGGGCCGTAGGTCTTGACGTAGCCGTCGCCCGCGTCGGCCATGCTCTGGTCGGTCAGGTCGCCGATGGACACGTTGGTGATCAGCTCACCGGTGCCGGGTAACTGGCCGAAGCGCTGCTGGATGGTCGAATACGCGCCTTCGGCGTCGACGCCGCCCGCGTTGAGGAAGCTCTGCAACGAGGAGCTGAGGCCGTAGTTGGCGGGCAGGTCGGTGTTGTTCTGCGCGGCGAGTTTCGTGGTGGCCGCTGGCAGCGGGGTGCCACCGGTGGATTCGGTGGAGATGACCTGATCGGGTTCGGCGTAGGCGATGCCGGGCGTGGCGCGCAGGGTGTTCGCGGCGGCGGTCGGGTCGCCGCCGTGCAGGTGGATGACGACGACCTTGCTCAGGTCGACGGCCGAAGTGCCGAGTTGGCTGCGCGCGTCGGTGTTGAGCTGCTGCACCTGGGCGGCCGGGAGCTGGCCGAACATCGGGCTGATCGCGTCCGCATCGAGCTTGGCGAACGCGGCGTTCACGGTGTTGTCCGAGGTGACGGCGGCGCGCATGCCGCCGGCGACCGGAGCGCCGGTGACGGCGGTCGAGCCGGACAGCACGGCGATGACGTCGGTCGCTCGGCTGGTGTCCGCGAGTTGGGTGAAACGGGCGCGGACCTGCGCGTCGCTCGGTGCCCACGAGTCGCCGAGCGCGTCGCGGCCTGGAGAGACCGGGAGCATGGTTTCGGCGATCAGCTTGCCCTGCGCGGAGCTTCGGCGGGCGTCGCCGGTCGGGGTGATCGTGATGGTGCTGCCGTCGGGCATGGAAACGGTGCGGTTCGGCGCCGAGTTCGGCGCTGAGTCATCGGATGCCTTCGGTGCCGTCGCGGCGTTCGCCGGTCCGGCGAACACCAGGCCGCCCAACGTGGTGACGGCGGCGACGGTGAGGGTGACAGCACGTAACGGACGGGTTCGATCGCGGCGCATCGCGCCCCTTTCAACACAGGATCTGCCAACGAATTGCCGACACTGGCCGTTCCAAATTCCCAGTTCACGTCCGGTTGACGCAAGATGGCCACCATGACCAATAGTCGCCAGGCGGCGGAAACCCGCCACGACGAGAACGAGCTGGACGCGGTCGGGATGCCGCCGATCGACGGTCAGCTCTACGCCATCCTGGTCAGACATCCGAGGACAACAGCGGCCGAACTGTCCGAACAGTGCGGACTATCCGTCCAGCTGGTCAGCAGAGCACTGTCCCGGCTGACCGCGGGCGGCATGACGAGCCGGGTGCCCGGCCGGCCCGCTCGGTACCTCGCTGCCGCGCCGGACATCGCGCTGGGCGCGTTGGTCGCGCGCAAGGAGGCGGAACTGCGCGGGGCTCGGGCGACCGTGCACCGGTTGACCGAGGTGTTCCGCGAGGCGTCCCGGTTCACCCACCCGGCCGAACTGGTCGAGGTGGTGACCGGGGAGGACAACATCAACAACCGGGTCGGGCATTTGCAGGCGGCGGCGCGGGCAGAGATCAAGGGGTTCGACAAGCCGCCCTACGTCCGCTCACCAGGGCACAACCAGGGCGCCGAGCACCAGCGGTTGATCGAGGGCATCCGGTACCGGGTGATCTACGACCGGGACGCGCTCGCCTGGCCGGGCCGGTTGGCCGGCGACATCCTGCCGAGTTCGGCGCAGGGCGAGTCGGCGCGGGTGCGGCCGGAACTGCCGATGAAACTGATCATGGCCGACCACCGGATGGCGATCATCCCGATCAGTTCCTCCGAGCACGTGGTGGACGCGGCGTATGTGATTCATCCATCCGCGTTGCTGGAGGCACTGGTGACGTTGTTCGAGGCGGAATGGGAGCGCGCGCAGCCGCTGGCGCAGGCGATCGGGCGGGCGCCCGCACGGGCGGACGGGCCGGATCGGGAGACGCGGGCGCTGTTGGTGTTGCTGGCGGCCGGTCAGACGGACGCGGGGATCAGCAGGTCGCTCGGCTGGAGTCTGCGCACGACGCAACGGCGGGTGCGCCAGTTGCTGACCGAGTTGCACGCGACCACCCGCTTCCAGGCAGGGATCGCTGCGCATGCACGCGGTTGGCTAGGTCCATGATCGTCAACGTTGATCAATGTTGATAGAGAGCGACGATGATGTCGCCTGCCGGGTACATCGCGATCTTGTGCATGCCGGTCAACGCGGCGGGCACCGTGGTGCCACCGGTCTCGACCAGCCACACCCGGTCGACGGCGTCGAGTCGTCTGCTCAACGTGGCCCGGTCGACCTCTGCGCCGCGCAGCGTGCCTGACGCGCTGGGCGACGCGGCCAGGGCGAGGTCGTCGAGTGGGCCGAAGGCTGCCGGGTCGCCGAACGCGAACTCGCGGGGCATGTCCGGGTAGTGGCAGCTCGGGCAGTCGTAGATGACGCCGTCGCCGGGGTGTTCGTGGGCGGCGAGGATGTCGGCGGCGACCCGGACGGTGTCGCCGTGCCCGCCGACCTCGCGTTGCGCGAGTTGGGTCGGCAGGCCGAGTCCGGCGATCAGCAGCAGCGCGATCACCCTCGGCGCGACGGTGATCGCGGCGAGTCCGACGCCGACCGGCAGCGCGAGCGCGGGCAGGCAGTAGGTGACGTAGCGCTGCACGTAGACCGGGATGGCGATCTCTGCGGCGGACAGCAGCAGTACCGGTGGCGCGAGCAGCCACGGCAGCGTGAGCCACGCGGTCGCCGCGCTGCTGCGCGCACGCAGCCCGAGTCCGATCAGGACACTGACGAGCACGGCGGAGCCGGTCGAACCGGCGAGCCAGCTGGTGAGATCGGCGGGAGCGGTGGCGTCGGGTTCGGTGAGCCAGCCGAGTTGGTCGCGTTGCTGCCAGGCCAGCGCGACGATCGGCAACGCGGGCAGGCAGGCGAGCGTGGCGGTGATGAGCCAGCGCCGCAGCAGTGCGCGGTGGCGGGCAACGAGGAAGACCGCGTGCCCAGCGAGGAGCAAGAGGCCGAAGAGGTTGAGCAGGCCGAGTGCCGCGATCGCCACGCCGTAGCCGACGAACCAGCGGCGGCGGGGGTCGTAGCCGCCTAGCCCGTCGGTGGCGCGGACGAGCAGGTAGCTGGCGAGTACGGCGCAGACGAGGACCAAGGCGTAGGAGCGGGCTTCCTGGGCGTAGCGGCTGGTCTGCGGCAACACCGCGAACACCAGCCCGGCGAGCAGTCCGGCGCGGGGTGA
This sequence comes from Pseudonocardiaceae bacterium, assembly GCA_036494465.1. Classification (GTDB taxonomy): domain Bacteria; phylum Actinomycetota; class Actinomycetes; order Mycobacteriales; family Pseudonocardiaceae; genus CAJCJE01. The sequence goes on from DASXOJ010000166.1 coordinate 4,825, forward strand.
GTGCAGTCGACGTCCCAGCGCGGCGATGCCGGTGGCGGCGGCGGTCATGGCCAGCAGCGACGGGAGGCGGAGCACGATTTCGCTGGCGCCGAACATGTGTATGACCGGCCACATGAGCAGGTAGTAGGCGCCGTGCACGGCGTCGACGTTGGTGAGCATGTGCAGTAAAGCCGGTACCGAGCGGGTTTCGGCGTCGAGGGTGGCTGCTTCGTCGCGCCAGTAGGACGGCGTGCCCAGATCCCAGGCGCCGATCACGAGCGTGGTCAGGGCGGGAACCAGGAGGACGGGGTCGAGCCGTCGGCGAGCCGGTGCGGAATCGGGCTGCGCCGTGCCGGCCAACGTTGCGTTGGACACAACGCAATCCTGTCGAGCGGAGTTCAGACCTCCGCACGAGAATCGTGGGAACTCGGTGTGAGCGTGATGCGCACCAGCAGACCGTGTGGCGGGTTCAGCTCCGCCACAACGGTTCCATTGTGGACGTTGACGATCCTGGTGACGATCGCCAGGCCGAGTCCGGCGCCGGGACGAGCGGTTCCGGTGCGGTAGAAGCGATCGAAGATGCGTGGCAGCCGGTCTTCCGGAACGCCGGGGCCGGTGTCGCTGACCTCGATCTCGATGTCGTCGCCGTGTTCGCGCAGCACGACCGTTGCCGAGGCGTCCTCGGGCGTGTGCGTGAGCACGTTGACGAGCAGGTTGTCGACGGCTCTGCGGAGCAGTTCCTCG
>DASXOJ010000167.1:0-21115 GCA_036494465.1 Pseudonocardiaceae bacterium
CGCCAGCTGGCCGACCTGCTCGCCGACGGCCGGGCCTACCTGCTCAACCTGACCGGCGCGGCGCTGCCGAGCGCGTTGGGCATCGCCCTGCTGGGGTGCCCCGATCGGGTGGGGCTGGTCACCGGCCGGTCGGTCACCGGACCGGCGGCGCTACTGGTCCGACCGGACGGCTACCTCGCCTGGGTCGCCGCCGAGAACGCGGAGAATCCGTGGTCCGGGGCTGGTGAAGCGCTGCGTGACTGGTTCGGTGTGGATCTTGAGCCGAACTTCACCGTCACACAGTCGGATGAACCTGTCACCCGAGTCGGGGGGTAGTGGGCCTAGTCTTTCTTTTCGTGGCCGGTCCTTTGGCCCCGTCGCGGGGCATGCTCCGCGTGGTGCGGGGCAGCGTGCTGGCCATCACCTCGGCCACGCTGGCCGTGCTCGCGCACGTGCTCGGTGGCGGCATGCCGCCCTCCACCGGCCTGACCTTTCTGCTCACCGTCGGCGCCGCTGCCGGCGGGGTCGCGCTCGCCGACCGGCAGCGCGGCGGGTTCGCCATCCTGGCCGCGTTGGGCACCTCTCACCTGGCCATCCACCTACTCCTCACGCTGTGCACGCCGGACATGGACATGGGCTCCCCGATCAACGCCCAGGTCATGCTCGGCGCGCACCTCGTCGCGATTCTGCTTGCCGCCGTCCTGCTCACCAGGGCGGAGCGCGCGATCTACGCGCTGGCCGAACTGCTGGCCATGCTGCTGCCGCGCTGGATCGTCGTCCTTTTCGTCGCTCAGGAGCCGCCGCCCGCGCCGACCCGGGGCGCGGAGCCGGTCGCCAAGGCGATCCGTGTGCTGCTCCGCCGCGCCTGCTCCCGCCGAGGGCCTCCGCTGAGCTGCTGACCCCCTGCAGCACCACAGGTCCCTGACCACCATCACTGGTCGCCGGGCCGGTTTCCGGCCTGCGCTCGATCGGTGATGACACCCATCGGAGAAACAACAAGACATGTCGACAAATCAACCCACAGCCCGACGGATCGCCCGAGCAGGACTTCCGCTCGCCGTGGTCGCCGGTTTGCTGATCGGCGGCGCGGGCATCGCGTCCGCGCACGTCACCGCGCACAGCCCGGACCAGCTCACCCAGGGCGGCGACGCGGAGATCGTCTTCCGATCACCGAACGAGCAGGACACCGCGAGCATGACCAAGCTGGAGGTGGACTTCTCCACCACCAGCCCGATCGGCGACGCGGACATCAAGCCGATCCCAGGCTGGACCTACCAGGTCACCATGACCAACCTGAAGACGCCGGTGAAGATGGCCGACGACACCATCACCTCGGCCGTGCAGTCGATCGTGTGGACCGCCCAGCCCGGCTACGCCATCAAGCCCGGTGAGTTCCAGGAGTTCACCATCTCGGTGGAGGGCCTGCCGAGCAACACGACCGAGATGGACATGCCCGCCGTGCAGACCTACGACAACGGTGCGGTGATCAACTGGAACCAGCCGACCCCGGCCAACGGCCAGGAACCCGAGCACCCGCTCCCGCACCTGACCCTGCTCAGCGCGGCCCAGGCCGCCGCGGCTGATCCGGCCAACGCGGCGACGGTCAACATGGCGGGCATGACCACCGTGGCGGCCAGTTCGACCGATGGCACCGCGCGGTGGCTGGGCGGCATCGGCCTGTTGCTTGGCGCGCTCGCGCTCGGCTTCGGTCTCGGCGCGTACACCCGGTCGCGGCGGGCGGCAGGCGGTTCTGGTCCCGGTCCGGATGGCGGCATCGACGATGACGATGACGATGACAGCGACGACATCGACGACATCGACGACATCGACGACATCGACGACGAGGTGCCGCCGGAAGGGGAGAAGGCCAAGCAGGGAGCATCGGCGTGAGGCGGCTGCTGCTGCCGATCGTGCTGGCCGGACTCGCGGTTTTCGGGTTCGCGACACCGGCGCTCGCGCACAACGTGCTGGTGGGTAGCAACCCGGCCAGCGGCTCGTCGGTGGCGACCGGGCCGAGCCAGGTGCGGCTCGATTTCAACGCACCGGTGCAGTTCGGCGCCAACTACCTCACGGTGATCGGCCCGGACGGCAACCACTGGGAGAAGACCGACAACGCGACGGTCAACGGCGACTCGGTGTCCACGGCGGTCGCGCCGCTCGGGCCTGCCGGGGTGTACAAGATCGGTTACCGGATCATCTCCGCGGACGGTCACCCGGTGTCCGGCGAGGTCAGCTTCACGCTGAGCACGGCAGGGACCGGCACGCCACCGGCGCGGTCCGTCAGTGCGGGTGGCGGCGGGGCGGCTCCGGCCGCCGGGTCCGGCGGCGCGCCGGCGGCTGACACCAGCACCTCGTCGGCGGGCGTGCCGGTGTGGGTGTGGGTGCTCGGCGCGGTGATCCTGCTGGGCGTCGGACTGTTCTTCGGGCTGCGCACACCCAGGGCGGGGGCGCGACGCGGATGACAACGGCCCGAACCACGACCACGCCCCGGGTGCGACCGCGCTATCCGCTGTTCGCCGGTATCGGCGCGGCAGCGCTGGCGGGGGTGCTGGTCGGCCTGGTGCTGACCCTCACCGTCGCCCCGCCGGGCGTGATCGAACCGGGATCCGTGGTCGTGGTCGGGCTTCCGCTCTCGCGGGCGCTGCTCGACCTGGCCGCGGTGACCACCGTCGGGGTCAGCTTCCTGCCCAAGCTGCTCGGCGCGGAACGGCCGAAACGCGCGGCCCCGGTGCTCGCGTTCGGCCGGTTGGTCGCGGTGTTCAGCTCGGCGATCTGGCTGCTCGCCGCGATCGCCTCGCTGTTGTTCGAGACCGCCGACCTCAACGTGGGCAAGCCGCTGACCATGGCGGCGATCGTCGACTACGTGCGGCAGATCGCGTCCGGTCAGGGTCTGGTGATCGTTGCCTGTGCCGCGCTGGTCTACCTGGTCATCGCGGTGGTCGCGGTGCGCAGGGGCGAGGTGGTGCCTGCCGAACTGCGGATCACCGTCGCGCTGTTCACCCTGTTACCGCTGCCGGTCACCGGGCACGCCGACTCGGGCACGAGCTGGCAGGACGTGAACATGATCTCGATGGAGCTGCACGTGGTCGGGGCGGTCGCCTGGACCGGCGGGCTGCTCGCGGTGATCCTGCTGGTCGCGGCCAACCGGACACTGTTGTCCTTCGCGCTGCCGCGCTATTCGCGGATTGCCACCGTGTGCGTGTTCCTGACCTTGGTCACCGGCATGTTCAACGGCTGGCTGGAGCTGTACCAGACGCCCGGCGTGCACTGGTACCTCGCGCTGTTCACCAGCGGCTACGGCCAGATCCTGCTGATCAAGGGCGGTTGTCTGGCGGCTGCGGCGCTGCTCGGCGCACACACCCGGTTCAAGCTGCTGCCCAAGATCGTCGACAGGAAGAACACGGCGGTGATCACCTGGGCGACGGTCGAGCTGGCGGTGATGGGGTTGGCGTTCGGTTTGGCCGCGGTGCTCGTGCGCGCACCCGTGATCAACGGGAGCTGATCAGTTGCTGCTGCCGCGCAGCAACACCTCGGCGACCCGGTCCGGATCGTCGGACATCGGTACGTGGCCACAGCCGAGCAGGGTGACGTGGCTGGCCTGCGGCAGGGCCGACCGCGCCACCCGCGCCTGGTAGGGCGGCAGCACCAGGTCGCGACTGCCCCAGGCAACGGTCACCGGCACACCGCTGCGCACCTGGCCGGTGAACGCGGTGGCCGAGTGGACGATGGCGCGCAGGGCGGGAATGGCGCGGTTGAAGGCGAGGAAGTCACCGAGCGCCCGGTCCGGCTCGATGTTGGCCGGGTGCGAGGTGATCCAGCCGAACATCAACGCGCGACCGGACTTGGACTTCGCCAGTCTGGGTGCCTGCGGCGCGAGCCGTTTGCCCAGCCCTTCGACCGTGCGGAACAGCGCGCGGGTGTAGCCGAACGCGGCGGCCGAGCGCCAGAAACCGGCGGGCGAGAGCGCGGTGACCGAGCGGGCCAGGCCGATGCTGCCCGCCTCCAACGCGATCCGGCCGCCCAGCGAGTTGCCCGCAATGTGCGGGCGATCGAGGTTCTGCTGGTCGAGGAAGGCGACGAGGTCGTCGCGCAACGCATCGACGACCGGCCGGCCTGCCGGTTCGAACGACGCGGATTCGCCGTGTCCTGGCAGGTCGACGAGGATGACCTCGCGGTGCTCGGCGAGCCGATCGACGACCGGGTACCAGGCTTGCCTGCGGTGGCCGACGCCGTGCAGCAGCACCAGTGGCGGGCCAGAACCAATGCGTTCGTAGGCCAGCATGCCGCCTCCTCACCCCGGTTACCTACCAGTAGTAAGTTAGCGAAACACGCACCGCGCCCCGGCGCAAGTGTTCAGCGGTCGCCCGAGTCCCGTTCGGCCTGTTCGGTGCGCACCTGGGCGGCCGTCAGATGCGGGCCGCGGAAGTCGTCCAACTTGCGCATCGCGATCCGGCTGCGCCGGTCGAGCTCCTTGCGATCCAGCCAACCGGCGGCGTAGTGCCGATAGGTCTGGGCGAGCATGACGAGCTCGGCGAGATAGTTCGCCGAGCGCCTGCGACTGCGTTCGGGCAGCCCTGCCAACAGGGCGAGCTGGCTGTCCACCACCTCGTCCAGCATGGCCGCGGCGGCAAGTGCCCGCCGAGTGCGTCGGGCCCCAGGCCGACTGCGCATGCTGATCACCGCGTCCGACAACCCTTCGTCATTTCCGATGCCTCCCCGGCGTCGGCCCCCATTCGTCCGGGGTACCCCGATGGGTGCGCCCGACTAGTACTGCTGATGCTGCATTCGCGGATTGGAACCCAGACGTTACCTTGCACGGCCGACAACATCACCCGATCTCGGTAGGAAACCATCGATCGCGGGTAGCAGAACTCACGCTCAGTACGGAAAAGTGGCGGAAGGTGCCCGATCGATCACGCGTGAGGTGGTGTCCATGTTCACAACTCGACCCGAGCTCGCAGGCACGTTCGGCATGGTGGCGAGCACGCACTGGCTCGCTTCCGCGAGCGGAATGGCCGTGTTGGAGAAGGGCGGCAACGCCTTCGATGCCGCCGTGGCAGCAGGATTCGTCCTGCAAGTTGTCGAACCACATTTGAACGGACCCGGCGGCGAAGTGCCCGCGGTCTTCGCGACCGCGACCGATCCGAGCCCGCGAGTCCTGTGCGGGCAAGGGATCGCGCCCGAGGGCGCCACCATCGGGCACTACCGCGACGAGGGGCTCGACCTGGTGCCGGGCACCGGTCTGCTGGCCGCGACCGTGCCGGGCGCCTGGGACGGGTGGCTGACCCTGTTGCGCGACTACGGAACCCTGTCATTGCGCGAGGTGCTCGGCTACGCGATCGGCTACGCGCGCAACGGATACCCGATGGTCGACCGGATCACCGCCACCATCGACGTGGTCGCCGAACTGTTCACCGAGCACTGGCCTACCTCGGCCGCGTTGTGGCTGCCGAACGGACGTGCGGCGCGCGGCAGACACCGCAATCCGATCCTCGCGGACACCTGGGAGCGGTTGCTCGCCGAGGCGGAAGGCGTTGGTGGCAGCCGGGAAAGGCAGCTGGACGCGGCCCGCGCCGCCTGGTCCTCCGGGTTCGTCGCCGAGTCGATCGACGCGTTCTGCCGCACGCCAGTCCGCGACGACTCCGGTGTGGACCACGCGGGTGTGCTCACCGCGTCCGACCTGTCGAACTGGACGGCGAGCATCGAGGACGCGCTCACCGTGGACATCGGCGAATGGACGATCGCCAAGTGCGGCAGCTGGAGCCAGGGGCCGGTGCTGGCGCAACAACTCCAGCTGTTGGCCGGTCTCGCCGACGAACTGGCCTATGTGGACGGACGGCCGACCGCGCAAACGGTACATCTGGTCACCGAATGCGCCAAGCTCGCGTTCGCCGACCGGGAGGCGTTCTACGGCGACGACCCGGACGTGCCGCTGCGCGCGTTGCTCTCCGCGGACTACGCGCAGGCGCGCCGCGCACTGATCGGCGAGCAGGCATCACTGGAACTGCGACCCGGCACACCGGACGGACGCATCCCACGCCTGCCCGAATTCGTCCGCGCGGGCAAGGGGATCGGCGCGGGTAGCGCACCTGCCGGTGCCGGCGAACCGACCGTGGCGCGGGATGGTCGCACCCGAGGCGACACCGTGCACGTGGACGTGGTCGACGCGGCGGGCAACATCATCTCGGCCACGCCGTCCGGTGGCTGGTTGCAGTCCTCACCGGCCATGCCGGACCTGGGTTTCTGTCTCGGTACGCGGGCGCAGATGTTCTGGCTGGAGCCCGGACTGCCCAACTCGCTCGCACCCGGAAAGCGGCCCCGGACCACCCTTTCGCCGACGCTCGCGTTGCGGGAGGGCGTACCGGCACTGGCGTTCGGCACGCCGGGCGGCGACCAACAGGACCAGTGGCAGCTGTGTTTCTGGCTCGCGCACACGGCCGGCGGGTTGAACCTGCAAGCCGCGATCGACGCGCCTGCCTGGCACAGCAACGCCTTTCCCAGTTCGTTCTACCCGCGTTCGTGGACACCGGGCGAACTCGTGGTGGAGTCGCGCCTTGGCGATGAGGTCATCGCCGCACTGACCGCGCGGGGTCACACGGTGAATCCGGCCGGCGACTGGGCGTTGGGACGGATGTCCTGTGTGGCCAGGGATTCTCGCACCGGCCTGCTGCACGCAGCGGCGAATCCGCGTGGCATGCAGGGATATGCTGTCGGTCGGTGAACATCGAACTTGACTGGCCGCGGAAACTCGACGACGAACTGAGCACCGGCGTGCACCGCGTGTTGCACGATGTGGTGGCGTCCGGTGGTGCGGTCGGCTACGCGAACCCGCCCGATCAGGCCACCTCGGACAGCTGGCTGACGCCGCTGCTGGCGGACGTGTGCGCGGGCCGTGCGGCGTTCGCACTGGCCAGAGTGGACGGTCGGATCGAGGCGCTCGGCTGCTGGCGCAGGCTGCCGTGGGAGAACATTCGGCACACCGCCGAGGTGCAGAAGGTGATGGTCCATCCGGACGCGCGCGGTCTGGGTCTCGGGCGCGCGGTGGTCGCGGTGTTGCTGGACAACGCACGCGGCACCGACCTGGAAACCCTCGTGCTCGGCGTGCGCGGCAACAACCACGGCGCGCTGGAACTCTACGAGGACTTCGGTTTCCGGGTGACCGGCCGCGAGCCGAACATCGTCGAGGTGGGCAACCTGCGCTTCGACAGCGTCAAGATGCACCTGGTGCTCGGCCACGGCCCCGAGGTCGAACTGCGCGGTTCGCTGCCGGGTGGCCCCGGCGGTTCACCGAGCAGGCGTGGCTGACGGCAGTTCGTCCGGCACGACGGGCGGTTCGGGGGTGCGGCGCCGCAGCAGCATCTCCACCGCCCAGATCAGCACGCCCAGCACCGGGAAGGCCGCGCCGAGCCAGCACACCGCGGCCCAGCCGCCGGTGGCGTAGGCCCACGCGGACAGTCCACTGCCGATCGCGCCGACCACGAAGTACGCGGTCATGTACGCGGTGTTCAACCGGCTGCGGGCGTCCGCGCGTAGCGCGTAGATCAGGCTCTGGTTGCTGATCTGGGTGCCCTGCGCGCCGAGATCGAGCAGGATCACGCCGATGATCAGCGCGACCATCGAATGCCCGCCGAGCGCGATCAGCAGGTAGGACAGCGCGGCCAGGCCGATGAACGCGCCGGAGGCGACGCGCGCGTGTCCCCGGTCGGCGAGCCTGCCCGCGAACCGCGCCATTACCGCGCCCGCAGCGCCGACCAGCGCGAACGCGCCGATCGCCGCGTCGTTCCAGTGGTAGGTCCTGGCCAGCAGGAAGCCCGCGCTGGTCCAGAACATGCTGAACGAGGCAAACATCAGTCCGCCGTAGACCATCCGCATCCGCAGCGTCGGCTCCTCGCGGACCAGGCGCAACACCGAGCCGAGCAGCGCCGGGTACTTCATCCGCACGCTCGGCGCGAGCTTCGGCAGTTCCCGCCACAACAGCACGGCGACGACGGCGGTCAGCACCGCGCCGAGCGCGAACACCGCGCGCCAACTCGCTGCCTGCGCGACCAGACCGGCCACCGTGCGGGAGATCAGGATGCCGATCAGCAGACCGCTCATCACGGTGCCGACCACCCGGCCCTGCTGGCCTTCTTCGGCGAGGTGCGCGGCGAAGGGCACCACGATCTGCACCGCGACCGAGGTGATGCCGACCAGCACCGCCGCCGAACCGAACACCGCGAGACTCGGCGCGACGGTCATCAGAACCATGCCCGCCGTCGCGATCACCAGCAGCGTGACCAGCAGTTTGCGCCGCTCCAGCAGGTCGCCGAGCGGGACAAGGGTGGCGAGGCCGAAGGCGTAGCCGATCTGGATGAGCGTGATGACCAGGCCGACCGCGCCGGTCGAGGCGTGGAACGCGGCCGAGAGGGTGTTTTCCAGCGGCTGCGCGTAGTAGAGGTTGGCCACCACCGCACCGGTGGCGAAAGCCATGGCCGCGACGACCCGGCGAGTTGAACCCATGGCTCCATTCTCAAAGCGCCCGATTGACCTGTCCAATGAATGATTGCCGTGAGACCTATCGCCCACGGCGATAAATGAGCTCGGGATTACGTAGCGCCAACTGGCGCCTCTCGACGTACGCGCGCGACATCCGCATGTCGTAGCGTCGAAGCATGCCGCGACCCACGCCGACGCGCCGATACCTGCCGGCGCCGCTCGACGTGGTCATCACGATCATCCTGTGCGCGTTCGTGGTAGGAGTCACGTCCGCCATCGCGCACTGGCGCGACCACACCAGCACCGTGCCGGGGCCGGGCATCGGTACGTTCGGCATGATCTGGCTGATCGCGGGCGTGCTGCCGATCCTGGAACGCCGGGCATTTCCGCTGGTCACGTTCGTGCTCAGCGCCGCACTGGTGATCAGCTACTACAGCTCCGGCTACCAACCGGGACCCAGCGCGGTCGTGCCGGTCTTCCTGCTCGTCTCGCTCGCCTACCACCGGGGCCCGGTCATCGCGGGAGCCGCAGCCGCCGCGGTGTGCGTCGGCGTCGGGGTGCTGGTCGCGGTGCGCGATCCGGGCGGACTGGTCGACCCGAGCACGTTCGGCGTGCTGGTGCTCGCGCTCGCCGCGGTCGCCATCGGCACGGCGGGCCGCACGCAGCGCTCCGCGCGACTCGCGGCCAGAGCACGTGTCGAAGCCGAGGACCGGCAGCGGGCCGAGGAGGATCGGCGCCGCGCCGAAGAGGAGCGGTTGCGCATCGCCAGGGAGGTGCACGACGTGGTCGCGCACAGCCTCGCCATGATCAACGTGCAGGCGGGGGTGGCGGCGCACGTCGCCGACCGCAGGCCCGAGCAGGCCAAACAGGCGCTGCTGGCGATCAAGGAAGCCAGCCGCACCGCCCTGTCCGACCTGCGCGCCACCCTCAACGTGCTGCGCTCCGGTGAGGGCCGGGCGCCGACTCCTGGCCTGCACCAGTTGCCCGAACTGATCGCGACCGCATCCGCAGCGGGTCTGTCCGTCACCGCCGACGGTGACACCGACGCGCTGCCCGCCCCGGTCGACGTTGCCGCGTACCGGATCGTGCAGGAGTCGCTGACCAACGTGGTCCGGCACGCAGACGGCGCCGACACCGTCCGGATCGTGTTCGCCCGCGAGCCAGGCGAACTGCACATCACCATCACCGACAACGGGCGCGGCGGAACCCCGAAGATCGGCAACGGGCTGCGCGGCATGGCCGAGCGCGCGCAGGTCCTCGGCGGCTCGGCAACAGCCGGACCAGCAGAAACCGGAGGATTCGTGGTGAACGCGCGACTACCCCTTGGAGGGACCGATGGAACCTGAACGCGCACCGGTACGGGTGGTGCTGGCCGACGACCAGGCGCTGGTCCGCGCCGGGTTCCGGGTGCTGCTCGACACCGAGGACGGTTTCGAGGTCGTCGGCGAGGCAGCCGACGGCGCGGACGCGGTCGCCGTCGCGCGCAGTACCCGGCCCGACGTGGTCGTGATGGACGTGCGCATGCCCGGCGTCGACGGCCTGGTCGCCACCAAACAGATCACCGACGACCCGGACCTCGCCGACGTGCGGGTGCTCGTGCTCACCACGTTCGACGTGGACGAGTACGTGTTCGAGGCGCTGCGCGGCGGAGCCAGCGGCTTCCTGCTCAAGGACACCGAACCGGTCGACCTGCTGCGCGCCCTGCGCGTCATCGCGGACGGCGAAGCCCTGCTCGCGCCGACCATCACCAGAAGGCTGATCGCCGAATTCGTCGCCCGGCCCGAACACCGCCGCCCGGCCCCGGACGTGTTCGCCCAGCTCACCGACCGCGAACGAGAGGTGCTCGCGCTGGTCGCGGGCGGCATGTCCAATGACGAGATCGCCGCCCACCTGGTGATCAGCCCGGCGACCTCGCGCACGCACGTCAGCCGGATCATGACCAAGCTCCAGGCCCGTGACCGGGCCCAACTGGTCGTGCTCGCCTACGAATCCGGCCTGGTCACCCCCAACAAGCGCTAGCGAGCCTTACGCCCGGCCCTGGACAGCGTCCAGACCAGCCGGGCGACGAAAACGACGCCGACCGCGATCAGCAACAACACCCCGACCGACATGGACTGGTCCTTCCGGTGGTTGGCTTTCAGCCTGCGCCCCCACCATTCAGACGCCGTCAGGGCTCGTCGGGTTGCCTGCGTTATCACCCGATCCGGTGAGAGCGCTGGCGCCGGGCCGCTACAGTGACCCGGTGCCACGCGCGTTGATTACCGGTATCACCGGGCAAGACGGCCAATACCTCGCCGAGCTGCTGCACAGCAAGAACTACGAGGTGTTCGGCCTGGTCAAGGGACAGAACAATCCGAGGATCGACCTGATCCAGACCGAGTTCCCGTTCGTCGAGCTGGTCTCGGCCGACCTCCAGGACCTCTCCAGCCTGGTCGCCGTGCTGGAACAGACCCAGCCGGACGAGGTCTACAACCTGGGCGCCATCTCTTTTGTGGCGTTGAGCTTCAAGCAGGCCGAGCTGACCGCCAACGTCACCGGCCTCGGCGTGCTGCGCCTGCTGGAAGCCATCCGCATGGTCGGCGGCAGCGAGGGCAACCCGATCCGGTTCTACCAGGCGTCCAGCTCGGAGATGTTCGGCAAGGTCCGGGAGTCGCCGCAACGCGAAACCACCCCGTTCTACCCGCGCTCGCCCTACGGCTGCGCCAAGGTGTTCGGCCACGACATCACCGTGAACTACCGGGACAGCTATGGCCTGTTCGCCTGCTCCGGGATCCTGTTCAACCACGAGAGCCCGCGCCGCGGCATCGAGTTCGTGACCAGGAAGGTCACCAACGCGGTCGCCCGGATCAAGCTCGGCCTGCAGGACACCCTCGTGCTCGGTGACCTCGAACCGCGCCGCGACTGGGGCTTCGCAGGTGACTACGTGCAAGCCATGTGGCTGATGCTGCAACAGGACCAGCCCGGCGACTACGTGGTCGCCACCGGCCACACGCACAGCGTCCGCGACTTCGTCAACGCCGCGTTCACCGCCGTCGACATCGACGACTGGGAGCGCTACGTCACCCAGGACCCGCGCTTCTTCCGACCGGCCGAAGTGGACGTCCTGGTCGGCGACGCGAGCAAGGCGCACACCGAACTCGGCTGGAAGCCCGAAGTCGCCTTCGACCGGCTGGTCGCCATGATGGTCGAGCACGATCTGGAACTCGAAGCCAACAAGGCGAGGTTGCGCGCGAAGTGATCTCCTACGCCCAGAACGGCGAGGACGTGGTGCTGGCCCGGCTGTTCGCGGGCCGCCGCACCGGTCGCTATGTGGACGTCGGCGCCGGTGACCCGGTCAAGGACTCGGTCACCAAGCACTTCTACGACCTCGGCTGGCGCGGCATCAACATCGAGCCGATCCCGTCCGCCGCCGCCGCACTGCGCGCCGCCCGCCCCGAGGACGTCACCCTCCAGGTCGCGCTCGGCGCGCACGCGGGCAACGCCGACCTGAACCTGGTCACCGACCGCGAGGGCTGGTCCACAACGGACAGCGAACTCGCGGAGTCCTACCGCGCGGAACTCGCCGTCGAAGTGATTCACGTGGAACAACGCACCCTGGCCGACGTGCTGGCCGAGCACGACGGCCAGCTCGACTTCCTCAAGATCGACGTCGAGGGCGTCGAAGCCGAGGTCATCCAGGGCGCCGACTGGACAACGCACCGGCCCCGGGTGGTCGTCGTCGAAGCGACCGAACCCGGTTCACCGACGCCTGCCCACGAAACCTGGGATCCGCTACTGGTCGCGGCCGGCTACCGCTGCGCCCTGTTCGACGGACTCAACCGCTTCTACGCAGAGGAAAGCGACGCCGAAGCGCTGCGCGTGCTCGCGTCGCCCGCGAACGTCTTCGACGACTACGAACGCTTCGACGCCGCCGAACTCCGCGCGGCGTCCGCCGAGCACCGCGTGCAGCGCGCCGCCGAGGTCGGCTACGTCCGCCAGCTGGAGGACGCGGTCCACGAAGCGCACGAGAACAAGGCCAAGGACGCCGAGTACCTCACGGTGCTGCAGGACGAGCTGCGGGCGGCGGCCCAGCACGACCGGCACACCGCCCGCCGCGCGGCAGCCCTGGAAGCGCGCATCGACGAGCTCGAAGCGACGATCTCGGCGCTGCGCAAACGACTTGGCGACTGACTACTTCCGCGGGTCGATCTCCCTCAACCTGCGCAACATGGTCTGGCCGACCGCGTCGTAACCGCTCCACGCGGTGATCGCCTCGATCGCGCGGGCGCCCATCCGCTTGCGCAGCGCCGGACTGTCCGCGAGCCTGCGCAGCCACTGCGCCGCCTGGTTCACGTCGGGATCGGCCCACATCTGGCCGGGCCGGTACCAGTCCGCGAACGCGGGCCCGAACCGGTGATCGGCCATGGTGATCACCCGGCTGTCATAGCCGACCACGGCAGCAGAACCCGGCGGCATGAAGTCGGTGTTGCCGCCGTAACCCGTTGCCACCACGGCCTTGCCGAGCATCATCGCCTCGGCCATGCCCAGTCCGAAACCCTCGGACCGGTGCAGCGACATGTAGACGTCGCAACTGGCCAGCAGCGAATCCATCTCGGACCGGCTCAGATCAGCGGAGATCAACGTGCCGTTCACACTCGCCACGGCTTCGGTGAGCGCGGTGGCCAGTTCAGGGAACCGGTTCAGGTCAACCGCTTTCAGCACCAACTGCGCCCTGGTGCCGCGCTCCGAGGGCGGGAATGCCTGCCGGAACGCCTCGATCACCGCCCACGGGTTCTTCCGCGCATCGCTCGACGATGCGCTGAAAGTGAACAGGACCACCAGCGTGTCGTCGTCCAGGTTGAACCTGGCGCGATCCGGTTGCGCGGTCAGCTCCGGGATGATGCTCGGAATCACCGAGATCGGAATGTCCGTGACCGTGCGGAACGACTCAGCGACGAACGACGACAACACCCACAACTCGTCGATCCTGGGCAGCTGCGCCAGCGTGTAGTCCAGGATCTCCGGCAGCTCCCACGCCCACAGGGCGATCGTGTACCGGTCGATCGCGGATTCCGGGATCAGCTGGAACTCGTTGAGGTTCACCAGCCACAGGTCGATCGGGTAGTCCTTGCCGCTGCGCAACTCGGCGAGTTCCCTGGGAACCTGCACGGTCCGGTACGGCGCCTGCGAGTTGAACTCGGTGTAGGTCAAACCCGCGCCCGCTCGGTGCAGCGCGAGCGCATGCCGCCGCGCCGACTCGGACAACCCGGTGGTGGCGCGCAGGTCAGCGAACAGGTTCAAGCCGACCTTCGGCACCACCCGCACGAGGGGTCGCGGCCGCGCCAACTCGGCCAGCGCATCGCGATAACCAGCAGCCGCGATCGACCACGACGCATGCTCGACGACGTAGGCCCGCGCCAGCTCACCGGCAGACCGAGCGAGTTCCGGTTCGGCCAGCACCCGCTCCAGCGTGCCGATCAGCGCCTGCGCCTCGGCCTGCGGCTCGGTCGGGATGCGCCAGCAGAACGACTCGTCGAAATGCCGGTTCTGCGGCAGGTCACTGGTGATCACCACCCGGCCCGCGCCGAACGCACGCATCATCGTGCCGCTGGTCTCACCCGCCGATGGCCACCGCAGGTTGATCGCGACATCCGAGGCCGCGATCAACTCCTGGAAGTCCGCTTTGGACGGACTGGCCTCGAAGTGCACCGAATCGGTGAGGCCCAACTGGTCGATGGCGGCCAGCACGTCCGCGTACACGTCGGGCTTGTCGATGTGGCCGGCGATCAGCAACCGGGCCTGCGGCCAGTGCCGCCGCACCTGACCGAACGCCAGCACCGTCGGCAGCACCCGCTTGATCCAGTGCACGCCACCGAACACCCCGAACACCACGTGCTCGTCCTGCCAGCGCAACCGCGCGCGCGTCGCCGCCCGATCGACCGGCGGACGCGGATCCGAGCCGTGTGGCACAACGAAAACCGGCTTGTCCGGGTAGCGTTCGCGCAGCCAGGACGCCGCGTACGGATCGTGCACCAGCACGCCCCTGCTCGCGCTGACCACCCGCCGCTCCATCGTCATGGTGGCCGCGTCGAGCATCCGCACACCGTCGACCTCGATAGCAGGCCAGCCGTGCAGCAGCGCGGGATCGTGCACCTCGCCCCGGATCGGCCCGTGCGCGTACTCGATCTCGTCGCGGAAACCTTCGGTGCCGAGCCCACCGAACAGGCCCTGGTTGAAGTCCAGCAGCGAGGTGTCGTGCAACACGACCAAACCGGGATCGGCCAATGCCTGCCGGTAGATCCACGAATGCACGCCGGAGTGATTGCCGAGGTGGTAGACGCTCAGATCGGTCTTGGCCTCAGCCGCCTCCGGATCGAGTATCTCGACGCCGGCAGGCGCCTGGGCGGAAGCGGGCTTGCGCGCAACGGCGGCGATGTCCGCGACATCGGCGAGCGCCTCGAGCAGTTCGTAGCTGTAGTCGGAGATTCCGCTGCGCTCCGGCGGCAGCGGACTCCACATCGCGTGACGCATCGGCCCGGTCACATCCGCGCGAGCAGGGTGTAGCGGCCCGCGTCCGACCGCTGCACCTCGACCGAACGGAACCCGGCGGCCTCGGCCAGGAACCGCAGGAAACTCGGATGCAGCGGCGCCCGCGCGAACGGATCGCGCGAAAACTCGCCGGCAGACGTCTTGTCCGGATCGGGCGTCTCCACGATGAACACACCGCCCGGCTGCACCGCCCGCGCAGCCAGATCCACGAACCGCGCCAGCTCCTGCGGGGAAAGCCGCTCCGCATACCGGAATGCCAGCACCGCGCCCAGCGACCGAGCAGCCGTCGAAGCGAGCTCGCGCAACGGATCGTTGTCCGCCACCGCGAAGCCGAGTTCCGCGCAACGACCCTGCACGGCCGGGTTCGCCGATGCCGCGCGCGCCGGAATCTCCGCCGTGCGCAACACTTCCAGCCACTCTCCCCGGCTCGGCGCCGCGTCGAACACCGGCCCGGTCGCGCCGTTCTCCCGCGCCACCGCGATGATCCGCAGCGGCAGCGCCCGCAACGCGCGCACCCGCTCGGCCGGTCCATCCAGCAACTCCGCCAGCGCGGGCTCCAGGAACGCCGACCGATCCGGCACCTCGGCGACCGGCTCCGCATTCGAACCAGCCGTGCGCGCCCGATCCAGGAACAGGTCCACCTGGGCATGCCGCAGCCGTGAATCGTGCGCGGCCGACGTCAGCTCGGCGATGCTCGCCTCGATCGCGGACAACCGCGCCTGCACCGCGTCGCCGCCCTCAGCCTTGTCGGTCAACTGCAACCGCAGGTCGCCCAGTTCGGTGCGCAGCCCGCCGATCGCCGAATACAACCGCTGGTTCAAGCCGGACATCATGTTCTGGTCGCTGCGCCGCAGCGCCTCCAGTTCACCGACGAACTGCTCCTGCGAAGCGAACTGCGAGCTCTCGGTCAGGTCGCGCAACGCGCGTACCGCGTCCACGACCGCGTCGTTCATCTCGACCTGCCACTTCACCTGACGCTTCCACAGGAAACGCAGGTTCAACCTGCCAAGCAGGTCGCGCGAGCGCAACGGCAGGCGCAGGTTCTTGTTCTTCTCCAGCCGAGCGATCGCGTCCGCCAGGCGTGCTTGCGACATGGAACGTCCATCAGGATTCGGGGCGGCGTGATCCCACCGGTCGAGTCGCAGTCTAGGCCAGCCGACCGGCGCGTTTACCGGAAACGGTGACTCAGTGCACCGGATGCGCCGCCAGCGTGCTGATGATGGCGCTCTCGACATCCGAGTCCAGCAGGCTGTCGCCACCCGATACCAGGGTGCGCTGCGCGACTTCCACGACCACCACCCGATCGCCGACCAGCTGTTGCCCGACGCTCGCCCCGTGATCCTGGTCGACCGCGGTCGCCTCGTCGATGGTGAGGTTGCCGAACACCGAAGCCAGGTAGCGGGCGGAACGGATGGTGAACGAGTCCGCGAGCATGCCGACCGGCGCGCCGTACGTGCCAGGGCCGAACGCGCTGTTGTAGTGCAGGGGCTGCGCCGCGTAGTTCGTGTCCACGGTCTGCGTCTGGTTGAACGTGCCGTTCGGCAGGATCGAGTAGTACCTGCCATTGGTCTCACCACCGCTGCGGCCCATCAACGGCGGCAGGTCGGCGGGGACCTGCCAGCTCGACGCGGGCTCGATCTTCCACGTCCTGCTGATCCCCGGCTGGAGCGCCTCGGCGATCCTGCGGGTCATGGTCACGCCGCCCTCGTCGCTCCAGTGCGCGTCCTGCGGTCCGTACACCGGTGCGCCCAACTGCCTGATCCACGCGTTCAGGTCCCCGCGCAGGTCCAGCACGTAGGGCACCTTCGTCATCGCCTGCCAGAACGCGGTGGTCACGGCGTCATGACAGGCTTTGCCGACATAGTTGTCCGGCAGGTACTGCGGGACCATGGTCGCCTTGTCGGGCGCGATGGCCACCACGAACTTTCGGCCGGACGCGACGACGCCGTTGCGCAGGCGGTTCAGCTCGGCGACGATCTTGTCGACCGACTGGGTCTGTTCACACGGATTGGCCAGCTCGGTGCCCAGGTAGAGCCAGCCGTCCTTGCCCTCCAGCACGTTGGGGAACTCGTTCGGCGGCGGCACCGGGACGTTGGCAATCGGCAGCGGGGTGTTGTTGCTGTTCTGGTTGCTGTCGCCGAAGGGCGCAGGCTCGCCGAAAATCCCCTGGCTGACCCCGTCGGCCGCGTGAATCGCCTGCTCGCGCAGGGGCAGATGGTCGGTTGCCCACGGCGATAGCTGGGTGAACCACGACCAGCCCTGGCTCGCCGACGGGAACGGCGTCAACTTGCGGTTCTCGAAATCGCCCGGTCGCACGCCCACCGCGAACGCGCCGACCGGCAGCAGCAGGAACACGATCGCGCAGATCAACGCGACCCGCTGCTTGCCGCCGTGCCGGGGCCGGTAGAGCGAATGCTCCTTGGGCAGCCACGACTCGTGCAGCTCAGGCAGCTTGCTCATGACTTCGGCCCGTCCGCGATCGCGGCCAGCCGTCCCGCCGCCCTGCGCACCAGTCGTTTCGCCAGTCCCATGTCCCCCGCCCCGGTCGAGCCTGCCTGGCGAGCTTGCCACACCTGGTACGCGGCTTCGAGCTGTTCACGAACCCAGACCGTCGCCGCCGGCACCGACCGCGTCCGCAACAACAGCTCCCGGCCGGCGGCCCCGCGCCGCCGCGCCTCGCCGGGATCGTCGGCGACCGTGCGCATGGCAGCGGCGGCAGCGTCCAGATCGGGTTCGGCCCAGAACGCGTCCGCCTGGTAGGGCGGCCAGCCCGGTCCGACCTCGACCATGGTGTGCGGGATCAGCCATCCCACCGAAGGATCGACGAACTCGCTGGTCGCCGAATAGTCCGTGCAGATCACCGGAATCCCGCGAATCATCGCCTCCGCGACCGTGAGCCCGAACCCCTCGCTCCGGTGCAGCGAGACATAGGCAGTACACCGCGCATACAACGCGGAGAGCTCCTCGGCGTCCAGAAATCGCTCAAGCAACTCGATCCGCGCATCAGCACCAACCGCATATCGCAATCGCTCAGCAGCGCCACCATGCAGATGCGCGTTGATCGCCTTGATGACCAACCGCACATCGGCACGCCCCGCGAAGGCCCGCCGAAACGCCTCGACCACACCCCACGGGTTCTTGCGCTGCCCCGTGCTGTTGAAGTCGAACGCGAACAAGAACGTCGTCGGCCCGTCGACCCGATCCGGCACGCCCACCTCAGGCACCGGCACCGGAAACGCCTTCACCGGCACGGTCGCGCGTTTCGCGATCGCGTCCCGGGCGAACTCGCTGTTCGCCCACACCTCGTCG
The DNA here is from genome assembly GCA_036494465.1 of Pseudonocardiaceae bacterium. Taxonomy (GTDB): domain Bacteria; phylum Actinomycetota; class Actinomycetes; order Mycobacteriales; family Pseudonocardiaceae; genus CAJCJE01. The sequence continues at coordinate 18,292 of DASXOJ010000167.1, forward strand.
ACCAGCCCGAAGCCCACGTCGAACCGAGCGGGGAACTCCTCCAGCTCCCAAGCCCAGAACCCGATCCGGTACCGCCCCTCGCCAACCTCCGGATGGCTGGCCAGCAGCAGTCCGGTGAAATCGGCGTTGACGGCCAGAATGCTCAACGGAAACCGAGGCGCTCCAACAGTTTCCGGAGCGGCAACGCCGGTCCGTGTCACTCCGGACAGCGACCGTTCCTCAACCACCGACACCGCGGGCACCCCAGCCGCCCGCACCGTGTCGTGCAGGATCCGCCCCATCTCGCCCAAGCCGAGCTCGGCGGTGAGATAACCGGCGACGTTCACCCCGAACTCGTCAACGGGCCCCGCCACCGCAACCGGGTCACCGGGCACAGCCCACTCCGGCAATCCCTCGCCAACCCCATACCGCCGGCACCAGTCCCGAAAACCAGCGGCACTTCCGTGCCGAGGCTGCGGAAAAGTCACCATCAGATCGACCCGCAGCCGCCACACCGCGAGAGCCAGCCGATTCAACCCGTCGACCGGCGAAGCAAGCCACTCAACGAACTCAGCGGAAAACGCATCGGGCGGACAAGAAACGAACCCCTGATGCAACGGAACAAGTCCCGCGTCGACCCGCTCCCACTCCACCAACCCCGCCCGGAAAGCCTCCCGCATCCCAGCCGTGATGGGAGTCCCGTCAGCAAGCCGCCCAAACCCATAAGGAGAATCGACAGCGTCGCCAAGCAACCCCCGGTACTCCTCGGTCAACGCTCGCAACTCAGCCGACGCGGACAACAGAACCCGAGGCCGGGCAACATACGCAGAACTCAGGACCCAAGGCTGATCAGCCGAGTACCCAGCGAAATGGACATACCGAGCGTCGTCGGCCGACCGCTCATGCAGATTCCAGCAACCGAGCCCAAAACCGGGATCGCGCAAAATGGCGACGTCGAACAAGGCGACCGCATCAGCGCGCCAATCCTGCGGAGTCCGAGGCCCGGCCACACTCGGCTCCGGCGCCGCGAACAGTTCCCGTCGAACCCGATCAGCCCAGAAATCAGCGAACCCCGCACCCCCGCGCCGCACCGCGACGAACCCGGAATCGAACCCGCCCACCTCGGTAGGCTCAAGCCCATCATCAGGAACCGGAGACAACACCGCAGGCACCAAACTGGCGTCGCCAGGAAGCTCCCCGAAAGCTCCCAGCACCAACACCTGCGCACCCAGCGCGACCACCAACTCGGCCTCGCCGAGCAACCGCCGAACCACCAACGGCAGGACCACGTCGACGAGCTGATCAGCAGAGGCAGCGGAAGCCAACCGCAGGTACTCGTCGCAACCCAGCCACCCGTACCCGACCACCCGGCAGTCGAGATCGACGACGGGTGCTTCGCGATCAGTGACGAAAACCACGAACTCGTGCCCAGGGTGGTGGCGGAGGTAACTTTCCGCCACCACCCTGGCCGAGGACAACCGGCCGAGCGGAACCGCCGTGACGGCGATCGTGCCGCCCGGATCAGGCATTCGGCGCCAGGAGTTTCACCTGCGCCGCGACCAACTGGTTGAACTCCTGAGTGACGGTCGACATGTCGCTGGGACCGGTCACCTGCACCCGCACCACCACGTTCTTGCTCGCGTAGTGCCCGCGGATCGTGTTCGGGGTGTCGCGCGACGCGGCTATCTGCGTGGCCTGCACCCCGGTCGGGGTCGGACCGGTGAACGCCTGCATCCCGTTGGTCTGCTGCAACGCCACCAGCGTGGTCACCGCGGTCCCCGCCGAAGTCGGCGAGTTGACCTGCACGGTCATCACCCACAGGTGGTCACCATTGGGCAGCGTCGAGGTGGCCAGGTGCGCCTTGCTCGCGCCCTCGGTCTGGTACGCGCTCAGCTCGCTCTGCGTGAGCAGTTGCGCCTGGGCCACATCGTTGAAGTTCTGGATACCCGACTGGTCCTGTGGCGTACCGGACAGCTGCGCGATCGCCAGCGGGTCCGGCGGCTTCGGCTTGGTGGTCGGCGCCGACGTGCTGGTGGTGGTCGACTGGCCAGGACCGGCCTGGCTGGTCTTGTTGAAGAACAGGAAGTAGCCGCCCGCGCCGAGACCGAGCACGACGACCACCACGATGACGATGATCAGCCACTTCTTGCCGCCACCGGAGGGCTCGCCGAAAACCTCCGGCCCCTGCTTGATCCAGTCCTGGTTGCCGCCGCCGTAGTTCAGTGGCGGGAAGTCCGAGCCGCCCCACGGAGTCCCGGTGTCCCCACCGCCGGATTCCCAGCCCTGCTGCTGCGGTTGCTGCTGTTGCTGGGGCGGGTTCTGCTGCGGCATCCCACGCGGCGGCGACGGCGGCATGCCGCGCACGCCCTGCTGCTGCGGGACGCCCGGGATCTGCTGACCCCAGCCACCTTGCGGCTGCTGCTGGTTCCACCCTGGACGGACCGCCTGGGTCCGGTCCGAGTTCGACATCGCGTTGCCGGACACGACCTGCGTCTTGTCCGCCGCGTCGCCAGTGGACACCACCTGCGTCCGGTCGGCGTTCGACGGCGGCGGCGTGTTCCCGGTGACCGGCGGAATCATCGCCGTCGATTCGGCAGCGCTGGGCGGCGGTCCCTGCGGCGACGTGGCCGCGGAAGCCAGCACCGCGTCGCGGCGGATCCGATAGTTCTCCGCGGTGATCCGACCGCTGGCCAGTTCCTCGTCGAGCTTGCGAAGCTCCTCTTGCCAGGCCAACGCCGGCCCCCTTCCGCTGGTCTGATCGGCCCCGACCCGACACATTGTGCACGGGTCCGCCTCGCAATGATGCGCCGAGGTCGATGTCGTGATATCGGCGAGATATAAGGGA
>DASXOJ010000168.1:0-64416 GCA_036494465.1 Pseudonocardiaceae bacterium
TATGAAGATGGGGCCGATCTCGTTGTACGGTCCGGGATCCACACCCCGTCGGCTCGCCCACCGCCGTAGCGGCGCGTACGACACAAGCATGACTTCTTCGTGTGGCTTGGTGCGGGTGAAGCAGCACCGCAGTGGGTTGCCCCCCTCGTCGTCGATCACCGGCACCGGTGGCTGTCCTGTGTCGTCCCGTTCACGCAACTGCCGCAACATATCGGCAGCGAGCGGCCGGATCTCGTAACTTGCGGTCATGCGCACTATCGTGTCCGCTCAGGACGACGCGGTCTGGCAGAAAACCGACATCACGTTCGGACCAGTGGTCAGTGCCCGCTTGTTCGCGGCGCGATTGGTTGTTGGGCTCACACTGTACAGAGACGACGCAATGCGCGATGCATCCGGTTGAGAGTCATCGGACGTCGTGACCGATGGTGCCGCCGAATGCGGTCATGACAACGTGGATGTTCGGCGAGATCGACGCCCGCAGCGCGGAGCGTACGGGGCCGCGCAACGGCGCCGGCGTCCGGACAAGTACGTTGGCCGCCCGGCGACTGTCTACATGCGCGAGGACCTGATCACGACAGAGGTGAGCGCGTTCTTCGCAGAGCGAGTCTTCGGTTCGCAGCGACGGGAGAAGTTCTTCGCGAGCCTCACGCAGGTTGACGACTCCGCGCACCGCGACCGGCAGGCTCGGCTGGAACGGGTCAATCGCAGAAACTGGCTCCGAACTGTTGGCAGAGGGGGTGCCAGGTCGCATCAAACACCGAAATTCCGACTCTTTTCGGGCTCATCGCAGAAGAGGGTGTAGTCGGGTCTGTCGGTTTTTGAGGTCGCCCGCACGGATTTTCACGCTCGGCTGCGCTCCTGTCCGGACGCGGCGAGACGTACGCCGGGGAACGAGTTATGCACCGTCGTTGCCATCGCGCAGGGAATGGATCATCCTCTGCAGGATCCGGAACGCGCCTGACTGCTCGGTCTCGGTCAGGCCGGCCAGCATTCTGACCTCGACGGACCGGACCGCTAAGGTCGCCTTCTCGAGCCTCCGTCGGCCGCGAGGCGTGAGCCGCGTGGGAAGAACCTTTCCGACGGGTGCCTCCGAGGGCCTGGTCACGTGGCCCTCTCGTTCCAGGGCCTGGAGCAGCACGTTCATCGACTGCCGTGTCACGAACGCGCCCCGTGCCAGCTCGGAGTTCGACAAGCCCGGTCGTTGAGCCAGCAGCTCGAGGCAGGAGTAGTGCGTCACGCTCATCCCGAGCGGCCGCAGCACCTCCTCCATGGCTGCGCGGAGGGCGCTCGACGCCTCTTTCAACAGGTAGCCCAGTGACGTCTCCAGGTCGACGCCGACACCGTCTTGACTCATGTCAGTATTCTGACATAGATTGACCTGTGTCAGAAGACTGACACGTAAAGAAGGAGCATTGTCATGCCCGCCACCGGCCCCGACTTCATCTCGCTCCAAGCGCGCGACCTCGACGCTTCGCAGGCGTTCTACGAGCAGTACCTCGGCCTCGTCCGCTCGCAGGCCGGACCTCCGCACGCCGTCGTCTTCGAGACGACGCCCATCGCGTTCGCACTCCGCGACGTCGTTCCCGGCACCGATCTCGCATCCGTTGCTCAGCCCGGCATCGGTGCCGCGATCTGGCTCCACGCCACAGACGTGCAGGCCGTTCACGACGCTCTCGTCGCCGACGGTCACACCATCGTCTCCGCACCGATCGACGGCCCCTTCGGTCGGACATTCACCTTCGCCGACCCCGACGGTTACCAGGTCACTCTCCACGACCGCGCCTGATAGGCCGCCCGAGACTCGAGAATCCCGGGCGCTTGGGGTGGATGGAGTGTGACGTCGAGCCGTGCCGGTCGTGGTTCCGCGCGTCGAGAGCCGGGTAGCACCCGACGTCACCGTGGGTGCGGGCGTCGCCTGCGCTGATCTGACCACCTTCTGCCGACTCGACGAACTCGGACTCGGGGTCACCGGCCAACGACTCGACCCCGACTGTGCCGTCCTCGCCTGCCGCGTGGTTGAACCTGACCAGGGGCTGCGGGTCGGAGGGATCGCTGCGGGTTCGGTGCTTACCAGGTAACCCGGTAGCGTGCGGACGCCGTAGTTGATCGCGTGGGTGTCCATCGGGACCTCGTTCAACGGGACGGCGAGGCGCAGATCGGGGAAGCGCTGGAACAGTTGCGGCAGGATGGTCTTCAGTTCGGCGCGGGCGATGTTCTGGCCGAGGCACTGGTGTACCCCGAAGCCGAAGGCGAGGTGGCGGCTGCTCTGCCGGTCGAAGTCGGGAACGTCGGGGTTGTCGAACGTCCTGGGGTCACGGTTGGCGGCAGGCATCGCGACGACGACGAGGTCGCCCTTGGCGATCTGGGCTCCGCCGAACTCGAGGTCCTCCTTGGCGACCCTGCCCAGTCCGAACTGGACGATGGTGAGGTAACGCAGCAGTTCCTCGACGGCCGGGCCGATACGGCTCGGATCCTCGACGATCTGCCTGCGCTGCTCGGGATGGGTGAGCAGAGTCAGCGTGGACAGGCCGATCATGGCCATGGTGGTGTCGTGCCCGGCGAACAGCAGCAGAACGCCGATGTTGGCCAGGTCCCTGTCGTTGAGGATCGAGTCACCCCGGTCGACACCGCGGATCAGGTCGGCGAGCAGACCCGGTGAGTCGGGGGCCCTGCGGATGGCGGCGATCAGGTCGGTGATGTAGTTGATCAGCCAGCGGGCACCCTTGCCGCGCTGCGCCGGGGTTTTGCTGGTGTCCATCATCGCTTCGGTGGCGTGGTGGAAGCCATCTCGGTCGGCGTAGGGGACGCCGAGCAGCTCGCAGATGATCAGGCACGGTATCGGCAGGGTCAGGTTCTCGATGAGGTCGACGGGCTTGGGGCCGCTGGCGATCGCGTCGAGGTGTTCGGTGACGATCCGGTCGAGGTAGGGCTGGAGGTTGGCCTGGATGCTCTTGGGCGTGAATCGGCCGGTGAGCAGGCGACGGTACTGGTTGTGCTCTGGCTCGTCCATCATGACGAACCCGCCGTCGAGCAGTCGAGCAGATCGACCCCGAATCGGGCTATGCCCCGCGCGGCGGTACCGACCTGCGCACCGAGATCAGTTGCCTGGTGGCGGATGCCCGCGCGTTCACCACGTCACCGGTCGTCGCACGGACCGTCGAACTGCTGACTGGGCTCACCCCGACTGGCTGACCTGCCCGGCCCGGGGTCGGGAACCGTTGCACCTACCGGCGTAATGCGACGCTCCGCGTCACCTGTTCACCATCATGAACGGCGCACATAAATTAAGAATCAGAGGATTCTCCGAACGGTCATTCACAGTTGACATCGTGAAATCAGCAGAAATGGCGTCTTGACCAGATCAATCAAGCCGATTACCGTCATCCGGTAGACGTATTGAAAGGTTTCAAGTCTAAGGGTGGTCACGACACCGCCGGCTATGGCCGTGTGTCGAGTTAGCCGATGTCGAAGCCGGCCCGGGTTTGTGCGGCAGCGGCTTGTATGGGCGGGATTCGCCGACACCTACCTTTTCGGCCGCTCCGAACGGAAGTCACCACGCCATCGATCTGCAATGTGTCCGGTCGTCGTACGCATAAGTGAGACGGGGAGAACAGATGCGTCGGATGGTCATGCTTGTGAGTGCGATCGCCGTCGCGACCACGACATTGTTCAGCGCCGGACCGCTGCCCGCCGCCGCGGTGTCGCCCCGGGTCGAGGTCGGCCACCTTCAGGTCGACTGGGCGTCCGACCCCCTGGGTATCGACGATCCGCATCCGTCGCTGAGCTGGCAGCTGGGCTCGACGGCGAACGATGAGCGTCAGACCGCGTACCAGATTCTGGTGGCCAGCACGCCGCAGGACCTGGTGCCCGGCCGCGCGGACGTCTGGGACTCCGGTCGGGTCACCTCCTCGGCGTCGGTCGGCATCGCCTACGCGGGCCCCGCGCTGCGTTCCAGCAGCCGCTACTACTGGACCGTGGAAGTATGGGACGCGCAGGCACAGTCATCCGGCTGGGCGGCCTCGGCCTGGTGGGAGATGGGCCTGCTGTCCACCGCCGACTGGGCGGGCGCCCAGTGGATCAGCCCGGACACCGCGGCGCTGGACACCTGGTCGGACTGTGTCCTCGACGCCGATTTCACCATCAAACACGGCGCGGCCAGCCTGGTGTTCCGCGCGCAGGACGCGAACAACCTCTACTTGTGGCAGGTCAACTCCGAACTCGACCCAGGCGAGGTCGTCCTGCGCCCGCACGTCGAAGTCAACGGCTCGTTTCGGCACCTCGTGCCGGACGTCAACATCAGCAACCTGATCACCCAGTCGAACCTGGGCGAGCAACACCATCTGCGCATCGAGGCCGACGGCCCGACGATCACCACCTGGATCGACGGCACCCAGGTCGACCAGTTGACCGACTCGACCTTCAGCACCGGCCGGATCGGCTTCCGCGTCGGTGACTCCACAGAGGACTCGCTCTACGACAACCTCGCCGTGCACAGCCTCGGCGGCGCGCCGTTGTTCAGCGACGACGTCAGCGCGAACCCGGACCCGAACTTCCCGAACACTCCGGTCAGCGGCGGCCAGCTCGAACCCGGCAGCGGCATCACCTTGCTCAACCCGAACCCGACCTCGCCGTTGCTGCGCAGGACCTTCACCCTCGGCAACGACATCGTCAGCGCCCGCGCCTACGTCGACGGGCTCGGTTTCGACGAGTTGCATATCAACGGCAGCACCATCGGCGATGACGTGCTCAGCCCCGCCGACACGCCCTACCAGCAACGCGACCTCTACCAGACCTATGACATCACCAGCCAGCTGCGTACGGGCGCCAACACGGCCGGTATCTGGCTCGGCCGGGGCTACGGCCCGAATTTCAGCCCGTACGGATTCCGCTGGACCGGGCCAGAACAGGCCATCATGCTGATCGCGGTCAATTACGCGAACGGCACTCACCAGACCGTCGCCACCGGCCCCGACTGGACCTTCTCGACCAGCCCGATCACCGCGAACGACATCTATGACGGCGAGAACTACGACGCCCGCCTGTCCCAACCCGGTTGGGATACACCGGGTTTCGACGCATCGACCTGGCAACCGGTCACGATGGTCGCCGCGCCGGGAGGCACGATGCGCGCGGATGACGTGCCGCCGGTGCGTGTCGCGCAGACCCTGAAGCCGGTCGCGATGACCCAACCCGCACCGGGCGAGTACATCTTCGACCTCGGTCAGGACATCGCGGGCTGGGAACAGTTGCACGTCACCGGCCCGGCAGGCACGACGGTGCAGCTGCGCACGGCGGAGAACCTCAACGCCGACGGCACCCTCGACACCACGACCAACCGCAACGCCGCCGCGACCGACCACTACACCCTGGCCGGCACGGGCGCGGTCGAGACCTACCAGCCGCGCTTCGTCTACCACGGTTTCCGCTACGTCGAGGTCACCGGCTACCCGGGCACGCCAACCCTGGGCTCGATCACCGGGCAGATCGTGCACGCCGACGTCACCAGCACCAGCACCTTCACCTCCTCCGATCCGCTGCTCAACCAGATCTGGCAGAACAACACCCGGACCATGCTCAACAACTCGATGAGCGTCCCCACCGACAATCCGGTCCGCGACGAGCGCACCCCACCGGGCATGGACGTACAGGCCTACCACGACGCGTCCATCCGCGAGTTCGGTATGGACCGCTTCTACGCCAACTACCTCGCCGACATGCCACCGGGAACCGCGTTGCCCAACGACAGCGGCAACGCGCAGAACCCGGACATGGGCGGCGACCAGATCTCGCTGGCCTGGCAGCTCTACCAGCAGTACGGCGACCGAGCCACCCTGGCTGCCCAGTACCCGGCGATGAAAGCCTTCGTCGACACCAACGCCGCCAACGCGCCTGGCTACATCTGGCCCGCCGACCACGGCTTCGGCGACTGGTGCCCACCGGTGTACGGCGCTGGTGTGAATGGCGGGCTGGGCAGCCCCGGCGTCGGTTCCTGCGGCAGTGAGGTCTCCGTTGTCAACACGGCACTGTCCTACCTTCAGGCGCATGACCTGGCACTGGCCGCGGCAGCGCTGGGCAACTCCGCCGACGTCGCCCACTACACCACGCTCGGGGACGCCATCGCGAGTGCCTTCAACGCCACGTTCCTCAACGCGGCGCACAACGGCTACGCCGACGGCAGGCAAACCACCAGCATTCTCCCGCTGGCCTTCGGGATGGTGCCCGCCGCCGATGTCACCGCCGTCGGCAACCAGTTGGTGAACACCATTCTGGTCACCGACAACGGCCACCTCGACACCGGCATCTTCGGCACCCGCTATCTGATGGACGCGTTGACCGCGATCGGCCGCCCGGATGTGGCGATGACCGTGCTCGACCAGACCAGCTACCCCGGATTCGGTTACGAGATCAGCCAAGGCGCCACCACCGACTGGGAACAGTGGACCTATGCGTCCAACATGGAATCTCACGACCACGCCATGTTCGCGGGCATCAACGCCTCGTTCTACACCGACCTGGCCGGGATCACCGCGACCGCACCGGGTTACGCGGCGATCAGCATCGCGCCCCAGATCCCGGCGGGCCTGAACCACGTGGCCGCTTCGATCTCGACCGTGCGCGGCACCGTGTCCTCGGCGTGGACGCGGACCGGTCAGTCGTTCCAGTTGGACGTGACGGTTCCGGTCAACACCACGGCGACCGTCAGCGTGCCGCTGTTCGGCGCTTCCGCGAACACGACACGGGCAACGCCCGGTGCGACGTTCGCGCGGATCGAGAACGGTTGTGCCGAATACCGGATCGGTTCCGGGCATTGGCGATTCACCCGCTGACGCAGCGTCTCGCCCTGCTCCGCCGCACGGTCTGACACGGCCCGCGACGACCACGTCGACACCCACCGGGACCGGAGGTTCGTGATATGACAGCCAAACCTCGCAGAGCAGTGCGGTTGGCATGTGCGCTGGCCAGATCATCCAACTGGACAAGCAGATCATCGCGCAGGCGCACGCCACTGGTGTCCGCGTGCTCGGCGGCACACTCACCCCGATTCAGGGCTCGTCGTACTACTCACCGGCAACGGAGGCGATCCGAGAACAACTCAACACCTGGATTCGCACCAGCGGGGCGTTCGACGCCGTAGTGGACTTCGACGCGGCCACGCGCGACCCCGCCGACCCCCTGCAACTCCGGCCCAGCTACGACTCGGGGGACCATCTGCACCCCAACGACGCAGGCTACCAGGCGATGGCGGCCGCGGTGCCAATCAACGACTTGGCGATACGGCGCTGACCTGGCATCCCGCCGGGACGGAGCGGGGCGCTCCGCGCGGAGGCTAGGCGGAGACCTCCGGATTGGCGACGCTTGCCAGGGTTTCGGCCAGTACCAGCGGGTTGAGGTAATCGCGGTAGGAAACGACCAGGCCATCCCGGATCCGGAGCACGGCGATGATGGTCTGGTGCAGGGGCGCACCGGTGGGGACGACGGTGCCGTGGGCGTCGTACTCGACGATCACCACTTCCGGGTCGGTGGTCTCGTGGATCACGATGTTGCGGTACTCGTCGAACCTGACCAGGTTGCCGGCCTGGCCGGTGAGGAACTCGCGGAGTTGTTCGCGGCCCTGCACGCGGTCGGGGACACCGGCTGGCCGGTAGGGCCACTCGACGTAGCCGTCCGGGGCGATCAGGTTCACGAATGTTTCGGTGTCCTGCGCGCGGCCCGCGCGCAGGACCCGCTCGACGACCTCACGTGACGTGGCGGCCATAACCGCTCCTTTCGTTGAACGCTTGTTGATTGAACAAGCGTAGAACGAAACTGCCCATTCGGTCAACGGTCGTAGAATCAACGCATGGCTGAACCGAGCGCCCGCCCCACCAGGGCGCAGCAGCGCCGCCAGAGCGAGGAGCGCATCCTGGCCGCGGCCCGCCAGACCTTCGCCGAACTCGGTTACGACCGGACCACGATCCGCGCGGTGGCCTCGGCCGCCGGTGTCGACGCCGGACTGGTCATGCACTACTTCGGCAGCAAGGATCTGCTCTTCGCCCGCGCCGCCGAAGTGCCCGCCAACGAGTTGCCAAGCGGCACCTCGGACGAAGTGGCCGAGGCGCTGCTCAGGTCGCTGGGCAGGCGCCTGGCCGGCGAGCCGACGGCTTCCCTGGCCGTGCTGCGCTCGATCCTCACCAACGCCGACGCCGCCGATCGTTACCGGGCCGCCGGAGAGCCTCAGCTGAACCAGTTGACCGAGGCGATCCCGACATCCGACGCGGGCCTGCGTGCGAGCCTGCTCAGCGCGATCGTGCACGGCGTGATCGCCGAGCGGTACCTGCTGAACCTCACGCATCTGGCGGACGCCTCGCCCGAGCAGATCATCGACCTGCTACGCCCGTGCTTCCAAAGCCTGGCCACGGCCCCATCGGCCGAACAGTAGGCGGGCCGCGCGGAGTTGACACCCTGGCTGATCGCCGTAGCGGATTCCCGGTATCGACGCGGTGCGAGTGATCACCGTCTGCTGCCCGCGCCAGGACTGTTCAACGCTTCCTTGCACTATCTGGACGCGACAGTCGACTTCGACGTTTTTCGCGCGTGCTCACCCGGGTTTACCGGACCACCGGCGAGTGCTCTTACCGAGCATCCGTGGTGACTCCGCCGGTGGTCCGGTTCGATGGCGACTCGACAACCGGTGGGCCGACCACGACTTCCCTGCGCGACGGATTTCCTTGTCTGGGCAATATCTGCGCCAAGGTGATCGCAGGGCAGGACTGGCGAAAGCGGGACCGCGCGCCGGATAGACGCAAGGAGGCCCCTCGTCAGGTTTCGCGGGTGAGGGGCCTCATTTGGCACGTCTGAAGACGTGCCCCTGGTCAGACTCGAACTGACACTGGACGGATTTTGAGTCCGCTGCCTCTGCCGATTGGGCTACAGGGGCCAGGTCACACGGTGTGTGACTGTGCCGGATGAGCTTACCGTGCGTGATTCGGCGGGGCGCGTGCGGGCCGGATTCCAGCGGGGCGCTAGGCCGGGTGGGGATGATGAACGCCACGCTGCGACTCGTGGTCGGCGGCTTGCCTGAGGGAAGGAAGCTCTCCAAGATGCCCGGTATGACACGGACCGACCTCGATGCCCTGCTCACGTCGATCATGGACAAGGCGCTGCGCCGGGAACAGCCCAGTCGCGACGAGTTGCTTGGCGTGCTCGCGACCGACGACGACGACATCCTCGACGTGGTCGCGGCGGCGTCGCGGGTGCGGCGGCGGTTCTTCGAGCGGCGGGTGAAGCTGAACTTCCTGGTCAACATGAAGAGCGGGTTGTGCCCTGAGGACTGTTTCTACTGTTCGCAGCGGCTCGGTTCGACGGCCGAGATCATGAAGTACTCGTGGATCGGCGCGGACGAGGCGGTCGACAACGCGAACCGGGCGATCGCGGCGGGCGCGAAGCGGGTGTGTCTGGTGGCGAGTGGGCGGGGACCCGCTGATCGGGACATCGACCGGGTGTCGGCGACGGTGGGCGCGATCAAGGGTGCGGCGCCGGATGTCGAGGTGTGCGTGTGTCTGGGGCTGCTCAAGCCGGGGCAGGCGGAGCGGCTGCGCGAGGCGGGCGCGGACGCCTACAACCACAACCTGAACACGAGCGCCGAGAACTACGCGGACATCTGCACGACGCACACGTTCGACGATCGGGTCGCCACCGTGACCGACGCCAAGCAGGCGGGCCTCTCGCCGTGTTCCGGCGCGATTTTCGGCATGGGGGAGTCGGACGATGACGTGGCCGGGGTGGCGTTGGCGCTGCGCGAGCTGGATCCGGATTCGGTGCCGGTGAACTTCCTGATCCCGTTCGAGGGCACCCCGTTGGGCGGCCGGTGGGATCTGACGCCGCACCGCTGCCTGCGCATTCTGGCGATGTTCCGATTCCTGTTCCCGGATGTCGAGGTCCGGTTGGCGGGCGGGCGCGAGATCCACCTGCGCGGTTTGCAGCCGTTGGCCTTGCACGTGGTCAACTCGATCTTCCTTGGCGACTACCTGACCAGCGAGGGGCAGCCGGGCGCCGAGGATCTGAAGATGATCGCGGACGCGGGGTTCGTGGTGGAGAGCGCGCAGGAACAGACGTTGCCTGCCAACCGAGAGGACGGAGCCCGGCATGATCTGGTCGCGGTGCGCAGGCGGGGCGCGGGATCCGACCTGCCTGCGAACACCTGACGAACCAGCTCAGCGGTCGCGGAGCAGTTCGACGACCGGGGCGAACGTGTCCATGTGCTGGCCGTTGAGGGTGAGGTAGGAGTAGCCGAGTTCGTCGCGGCGGCGCTGGATCTCGTCGGCCATCTCGTGGGGCGTGCCGGTCAGCACGAACAGCGAGTTGTTGGCGATCAGTGACGTGGCGTCCGTGCCGACGATGGCTTCGAGCGCGGGGTTCATGGCGTCGCCGATGACCAGGATGTTCATGCTGAACTCGATCTCGTCGGCGCGTTCGCCTGCCGCGTCCCGGGTTTCGTCGACCAGTTTGCGGACGTCGGCCCGGCTGGCGAAGGGCGGGTGCGGCAGGGTGACGATGTCGGCGACCTCGCCTGCGAGCGCCCGGGAGCGGGGCCCGCCCGCCGCGATCAGCACCGGGGTGCGGGCTTCGGTGTCGAGGGCGCGCAGGTGCTCGACGGTGTCCCGGACCCGCGCGAGTCGTTGGCCTGGCGTGGTTTCCGGCAGACCGGCCTCCTCGACGACCTGCCGGTTCATCCATGGGTTGCCGGTGCCGATGCCGAGCTCGAACCGGTTGTCGGTCAACGCGGTCAGGCTGTGCGCCTCCCAGGCCGCGATCCTCGGCGGCCGGGCGGTGCTGGCCAGCACGAATGTGCTCACCCGAAGGTCCGTGGTCACGCTGGCCGCGACCGCGAGCGCCGGTAGCGGCGCGAGCAGCTGCATGCCGTCCGGCATCAACAAGGTGTCGTAGCCGAGTTCCTCGGTGCGCCGGGCCTGCGCCCGCCATTCCGCGCCGCTGTTGGTCCGCTGCGCGATCAGGCCGAACCGGAAACGTCGATCCCCCATGGCGATGTCCTTTCCATTCATTCGTCGAACAGGGTGGTCAGTTGATCGAATGCGGCGGTCGCCGTGTCGGGATTGAGCTGCACACCGTTGACCACCGCGATCACCAGTTCGACCGCGCCCGGTGTGCCCGCTTCCCCGAGCAGGTCGGACAACCAGGCCCGGTAGACGGTTTCGTGGCGGGCGATGACCGCACGGACCTCGGGGTCGCGGCGGGCGCGGAGTTGCAGTTCCACGGTCACCACGAACACTTCCGGCCTGGTCAGCGCGATGGTGCGCATGTGGTCGAGGTAGACGCGCAGGGTGTGCGCGGGTGGCGTGCTCGCGAACTGGCTGATCGCGTAGTCGGTGACCGCGGCGACGATGTGCTGCTTGGTGGGGAAGTAGTGGTGCAGCGTCGACTGGTCCACGCCCACCTCGGCGGCGATCTGCCGCAGCCGCAACCCCTCGAAGCCGACGGCCGCGATCTGCTGGAACGCCGCGTGGACGATCTCGGCACAGCGACTGGTGCGATCAAACACGACAAACCTTACTCTTTCTCCATCAACTGATTGATGGAGTCTGCCACAGGTCGTCCGATGACCGAAACCGGTTTTCGCCAGAATGTCCTCAATGGACGATCATCGGCGTCGACGTGGTGATTTTCGCTACCATGGGCTGGTGACCGATTTCGACTCGTCCAGCATGCGGATCAGCGACGCCGATCGGGAATCGGCCATGACCGCGCTCGGCGAACACATGAGCATCGGACGGCTGACCGTCGACGAGTACGGCGAGCGAGCCGCGCAGGTGGCCGCCGCCAAGACCAGGCAGGAACTGTTCGCGCAGTTCACCGACCTGCCGCAACCGTGGCCGACGCTGGTCGGCCCCGGCACGACCACCGCGATGCCTGCGCCTCAGCCCGCCGCCGCGCCGGTGATGCGCTCGCGCGCGAGGACTGGCGCGACCGTTGCCGCGCTGATCCCGGTCACCTGGGTGGCCGCCGTGCTGGTCGGCATCATCACCGGCTACTGGGCCGTTTTGCTGATCCCGGTGCTGCTGACCGTGTTCGGCGCGGTGCTGCTCGGTCGCGGCGTACGCCGACTCGGCCGGCGCGTGGCAGGCAACTTCAACCAGGCCACCGGTTTCACCGGATTCACCGGCGACTGGGCCCGCCGCGACTACCAGTACGAAGACGACGAGGGCTACGACGGATCCGGCCGCTACGACCGGCATGCCGCGCGCTGGGAACGCCGCGCCGCCCGCCATACGCAGCGCGAGGGCTGGCGGGCCGGGTCGATCGGTCAGATGATCAGCGCCGAGATCGAACGCGGCATGCGGGGCGGCTACGGCTACGGACGCGGCAACTACGGCAGGGGTGGCCAGTACCGTCGCCACCACGGTCGCCGCTACCGCTGATCCAACTCACGAAGACGATCTCGAATTGGCCTGGTGAGCTGGGAAAACAGGTAAAATCGGGGCATGGGGAACCATGATGTCCGCACCGTCGAAAACCTGCTCGACCTGCTCGACCAACTCTTCGAGTCCGCCCCTGATCGCTGGGACCGGTTCTATGCCGACCGGGACCGTGCGGTCCCGTTCTTCGCGGCGAAACCGGACGAGAACCTGGTCGCCTACGTCGAACGCGGCCTGATCCAGCCGGGCAGAGCACTCGACCTCGGCTGCGGACCCGGCCGCAACGCCCTCTACCTCGCCTCGGCCGGTTTCGAAGTGGACGCCGTCGATCTCTCGCCCGCCGCCATCGACTGGGCCCGGCAGCGCGCGGACGAAGCAGGCGCGTCGATCCGGTTCCACCAGGGCGACGCCTTCCGGCTGCCCGAACTCACCGGTCCCTATGACCTGGTCTACGACTCCGGCTGTTTCCACCACCTGCCACCGCACCGCAGGATCAGCCACCTCGCGCTGGTGAACCGGGTGCTCGTGCCCGGCGGCCACTTCGGGTTGACCTGCTTCGTCACCGAGGAATGCACCGACCGGCCGGACCTCGACTACTACCGCACCCCGGCCCTCGACGGCGGCCTGGGCTACTCGCCTGCCGAACTGCGCGCGATCTTCACCGGCCTTACCGAGGTCGAACTGCGCCGCATGCGCGAACTGCCCGATGACGACCCGCGCATGGGCGTGCCGTTCCTGTGGACCGCGCTGTTCGCGAACCCCTAGCCTTGCGCGGTGGAACCCGACGTCAACGAGGTGGCCGCCGCGCTGCGGATCAGCATCGGCCTGCTGCGCAGGCAGTTGAGCCAGGTGCCGACCGACAGCGCGCTCAGCCTGCCCGAGGTCGCCGCCATGGCCAGGCTCGACCGCGGCGGCCCGACGACCGCCGCGGAGCTGGCCAGAGCCGAGCAGATCAGCCCGCAGTCCATGAGCAACACGTTGTGCGGGCTGAAGGATCGCGGCTACGTCGAGTCGAAACCCGACCCCAAGGACGGCAGACGCGCGGTGCTCTCGCCGACCCCGGAAGGTCTCGCCGCGTTGTGGCAGCGCAACAGGGCCCGCACCGAATGGCTCGGCGCGGCCCTCGCCGCCGAGTTCAGCGCGGACGAACTGCGCCAGTTGCAGTCGATCACGCCGTTGATCAGCCGCCTCGCCCTGCGCGTGTCCGACCGGACCGACGACAGGGCCGCGAACCGGGTCAGTAACCGGGATCGCTGACCCAGCGCTCGACCCCGTCCACGGTGATCGGCAGCGCCGCCGACATCACCCGGTTGCCGTCCTTGGTCACCACCAGGTCGTCCTCGATCCGCACGCCGATGCCGCGCAGCTCCGGCGGCACGGTCCCGTCGTGCGGGTGGAAGTACAGACCCGGCTCGACGGTCAGCGCCATGCCCTCGGCGAGCGTGCCCTCCTGGTACTTCTCCGCCGACGATCGAGCGCAGTCGTGCACGTCCAGCCCGAGGTAGTGGCCGACGCCGCAGACGATGTAGCGCCGGTGGTGCTGTCCCTTGGGCTCCAACGATTCCGCGACGCTGACCGGCAGCAGACCCCAGTCGTGCAAGCCTTCCGCGAGCACGCTCATCGCGGTGCGGTGGAACTGCCGGTAGTCCGCGCCCGGCCTGACCTCGTCGATCGCGGCCAGATGCGCCTTGAGTACCAGCTCGTAGACCTGCTTCTGCGGGTCGCTGAACGAGCCGGACACCGGGAAGGTCCTGGTCACGTCCGCGGTGTAGAAGGTGTTCGCCTCGACGCCCGCGTCGAGCAGGATCGCCGCGTCCTCGGTGACCACGCCGTCGTTGCGGGTCCAGTGCAGCACCGGCGCGTGCGGCCCCGCCGCCACGATCGAGCTGTACCCGACCCCGTTGCCCATCGTGTGCGCGCGCCGGTCGAACGTGCCCTGCAACCAGCGCTCGCCGCCACCGGCGATCGCATCGGGCAACGCCCGCACCACGTCCACGAACGCCTGCGTTGTCGCGTCGATCGCGACCTGGAGCTGACCGATCTCCCAGTCGTCCTTGATCCGGCGCAGCTCGGCGAGCACCCGGCGCAGCTCGGCGTCCGCGCCGATCACCAGTGCGTCCAGCAGCGGCTCGACGCCCCGGGTCGCCTGCGCGACCGGGTAGTGACCGCGCAACGCGCCCGGCAGCTCCTCGATCGGCCGGCAGTCGATCTCCAACGCCGCCGACCACTCGCGCAACCCCGGCATCGGCCCGTTCCACAGCTCGCCGTCGCGCGCGTTGGCGAAGAAGTCCGCGTCCGTCGGGCCCGCCGGTTCGCGCAGGTAGAGCGTGGCGTCGTGCCGGTCGCCGCTGGGCTGCATGACCAGTACCGCGCCTTCGGCGTTCGAGCCGGTCAGCCAGACGAAGTCCGAGTCCGGGCGGAACGCGTAGTCCGTGTCGTTGGCCCGCACCGGTGCCCGGCCGGCCGCGACCGCGATCCGCGCGCCAGGAAACGCATGCGAGAGCTTGGCCCGGTGCTCGGCGGCGGCACGCGCCTGACCTGGCACGTTCGGCGCCCGTCGATCAGCGTCGCCCCAACCGCCCGCGACGAAGTCCCGGAAACCGGGAGCCGCGCTCAGATTGCTGGGATCGCGGCGCGCGGGGCGGCTCATAGGGTCCTCCTGATGCCAGAATGGCCGATCGACACATCGAACGACCATACTCCGCTGGTGTTCGGGAAGTCGAACGATCTGGTGGAGGAATGATGGTGGGCGGTCACAGTGGTCAGGATGGTTCGGTGCGCGACGTGCTCGCCACCAACCTGCGCAGGGCCAGGGCCGAACGCGGCTTGTCGCTGTCGGAACTGGCGCGCCGCTCCACCATCGGCAAGGCCACCCTGTCCCAGCTCGAAGCGGGCACCGGCAACCCGACCATCGAGACGGTGTTCAGCCTGTCCCGCGCGCTGGAGCTGCCCATCTCCGACCTGCTCGACCACCGCAGGCCCGCCGGACTGACGGTGGTCCGCGCCGCCGAGGTCGAACCGCTCTCCGGCGCGGCCGTGGACCTGCGGCTGCTGCGCAGGCTGGAGGTGGATTCGGCGGTGGTCGAGGTCTACGACCAGCGGGTCCGGCCGGAGGGTCGGCAGACGTCGTTGGGGCATGTCGGCGTCGAACACACCATCGTGCAGGCCGGTCGGCTCGGCGTCGAGGTGGGCGGGGAGAGGGTCGAGCTCGACGCGGGCGACTACATCGCGTTCGACGCGGTCGCCCCGCACAGCTACACGGCGCTGGACGGACCGGTGCGATCGGTGCTGCTCCTGCAGTACCGGGGCGGTCAGCAACCCGACCTCGTCGCCCCGCACCCCACGCCGGACGAGCAGTCCTGACCCCGGGTCGTTGACACCTCGCCGGGCCGGAACTTACGCTCGTGCCGTTCGGTTTGTCGAACGATAGGGGTCCGGTGGGCAGAACGCGTGTCATCGTGATCGGCGCAGGCATCGTGGGCGCCGCGTGTGCCCGTGAACTGGCCGACGCCGGCTGCGCGGTGACCGTGCTCGACCGCAACCGCCCAGCGGGTGCGACCAGCGCGCACGGCGAGGGCAATGTGCTCGTGTCGGACAAAGGGCCCGGCCCAGAACTCGACCTCGCCCTCTGGTCCACGCGGTTGTGGCCGCACGTCCTGGCCGACATCGCGGAACGCACGCCCGTCGACGTCACCCGCGTCGAATGGGAGCCGAAAGGCGGGAT
Source organism: Pseudonocardiaceae bacterium (assembly GCA_036494465.1). Classification (GTDB taxonomy): domain Bacteria; phylum Actinomycetota; class Actinomycetes; order Mycobacteriales; family Pseudonocardiaceae; genus CAJCJE01. Next base: position 16,138 of record DASXOJ010000168.1, read on the forward strand.
TGTTGTCGCGACGACAATCGCAGGTGCCGACGCGTTGCGCGCGTTCGCGACCGCGCAGTGCGCCGCCGGGGTTCGATTCGCCGAACTCGACCGCGCCGCGCTCGCCGATGCCGAACCGCACCTGACCGACGAGGTCGCGCTGGCCTTCCACTACCCGCAGGACGCTCAGGTGCAACCGGCGGCAGCGGCGACCGCGCTGCTCGCGGCATCGGGCGCCGAGGTGATCGTGAACTGCGAGGTGCTCGGCGGCGACGCGCGCGAACTGCGCACGTCGACCGGGGTGTTGAGCGCCGAGCTGGTGGTCAACGCGGCCGGGCCGTGGGCGGGCGAGGTGGCGCGGCGACTGGGCGCGCCGATCGCGGTGCTGCCCCGGCGCGGCGAGATCCTGGTGACCACGCCGCAACCACCGACCGTGTTCCACAAGGTCTACGACGCGGACTACGTCGGCGCGGTCGGCAGCGACTCGGCGGCGGTGCAGACCTCGGCGGTCGTCGAGTCGACCAAAGCGGGCACGATCCTGCTCGGCTCGTCGCGCAGCCAGGTCGGCTTCGACGACCGGCTGCGCCCGGACGTGCTCGCCGCGATCGCGCGGAAGGCGCTGCGGTTGTTTCCGTGCCTCGCCGATGTCGCGGTCATGCGCACCTACGGCGGATTCCGGCCCTACGTGCCGGATCATCTGCCGGTGATCGGCGCGGATCCGCGTGCGCCCTGGCTGTGGCACGCGACCGGGCACGAGGGCGCGGGCATCGGGCTGTCCGTCGGCACCGCGCGGTTGCTGCGGCAGTTGGTCGTTGGCGAACCGTCCGAACTGGACGCGACGCCGTTCCGGGTCGATCGAGCGGCGGTGATCGGGCAATGAGCGCGCGACGGATACCCGGCTGGCAGGATCGGACCGGGCGGGTCGACCGTCCGTTGTGGATCACCGTGGACGGCGAGCGGGTCGAGGGCATCGCCGGGCAGAGCCTGGCCGGGGTACTGCTGGCGGCAGGTCGGTCGAGCTGGCGGCGAACCGAGTCCGGCGCACCGCGCGGCGTGTTCTGCGGCATCGGCGCCTGCTTCGACTGTCTGATCACAGTGGACGGTGAACGCGACGTGCGCGCCTGTCGCCGTCCCGCGTTCGATGGCGCGGTCGTGCACACCCAGGAGCGCGGATGACCACGGTGGTGATCGTCGGCGCGGGCCCGGCGGGACTCGCGGCAGCCGATTCGGCGCTGCGCGCGGGCGTCGAGGTGACATTGCTCGACGCGTCACCGCAACCCGGCGGGCAGTTCCACCGCATGCTGCCGACCGCCTATGCCGCAACGCATCCCGAGCGCGTGCAACACGGTTGGCGTGCCTTTGACCGGTTGCGGCGGCGCGTGCTCGACCATCCGCGCTGCACCTGGTGGCCGGAAACGACGGTGTGGGCGATCGAGCCCGGCCCGCGCGTGCACGTGGTGCGCGGGTTGGTCGACGGCGTCGGCCGGGCGCGATACGTGCTGGCACCGGACGCGTTGATCCTGGCGACCGGGGCGCACGATCGTGTGCTGCCGTTTCCCGGGTGGCAGTTGCCGGGGGTGTTCACGGCGGGGGCGGCGCAGGCGTTGGCCAAGGGCGAGCGCGTCGCGGTCGGCGATCGTGTGGTGGTCGCGGGGAGCGGCCCGTTCCTGTTGCCGGTCACGGCGGCGCTGCTGGAAGCCGGTTCGCGAGTGCTCGGCGTCTTCGAGGCGAACGTGGCATCGACCGTGTTGCGCGGGTGGGGGAGCCGGCCGTGGGAGGTCGCGGGCAAAGCGGGCGAGTTGCTCGGCTACGCGACCAGGCTGGCGAGGCACCGGGTGCCGTACCGGATGGGGCGCACGGTGATCGCGGCGCGCGGCGCCGATCGGGTCGAGGAAGTCGTGCTCGCGCGGTTGCGCGCGGACTGGTCGGTGGTGCCGGGCAGCGAACGGACGCTCGCGGTTGACGCGGTGTGCGTCGGGCACGGATTCAGCCCGCAGGTGGAACTGGCGGTCGCGGCTGGATGCGAGCTGACCGGCGCCGGGTTCGTGGTTGTGGGGGAGGGGCAGCGGACGAGCGTGCCCGGGGTGTACGCGGCCGGGGAGATCACCGGCATCGCGGGGGCGCCTTCCGCCGCGGCGGAAGGAAGGGTCGCGGGCTGGCACGCGGCTGGCGGTGCTGCGCTGGGCGAGGTCGCGTTGCGCCGAGCTTTGCGGGCGAAAGCGTTTGCGCGGCGGCTGGCTCGGGCGCATCCGATCGGCGCGGGCTGGCCGAGCTGGCTCCAGCCGGACACCATCGTCTGCCGGTGCGAGGAAACCACCTTCGCCGCACTCAGCGCCGCTGCCGTCGATCCGTCCATGATGGACGATCGCGCGCTGCGCCTCGCGACCCGCGCTGGGCTTGGTCCGTGCCAGGGGCGGATGTGCGGGCCGACCATCGCCGAACTGACGCAGTCCCGCCCCACCCATCGTCGGCCGATCGCGCAGCCGATTCGACTCGGCGAGCTCGCCGAACAACCGCACTCATTCCCCAAGGAGAGCTAGATGGCCAGTCCGGATCTCGGCGGCGTCGTGGTCGCCACCGCCCTGCCCTACCGCACCGACGACGCCGCGCCTGCCGGTCTCGCCGTCGACTACGACCGCTATGCCGAACACTGCGCCTGGCTGGTCGCAAACGGTTGCCGGGGCGTCGGGCCGAACGGGTCGCTCGGCGAGTATTCGTCGCTGACCGACGAGGAACGGCGCCGCGTCGCGCGGACCGCGATCGAGGCGGTGGGCGGCAACGGCGTCGTGATCGTTGGCGTGCACGGGGTCGGGTCGCACCAGGCGAAGCACTGGGCGGAACTGGCTGCCGAGGACGGCGCGCATGGCGTGCTCTGCCTGCCGCCGACGCTGTACCGGGCGAATCGCGGCGAGGTGATCGAGCATTTCACGCAGGTGGCATCGGTCGGGTTGCCGGTGATGGTCTACAACAACCCGTTCGACACCAAGGTCGACCTGACCCCGGACCTGCTCGCCGAAATCGCGCAGATCGACAACATCGTGGCGGTGAAGGAGTTCTCCGGCGACGTGCGGCGGGTGCAGGAGATCGCGGAGGCCGCGCCGGAGCTGACCGTGGTCAGCGGTGCGGACGACGTGGTGCTGGAGAGCTTGCTGATGGGCGCGCGCGGCTGGTTCGCGGGCTTCCCGAACGTGTTCCCGGCCGAGTCGGCGCGGCTCTACGAACTGGGCGTCGCAGGCAAGCTCGACGAGGCACGGGCCCTCTACGCACCGCTGGTGGGCGCGTTCCGGTGGGATTCGCGGACCGAGTTCGTGCAGGCGATCAAGCTCAGCATGGACCTGGTCGGGCGGTACGGGGGGCCGTGCCGCCCGCCGCGTGGGCCGCTCACGCCGGACAACGAAGCCAGGGTGCGCGCGGACATGGCGCGTGCGATCGCGGCGTTGGACGGGGTGCGCTGATGCGATCGGTTCGCACGATCACGGCGGTCGATTCGCACACCGAGGGCATGCCGACCCGGGTGGTCACCGGGGGCGTCGCGCCGGTTCCTGGTGAGACGATGGCGGCTCGGCGTGACTATTTTGGCGCGCACCTGGACGAGTTGCGGCAGTTCCTGGTCAACGAACCACGCGGACATGCCGCGATGAGCGGCGCGATCCTGCAACCGCCGACGCGCCCGGATGCGGACTGGGGCGTGTTGTTCGTCGAGGTGAGCGGGTTGTTGCCGATGTGCGGGCACGGCACCATCGGCGTCGCGACCGTGTTGGTGGAGACCGGCATGGTGCCGGTGACCGAACCGGAGACGGTGATTCGGTTGGACACGCCCGCCGGGCTGGTCACGGCGACCGTCGCGGTGGCGGATGGGCGCGCGGAGCGGGTGACGTTGCGCAACGTGGACTCGTTCGTGGTGGATCTGGACGCCACCGTTGACGTGCCGGAGATCGGGACGGTGCGCTACGACCTCGCCTATGGCGGGAACTTCTACGCGATCGTGCACATCGCGGATGCCGGGTTGCCGTTCGATCGGTCGTACAAACAGGAGATTCTCAGGGCCGGACTGTCCATCATGGACCAGATCAACGCGGTGAACCGGCCGGAGCATCCGGTCGATCCGTCGATCTCGGGGTGCAAGCACGTGCAGTTCCTGGCGCCGGACGCGACCGCGCGGCATTCGCGGCACGCGATGGCGATTCACCCCGGCTGGTTCGACCGGTCGCCGTGCGGCACCGGCACCTCCGCGCGGATGGCACAGTTGCACGCGCGCGGCGAATTGCCGCTGCACACCGACTTCGTGAACGAGTCGTTCATCGGCACCACGTTCACCGGACGACTCGTCGCCGAATCGACCGTGGGCGCGTTGCCCTCGGTCACGCCGGAGATCACCGGGCGGGCGTGGATCACCGGGACCGCGAACTACCTCCTGGACCCGTCGGACCCGTTTCCGGCGGGTTTCGTGTTGTGACGGGCGTCAGGGGGTGAGGATGAGGCGGATGGGGTTGTTCTCCTTCGCCGCCAACTGGCGCACGGCCTCCTTGGCCTCGGCCAGCGGAATGTGCCCGCTGATCGACTTGCTCAGGTCCAGGCGGCCGTGTCCGGCCAAGCCGACGAGCTCGGCGACGTGTTGCGGCAGCGAGCCGTAATGGCCGAACAGGCGGTGTTGCACGACGCTGAACGGAATGCTGTTGGTGATGGTGAGCGGTTCGGGCGTCAACCCGATCAGCACCAGCGTGCCGTTGGGGGCGAGGGTGGCGTCGGCCTGTTCGCGAACGGCTTGCACGCCCGCGAAGTCGAAGGCGTGGTCCAGGCCGCGACCGCCGGTGGCCGCGCGGACCTGGTTTGCGAACTCCGGGTTGGCCGGGTCCAGGGCGAGGTCGGCGCCGAAGGTCAGGGCGCGTTCGCGGGCGGCCTGCAACGGGTCGACCGCGATGATCGGTGCGGCACCGGCGATCCGCAGCAGCTGCACGGCGTGCGCGCCGAGCCCGCCGACACCCCACACGCCTGCCGACTGGGCGACGCGCACGTGCGCGGTGGTGGCGATCGCCGCGTACGGGGTGGACACCGCGTCCGGGATGATCGCCGCCTGGTCGAATGGGAGGTCGTCCGGGATCGGCACCAGCGTGTCCATCCGGGCGACCGTGTACTGGGCCCAGCCACCGTCGTAGTGCACGCCCCGAGTCATCGGTTGCAGACACGGCGCCTTGTGCAACCGGCAGTTCGCGCAGTTGCCGCAGCTCTGTCCTGCCTGCAACGCCACCCGCTGGCCGACCGCGATGCTCGAGGGCACCGCGCTGCCCAACTGCTCAACGACACCGGCGACCTCGTGCCCGAGGGTGACCGCGCCGTGCGGCGCGAGGCGCAGCGTGCCGTCGATCAGGTGCAGGTCGGACAGGCACACGCCGGCCGCTCGCACCGCGACCAGCACCTCGTCGGGCGCGGGTTCGGGGATCGGCACCTCCTGCACGGTGAAGTCCAGGTTTTCCAGGTTCAGTCGTCCGGCGAGCATGGTGTCCGTCATGCGATGAGCCTCTCGTTGTCGTCTGCGATGAACCTCAGTCCAGCGAACTCGCCGTTGGAGCGCCAGTCGTCGAGGTAGGCGAAGTACGCGGTCGCGCCCTTCGGGTAGCCGACGCGCAGCCGGGCCTCCTGGTCCTGCTGTCCTTCGTTGTTGTAGTACCCGGGCGTGCAGTCCGGAGAGGACATTGCCAGCGGTGGCGCGGTGAGCAGCAGGTCCACCCAGTCCTGCTCGGCTGCCAAGTCGACCTCGACCTGCTCGGCGCCGACGTCCAGGGCGTGCCGCACCAGGATGGCGATGGTGCGGGCGGATTCGACCAGGTTGTGCGGAATGTTGGACAGCAGGTTCGCGCCCTGGGTCGGCTGCACGATGAACATGTTCGGGAAGCCGCGCACGTGCATACCGTGCAGTGTGCGCATGCCCTGCGCCCAGTGTTCGGACAGGGCGACGCCGTCGCGACCGGTGACCTCGTAGCCGCAACGCCGCGCGTAGCCGGTGCCGACCTCGAAGCCGGACGCGTAGATGACGCAGTCGACCGGGTATTCCTTGCCCGCGACCACCACCCCGGTAGCGGTGATCCGTTCGACGCCTTGCCCGTCGGTGTCGACCAGGTGCGTGTTGGGCCGGTTGAACGATTGCAGGTACTCGTCGTGGAAGCAGGGGCGCTTGCACAGTTGGCGATACCACGCTTTGAGGTGCTCTGCCGTGTCCGGGTCGGCGATCAGGGTGTCCACCCTGGCGCGGATCTCGTCCATCTTGGCGTCGTCGGATTCGAGCACCACGCGCGCTATCGACTCTGGGGTGACCTCGTCGGATGGTAGCGCGGCCATGCTGGACCGGACGCGGCGCGAGATGGCCGTCCAGCCGTCGCGCACCAGATCCTCGCTGGCCTGGCCGCCCTGCTGATTCGTGGTGAAGTTCGTCAGCCAGCGTTGTTGCCAGCCGGGAGTGGCTACCTCGGCGAACCAGTCCGGGTCGATCGGGCCGTTGTCACGCACGTCGACCGAGGACGGCGTCCGCTGGAACACGAACAGTTCGCCGGCATCGCGGGCCAGGTTCGGCACGATCTGCACCGAGGTCGCGCCGGTGCCGATGATCGCGACCTGTTTGCCCGCGAGCCCGGTCATCGGCGCGCCGTCCGGATCGCCGCCGGTGTAGGCGTAGTCCCACCGGCTGGTGTGGAACGAATGCCCCGCGAAGTCCTCGATGCCCGGGATGCCGGGCAGTTTCGCCACGTGCAACGGGCCGGTGCCCATCATCAGGAACGTCGCCGTGAGCACGTCGCCCCGGTTCGTGGCGAGCTGCCAGCGTGACTGGGCCTCGTCCCAGCGGACGTCGGTGACCTCGGTCTGGAACAGGGCGTTTCGGTACAGGTCGAACTGCTGCCCGATGTGCCTGCAGTGCGCGAGGATCTCGGGCCCGTGCACGTACTTCTCGGTGGGCACGTGGCCGGTTTCCTCCAGCAGCGGCAGGTACACCATGGACGCGGTGTCGCACTGCGCGCCGGGATAGCGGTTCCAGTACCAGGTACCGCCGAAGTCGCCGCCCTTCTCCACGATCCGCACGTCGATCACGCCGACCTCGGCCAGGCGCGCGGCAGTGCTCAGACCGGCGAAACCACCGCCGATGCAGATCACCGTGTTGTGTTCGGTCACCGGCGCACGGTCGGCGCGTTCGGTGTGCGGATCCTCGCGGTAGCGGGCGAACTTGCCGGTCAGCGGCAGGTACTGGTCGTTGCCGTCCGGCCGCAGCCGCTTGTCCCGTTCCTCGCGGTACCGCGCCCGAAGGTTCGTGTCACCCATGGATGCCAGCGTGTCACTCATGCGTGACATTGGCAAGGATGCGGTGTTACGCTCCGCTTCGTGACCGAGGAGACCATCGCGCCCTCGCTCGGCGAGGCGCAGCGCGATCTGGCTCGCGCGCGGATCCTGCGCGCGGCAGGACAAGTCCTGTCCACCCGAGGTCTCACCGCGACCATGGACGACGTCGCGGAGGTCGCCGGAGTCAACCGGCGCACCGTGTTCCGGCACTTCGCCACCCGCGACGGCCTGTTCGCGCAGGCGATCCTCGCCGGCGTGCACCGCTACGGCCAACAGTTGCCGATCGCGCCCGAGGACGGCGACCTGAGTGCGTGGCTGCACGAACTCCTCCTGGTCACGCACCGGCTCAACGCCGACAACGGCCGGGTGTTCTGGGAGATCGCCGCGTTGCCCACCGACGACCTCTCACCCGAACTCGCCGCCGCCGCGCAGGAGAGCCGCAAGGCGCGCAACAGCTTCGCGGTCAAGGTGACCGGACGCCTCTGGCAGGCCAGGGGCGGCAGCGGCAAACCGCCCAGGTGGCTGGTGGACGCGGTCGCCGTGCAACTGTCCGGGTTCACCACCCAGTCGCTGTCCGGTGACCTCGGCCGCAGCCCGGCGGACGTCGCCGATGTCGCCGCCCGGGTGATCGACGCGGCGCTTGCCAGCGCTAGCGGTTCGCGCTGAACACCAGCATCTCGTCCGCGCCGACCTGGAACAGGTACGGCACCTTCGCCAGTCGCGACGGCACCCCGCGCGCGGCGAACTCCGCGCGCAGCGCGGGCAGGAACGGCACCGCGCCGCCGGTTTTCTGCACGACGGTCGGGAAGATCCGCACCTCGTGCCTGCTCACCCGGACCAGTTCGGCGATGGCGCGTTCATGCCAGTCCTGGTCGAGAACGTCCGACCAGGTGAACAGCAGATGCGAACACAGCACCAGGTCGAAGCTGTTGTCCGCGAACGGCAGGTGGTGCGCGTCGCCCGCGATGTAGTGGCCGGGACGGTCCGCCAGATCGGCCAGGAAACGCTTGGCCGCGTCGGCCCGCATCTCCTCCCTGCGCTCGCGGTTGCCGTACCAGCTCCAGTCGAAATGCTCGGCGTTCGCGTAGGAGATGGCGCTCGCGCCCTGTTGTCCGGTCCGGACCGTCTCGGCCAGTTTTGCCTGGCCCTGCGCGTACACCGGGTCCAGCGCAACCGCGGCGCCGCCGGTTTCCGTGGTGAAACCGGCGCCACCGGCGCAACAGTCCAGTATCGAGTCCGTGGCGAGTTCGGCCAGATCGAACATGGCGCGGTACTCGGCCGCGGAGCGCGACGTGATCAGCATCCAGGTTCCCCCTTGCCGTCCATCGGACGTCCTTGGACATGACCGGATAAGCGTTGTGATGCTACCGTTTTTCGTATGGCCAAGCGGGCGCGTTATCTCGACCCCGAAGCAGAGATCGACCTGCGCAAGCTCCGCTACTTCCTGGCGGTCGCCGAGCGGCTCAACTTCGGCCGCGCGGCGCAGGAGTTGATCCTGGCGCAACCCGCGCTCAGCCGCGCGATCAAGTCCCTGGAACACGACCTCGGCGTCGTGCTGTTCGACCGCGACCACCACACCGTGCGGCTCACCGAAGCCGGTCGGGTGCTGGTCGCCGAGGCGGACGGACTGCTTGCCAGGGCGGGCGCAGCACGCAAGCGGGTGCGCGCCGCGGCGGTAGTCCGCCCGACGCTCACCATCGGATTCGCGCCCGGTATCGGCGGGGTGGACGTGCTGCGCCGCTTCGCCAGGGAGAATCCCGATGTCGACGTCGAGGTGCTCGGCGTGGACGACGACGTGGACGTGGCCTGGATCAGGACCGCTGAGGAGTCCGGTGTGGACGGTATCGAGACCGTCCCGCTGCACGACGACCCGGACCTGCTCGCGCTGCCGACCGCGCACCCGTTCACCGGCCTGGCCGAGCTGACGCTGGCCGATCTCGCCGCTGAACCCCTGCTGTGCCGAGACTCGGTGGAAACCACGCTCGACGCGGTCGCCGTCGGCGTCGGGCTCGCGCTGGTGCCCGCGGCGGTCGCGGCCACGCATCAGCGCTCCGACATCACTTTTCGCCCGGTCACGGACACGCCTCGTTACCGCGTCGCGCTGTCCGTCGCGCCGGAGGCCCGGCAGCGCCCCGAGGTCGAGGCGTTCATCGGCGTCGCGGTCCACGCGCACCAGGACAGCGGCGCGCTGGTCGGGTAGCTAGAGTCGGGGACATGGCAGTTGTTCCCCGCACTCCGGTCAAGGTCTGCGGCCTCACCCGCGAACAGGACGTGGACGCGGCCGTCGCGGCGGGCGTCGACGCGGTCGGTTTCGTCCGCTACCCGCCCAGTCAGCGCTACGTGAGCGCCGAACGCGCCGCCGAACTCGCGCGCAGGCTGCCGCCGTTCATCACGCCCGTGCTGTTGTTCGTCAACGCCGAACCCGACGACATCGCCGCGACCGCGGCGGGCGTGCCCGGAGCGGTCATCCAGTTCCACGGTGACGAAACCCCCGAGCAGTGCTGGCTCTCCGCCGGCCACGGCGCCCTCGCCTACCTGCGCGCCGCCCGAATCCCGCTCGACCCGGACGCGCAGCGCCCCGACCTCGACCGCTTCGCCCGTGACTACGTCCAGGCCCGCGCGCTGTTGCTGGACGCGCACGTTTCCGGTTACGGCGGCGGCGGACGCAGCTTCGACTGGTCGCTGCTGCCCGACCGGATCGACGCGCACGTCGTGCTCAGTGGTGGCCTCACCGCCGACAACGTCGGGTCGGGCATCTCCGCGCTGCGCTCACGATGCCGGACGCTCGCCGTGGACGTGAGCTCCGGTGTGGAGGCGAGCAAGGGCATCAAGGACGAACAGAAGATCATCGACTTCGTCGCCGCCGTGCGCGAAGCGGACGAGAAGGCGGCACGCTGATGCGCACGGTCATCAACAACGTTCGCGTCTTCGACGGCGAACGCGTGCTCGACCAGCGCACCGTCGTCATCAACAACGACCACATCGGCATCGACCCGGCGGGCGCGCGCATCATCGACGGCGCGGGCGGCACCGTCCTGCCCGGCCTGATCGACGCGCACGTGCACGTCGGCACCCGCGAACACCTGACGCAGGCGCTGCGCTGGGGCGTCACCACCATGCTCAACATGGGCGGCTTCGACATCGAGGGATTCGCCGCGCTGCGCGAACTCGACGGCATGCCCGCGCTGCGCACGTCGCACGCGGCCGCACTGCGCCAGGGCGAGTTCGCCCAGCGGATGGGTTTTCCCGCCGAGGTCCTGCTGTCCGACCTGGACCAGATCGACGACTGGGTCGCCGAACACGTCCGCACCGGCGCCGACTACATCAAGCTGATCGTGGAGGAACCCGGGAAGCAGGGCGCGCTCGACGCCGAGGACATCCGCGCGGTCGTCGCCGCCGCGCGGCAACGGAACCTGCTCACCATCGCGCACGCCACCTCGGTCGCCACGACTCGCCTGGCCATCGAGAACGGCGTCGACTTCAGTACACACGCACCGCTCGACGGCATCGTCGACGAGCAGACCGTACGCGCGACCCGCGCCGCCATCCCGACCTTGACGATGATGCGCGAGGTGGCGAAGCTCCGCTATGCGGACAGCGTCGGCGAACACTACGGCTACGCGCGCGACAGCGTGACCGCGCTGCACCGCGCTGGCGTGCCGATCCTGCTCGGCACCGACGCGCACCCGCCGATGGGCCCGTTCGTGGTCAACCACGGCGAAGCGGTGCACGACGAACTCGCGTTGCTCGTCGAAGCCGGGCTCACCCCGATCGAGGCGTTGACCGCCGCGACATCAGCCATCGCGGACCAGTTCGGGCTCACCGATCGTGGCCGCATCGCGGAAATGAACCGCGCCGACCTGATCCTCGTCGACGGCGACCCGACCGAGGACATCGCCGCCACCCGCAACATCCGGCACGTGTGGTGCGGTGGAGTCGGACGCGACGCGTCAACCGATTGATGCCCTGACGCAGCCGATCGGTTGAGGTGCGCGGGGGTGCTGCGCTGAGAGGCTTCGAACCGACATCAGCCTGCGGGAGATGGGGGTTCGTGATGAGTCAGGTGAGCCGTCGAGGTTTGCTGGCCGGAGCGGGTGCGGCAGCGGTCGGCGCCATGGGCGCCAGTCTGCTGAGCGCGACACCGGCCACCGGGGCAGCCGAGATCCCTCCGGCGTTCCCGGCGACGTCGGTGCGGCCGGGGGATCGCCGGTACGACAGCCTGTTGCGCGGTGACAACTTCCGCTTCGTCGGTCATCCGGACGAGGTGCGGGTGGTGTCGTCGACCGATCAGGTGGTCGCTGCGGTGAACGACGCGGTGCGGGCCGGTCGGCGGGTGGCGGTGCGCAGCGGCGGGCACTGTTTCGAGAACTTCACCGCCGACCCGGCGATCAGGATGCTGCTCGACCTCGCGCCGATGGACGAGGTCGGTTTCGACGCGCAGCGCCGCGCGTTCGCCGTTCAGCCGGGCGCGACGCTCGGCCGGGTGTATTCGACGCTGTACAAGGGCTGGGGCGTGACGATCCCGGCCGGCGGCTGCCCGGAAGTCGGCGCTGGCGGGCACTTCGCGGGCGGCGGCTATGGCCCGCTCTCGCGCCGGTACGGGTCGGTGGTCGATCACCTGTACGGCGTCGAGGTCGTGGTGGTCGGCGCGGACGGCAAAGCCCGCGCGGTGGTGGCCACCCGCGAGCCGAACGACCCGAACAACGACCTGTTCTGGGCGCACACCGGCGGCGGAGGCGGTAACTTCGGTGTGGTCACCCGATACTGGCTGCGGTCACAGGGCACCACCGGCAACGACCCGTCCCGGCTGCTCCCGCCCGCGCCGGCGGAAATGCTGGGCTGGCTGGTCGACTGGGCGTGGGACGAACACATGACCGTGGCCGCGTTCAGCACCCTGTTGCGCAACTTCGGCACCTGGCACGAGCACAACAGCGCGCCCGGCTCACCGGCCAACGGCATGTACGCGGTGCTGCTGGTCTCGAACGCGACCTCGGGCGGCCTGCAACTCGTCGTGCAGATGGACGCGGGTCTGCCGAACGCGCAGGGCATGCTCGACGATCTGATCGCCGCGGTGAACGCGGGCTCCGGCCTCACCCCCGCGGTGAGCGCGGGCGTGACGATGCCGTGGCTGCACATGACGACCTGGGCGGGCGACGGCGAGGGCGGCGACAAGACCACCCGCCGCTACAAGCTCAAAGCCGGTTACCTGAAGCGTTCCTACACCGACGCGCAGCTCGCCACGATCTACAAATACGTGACCAACACGGCATTTCCGAGCAGCGGCATGCTGTTCGTCGGCTACGGCGGCCAGGTCCAGGCGGTCGCGCCGGGAGCCACCGCGGTCGCCCAGCGTGACGTCGTCATGAAAGCGGTGTTCCAGGCCTACTGGGCCGACGAATCCGACGACGCCGCCAACCTCGCCTTCGTCCGCGCGTTCTACCGCGACGTCTACGCGGAGACCGGCGGGGTCCCGGTACCGGGCGACGTGAGCGACGGCTCCTACATCAACTACCCGGACAACGACCTCGCCGACCCGGCCTGGAACACCTCGGGCGTGCCCTGGTCCACCCTCTACTACAAGGACAACTACCCACGCCTGCAACAGGTCAAGGCGAAGTGGGACCCGCACAACATCTTCCACCACAACCTGTCGATCGAACTGCCGTCCTAGCTCACGCCGTGTTCGACGACGTCGCCGTAGGCGGACAGGGGTGGCTTGGCGAGCAGGTCCATGATGCGCGCGGTCTCGGCCTTGTTCGCCGCGGTTTTCGTCACGGTGTCGTGCGCGGTCTTCGACGTCCACCGCTGGGTGATCCACAGGGTGTCGGGATCGTCGAGAGCGGTGTTGATCGTGTAGTCCAGCAGACCGGGCGCGTCACCGAGGGCGGCGATGGTGGCGCGCATCAGGTCGACGAGCTCGGTGCGTCGACCGGGTTTGGCGGTCATGATGCCGTGTACGGCGAATTCGGGCATCAGGCGACCGCCGTGGTTTCTGCGGTGTCGAGGATGCGGGCGCGCAGGGTCCTGGTCTGTTTGGGCATGTTCCAGCCGAGCACGCCGTAGACCCGCGCGCCCCTGCGGTATTCGGCAGTGAACTTGCCCTCAGCCGGGTCGCCGTCGATGTAGGCGAGTTCGGCGTCGGCGGGGAAGGTGCCGTATGCCTGGATCTTCACGTCATACTGGTCGGTCCAGAAGTACGGTACGGGCGCGAACGGGGTTCCTTTACCCAGCAACGTATTTGCGGCGGCGAGGCCCTGTTCGGTCGCGTTCATCCGGTGTTCCAGCCGGATCCGCTCGTCCAGTTGCGGGTGCGGCCAGCTGGCCACGTCGCCCGCTGCGACGATGCCGGGCGCGGCCTGGAGTTGCTCGTCGCAGTCGATGCCGTTGCCAAGGGACAGGCCGGAATCGGCGAGCCAGCCGGTCGCGGGGATCGAGCCGATCGCGACCAGCACCACGTCGGCGGGCAGGGTGCGGCCGTCGTCGAGGGCGACGCTGGTGACCCGGCCGCCGACGCCGCTGATGCCCGCGACGCCGATGCTGGTCAGCACCCGCACACCGTGTGACTCGTGCAGTTTCGCGATTTCGCCGCCGATCGTCGCGCCGAACTGGCGGATCATCGGCGCGGCCAGCGGGTCGACCAGGGTGACGTCGGCACCGAGTCCGGCCGCGACGGCGGCGGTTTCCGCGCCGAGGAACCCGCAGCCGACGATGACAAGCCGGGTACCGGCGGTGAGCCTTTCGCGCAGTGCGAGCGCGTCGTCGACGGTGCGCAGGGTGTGCACGCCGCCGAGTTCGTGGCCGAAGGGTAGTTGCCTCGGCGTGACGCCGGTGGCGATGACCAGGCCGTCGTAACCGACCACGGTGCCGTTGCCCAACGTCACCTGGCGGGCCGCGATGTCCAGACCGGTCGCAGGCGAGCCGAGCAGCCATTCGGCGTCCAATGTGGACAGCACGTCGGGTTGGCGCAGGTTGATCTTGTCGCGTTCCCAGGTGCCCGCGAGGATCTGTTTGGACAGCGGTGGCCGGTCGTAGGGCAGGTGCTCCTCGGCGCCGATCATCGTCAGCTTGCCGTCGTACCCGGCCCTGCGCAGTGCCTCCGCCGTCGTCAACCCGGCAGCCGCCGCACCCACCACGACCACATCACGCAGTGTTTTTGCTGACGTCTCCGACATCGGTGCCATCGCCGGTACCTCCCTCTTGACCAACGATTTGTCCCCAACCAAACGAATGATAGGCCCGATGATGTTCCCGATCCGGGCGGTGCGTCTTGGATCACCCGGTCCTTCGAGGCGAATTCCTTTGCAAAGAGACGGAATCCCTAGCTGAGCACCAGCGACACCACCTCGGCCACGAACGGCTCGATCTGTTCGGCTCGCGCCTCGTCCGGGAAGGCGTGCCACAACGCGACGCGCCCATGACTCGCGACGAACGCCATGAACGCGGCGCGTCTGCTCGGCAGTCGTAGTGGATGACCGGCATCGGCGCAGCGGTCCAGCGCGTTGATCAGCTCGACGACCAGTCGGACGATCGGACCTTCGAGGTGCCCGTCCGGTCCGAGGCGCGGTCTCTCGTTGAGCAGCAACCGGTAGTGGCCCGGATTGGTCAGCGCGAACCGGCAGTAGGCGTCGATCTGCGCGGCGAACCGGCCGATCGGATCGTCGGCCGGACGCGAATCGCGGGCCCGCACCATCAGCGCGGCCATGCGTTCGGCTTCGTGGTCGACCAGGCCGCCGATGAGCGCGTCCTTGTCCGTGAAGTGGTGGTAGATGCTGGCGGGCGCGATGCCGACCGCCCGCGCGACGGCCCGCATGCTCAGGCCCTGCGCGCCATCGAGCTCGGCGAGCAACGCGCCCGCCGCGGCGAGGATCTCGGTGCGCACGCCGCTGTCGGTCGGTGCCTGCCTCGGTCGGCTGGGGCGCGTTGTCGGTGCGTTCGCGGCCGCCTGCCACCAGCGCTGTCTGCCGCTGTGCTCGGTCTCCACGACCAGTCCGGCGGCGGCGAGCTGGCGCAGGTGGTAGCTGGTCAGACCGGAGGATTCGCCGGTGACCTCGGCGAGTTTGGTCGCGGTGGACGGACCGGAGGTCTGCAACAGCCGGAGCAACCGCTGGCGGAGCGGATGCCGCAACGGATCCGGCATCTAGAGACCGGCGATGAACGTGGACAGTTCGTTGGACACGGCCTGCGGCGCCTCGCGCTGCGGGAAGTGACCCACCCCGTCCAGCAGCACCCGCCGGTACGGGCCGGTGAAGAAGGATTCCTTGCCCGCCGACGTGTCCGGGTCGTTGCACATGTCCTGCAGGCCGTGCAGCACCAACGTGGGCACCGCGAGTTTCGGCGCTGGCACGAGTTTCGCCTCGTCCTCGTCGTAGGCGGGATCGCCGGGCACGAACGCCCACCGGTGCCGGTAGGAGTGCAGCACCACGTCGGCCCAGTCCGGGTTGTCGAACGCCTGCGCGGTCGCGGCGAATTCGGCGTCGTCGAACCAGCCGGACGGCGACCAGTTGTCCCAGACGAACCGGGTGAACGCCGCGCGGTCCTCCCGCACGCTGCGCTCGCCGCGTTCGGTCGACAGGTACCAGTGGTACCAGTAATTCCGGATCTGCTCGTACGCGAGATGCTGCTTCGGGTCGTTGGTGCCGTAGCCGACCGACATCAGCACCAGTCCGCTCGCCACATCCGGTCGCAGCCCGCACGCGTTGGCCACGGCTCGCGCGCCCCAGTCGTGCCCGACCAGGATCGGGGTGCGCAGGTCGAGCGCGTCCACGAACTCCAGCAGGTCCCGGCCGAGGGCGGCGAGTTGACCGCTGCGCATCCGGTCGTCGGCGCGGAACGTGGTTTCGCCGAATCCGCGCAGCGTCGGCGCGAGCACCCGGAATCCCGCGTTCGCCAGGTTCTCGCCGACCGTGCCCCAGCCGCGCGGACTGTCCGGCCAGCCGTGCACCAGCACGATCGGCGCCGAGGTGCTCGGAATCTCGGGCACCCATTCGGCATAGGCGATGGTCAGAGTGGGTGTGTCGACCGTACGCATGGCCCCAGTATCAGGCCGGGTCAACCGATGAGCTCGGCCAAGTTCCGTCGAGCGTCGTCATCGACGGCGTCGGGCGCGGGCAGCAGCGCGCTCAACGCCCAGGCGCGGCCACGTGCCCAGGTCGCGTCGTCGATGTCCAGCGCGGCCCGGAACAGGTCGCGACCGTGCGGGTCGAGCAGGGTCCACGCGCCGATCAGGTCGACGGCCGGATCGCCGACCGCGAGCGTGCCGAAGTCGATCACCGCGCTCAGCCGGCCGTCCCGGATCAGCAGGTTGCCCGGTGCCGGGTCGCCGTGCACCCAGACCGGCGACTTCGCCCAGACCGGCGCGGCGACCGCGTCCGCGTACACCGCGCGCAGCGCGTCGGTGTCGACCAGACCGGCCAATGCCGCGATCCGCTTCTCGATGCGCCAGGCGACGACCGCCGAATCGCTCTCGTCGCCGACGCCGACGCCGCGGAAGCCGTTGCTCCACTCCGGCGGCGGCCCGTCGGTCGCGTCGATCGACCACAGCGCGCCGAGGAATCCGGCCAGATCGGTGGCGGCTTGTTCGTGGTCGGCGAGCGCGGCGCGGCTCGCGTTCTCGCCGGTGAGCCAGGCGTAGACCGACCAGGGGAACGGGTAGCCGTCGCCCGGTTCGCCCTGCGCGAGCGGGACCGGCACGGCCAGCGGCAGGTGCGGGGCGAGCACCGGCAGCCAGCGCTGTTCCCGGCGGACCTGGCCGACCCACCGCGAAAAGCGCGGCATCCGCACCAGCTTGTCCTCGCCCAGACGGAAGGTCTTGTTGTCCACACCCGGTTTGCCGACTGGCCTGACCGGCAGCCGCGACCACTCCGGGAACTGCCCGGCGATCAGGGTATGCACGAGTTCCGGGGTCGGTTCGATCGGTTCGTCACTCATCGGCGTTCATGGAAGCCGACAAACCGGTAGGCCGTCCACCGAGTTTCCGCGACAATTCCCGAGTGGACTCGCCGCACGTGCCGTTTCGCTGGGATCTGGTCGGCCCTGACCAGATCGGCACGCTGCTGTCCGGAACCAAACGGCCCGACCTGTGGTTCCTGCCCGAGCTGATCGAGTGCACCGGCAACGTGCTCGCCCGTAGCGGCAATGGCGACCTGTGTTTCCTGGGCCGTTCGCTGGATTCCATGTTCGACCTGCTCGGTGGTGCCCTGGCGGACACGAAAACCGGACCGGATGTGCACCGTTTGCCGTGGTCGTTCACTGGTGAGTCGCTCACGCAGGCGCAGCGGACACGAGCGCGGGAGATCTGCGCGGAGCTCGGTCTGGATCCGGGTTCGCTGGTGCGCAGGCGCAGGCCGCTCACGTTCGTCGACGTCGTCGCGTACGGCCGGACCTTCACGGCGCTGTTCACGCTGCTCACCGACTGGCTGGACGAGCTGCGCGAACCGTGGGACGTGTTGCGGCGCAAGCTGCGCTTCGTCGGCGTGCCGATCCGGGGCCAGAGCAGCCCGAAGTCCTACCGCTGGTCCCAGCACGCGCCGTGGACCAGCCGACTGCCTGCGAACGCGGTCCAGAACGTGTCGTTGGACTGGTGGGTGTGGGACTACTTCGGCAACAAGCAGCCCAAGCTGACCAGGTCGTTCCACGCCGGTCGCTGGCTGGCCGAATCGCTCGGTCCCGATCACCGCGACGAGACCAGGCAGGCGTTGGCCGAGGCCATCGCGATCTCGCTGGCCGGGCGAGAGGGGTCCGGCCGGCGGGCGCTGGCCAGGGCGATCAGGGGTGAACCGGCGCTCGCGCAGGCGTGGCTGCGGGATCTCGTCCGTGAGCTCAACGCCTGAGCAGAAAGTGGATCGTGGTCTTGGCCACGCTCGGCCTTTGGCCGCTGTTCGCCCTCGTCGCGGGGCTGACCGGCGCAAAGTGGGGAATCGCACCCTGCCATCGGGGCTTGTCCACACGCCATCGGCCTGCGGATCCCGGTACGCTGCGCATTCCGGTCATGACGAATTCAGGAGGACCCCGGTGACCCAGCAGGCTGCCGAGGCCCAAGACGGGGCCGTTCCAGCTCGCCGTGTGCTCGTCGCGGAGGACGAGGCGCTCATCCGCCTCGACCTCGTGGAGATGCTGCGGGAAGAGGGCTATGAGGTCGTTGGCGAGGCGGGCGACGGTGAACAGGCCGTGTCGCTGGCCGAGGAACTCAAGCCCGACCTGGTCATTCTCGATATCAAGATGCCGCGCCAGGACGGCATCGAGGCCGCGTCGCAGATCGCGGCCAAGCGCACCGCGGCGGTGGTCATGCTGACCGCGTTCAGCCAGCGCGACCTGGTCGAGCAGGCGCGCGACGCGGGCGCGATGGCCTACCTGGTCAAGCCGTTCTCCAAACGCGACCTGGTGCCCGCGATCGAACTGGCGATCAGCCGGTTCACCGAGCTGGCGGCCTTGGAGCAGGAGGTCGCGGGCCTCACCGAACGGCTGGAGACGCGCAAGGTCGTGGAGCGCGCTAAGGGACTGCTCATGGCCAAGCAGGGGATGTCTGAACCGGACGCGTTCCGGTGGATCCAGCGCACGGCCATGGACCGTCGGACGACCATGAAGGCCGTCGCCGATGTCGTCGTGGAGAATTTCGGCTGAGTCGTCGCGCTGATCCGGCATTGAGCCCGCCGGTAGGCCGGTCGATTCAACGGACCGAACTCTCACCACGTAACGTGACATTGCTTGACCAACACGTGAGATTCCCGCCCGAAAAACGCCCAAATGGCCGCTTGTGCGCATTGACTCAGCCTTAACACCGTCACGATGTGGATACGGACAGGGGGTCCCGCTGTCCATCCTGTGAGGAGACCGCTAACTTTCAGCCCTATCCATAGCCCGATCGGGCAAGCCGCTCTTTGAGCGGCCAATGGGTCCTTTGGAGGTAGCGGGTGTCTGCAGCAAAGCTGGCGCGCGCGGTCACGGTGGTGGCGGCATTGTCGCTGGCCCTTGGCGCGTGTGCCGCGAACACTGGTTCGTCGGGTGGTTCGTCGTCGGCCAGCGGGATCAACCTGCCCGCGCTGACGAACTTGACCGTGCCCGCTGATGCCGCCAACCCGGCGGGCGATGGCAAGGCCACGTGCAGTGGTGTGAACCTCGCCTTCGGTGGTGCCGAGACCGGCGCCGACGCACAGCTCGGCCTCAACATCCTGTACGGCGTCGAGACCGCCATCAACGCCCACAACCAGGCCAACGCCGGTTGCCAGGTGCAGCTGAAGAAGTTCGACACCCAGGGTTCGGCGACCGTCGCCCCGGGTCTGGTCACCCAGATGGCGTCCGAGCAGGACATCATCGGCGCGGTCGGCCTGGCGTTCTCCTCGGAGTCCGCGGCCACCGGCTCGATCTTCCAGCAGGCCGGTCTGGTGCACGTCACCGCGTCGGCCACCAACCCGACGCTGACCCAGCAGGGCTGGACCACGTTCTTCCGCGGTCTGGGCAACGACAACGCCCAGGGCCCGGCTGCCGCGAAGTTCATCACCGGCACGCTCAAGGACTCCAAGGTCTGCGTGATCCAGGATGACTCCGCCTACGGCAAGGGTCTGGCCGCCTCGATCACGCCCGCGCTGGCTGCCAACAACGACAGCGCGTGCAACGACAAGGTGACCACCGGTCAGAAGGACTTCTCCTCGACCGTGAACAAGGTCAACGCCGCCAAGGCGGACGCGGTGTTCTACTCCGGTTACTACGCCGAAGCCGCTCCGCTGGACCAGCAGCTGGTCCAGGCCGGCTTCAAGGGCACCTTCATCGGCCCGGACGGCGTGAAGGACCCGCAGTTCCTGAAGCTGGCCGGTAGCGCCGCGAACAACGCCTACTTCACCTGCCCGTGCACCCCTGGCGACCAGATCCCGTCGTTCGCGAGTGCTTACCAGAAGGTCGCCAACGCTTCCCCCGGCACCTACTCGGTCGAGGGTTACGACATCGCGACCATCCTGCTCAAGGGCATCGACGCGGGTAACACCACCCGTGCCAAGCTGCTCGCCTACGTCAAGAACTACAGTGGCGACGGCCTGAGCAAGCACTTCCAGTGGGGCCCGACCGGTGAACTGAGCTCCGTTCAGGTCTACGCCTACGCGGTGAAGGACGGCAAGATCGTCGCCGTCAAGGAACTGGATTCCTGACCCTAATTGCAGCTCGTAGCCTGTTGAGATTTTCGGGCATCGGGTAATTCCGGGCATGTTCGCCGATATTCTGATCGGCGAACATGCCCGGTGCCATAACAGGACGTGAGGCCGTGCACCCACTGACTATTTTCCTCCAGGATTCGACCTGGATTAATTTCGACGTCGGCGCCTTCAAGACGGAATTCTGGCAGAACACATTCGACGGGCTGGCCTACGGTGCCATTTACGCGCTGGTGGCCATGGGCTACACGCTCGTCTACGGTGTGCTGAAGCTGATCAACTTCGCGCACTCCGAGGTGTTCATCTCGGGCGCGTACGCGGTCTGGTACACCCTGTCCCGGCTCGGGTTCGGCCCATCTGCGCCAAACATGAGCACGGTCGCGCTGATCGGCGACATCCTGCTCTCCGCATTGGCCGCGATGGCCGCCTCCGCTGCCGTCGCCGTCCTACTGGAACGAGCGGCCTACCGGCCACTGCGCAGGCGCAACGCGCCACCGCTGGCCTTCCTGATCACCGCGATCGGCGCGTCGTTCGCGATGCAGTACATCTACTTCATCTTCGTCAGCGGTGGTAACTCCGAGCCGTCGGTGATCATGTTCAACCCGAACCCGGTCTTCGACGTGTTCGGCGCGACCATCACCGACCAGATGCTGATCATCTTCTTCGCGGCGATCATCCTGATGATCGTCACGAACATGTTCATCAACCGGAGCAGGTTCGGCAGGGGCATCCGCGCGGTCGCACAGGATCCGGACACCGCGACGCTGATGGGCGTCAACAAGGAACGCGTCATCATGCTGACGTTCCTCATCGGTGGCCTGCTCGCCGGCGCCGCCGCGGTGTTCTACGTGATGAAGGTGCCATCGGGCGTCATCTTCAACGGTGGTTTCATCCTCGGTATCCAGGCGTTCACCGCGGCGGTGCTCGGCGGTATCGGCAACATCCGGGGCGCCCTGCTCGGCGGCCTGCTGCTGGGGGTCATCGGTGAATACGGCGCGACGCTGCTCGGCAACGCGCAGTGGACGGAAATCGTCGCATTCGTCGTCCTGGTCATCATCCTGATGATCCGGCCGACCGGTATTCTCGGCGAATCGCTTGGAAAGGCGCGAGCATGACCGCGGCGGTAGCAACGAGGCAGGAATCGGGGATTCGCCGATTCCGAAACAGGTGGAATGGCCTTTCCCGGCCGCAGCAGTGGGCCGGCGTCATTCCGATCGTGGTGTTGATCTACTTCATTCCGGTGATCAACCCGCCGTTCCTCACCACCGAGCCGAACACGAACTTCCCGATCGCGATGTTCCACGGGGCCACCTACGCGCTGGTCGCGGTCGGCCTGAACGTGGTGGTCGGCCAGGCCGGTCTGCTCGACCTCGGCTACATCGGGTTCTACGCGGTCGGCGCGTACGTGGCGGCGCTGTTCACCAGTCCGACGTCGATCCTGTGGAAGGTCCCCTACCTGGGGGTCCTCCCGCTCGCGATGCTGATCACGATGGTCGCGGGCGTGCTGCTCGGCTCGCCGACGCTGCGACTACGCGGCGACTATCTGGCCATCGTGACGTTGGGCTTCGGTGAGATCGTCCGGCTGCTCGCCACGGTCATCCCGGCCTTGCAGGGCCAGACCGGGTTCAGTGGCATCGGTGCTCCGCCCGGTAACTACGCCAACGGCAAGCCGATCTTCGCGGTCACCAACGGCACGCCCTGGTACTGGCTGATCTGCACGATCATCATCGCGGTGCTGCTGCTGGTCGGGAACCTGGAACGCAGCCGGGTCGGCCGCGCCTGGATCGCCATCCGCGAGGACGAGGACGCCGCCGAGATCATGGGCGTGCCAACGTACAAGTTCAAGCTGTGGGCCTTCGCCATCGGCGCCGCCATCGGTGGTCTGTCCGGGGCGCTGTTCGCGGGGCAGAACTCGCACATCGACAATCAGACCATGGACGTGCCGACCTCGGCGTTGTTCGTGGCGGCGGTCGTACTCGGCGGGTCCGGCAACAAGGTCGGCGTCATGATCGGCGGCTTCCTGATCTCCTACATCCCGGACCGGTTCACCAACCTGGCCAGCTGGAAGTACCTGATCTTCGGCATCATCCTGATCGTGTTGATGATTTTCCGGCCGCAGGGCCTGCTCGGCGCTCGCCAGCGCCTGCTCGCCCACGGCCGCAACGCCTATCAACGGCTGGTCGGTAAACCGGAACAACTGAGCAGCGACAGCTCACTCGCCCCGGAGAAGGATGCGGTATGAGCCAACCGACGGAGCCCGTTGAGGGTGGCATCGTCGCCGAGGTGGCGGCGATGACCGCCGACCAGCGGGCCGAACACGCCGAGGCCGTCGCCGAAGTGGTCGCGGCCGACCGGGAGGTCGCCGTCAACTACGGCGACACCCTGTTGGAGATGCGCGACGTCACCATGCGCTTCGGCGGTCTTGTCGCGCTGGACTCGGTGTCCTTCGAGATCAAGCGCGGCGAGATCCTCGGCCTGATCGGCCCGAACGGCGCTGGCAAGACCACCTGCTTCAACGCGATGACCGGCGTCTACCGGCCGACCTCGGGGCAGGTGCTGCTGGAGGGCCAGCGGCTGGGCAAGCGCAAGAAGCACCAGATCACCCAGCTCGGCATCGCCCGCACCTTCCAGAACATCCGGCTGTTCGGCGAGATGACCGCGCTGGAGAATGTGGTCGTCGGCACCGACGCCCGGCACAAGACCAGCGTGGTCGGCGCGCTGATCCGCTCGCCCCGCCACCAGCGGGAGGAGCGGGAGGCGGTGGACCGGGCCAGTGCGCTGCTGGAGTTCGTCGGCATCGCCGACCGGGCCGCGGACAAGGCACGCAACCTGCCCTACGGTTACCAGCGCCGGTTGGAGATCGCCCGCGCACTGGCCACCGAGCCGAAGCTGCTGTGCCTTGACGAGCCAGCGGCGGGGTTCAACCCCACCGAAAAAGAAGAACTGATGGGCCTGATCCGCAAGATCCGCGACGACGGGTACACGGTGCTGCTCATCGAGCACGACATGCGGCTGGTCATGGGCGTCACCGACCGGATCGTGGTGTTGGAGTTCGGCAAGAAGATCGCCGACGGTCTGCCCGCCCAAATCCGCGAAAACCCGGCCGTGATCGCGGCCTACCTGGGGGTGCCCGACGATGGCGCTGCTTGAGATTCAGGACATGTCCGTCCACTACGGACGGATCCAGGCGCTGGACGGCATCACCATCAGCGTGGAGGCGGGCGAGATCGTCTCGCTGATCGGCGCCAACGGCGCAGGCAAGACGACCACGATGCGCGCGATCTCCGGTATCCGTCCGCTGTCCGCGGGGAAGATCGTCTTCGACGGCGAGGACATCACCAAGCTGCGCGCGGACCTGCGCGTGGTGCGCGGGATCTCGCAGTCGCCGGAAGGCCGGGGTGTGTTCCCCGGCATGACGGTGATGGAGAACCTGGACATGGGCGCGTACGCGCGCAAGGACCGCAAGAACCTCAAGGCCGATCTGGACCGGGTGTTCGCGCTGTTCCCGCGCCTTGCCGAGCGGCGCACGCAGTTCGGCGGCACCATGTCCGGCGGTGAGCAGCAGATGCTCGCCATCGGTCGCGCGCTGATGGCCAACCCGCGCTTGCTGCTGCTGGACGAGCCGTCGCTGGGCCTCGCCCCGCAGATCATCCAGCAGATCTTCCGGATCGTCACCGAGATCAACGAGCAGGGCACCACGGTGCTGCTGGTCGAACAGAACGCGCAGCAGGCGCTCTCCCGCGCGCACCGCGCGTACGTGCTGGAGACCGGGCGGATCTCGCGGACCGGCACCGGTCGGGAGATGCTGGCCGACCCGTCGATCAAAGAGGCGTACCTGGGCGTCGCGTAACTGGGTTGTTCGGGCGGGTCCGAACTCGGTAGAAAGCCCGGGTGACTTCACTCGGCATGGTCGTCCGACCGCACGTCCCGCCCGAACAACTGCGCGACATCGCCCGCGTCGCCGACGAGTCCGGCCTGGAACAGCTGTGGCTGTGGGAGGACTCGTTCTTCGCCAGCGGTATCGCGGCGGCTGCCGCAGTGCTGGCCGCGACCGAGCGGCTGCGCGTCGGCATCGGCATCATGCCCGTGCCGTATCGCAACGTCGGTCTGCTCGCGATGGAGATCGCCACCCTGGACCGGATGTTCCCCGGCCGATTCATCGCAGGAGTGGGCCACGGCAACCTGAAGTGGATGGCGCAGGCCGGCGCGCGGGCCGAATCGCCGATGACACTTTTGAGTGAATACGTCACAGCGCTGCGCGCCCTGCTGCGTGGCGAACGGCTGACCGTCTCGGGGCGGTACGTGCACCTCGACGACGTCGCGCTCGAATGGCCGCCGGTGTCTGCGCCGCCGGTACTCGTCGGCGCCACCGGACAGCGTTCGCTGCGGCTGTCCGGGGAGATCGCGGACGGCTCGGTGCTGGATGCCCGGTACCGGCCCGGCGACGTGCGCCGGATCCGGGCGCTCATCGAGGAAGGCCGCGTCGACGGCGGTCGCACTGATCCACATGAGACGGTCGTGTACCTGACCGCGAGCTCCGGCGACGACGCTGACTCAAGGCTCGCTCAGGAACGCGCCACCTGGGGCCACGCGCCCGATTCGGGCATCGGTGTCGCGGGTGACGCGGCGCGCATCGCCGGGGAGATCGGCGAATTCGTTGCGGCAGGAGCGAATTCCGTGGTCATCGTGCCGGTCGAGGACGAACCCGACCTGTCCGGCCTGGCCCGGTTGATCGCCACGGAAATCCGGCAATCGGTTCGCTGATCGAGAACGGTCGTTCAGCGTTCAAGTAGTTGCTCTAGGGTGGCGATCATGCGATTCGGTATCGGCCTGCCCAATCAGGTCCGCAATGTGAACCCGACGGTCATCCCAGACTGGGCGGCGCGCAGCGAGCGCGCCGGCTTCAAGACGCTCGGCACGGTCGGTCGCTTCGCCTACCCCGGTGTCGTCGACACCGTGGCGCTGGCCGCGGCCGCCGCCGTCACCAGCAGCATCGAGCTGATCAGCAACGTCATGCTCGCGCCGACCTGGCCGGCACCGTTCCTGGCCAAGGAACTCGCAGGCATCGACGGCATTTCCGGCGGCCGTCTCACCGTCGGCCTCGGCCTCGGCGGCCGTCCGGACGACTTCGTGCTCGACGGCTACCCGAACAAGGGCCTCGGCAAGCGGTTCGACGCGGACCTGGAGACCTACCGGGACATCTGGGCCGGGCAGCCGGTCGGCGGCGGCATCAACGCGGCCGTGCCGGAGGGCACCCGCCAGGTGCCGTTGCTCTTCGGCGGCTCGGCCAAGGCGGCCCTGAACCGGATGGCCAAGTGGGGCGTCGGCTACATCGGCGGTTCGCTGCCTGCCAGCATGGTCGTCGAGGCGTTCGACGGCGCCAGGGCCGCATGGACCGAAGCAGGCCGGGAAGGCAAACCGCGCATGGTCGCGATCGCCTACTACGCGGTCGGGCACGAGAACCGCTCCAACATCTACGACTACTACAGCTTCCTCGGTCACGACATCGCCACCATGGTCGCCGACAACGGCGCGGTCGGACCGGACGCGATCGCCGCGACGATCAAGTCCTTCGAGGAGATCGGCGCGGACGACCTGCTGTTCAACCCGATGAACGACGACCCCGACGAGATCGAGCGCCTCGCCGAACTGCTGTTCTGAATCGCTTGCGGTAGTCCATGACCTGGGTTAGACACCCAGGTCATGGACTCGATTCCACTCGCGACACACGAACGTGCCTGCTTCGTCGAACTGCTCGAAACGCTCACCTCCGAGCAGTGGCGGACGCCGACGCTGTGCACGGGTTGGTGCGTGCACGACCTGGTCGCGCACGTGATCAGCTTCGACGAGCTCGGTGCACCCGACCTGCTGCGCAGACTGGCCCGCGCCGGGTTCAACCCCAACCGGGCCAACGCGATCGGCCTCGACGAGTACCGGCGGCGCAGCCCCGAGGAACTCGTCGCCCTGCTGAAGAAATACGTCCGCCCGCGCGGATTCACCACGTTGTTCGGCGGCCTGATCGCGTTGACCGACTGCACCATCCACCACCAGGACATCCGCCGCCCGCTCGGGCTGCCGCGCGAGATCCCGGAAGGGCAGCTGCGGCGGGTGCTGCGGTTCGCGTTGTTCGCGCCGGTGATCCGTGGCGCGCTGCGGACCAGAGGAGTACGGCTGGTCGCCACCGACCTGGACTGGTCCTTCGGTCGTGGACCGGAGGCGCGCGGCACCGCAGAGGCGCTGCTGATGACCATGGCCGGCCGGCGGGGCATCACGCCTGACCTGTCTGGTCCGGGAGTTGCGAAACTCGCTGCCCGCATTGCGTCCTGATCGAATCCCGGGTCCATTCGCGACCGTTGTGCCAGTGTTCGTCTCATGAAACTTTCCATGCGGAGACCATGGTTGGTCACGGGAGCGGTGGCCGTCGTCGCGGCCTCGTTGTGGGTGGGAGTCAGTCAGGCAGCGCCCCAGCAACACCAGCCGGGCAGCACACAGGCGCAATTGTTCGCCACGGTCACCGGGGTCGACCCCGGTCCGCTCGGCACCGGTCTGGAAGGCGCCGCGTTCGACGCCAAGGGCAACTTCTACTTCGTGGACACCGAGGCGGCGCCCGGCGCGCCCAAGCTGATGACCCTCGATCTGGCCACCCGCAAACCGAGCACGCTCTACACCGACAGCACCAGCATGCTCAACTGCATCGGGTTCGCGCCCGACGGCACGATGTACCTGTGCGACCTCAGGGGCAAGGTCGACACGTTGAACCGAGCCACAGGCACGCTCACCGACGTGCTGGACAACCTGGACGGCACGCCGATCGTGCCGGACGACCTCGCCGTCGCCCCGAACGGCGACGTCTACCTCGCCGACTACCAGGGCACTCCCGGCGATCCGCCCGGCCGCATCATCACACTCTCCGGCGGCGCGGCCACCCTCCAGCTGTCCGGACTGTCCCACCCGAACGGCATCGTGTTCACCCCGGACTACAGCGGCCTGTGGATCGACCAGGACCTTGGCAACACGCTCGACCACGTCGCCTACCAGTTCCGCAATCCCGCGAACCTGGCCCCGACGCCGATCCCGCACACCGCGTCGTACCTGAGCCTCGGCGCGAACGCCTACACCGATTCGCTCACCGTCGACGGCGCGGGCAACGTGTACCTGGCGGTCTACGGCGCAGGCGCGGTGCTGGAGTTCAACCCGCAGGGCATCCAGATCGGCAAGGTCAGCTTCCCGGCCAGCGCGCCGAACGTCACGCACGTCGCGATCCAGCCCGGCACCCGCCGCGCCTTCGTCACCGCGTCCGGCCCCGCTGGCGGCTACGTCTACACGTTCCAGGCATTGGCCGCGGCGCCCACCGGGATGGCGAACGGCGGTTGAGAGCTGCTAACACGGTGCCTGTTCGGCTCGCGACGCTCAGGCACGCGATCTCCGGCGTTGTCGTCGTCCCCGGTACAACAGCGGTACCGGCTCCTCCTCCGCCTTGGACCTCACGCACCTGACCGCCGCTCCCTGATCGAACAACACCGAGTTAGGAGCTCTAAGCCCCCGGCGGACGCTCGCGCAGGATGCAGGTCAGCCGCGCGGTGCAGGTCCGGTTGCCGTCCTCGTCGGTCAGCGCGATCTCGAACGTGGACGTGCTGCGCCCGGTGTGCAGCGGGGTGCACACCGCGGTGACCAGGCCGGACCGCGCCGCGCGGTGGTGCGTGCAGTTCAGCTCCAGCCCGACCGCGATCTTGCCCTCCGGCGCGTTCAGCACCGCGGCCGTCGACCCGATGGTCTCGGCGAGCGAAGCGTTCGCGCCGCCGTGCAGCAACAGGTACGGCTGGCGGTTGCCCTCCACCGGCATGGTCGCGACCACCCGATCGGGGGCAACCGACACATAGCGCACGCCGAGTTTGACGTTCAACTCGCCGAGCACCTCGGGTCGGTTGAAGTCCTCGATCGCGCTCGGCAGGCCGTTGTTCGTGGTGGTCAACGCACTCTCCGTGGTTCTCGGCGGGCCTCACGGTCACCCTGCGGCGGGCGGCGCGGCCTTTGTCGGTACCTCACCCTAGACTCGGAACGTGCCTGTCAAGTCCGAGACCAATGCCACATCCAGTGCTCCCGCCAACGGTGACGAGCAGCGCAAAGTGCTGCTGCTCATCGACGGCCACTCCATGGCGTACCGGGCGTTCTACGCCCTGCCCAAGGAGAACTTCCGCACCGAGACGGGCCAGCACACCAACGCGGTCTTCGGCTTCACCTCGATGTTGATCAACCTGCTGCGCGACGAGGCGCCGACCCACCTCGCGGTCGCCTTCGACGTGTCTCGCAAGACGTTCCGCTCCGAGGCGTACGCCGAATACAAGGCGGGCCGCAGCGCGACGCCGGACGAGTTCAAGGGTCAGGTCAGCCTGATCGAGGACGTGCTCGCCGCGCTGGCCATCCCCACGTTGAGCCTGGCGAACTACGAAGCCGACGACATCATCGCCACGTTGACGACGGGCGCGGTGGCCAAGGGCTTCGACGTGCTCATCTGTACCGGCGACCGGGACGCGTTGCAGCTGGTCAACGACCAGGTCACCGTGCTCTACCCGGTCAAGGGCGTCTCCGAGCTGACCAGGTTCACCCCCGAGGCGGTGCTGGCGAAGTACGGCGTCACCTCGACCCAGTACCCGGACTTCGCGGCGCTGCGCGGCGACCCGTCGGACAACCTGCCCAAGATCCCCGGTGTCGGCGAGAAGACCGTGACCAAGTGGATCCAGCAGTTCGGCTCGCTCAACGATCTGATCGACCGGGTCGACGAGGTCAAGGGCAAGGCGGGCGACGCGCTGCGCGAGAACCTGTCCAACGTCATCCTCAACCGCCAGCTCACCGAGCTGGTCAAGGACGCGCCGATCGACCGCGACTGCGACTCGCTGGAAGTCCAGACCTGGGACCGCGACGCCGTGCACCAACTGTTCGACGAGCTGGAGTTCCGCGTCCTGCGCGACCGCCTGTTCGCCACCCTGTCCTCCGCGGAACCCGAAGCCGAGGACGGTTTCGACGTCCAGGGCGGCCGGATCGGCTCGGGTGAACTGGCCGACTGGCTGGCCACGCACGCGAGCTCCGGCAAGCGCACCGGCCTCGCCATCCGCGCCCGCTGGGCGTTCGCCACCGGCGACGTGGAAAGCATCGGCATCGCCGCTGCCGACGGCGAAACCGGCTACGTCGAGGTGCGCGAGCTGACCGAGGCCGACGACGCCGCGCTCGCCGCGTGGCTGGCGGACCCGAAGGCACCCAAGGCCGGGCACGACATGAAGGGGCCGATGCACGCGTTGCGCGGGCGCGGCTGGAGCCTGGACGGTCTGACCAGCGACACCGCGCTCGCCGCCTACCTGGTGCGGCCCGGTCAGCGTTCGTTCGACCTCGACGACCTCGCGCTGCGCTACCTCAAGCGCGAACTGCGCGCCGAGGAAGGCGCCGAGAGCGGTCAGCTCTCATTGCTGGGCGGCGAGGAAGAGGAGAACGAGAAGATCATGGCGGGTGTGCTGCTGCGCGCCCGCGCCGTCGCCGAACTCGCCGACGCGCTCGATCAGGAACTGGCCAACACCGGTCAGGCCAAGCTGCTCTCCGATCTCGAACTGCCGTTGCAGGGCGTGCTGTGCCACCTGGAGGCGGCAGGCATCTCGATGGACGGCGAGCTGCTGGCGTCCCAGGAGGCGCACTTCGCTGCCCGGGTCAAGCAGGCCGCGCAGGACGCGTACGCGGTGATCGGCAAGGAGATCAACCTCGGCTCGCCCAAACAGTTGCAGGTCGTGCTGTTCGACGAGCTCGACATGCCGAAGACCAAGCGCACCAAGACCGGGTACACCACCGACGCGGACGCGCTGACCGACCTCTACGCCAAGACCGAACACCCGTTCCTGCGGCACCTGCTCGAACACCGCGACGCCACCCGGTTGAAGTCCACTGTGGATGGTCTGCTGAAGACCATCGCGGACGACGGCCGCATCCACACCACGTTCAACCAGACCATCGCCGCCACCGGCCGGTTGTCCTCCACCGAGCCCAACCTGCAGAACATCCCGATCAGGACCGAGGAAGGCCGCACCATCCGCGAGTCCTTTGTGGTCGGTCCGGGCTACGCGGAGCTGATGACCGCGGACTACAGCCAGATCGAGATGCGGATCATGGCGCACCTGTCCGAGGACACCGCGCTGATCGAGGCGTTCCAGTCCGGCTTCGACTTCCACGCGGCCACCGCGGCGCGGGTGTTCGCGGTCGAACCGACCGAGGTCTCCGGCGCGCAGCGCGCCAAGGTCAAGGCGATGAACTACGGCCTGGCATACGGGCTTTCCGCGTTCGGCCTGTCCAACCAGCTGCGGATCTCCACCGAGGAGGCTCGCGAGCTGATGGACGAGTACTTCACCCGGTTCGGCGGCATCCGCGACTACCTCCAGACGATCGTCGACAAGGCGCGCAAGGACACCTACACCGAGACCATCCTCGGCCGCCGTCGCTACCTGCCCGACCTGACCAGCGACAACCGGCAGCGCCGGGAGATGGCCGAGCGGATGGCGCTCAACGCGCCCATCCAGGGCAGCGCGGCGGACATCATCAAGGTCGCCATGCTCAACGTGCACAAGGCGCTGGCCAACTCCGAGCTGCGCAGCCGCATGCTGCTCCAGGTGCACGACGAACTCGTCCTGGAGATCGCCGAAGGCGAACACGCCGAGGTCGAGGCGCTCGTGCGCGAAAACATGGGCAACGCCTACCACCTGGACGTGCCGCTGGAGGTGTCGGTCGGCTTTGGCAGGTCCTGGAACGACGCCGCGCACTGAACTGTCCCTCGCGCTGCTGCGCAAAGCACGGGACCGGATCGACCGCGACTACGCCGAGCCGCTGGACATCAACGTCCTCGCGGCCGAGGCGCACTGCTCGCGCTATCACTTCATGCGCTCGTTCCAGGCCGCCTACGGTGAACCGCCGGGTCTCTACCTGACCCGGCGGCGCATCGAACGCGCCAAGGACCTGCTCCGCTCCGCGAACCTCACCGTCACCGAGATCTGTTTCCTGGTCGGTTTTTCCAGTCTCGGCTCGTTCAGCCGCCGCTTCTCCGAACTGGTCGGCATGTCCCCGTCCGCCTACCGCGACCAGTCCCGCACCCGCACCGCCGCGCCGGTCCCCGGTTGCTTCGTCCTGATGTGGAACAAACCCACCGGACCGCGCACTTTTCGCGAAGCATCGCCCGCGCCGCCCGACTAGCGTCAGTGCACATGATTACCGGACTTTCGCACGCCAACATCTACGTGCTGGACCAGGACCGCGCCAAGGAGTTCTACGTCGAGAAGCTCGGCTTCACGCTCAAGACCGACGTGGTGATGGGGGAGGAGTTCGAGGGCGCGGGTAGCGGCTTCCGCTGGCTGACCGTGGCGCCGCCGAACCAGCCCGACCTGGAGATCATCCTCGCCGACCCGGGCATGGGCCACGACGAGGAGACCGCGAAGATCATCCGCGAGCTCGTCGCCAAGGGCGCGATGGGGCAAGGGGTGTGGGAGGCGGACGACGTGCCCAAGACGTACAAGGAACTGCGCGAGCGCGGCGTCGAGTTCGTCCAGGAGCCCGCCGAGCGACCGTACGGCGTGGAAGCGTTGTTCCGGGACGATTCCGGCAACTGGTTCAGCCTCACCCAGCCGTTCCACCGCGCCGCCTCACAGTGAGACGGCGCGGCGCACCGGTCAGCTGCCCAGACCCGCCAGGACGAGTCGCGCGAACGCGGCTTCGCCCTGCGCGGTCGGGTGCAACGGCACGATGCCGTTGACGGGCACGAAACCGGTGACCCAGTTGGTGCCCGGGTTGCACGCGGTGTGGTTCGCGCCGGGGCCGATGAAGTCGGCGTAGCTCGCCCACGGCCGGGACGCGGTCAGCGCCTGGGTTTGGGTGCCGATCGAGTCGACCAGCCCTTGCAGGTAGTCCGAGTCCTGCGACCAGATCGGCTGGATCGGGTAGCAGCCGCCAGCCGGGGCGTAGTCGCCGTAGCTGGTCACGATCACCTTGGCGTGCGGCGAACGCTGGTGGATCGCGTCCAGCGTGGCGGCTACCTTCGGGATCGCGCCATCGACCGCCGCCTGGCCCTTGTCGACGCCGCCCGCGGTCTCGGTGGCCTGGCACGAGGTGCCCAACGGCGGCGGGAGCAGGTTCAGGCAGCCTTCGGCCAACCCGACCAGGCCCGCGTCGTTGGCGCCAATGGTCACCGTGACCAGCGTGGTGCTCGGGGTGAGCGCGTCGAACTGTGGGGGAGCGGCCGGATCCCACGGCAGCGACGCCGACTGCGGGTTGGTCATGTCGTCGGTGGTGGCGCCGCTGCACGTCATGTCCGAGAACTTGGCGACATGCAGCGCCGCCGCGACCAGGTGCGCGTAGTCGTTGCCGGACCGGAAGCACGGATCGAGCGCGACCTGCGGCAGGATCAGCGGTCCTGCCGCGAACGAGTCACCGAGCGCGACGTATTCGCTGTTCAAGGGTGCGGCATCGGCGGACGCCGGGATCGCGACCCCCGCCGCGGTCGCCGCGCCGAGCAGGGACAGCAGCGCCACCCCGCGTTGCCAACGGCCGAACGATCTTCTCACTGGCCCTCCAGTAGTCAACCGCGTCGTCAACTGCATGGCTCCGGGCGGAGCGGGGACCAGTATGTCCACGACCGGTCGTGTCCGGTCGCTCGCACGAGGGTGAATTTCGGCGAGATCAGGCCAGTTTCGCTTCGGGCGCGAAGGCGGGCAGCTTGGCGAGACTGCTCTGCACGGCCTCGGCGCCGTACTCGAGCATCCGCGTCTCGTAGTCGCCGACCGCGTCGAGCAGGCCGCGGCGGCCTTCGCTGGCGTCGATCAGGCAGCGGCGCAGCAGATCGGCGTCGCGCAGCGCGGTGTTCGCGCCGTTGCCGCCGGTCGGGGAGGTGGCGTGGATGGCGTCGCCGAGCAGCGTGACCGGACCGGGCGCCCAGCGCTCGCCGGGCTTGACCACCCGGATGGACAGCAGCGTGCTGTTGTCCGGGTCGGCCTGTTCGATCAGCGCGCGCAGATCCGGGTGCCAGCCAGTCATCCTGGACAGCACGGCCTCCTGCGCGCCGAGGTCCGCCAGCGAGCCGTTCGACGGCAGGATCATGGCCCAGCGCACGTAGTCGCGGATGCCGGGCAGCGTCACCTCGGGGGCGAGTTGCTCGGCGGCCTCCTTCGGCGGGATGCCGAAACGCATCGCGCCGAGCAGCAGGCTCACGCCGTCGCCTGCGATCTTCGAGCCGTAGGCCCTGGACAGCGAGGCGAACTCGTCGGTCAGCGGCGTCCGGCCGATGACGAACCGGACACCGGTGTCGGTCGGGGTGGTCTGCGGCGACAGCACCGAGCGGACCGAGGACGTGACACCGTCCGCACCGACCAGCAGGTCGGACGTGGCCGGTTCCCGGTGCTCGAACCGGGCGCGGACCTGGCCGCCGTCCAGCAGGTCGTAGCCGGTCAGGTTGGCGTCGGTGTGCACGGTCAGACCGGTCAGCAGCAGATGGCGCAGCACCTGCCGGTCGACCACGATGCCGGTCCGGCCCGCGCCGAGCGCACCGATCTCGTTCAGTTGCGGATCGAGGATCAGTTGCTCCGCGGCAGCGTTCATGGTGATCGCGTCCAGCAGCGGGTGCCAGCGCGTCGGCAGGCAGTCGCGCACCGCGGCGAAGCCGACCGGGTTCAGCACGAGCCGGTAGCCCTGGAACCGGGCGACGATCCCCGGATCGCGCTCGTACACATCGGCTTCGACACCGGCACCACGCAGGCCCTGCGCCAGGGCAAGGCCACCAAGACCGGCTCCGGCCACGGAAACTCGCATCACGTACCTCCAGAACTTAGTTCGTTGCTGACGAACTAAGTTCTACTCAACGAACTAAGTTCGTGTGAAGCTATAGTGACCGCCATGCCCGCCGATCCCCGCCAGCGTCGCGCAGCACGGCACGCCCAGCCAGCCGAAGCCGCCACGACGTCCGCACCCCGCAAGAAGCCGATCACCATCGACCGGATCACCGACGCGGCGCTGGAGGTCGTGGCCACCGAGGGCTACGACGCGCTGACCATCCGGCGCGTCGCTGCCGTGCTCGGCACCGGGCCGTCGTCGCTGTACGCGCACATCGTCAACAAGGACGACATCGACGATCTGCTGATCGGGCGGCTCTACGCCGAGGTCGTACTGCCCGAACCGGATCCGGCCGGGTGGCGTGCGCAGATCCTCGACGCGTTCGCGCAGATCCGCGACCTGTACCTGAAATATCCCGGCATCTCGCGCGCCGCGCTGGCCATGATCCCGACCAACCTCGAAACGCTACGAGTCCAGGAAGGACTGTTCGCGATCGTGCTCGCGGGCGGAATCGAACCGAAGACCGCCGCCTGGGCGCTGGACGCCATGTCCCTCTACGTCAGCGCCTACGCCCTGGAACAGTCGATGGTGCGGCAGCGGAGCAAGCGGCAGGATGCGGACTGGGTGGTCAGCCGCGAGGAACTGGAACGCCGGTACACCGCGCTGCCCGCCGAGAAATTTCCGCACACCCGACGCCACGCCGCCGACCTGATTTCCGGCTCCGGACACGACCGGTTCGTGTTCACCGTCGGCCTGATCATGGACAATCTGCGGCCTGCATCCGGTTGACCTGCGGCGTATCTTGGCGGAATGGTGCCGAGACGATCTGATCACCCGGTCCCCATCGCCCATTCCGCAATCAATCCGTCATGAAGCGCGCACTAGTCGTCGGGGGCACCGGCATGCTCTCCGGCGTCGTCGCCGAACTCGTCCGCGACGACTGGCACGTCGTCGTCCCGTCCCGCCGCTACGCGCCCATCCCGGCCGACCTCCCGCACGCCGGCGAGCGCCAGGCCCTCTGGGTCGAAGCCGACTGGGCCGAGCCCGAACCGTTCGCCGAGCGCGCCAGGAAAGCCCTCGGCGGCCCGGCAGACCTGCTGGTCGGATGGGTGCACGACGCTTACCGAGTCGACGTGCTGGACGCCGTCGCTCCGTTGCTCGCCAACGACGCCGTCGTGGTCGAGGTGCGCGGCGCGGCCGCCGCCCAACCCTCCAGCGGCGAACCCGAACCGAGCCTGCCCGCGCACGAAACCCAGCTCGTCGTGCTCGGTTTCGTGCGGGACGGCGAGAGTACGCGCTGGCTCACGCACAGCGAGATCTCCGACGGCGTGCTGGACGCGGTGCGCCGCGCGCTCGCCGACCGTCCACCAGCGACACACCAGATCGGCGAGGTCAACCAGTACGCGCTGCGCGTTTAGCGCAGCGCCCCCGACGGCCGGATCTCCCAGATCGTCCACAACGGACGGTAGCCCTGGCGCGGCCAGAACACCGACGACAGCGGGTTCGCCGGGTTGTAGTAAAGGTAGCTGCCGATTGCCCTGTGCCGCGCCAGATCGTGGTGCGCGACCGACATCAGCTGCCGTCCGATGCCGTTGCCGCGTGCGTTGGGCAGCACCGACACCGTGTTCACGTAACCCCAACGGCCCATCGGCACCGGGAACCGCACCGCCGCGCCGACCGACGCATCGGTCACCCAGCACTCCGCCAGCCCGACCGCGATCCCGTCCTGCTCGATCAGCCACACCGGATCCTGCTCGTTGAGGTGGTAGCGGATCGCCGCCTGCTTCAGTTCGGCCGCGTCCGCGCGCACGATCGTGCCGCCCAGGTTCGCCGAGTAGTCCAGTTCCGCGAGCGCGATCTCGCTGGCGACGCCGAGATCGTCCAGCCGCGCCCTGCGCACCGTCACGCCGGGCGCCAGCCGGGGCACCGGCGTGCCGGACCGGCCCGGTTGGCGCATCGCCAGCACCGTCAACGGAACGAAACCGTGATCCAGCAGCACCCTGCTCACCGTGACGTCCCGGCTCGGCCAGGTGACCACGCAGGAGGAATCGAGACTCAGCGGTTCGCGGTCCAGCAGTCCGCGCCACGCGCGCAGCAGCGTGTCCACCCCG
This sequence comes from Pseudonocardiaceae bacterium, assembly GCA_036494465.1. GTDB lineage: Bacteria > Actinomycetota > Actinomycetes > Mycobacteriales > Pseudonocardiaceae > CAJCJE01. The sequence goes on from DASXOJ010000168.1 coordinate 52,541, forward strand.
AGATCGGCGTGCTCGCCGACCAACGGGAACAGCTCCCACACCTGCCGCGCCGACCACAAGCTCGGCAGGGTGCCTTCCGGATTGTTGATCCGCAGCAACGTTCCCGCGACCCGCTGCCCATCCGGCAGCGCCGTCGTCAGCACCTCGCCGACCGGGTTCGGGGTCATGTCCGGCAGCAACGCGTCCAGCGCGGCGAACCGGGTCCGCTGCGCGGCGCGCAGGTTGGTCGCGACGGTCACGCCAACTCGCAACAGAAGATCGCGGTGCCCGGGAACAGCCGCCCGCGCAACGGACTCCACTGCCCCCACTCCTGCTCGTGGTCTGCCGGCCACTCCGGCTCGACCAGGTCGCGCAGCAGGAAACCCGCGCCGGTGATGGCGCGCACAAAGTCACCGAGCGTGCGGTGGTGCTCCACGTACGTGGCCGCGCCCGTGTCGTCCACCTCGACGTAGGGCGTCCGGTCGAAATAGGACTGTGCGACCACCAGCCCGTCCGGACCGGGATCGTCCGGAAAAATCCAACGCAACGGATGGGTAACGGCGAACACGAACTTCCCGCCCGGCCGCAGCACCCGCGCCACCTCCGCGAGCACCGCGCCGACGTCCGCTACGAACGGGATCGCGCCGAACGCCGAGCAGGCCAGGTCGAAGGAGCTGTCCGCGAACGGCATCTGGTCCGCGCTCGCCTGCACCAGCGGCACGTCGACGCCGGAGATCTCGTTGCCCTGCCGGGCGTGCGCGAGCATCCCGCCGGAAAGATCAAAAGCGACCGGACGTGCGCCCTGCGCCGCCAGCCACCGCGCGCACGGCGCCGAGCCGCAGCCAACCTCCAAGATCGACAGTCCCCGGACGTCGCCGAGCAGATGCGCGTCGGCCTCACGGAGTCGCTCGGGACACCAGACGAAGTCCGCGACACCGAGGAACTCGCCGTGCTCGTCGTGATAATCGTCGGCATCCGCGTCCCACCAGGCCCTACTGGCCACCCGCGACTCGCCCGCGTCCACGCCGCGCTTGGTGATCCCGACCGTCCCCAAAGCGCGCTCGGCGCTCATATGGGATGGATCACCGTCGGCCGTGGCGACCTGCTCCGCTGCCACCTTGCTCCTTTCGAGCAGCTGGTTTGCTCCTTGATGTCAAACCCGCGTACGATATCGCCCGCGCAGTGGCTTCAATGCTGCCTGTGGTTTCGCCCGTCGGGAATCGGGTGGCCCTCGTCTTCGTTGACATGTTCCGTGCGGACGTCGTCATGGCAAGACTGGCACGACTCCGCAGGTCATTGCATCCTTCGCGCAGCAGGAGCACAGCGTAAACAGCCAACCCACAACACCAATCCGTACCGGAGCAACCCACCTAATGTCCACCGACACCACCATCGTCCCGCAAGTGAAAGCCGCACCGCAGCAGGTCGCGATCAATGACATCGGGACGGAGGAGGACTTCCTCGCCGCCATCGACAAGACCATCAAGTACTTCAATGATGGTGACATCGTCGAGGGCACCATCGTCAAGGTCGACCGCGACGAAGTACTGCTCGACATCGGCTACAAGACCGAGGGTGTCATTCCCTCGCGCGAACTGTCGATCAAGCACGACGTCGACCCTGCTGAAGTGGTCAGCGTCGGTGACGAGGTCGAGGCCCTTGTTCTCCAGAAGGAGGACAAAGAGGGTCGGTTGATCCTGTCCAAGAAACGCGCCCAGTACGAACGCGCGTGGGGCACGATCGAGGGGCTCAAGGAGAAGGACGAGCCGGTCAAGGGCACCGTCATCGAGGTGGTCAAGGGTGGCCTCATCCTCGACATCGGGCTGCGTGGCTTCCTGCCCGCCTCCCTGGTCGAGATGCGCCGCGTGCGTGACCTCCAGCCCTACGTCGGTCGCGAGCTCGAAGCCAAGATCATCGAGCTGGACAAGAACCGCAACAACGTGGTCCTGTCCCGCCGCGCCTGGCTGGAGCAGACCCAGTCCGAGGTCCGCAGCGAGTTCCTCAACCAGCTGCAGAAGGGCCAGGTCCGCAAGGGCGTCGTGTCCTCCATCGTCAACTTCGGTGCGTTCGTGGACCTCGGCGGCGTCGACGGTCTGGTGCACGTGTCCGAACTGTCCTGGAAGCACATCGACCACCCGAACGAGGTTGTCGAGGTCGGCCAGGAAGTCACAGTCGAGGTGCTGGACGTCGACATGGAGCGCGAGCGCGTCTCCCTGTCGCTGAAGGCGACCCAGGAAGACCCGTGGCGTCAGTTCGCCCGCACCCACGCGATCGGCCAGATCGTGCCGGGCAAGGTCACCAAGCTCGTTCCGTTCGGCGCGTTCGTCCGCGTCGACGAGGGCATCGAGGGCCTGGTGCACATCTCCGAGCTGGCCGAGCGCCACGTGGAGATCCCGGAGCAGGTCGTGCAGGTCAACGACGACGTCATGGTCAAGGTCATCGACATCGACCTGGACCGTCGCCGGATCTCGCTGTCCCTGAAGCAGGCCAACGAAGGCTTCACCGCGGACACCGAGTTCGACCCGACCCAGTACGGCATGTCGGCCGAGTACGACGATTCGGGCAACTACATCTACCCCGAGGGCTTCGACCCGGAGACCCAGGAGTGGCAGGACGGCTTCGACAAGCAGCGCGAGGAGTGGGAGCGGCAGTACGCCGAGGCCCACACGCGCTACGAGCAGCACATGAAGCAGATCGTGAAGGCCGCCGAGGCCGACGCGGAAGCTGGTGCCGCCGAGGCCGCGACCGGCAACTACTCCTCCGGTAGCGAAGAGGCCCCGGCCGCAGCGCAGTCCGGTGGCACCCTCGCCAGCGACGAGCAGCTCGCCGCCCTGCGCGAGAAGCTCTCCGGTGGTGTGTGAGTTGTAGCTGTTAGGGGTTGAGAGACTCCGATAGGGGGATCCCGCGCCGGTTTCGGCGCGGGATCCTCGTCGTTTCGGGGCCTTCCGATTACCGTCCCAGCCATGGACCGTCGATGGTGGTCTGCCGGTGTGTCGGTGGCGGCAGTCGGGCTCGTCGGCGTGCTCGCCGCCGCCTGCGGCAGTAGTTCCGCGAGCAACCAGAGCAAGGCACCCTCATCGAGCAAACCGGCGACCGCGACCAGCGCGCCGCCCTTCGCAGGCAAGCTCCCGGCCTCCTGCACCCCGGTCGCCACGGCAGACGACGTGGACAAGATCCTCGGCCACCCGCTCACCGGCACCGCCAACCTCATCAAAGGCATCCCGGTGGCGTCGATCGGCCGCACCGGCCGCCTCGACTGCTACTACGGCATCCCGCCGAACCAGCCCGCGACCGCAGGTCTGGTCTCCATCGGCATCGGCGCCTACGACAACCCGGCCGACGCCGCGCACCGCGTGCTGGAAACCGTCAACCAAGCCCGCGACACCGGCTACACGTCGAGCAACGTGCAGGTCAGCGGTCAGAACGCGGTGTTGCTCGCCGGTCAGCAGAGCGAGGAGGTCGTGCTCTCCGCAGGCACGATCACCGTGCTCGTCGCCGCGGCCAACAGCGTCGTCCAGGCAGGCAAGGCAGGCCCGCCACTGATCCAGTTGGCGGCCAAGGCCCTGAAAGCGGCCCAGCAGGCGTGAGCCCTAGGCCGCGTTACCCAGCGCGCTCTCCGCGCCCGGCACCCAGGCCCGCTCCATGGCCACCACCACCGCGCGCCTGCGCAACCCGGCCAAGCTGTGCCTGCTCCTGATCCGGGCAGCCGCCCCCGCCGAGCGCCGCCACCACGACTGCGCCGCCAGCGACTCCGCGACCTGCCGATACATCACGCAGTGCACGAGGCCCGGCGTTCCCAGCCGGTGCCTTCCCACCCCACCATTGCCTGCCATGATCCTGCTCCTCGCGCGATTACTTGCCCAAGGGTAAGTAGCTGACGTGCGAAAACGCGGATTGCGCCCCGGCGTGTCCGCTTCTGACGCCACGTCGATTCCCGCTACGGCGAGCACGTGACGACCGCGTATTCACCACTGCTCGAATTCTGTGCGATGACCTTGCCGTCGACCGTGATCGAACAGCCGATGGTGCCGCCGCCCGAGTTCTGGGCTTCGATCGTCAGACCGAACTGCTCGTATCCGGATGGGTCCAAGGTCCATGTCTTCGACCAGGGCAGCTTGGTGCGGTCGGTGATCTGCGACTCCTGAAAACTCTCGCCCGGTTGGATGTAGGTGATGTTGCCTGCGTGGCCGCCGGTGATCGTGTAGACGATCGTGTCCTGAACGGGTGCGGGTGGCGGAGCCGGTGCGACGGTGGTCGTCGTGGGTTGGGCGGCTGGCTGCTGCGCGGGACTGTTCGCGGGAGCGGTCGCCGTCGGGGTACCGGCCGAGGGAGCAGAATTGCCAGTGCTCTTGTTGCCGGAGTTTCCGGTGATCGCGGCGACCACGATCACGACCACCACCGCGCCGACGGTGATCCACGGCCAGCGCGGCGCTTCTTCGGCGCGGGCGCTGGCATGTTCGGCGGGGGAAACTGGCCGGACACCCAGGCAGGCTGCTGCTCCGCGAAGCCGGTACCGAAGCCCGGCTGCCGGTCGCCGCCTTGGCCGACGTTGTTGCCGGGATTGTTGCCGAAGTTGTTGTTCTGGGTCATCGGTCGGCCCCTTCCCGCGCCGAATCTGGGCAGCGCGAAATAGTCGCGCCAGGCGCGACTGACAGTGACGGGTTCGGTGAGTCCGGCGACGGCAAGGACCAGGCCGTTAGTCCCGGCGATCGGGCGAAACTGTGGTGCTGCCCACTCATCTGCTGACAGAGGGTGATTGTTACGCGGAGCGGAAGATCCTGACAGAATCCAGGGCATGCTTCGGGTAGGACTGACCGGCGGGATCGGCTCCGGCAAATCGACGGTGTCCGGCCGGTTGGCCGAGCACGGCGCGACCATCATCGACGCGGACCGGATCGCCAGGGAGGTGGTCGAGCCCGGTTCGGTGGGGTTGGCCAGGGTGATCGAGGCGTTCGGCGGCGGGGTGCTGGGGACGGACGGGGCGCTGGACCGGGCGGCGCTGGCGAAGGTGGTGTTCGCGGACGAGGCGGCGCGGCGGAAGCTGAACGGGATCGTGCATCCGTTGATCGGCACGCGCACGGCCGAGTTGGCCTCGGCGGCGCCGAAGGACGCGGTGCTGGTGCACGACGTGCCGTTGTTGGTGGAGAACGGGCTCGCGCCGATGTATCACCTGGTCGTCGTGGTGGACGCGCCGGTGCCGGACCGGATCGCGCGGCTGGTGCGGACCAGGGGGATGACCGAGGACGAGGTCCGGGCGCGGATCGCGGCGCAGGCCGACGAGGCGAGGCGGCGGGCGGTCGCGGATGTGTGGCTGGACAACGGCGGTTCGCCGGATCAGGTGCTGGCGGCCGTGGACGCGCTCTGGGTGGATCGGCTGATTCCGTTCGAGGCCAACGTGCGGCTGCGGCGCGACGCCGATCGCGGCGCGCCGAGGATCGTCGCGTCCCATGTGGACTGGGCCGCACAGGCGGAGCGGTTGGCGGCGCGGATCCGGTTGGCTGCGGGCACGCTCGCGGTGCGCGTTGACCACATCGGATCGACGGCGGTGCCTGGCCTGGCCGCGCAGGATGTGGTGGATCTCCAGGTTTCCGTGCGGTCCTTCGCGGACGCGGACGACCTGACCGAGTCGCTGGCCACCGCGGGTTTTCCGCTCCGAGCGGATCAGGCCGACGATCACCCGCTGCCCAGCGATCCCGATCAGGCGCACTGGGTCAAGCGCACGCACGTCAGCGCGGACCCGGCCCGGTGGGCCGATGTGCAGGTCCGGGTGACGGGCAGTGCGGGGTGGCGCTTCGCGTTGCTGTGCCGGGACTGGCTGCGTGCGGACGAGTCGGCGCGCGCCGAGTACGAACAGGTCAAGCGGGCCGCGTCGGCACAGCACCACGACCAGTCCGCGCTGCGCTATGCGGCGGCCAAGAACGCCTGGTTCGACGGTGCCGAGGCACGCGCGCGGGCGTGGGCGCGGAACACCGGCTGGTCGCAGCCGGACTGACCGGCCGGTGCCGGATCGCTGCACTCAGCGCCAGCATCCGTTGGCTGTTCGGCTAGCAGCGTCCGACGATCATCGTGGACGTTGTGTGCCGTGTGCACGGTACGTGCGTTCGGTCTCAGTTGGGAGATCGCCGCGAGGGGTCGGTCATGGGCAAGGGTTTTTCGATGCATGCGCCGTCGGTGCATCAGCACGCGGATCGGGTGGGCCAGCGCGCCGGTCAGGTGTCGCAGGCCGGTCAGGGCGCGTCCGGCTCCAGTCTGCACGGCAACGCGCTCGGTGCGGTCGGCTCGTCCACGACAGGGGCCCATCAGCAGCTGGTCTCCACGATGCAAGGGCCCGTCGGCAAAGCCGGTGGTGCCATGCAGAACCAGGCCGGGCTGCTGAAGCAGACCGCGCAACGCACCACGGATACCGACGGCGAGCACGCCGGCCTGCTCGGCAAGATCAGGCCGGAGGCGGAGACGCCGTCGACCCACCCCACCGGCAAGGTCGGCGGCATGCCCAACCGCGACTACAACGTCGTGAACGTTTCGCCGAGGAGGTCCACCTACAGCTCCAGTTCCGGGCGGAGCAGCCGGCACCGGACGGATTCGAGCGGCCGCCGGACCAGGTTCGATGTCTACCCGTCCAGCAGCAGTAGTAGTAGTCGGTACCGGGTCGATTCGAGTGGCCGCCGGACGAGGTTCGACGTGCACCCCGCTCCCCGGCGGCCGCGCCAGTCGGCGAGTCAGCGGCCGTATCCGGGTTATCTGTCTCCGCCGCCGGGATCGATGGTGTCCTCGTCGACCTTCCGGCGCTCGGACGGCAGCTTCGACTATGCGAGCGAGGGCGAGTCATGCGGCGGAACTACCCGGACGTCCGCCACGTCAATCCGGGCTACCACCGCAACGAGCCGGGCACGCACGACAACTGTGGACCCGTGTCGATGACGACGAACCGGATGAACATGACCGGTCGGCGACGCCAGGCACCGGCTTCCGGGGTGACGGACCAGTACATGATGGAGGCTGCGGACAATTCCAGGTTCCGGCCGGTGACGCACTATGGGAGATCCCGGACCGGATCCGGACCGACCCGCACGGCCGCAACTACGGCACGCTGTTCACCTCGGAAAACAGCCGTGAGGTCGGGCACTACATCTCCGTGCACCGCGACGACCGGGGCCGGACCGTCTTCATCGACGGCCAGAGCAACCGGGTCGGTCACCTGGACCCGAACGCGGGGGTCATGGACTACATGCCTGCCAACGAGCCGGACGCCCCCGAGTGGCGGAGGCCGATGTACTGATGAACGAGCCTGCGGACCGGGCCACCGCCTGGCTGGATCGGACGTACCGGGGCCGGGTGGTGCTGGCCGATCGGGAGCCGTTCGCCGAAGGCGAGCACAGTTGGCTGCTGAGCTGCCGGTGGGCCGAGCGGGCACCGGGGTCGATGCTGGCCGCGACCATCGCGGTGTCCAGGTACGACCTGGATCCGTTCCCGGTGGCGAACGCCGACCCGTTCAACGAGGAGTTGAACTTCACCGGGCTGGAGGTTCCGGAGGCACAGCCGTGGCGCTGGCGGCTCAACGCGCGCAACTGCGTGGTGGCGATGGACGCGGCGGTGGACGCGCGTCCGGTGTCGGCGTTGGCGTGGCAGCCCGATGACGAGGCGCCGGGCTGGTGGGATCGGCTGATCGCCGGTCACTTCCCCGGCGCGGAGGTGGCGACCTGCGCGTCCTGGGCCGAGGCGTGTGCGGCCATCGCGGCAGGCGGGCCGGGCACCAGGGCCGCCGTATGGTTGCGGCGCAGCTACCAGGGCCGTGAGGTGACCGGCAACCTGCTGTACGCGCACCATCACGACGGCGGAGTCGTGGTGCTGGACGGGCAGCAGAGCGCGTTGGCCACGCTGGCGGACGACGAGGTCGGCGAGTTGGTCGTGGCCCGGTTTCACCGGCAGGAGCCGGCGCCGGGCGCGGTGTCGACCGGGCGGGTGATCGCGCCGTGGCAGTCCCCGGCACCGGATCTGCCGTCCGCGATCGAGAAGGCCAGCCGCTGGCTGGAGGACACCTACGGTGGCGCGGCGGTGCTGGTCGATCCGGATCCCGCCGACGAGTTGGCGCGCGGCTGGCTGTTCGCCTGCACCACGAAGCGCTTCCAGCAGACCGGTGACTGGCAGGACCAGATGCTGGACGCGGCGCTGATGGTGCCGAAGGCTGCCGGCGAAGCGCCGTTCGGCCTGCCGAATCCGGATCCGTGGACGTGGCTGGACCTCTGGAACCAGGACGAGGACCCGCTCCTGCCCGCTCCGCCCGGTCCCGGCGCGGCGTCCTGGTTCCGATCCACAATGGACGGTCTGGGGCCGGTGCTCGGTTCGACCGAGCACCACAACTGGCACGACGCGCTGGTGGCGGTCGCGGGCTTCGCGCCGGACTCCCGCTCGGTGATCTGGGTCCGCAGGCAGGACGGCCGAGGCAGGGAGACCGTCGGGAACCTCGTGCTGGCCGTCACCGACCAGGACGGTTTCCTCCTGATGGACCCGATGACGCAGGACAACGAGCCCGTCGTCGGGGAGGAACCACTGGCGCTGCACGTCATCCGCTACGGCTGAGCCGCCACCGCGGTCGCGGTCAGGACGTGCGGGTGCCGGTGAGTTCGCTGGCCTTGCCGGGGTGGTGCCCGCCGGGACCGGACCGGGCGAGACGGTCGCGTAGCGGGTGTCGACCTCGCGGCACGGAGTCATCGGCACGTAGTTCGATGCGCCTGCCGGGATGCCGGTGTCCAGCGGTCCCGCCGTCACCACGTGATTGGGCGATCAGAAGCCGCGCACCTTGCGGAAGTCGACCCGGATCGCGACCGGGTGGGTTTCGGTGAAGTGCTCCACGGTGCCGTACATCCGCTCCATGCCCGCCCGGTACTTGGCCACGAACGCCGGGTTCTCGTGCGGTACGGGCACGTCGTCGACGACGCTCGCGATGCCGGTGATCACGACGATGTCGGAGCCCTTGCCGTCGCCGTCGAGGTTCAGCGCGACGCGCGGATTGGCGGCGATGTGCGCGATCCGCTTGACTCCGCCGCCGGTGTAGACCAGCACGTGGTCCTCGGCGTGGACGAACCAGATCGGGTTGGGCTGCGGAGTGCCGTCCTTGCCGACCGTGGTCAGCCAGATGATCTGTTCGTTCGCCAGCCGGTTGTGGACGCGCTCGCCGAAAGGCGTTGCGGGGTCAGGGAGAACACTGTTCGTCATACCGTCAACGTAGTACGGCGAACTGGGTGTTCTCCCCGGGTCCCCATCAGTGGCCGCGGACCTTGGTGATCGAGATCCGCATCGCGGCCGGGTACGCCTTGGCGAAGTTCGCCGGGCTGCCCGCGACCCTGGTCATGTTGTCGCCGTATTTCTCCAGGTAGGCCGGGAGCTGGTCGCACGGCGGCACGTCGTCGATGAGCCGCGCCGTGCCGGTGACCACGACGATGTCACCGCCCTTGCCGTTGCCGTCGAGGTTCAGCGCGACCTGGGGCCGTTCCTTGACGTGGGTCAGGCGGTTCGCGTCGGGGCGGTTGTAGATGAGCAGGCTGTCGTTGTCGAGGAGGAACCACACCGGGTTCGGCTGGGGAGTGCCGTCCTTGCCCACCGTGGACAGCCAGATGACCAGCTCGCTGTCGAGCCGGCTGCGGACTTGCTGGCCGAAGGGGGTGCTGGGATCGGGCAACACGTTCTGTGTCATGCCGGTAACTTATCGCCGGTGCGGGGTGGGGTGCACGGGAACCTTTGTGTGGGAACGGTTTTCCGCGACTCCATTTGCACCGTTCAAACCAGTGTCGGGGTCCAAGTGGACCTTACAGTGGCGGCCAAGGGGTCGTGATTCGCTGGTAGGAAAGCCACGGTTCGAGCTCGTGGTAGCAGCCGCTGATCTCCTCCAGCGTGCGGTGCACCGTGTGCAGGGCCAGGTCGGCGTCGCCCGGGCGCAGCACCCGGCCGGACACGGCGGCCGCGAACTCTTCCGAACCGATGATCCGGGCGGTCGTGCCACCGGGCACGGACAGGCCGAGCAACAGGTCGGTGGTGCGCCAGGCGCGGCTGTCGTGCTGGATCCGGACAGCGGTAAGGGTGCTCGGACCGGTGCGCCCGTGCCGGGAGCGCGGACGTTTGTGGGTCAGGCGCAGACCGACCGAGGGCAGCAGCCAGGTCACCTCGCTGTCCCAGAACGGGTCATCCGGGGTCGCGCACTCCATCCGCAGTCCCCACGACTCGACCTGGCAGAAGGTCAGCCGATGAGACATACCGGATGAGTAGCTCCGCTCAGCCGTAAAGGTGTCGACGATGTCAACCAGCTGGGGTGTGATGACCGTTCCCACCAGCCCGAGAGTAGCCGTGCGTGTGCGGCAGGTGACCTGTGGGGTCGATTCGTTACATCACGAATTGGGCACGACTTTATACCGAATTAACCTGTGAAGAAGGACTGAGCGATTGGCTGTTGTGGCCGGACCAGTGATCCGGTAGGGCGCCCTACCTGCGTAGCCAACTGAGCTTGATGCCCAGGTCATCGAGCCAGTGCGCGAGATCGTTGCCATAGCGCGTCAGTGCCTCGATGGTCCGATAGTTGGTTTCCAGCGCCTCCTGCGCGCTGTATCGGTCCAGCAGGCCGGCGGCCATCGCGCCGAGCAGTTCGTCGGTGTCCAGCACCTCGAAATCACGGCCGGTGCGCAACACCACGTCCAGGTACAGATCGGTCACCCGCCACACCTCGGGGCCCGGCTCGACGCGCGCGATGTCGAGGTAGAAATCCTGGTCCCGTTCGTTGCCCTTGGTGAAGTGCCAGTCGCTGATCCGCAGGCCCAGGTCGGGCAGCAGCCACGACTCCAGGTATTCGACCTTCGGCCGACCTGGCACCGGGCGCGCCATGTACAACCCGAATGGCTCGACGCGGTACTCGTCGACCGCGCGGACGAAGCCCTTGTTGTCGGTGTTGGTCATGGCGGGCACGTCGAAGTACTCGACCTTGGGCGGATGCACGTCGACGGCATCCGGCGCCTGCGAGGCTTGACGCTGTGGCAGCAGAAACGGATCGGCTGTCATGTCGCCATACTGCCTCCGAATCGGCCGACGTCCGATACGCCGAACGTGTATCACTCCAAAGGATGAAGATCGACGGCGGGGGTGGCCTGCTCGGCTCGCCGCGTTGTCGGTGGCCGGACGTACCCTCGTTACGTGGCATTCGCGACTGAGTACCCCATTACCGCGCACTCCGAGTTCCGGCCGATCGGCGACATCCCCCGCACCGACGGCACCTTCCAGGTCGTCGCCGACTACCAGCCCTCCGGCGACCAGCCCGCGGCGATCGCCGAGCTGGAGAAGCGGATCAGGGCGGGCGAGAAGGACGTGGTGCTGCTCGGCGCCACCGGCACCGGCAAGTCCGCGACCACGGCCTGGCTGATCGAGAAGGTGCAGCGGCCGACGCTGGTGATGGCGCCGAACAAGACGCTGGCCGCCCAGCTGGCCAACGAGCTGCGCGGGTTCTTCCCGAACAACGCGGTCGAGTACTTCGTCAGCTACTACGACTACTACCAGCCCGAGGCGTACGTCCCGCAGACCGACACCTACATCGAGAAGGACTCGTCGGTCAACGACGACGTGGAGCGGCTGCGGCACTCGGCGACCATGAGCCTGCTGTCCCGGCGGGACGTCATCGTGGTCGCGTCGGTGTCCTGCATCTACGGTCTTGGCACCCCGCAGTCCTACCTGGACCGGTCGATCGAACTGGAGGTCGGTGGCCAGGTCGACCGCGACCTGCTGCTGCGCGCGCTGGTCGACATCCAGTACACCCGCAACGACATCGCGTTCTCCCGAGGCACCTTCCGGGTGCGCGGCGACACCGTCGAGGTCATTCCCGCGTACGAGGAACTCGCGGTGCGGGTGGAGCTGTTCGG